>NZ_DAMDBA010000097.1:0-17375 GCF_032093395.1 Novosphingobium sp.
GATCACCTCGACATGGTTCGCGTCCGACTTGTGCAGGCGCACGACGTGATGCTCGCCATGGCCATGGGTCTTGAACCACGCCAGCCCGTCCTGCGACGCCACTTCCACAAGGCCCCAGTCCTCGGCGTAGAACTTGCGCTCGGCGTCGAAATCCTCAACCCCATACCCGACATAGCGGATCTCGGTCACTCGGCTCATTCAATCGGCTCCTCGATCTCGCTGCCCGGCAAGAACGCAGGGCAGCGCAATTCGACCCATTCGTTCGGAAGGGAACAACCGCGTCACGATCCGCCGCCGTAGCTCGCCCCCGAGTTAAAATCATAATGCGTATTCTATGATTGATGGCTGCATTATGCAAGGGCGTGAGGGATTACCTAACCCTTGGGACGAACTGGATCTATCCAGGTGACATCACACAACGGTCGCTTTCGCGAGTATCAATCATTCGCCTGCAGAGTCATGAAAGACTTCCGTCGTTCAGCAGCGCGACTAGGGCGTAAACTCATAAACCGCACCATCGAGGTTTGAGGCAAAATGGCTCAGCGCAAGAAGGCAGGGCGAAGGAATACGTCCGTATTTCAAGTTCTGCCGACGCAGCGCTGGGCCATTTTGGTCAAACGCAGTTCACCATTCGGGCGCCTCGATGGTGCGGTTTATGAGTTTACGCCCTAGCAGCTCGGTCGCCTGTGCGCCCTCCTTGCCTTCGTCGCAGCACTCAGGCTTCCTATCGTCCGCAATCGATTATCTGGGAGCGCCAGGAGCCGAGTTGGCGAAAAACATCAACTCGCAGGGCCATGAAACTCGACCTCAACGATGCCGAGATGCCATCCAGGAGGAACTGAATCAGCGCCAGTATCACCGGCTTGGCCTGCGGCCAGTTCCACGACGTTGCCAAAGGCATCCTTGTCCTGCACTGGGCCGGTCTGGCGGATCCGCAGCGTCTGGCCGGTCGTGGCGGTAAAGCGCAAGGTGGTGTAGCCTAGCTGCCGCTCCGTCTCGCCGCGCCAGATGGTGTGGCCGTCCATAGTCAGTTCGAGCGGATAAGCCCTTGAGCGCCAGCCGACCAGCTTGAGGTCGATTTCGCTAAGAAGCACCGGGGCGGCGAAACGATACTCGATCCAGCCATTTTCCGGCTTACCGTCGCTCGCCCAATGGGTGAGCTCATTGTCGTCGACGGTGGCGCCGACATCGGCCTGCGCCGAGGCAGCGCGAATACCCTGCGCGATGAAGGTGGAACGGTGCGGTGTGAAGCTGGGGAGGGCAGGCGTCGGGCCGCGTACTAGGCTGCTTGGCTGGAAGGCATCGGCGAAGTCGGTCGACAGACCCCCTTTGGCGACGGCGGGCAATTCGGTCGCGATCGACAGGTTGGCGGCTTCCAAGCCCGGTGCGGTTGCGGTGAGCGATACGGTGCCCGCCTCGGTTCCCGCGCGGATCAGGACGCGGTTGACCCCGCCCTCCAATGGCAGGTCGGGCGAGAGGATATAATTATCCTCCTCGCGGGCGGTGCCGGCATAAGATGTGGTGCCGTCTACACCATGCGCTTTAGCCGCCACCGCTTCGCCGACGGTCTGGCCGGCGCGGGCCTTGCCCTGGCTGTCGCCTTGGGCAATCCCGCCGCGCCAGAGCGCGGGCCCCTTAAGATCGAAATGCACCTTGCTGGCATCGACTGGCACGCGGCGCCCCTGCGCATCGACCGCCTCGACATCGATCAGCGCGATATCGGCGCCGTCCATGACGAAGCCACGCGGCGAGACATGGGGGGTGAGTTTCAGCGCGACTGCCGGACCGGTGGTGGTGAGGCTGTATTCCGACGTATTGCCATCCGCGTGGATAGCGACGGCGCGCAGCGTGCCGGGGGCGAAGGCGATTTTCTTCCAGCTGAAGAGGAAGCCGTCGCTGCGCTGCCCCTTGCCGAGCGAGCGGCCGTCGAGGAACAGTTCAACGCTCTGCCCATTTGAGACGACGCTCATGTCCTTGACCGTGCCGGGGGCATAGTTCCAGGGACCGATGATGTGGGTGGCGGGGGTAACGCTGTCGACCCAGTCGTTCCACATCACCTGATGCGCAAAAAAGCCCTGTTTGGGGATGCGCACGGCATCGACCTCGCCCGACCGGCGGTAATTGTTGTCGCCGCGATAATGGGTGTTGCTGTCCGACCAGATGATGTTTACGCCGCCCGGACTGACACGGGTGCCGGTGCCAGGCCGCATGACATAATAGTCGTTCCAGCGCTTCACATCCTCGATGGCATGGCTGTCCTGGTTGCGATTGTAGTCGGGCGCATCTCTGTGGAAGGGCGGGGTGAAGTTATCCTGATAGGCGCGTGCCGCTTCGTCGCGGCTATATTCCATCGACCACATCGGATGTTTGGCGCTCTTGTTGATATAGAGCATCTCTCCGCCATATTCGGCTTGCCTGCTGTCGAGCATTTCGCGCGATCCGATGGCGCGGCCGCCATGGGGATCGTAAAGGTCGCGGATCGCCTTCATCTCCGCCATATGCGTTTCGCTGATATTTTCGTTTCCGCTTTCGTAGAAGAGGATCGAGGGATTGTTGCGATTATAGATGATCGCGTTGCGCATCACCTCCTTGCGCTGGTCCCAGCGGCGGCCGGTTGCGTCGCTTTCGGCGTCGCCCGCCGGCATTGCCTGCATCAGGCCGACGCGGTCGGCGGATTCGATATCCTGTTTCGAAGGGGTGACGTGCATCCAGCGGACAAGATTGCCTCCGCTCTCCACCATCAACGCGTTGGAGAAGTCGCTGATCCACGGTGGGATGGAGGTGCCGACGGCGGGCCATTCGTTGGAGGTGCGCTGAGCATAGCCATGGACCATGATGGTCCGGCCATTGAGGTCGATCTTGCCGTCGCCGAAGCGAGTCTGGCGGAAGCCGGTCTTCGTGTCGACGCTGTCGATGACCTCGCCCTTGTCCATCAGGCTGGTCGTCACGGTGTAAAGATAGCCATAGCCCCAGCTCCAATAATGGAGATCGGCGACCGGCGCGGCGGCGGCGAGGGTGACGGTATCGCCAGATGCGATCGAGGTGGTGGCGCTGTCGAACCGGGCAATGCGTCGGCCGGCGAGATCGCGGATCTCGACGCGGAGCGACAGGGCGCGGGCGGCGGCGCTGTCGTTGCGGACCTGGCTTTCTGCGTGGATAGTCGCGCGGCGACCGGCAATGTCGAAGCCATCAGCCCAGACATATTGGCCGGTCGTACCCAGCGTCGAATAGAGGGGCAGCGTCTGATAGACTTGCCCCGTCAGATGCAGCCGGACATTCTTGGTAATGCCGCCGTAATTGACGTTGAAATTGTCATTATTCCACTGGAAACCGCTGCCGGTGGCACGTTCCTTGTACTTCCAGTCATTGTCGACACGCACGGCGATAACATTATTGCCTGGCGTGAGCGCGGCGGTGATGTCGGCGCCAAAGGCCATTACACCATGTTCGGAGAGGGCGACCGAGCGGCCATTGACCCATATTTCAGCGGCCTGGCGCACGCCCTCAAATTCCATGAAGACCTTACCCCGCACGGCATCGGCGGGAAGGCTGATATGCTTGCGATACCAGATGATCCCGGTAGACAGCCCTTTGATGTCTCGGCCAAAAGCCTGTGTTTCATTAAAGGCGTTGGGCAGTGTCACGCTCTGCCAGCTCTTGTCATCATGCTCAGGCATCTTGGCGCCTGGCTGATCGACGGTGGTCATTAGCCAACCGGGATTAAGATTATAGGTTTGGCGTGGCGAGGAGATAACGATGGAGGCATCATGGGCGGCGGCAGACGGCGAAAGCTGGAGCGGTACGAGCGCCAGCAGGGCCAAACCGCTTCGTGATTGCCGCGTCCGTGCGCCGACAGCTGATTTTCGCTTCATGCCTGATGCTTTCCCGGTGTTTGGTGAAGGATCGTGCGGAACAGCTGCCGATTGGTCAATTAAAATTCCATAAAATGGACGTAAGGTCCACATATCGGCGAAAGTGCACCGCAATCCTTCGGCAACCGCGCTTGATTGAAGAACATCCGGCGCGAGCTGAATAGTCAGCCCTGTCGTGATTCAGGCGTCCTTCGGAATGGAGGGTGCATGGCGCGGCGGCAATATGAACTGACGGATCAGGAATGGCTCATCATCGAGCCGTTGAGACCGCTCCAATGCGGTAGACACTTGACAAAAACTGTACAGGAATAATAAATCTAATACGAATCTTGCTCAAAGCAAGAGATCCAGGGAGACACTATGCGATCGATTTCGCGATTACCGAGTGCGGTTGCAGTGTCTGCCATAAGCTTTGAAGGGCATGTAGCGGCTGCTCAGACGACGCTAGCCCTGCAGTCTGCTGCGCCAACCGGCACCTCAGGCTTCGTCGCGGAAGATCCGCAAATGCAACAATCGAGTTTTGAAAGAGGCGACATCGGCGTTACCGGCAAAAGCGTGCGTAAAACCTGCGAGCTGTGCCAGTCAATCACAGTTGCCAGCAACGAGCACATTCTCACTTCATTTTGCCGGTGGTCGAATCGGTCTTCGTCATTAGTTGACAAAATTGAATTGACGGTCTTCGTCAAAAACGTCTTTAAGGATCATGAGTCTGCGCTGCTCCTTAACTCGTCGCTTTAGCAGTGACGGCCACGACGTCAGCACTTGTTTGACGACCGCGCAGGTTTTGAACGAAAACAGTTTCCGCGTTGTTAGGCATAAACTCAAATCCGCTTCTGAACAATTTGAGCCGCGAGTGCCATCCCTCATTACATAGACGAGACGGCGCTCTTATTATCGTGAACTGCACAGATCATCACGCTGCAAAAAGCATAACCTTTGAGGATTGCTATGAAAACAGTGAGTATGGGCTTGGTTTCAGGCCTGGCAATAATTTGGGCTTCCTCTGCCGCCGCGCAGACCTCCAAGGATCAAGCAGAGCGTCAACCGGAAGAGCTCGTTGCCAAGATGACGACAGCCGAAAAACTCTCGCAGCTGACGAATGCAAGCCCAGCCATCGAACGACTGGAGATACCCGCATACAGTTACTGGACAGAAGCTCTCCACGGACTGATGACCGAAGATGTAGAGACGACCAATTTCCCAGCACCGATTGGGCTTGCGGCCACGTTCGATACCGATGTCCTGAAAAATACTGCAGACGCGATTGCGGCAGAAGTACGCGCAAACAGAGATAGTAAGCGCGGCACGCCGAAGGAGGGCGCGATCGGCAACGGCCTGTCCGTATGGTCGCCGAACGTGAACATTTTCCGTGATCCCCGATGGGGGCGGGGACAGGAAACCTATGGTGAAGATCCCTACCTTACCGGAAAGCTTGCAGTGGCATTCATCGAGGGGGCCAGGGGGCCGGACGCCGATCACCCTCGGGTTATAGCAACGCCAAAGCACTTTGCCGTTCATAGTGGCCCGGAAGCAACCCGGCATGAGGACGACGTTAAGGTCAGTCTCCATGATATGGAAGACACTTACCTACCTGCTTTCCGCAAGGCCGTGACCGAAGGAAAGGCGGGATCGGTCATGTGTGCTTACAACAGCGTCAATGGCGCGCCCGCGTGCGCAAACAACGTTCTCCTGCAAGAGCGTTTGCGTGGCGCGTGGGGCTTCAAAGGCTTCGTCGTTTCCGACTGCGGCGCAGTGATCGACATCTTTCAGCCACATCAATACGTAACGTCGCTGGAGAAAGCCACCGGAGCCGCCTTTAGGGCCGGTGTCGACAACGAATGTACGTTCGGTGACCCTTTCCTCGCGAAACGCTACGCCAACGCCTACAAGCAAGGCGAACTGAACGATAAGCTCATCGATACTGCACTCGTCCGCCTGTACACAGCGAGATATCGCCTTGGAGATCTGGGAGCGCCCACTGGGGTTGCCGGGTCGCGGGCATCGGCGCTGCCAAGCCTCGTGGCCGCCCACCGCGATCTCGACCGGCAGATTGCGGCGAAAACGATGGTGCTGTTGAAGAACGATGGCGCATTGCCCCTCGCTACGAACACCAAGCGCATCGCCGTCGTAGGGCCTCTGGCCGATGCGGTGCGGGTGCTCCGAGGCAGCTACTCGTCCGGCATTTCCCCCACGCCGGTGACAGTCCTTGGCGGCTTGCGCGACGCGCTGCCGCATTCTACCATCGACTATGTCCCTGCCGCAGCATTTGCGGGTGATGGTGATGTCGTGCCCATGCAGTACTTGCAGACACCTGACGGCCGACCTGGCCTTCGCCTTGCATATTTCGACGAAGACACCGGCGCGCCCGCGGTAGTCCAGAGTTCCACATCTCCCGTCGCTCCACCGGTGGCGTTCGTTTCCAAACCCTCGCTCGTCATCGACGCGCCGAACGTCGATGCCAATTCGGTGCAGCAAGCTCCGCCCGCAGTCGCTGCGCGGTACAAGGCCGAATGGACTGGCTTCCTCGTGCCGGAAATCACCGGAGACTATCGCGTCGGCCTGCGCGGCATCCACGGCGATCTGGAGATCGACGGCAAGAATGTCGGTCACGTCGGTGGCTTTCCTGCAGGCCTTGGCGAACTGAAGACATTGCACTTGGAGAAAGGACGTCGTTACGCTCTACGCCTTACCGCTCGAACAGGTCCGATTCTGGAAATCCATCTGGTTTGGAAGCGGGTCTCCACCAATGCGTTGCAAGCCGCTCAGGCGGCAGCCAATAACGCTGACGCGGTCGTAGCAGTGGTAGGTCTCACATCGGACTTGGAAGGCGAGGAAGCCAGCCTGGTGGTTCCGGGCTTCGATCGTGGCGATCGCACGTCGCTCGATCTGCCGGCAGATCAGCAGCAACTGCTCGAAGCCGTCAAGGCTACAGGCAAGCCATTGATCGTCGTCGTCATGAGCGGCAGTGCGATCAACCTGTCATGGGCGAAGCAGAACGCCGACGCGATCGTGCAGGCTTGGTACCCCGGTCAGGAAGGGGGCCACGCCGTCGCCGATGTGCTCACCGGGCGAATCAATCCGAGCGGACGGTTGCCACTGACTTTCTACCGCAGTGTCGCCGATCTACCGCCGATGCGGGATTACAGCATGTCGAACAGGACATATCGGTATTTCACCGGAGAGCCCGTGTACCCGTTCGGCTATGGACTGAGCTACACTCGCTTCAGCTACGGACCAGTATCCATTAGGAAAGCGGGTGACAGCTATGTGGTACAGGCGACAGTAACGAACTCCGGAGATCGACCCGGCGAGGAGGTATCGCAACTGTACCTCCGGTTCCCCAAGGCTGATGGCACGCCTAACATTGCCCTGCGGGGATTCACGAAGAATCTCCTCCAGCCGGGTGAGACAATGCTGATCAGCTTTAAGCTGGAACCACGGGATCTCGACGCTGTGACGCCATCGGGGGAACATGTCGTCCATGCCGGTGAATATCGGGTATCGGTTGGTGGCGGGCAGCCGGGCCCCGGCGTTGCGAGCAGTTCCGCAACGATGACCGTACAGCGAGAACAACGCTTGCCGTACTAAGATCAGGACCTATTAAATTGCTTGTGTGATCGGGATAGATTGATTCAATGGCGACGCGAGGAGGCGTCGTCATGAGTGATCTGATCTGGCTTTCGGAGGCGCAGATGCGCCGGATCGAACCGCATTTTCCGCTGTCGCATGGCGTGCCACGGGTAGATGATCGCCGGATCCTCAGCGGCATCATTTTCGTAATCAGGAACGGTTTGCGATGGCCGATGTGCCGGCCGACTATGGTCCGCCGAAGACGATCTACAATCGCTTCATCCGGTGGGGCCGGCTCGGGGTGTTCAACAAGATCTTCTCCGCCCTCTCGGCGCAGGGGGGCAAGCCTGGCCAACTGATGATCGACGCGACGCATCTGAAGGCGCACCGGACCGCAGCCAGCCTGCTCAAAAAGGGGCTGTTCCCAGACGTATCGGACGTACCAAAGGCGGCCCGAATTCGAAGCTCCATGCCGTATGCGATGGCCAGGGCAGACCGCTGGTCATGCTGCTGAGCGAAGGACAGATGAGCGACTACAAAGGCGCGGCCCTGATGCTCGACGCCTTGCCCTGCGCCAAAACCCTGCTTGGCGATCGAGGCTATGACGCCGATTGGTTCCGCAAGGCTCTCGCGCAGCGCATAACCGCCTGCATCCCGTCAAAGAAGAACCGAAAGGTCCCGATCCCGCACGATCCCGTGCTCTATCGCCAGCGCCACAAGATTGAGAATATGTTCGGCAGGCTCAAGGATTGGCGGCGCATACATACTCGCTACGACCGCTGCGCGCACACCTTCATGTCCGCCATCTGCATTGCCGCAACTATCATCTTCTGGACCAATCAATGAGTCCTGATCTTAGTTGGCCGAGGCTACGCGTGAGTGCTGCCGAAACCGGGACGGATGCGATGGGCATTTTCCCCGACCTCAATGGCGCGCTGACCCGTCACCACGTCCACCATGCAGTTGAAAAACTCCAAGGTTTCGTAAGGCGTCGTCAGTGGCAGTTCCACTTTTGCGCCGAGCAAAGCGTTCGCCGCGTCTTCCTCGGTTGCGTCCCGCAGTTGTATCAGCAGAACATCCTTGCGCGCCTTGCAGTCATCAAGCTCGTTGCCGAGCATGTCAGCGACCAGCCTCACGAAGTCCTGCCGCTCAGGCGCTTCCGGATTTATACGCAGGAAATCTTCAATCGAGATGCTCGTGACGGCGCCGCCTGACGAGCGGTTTGCTTCATGCACCACCGTGGTTTTCTCGGGGCCGCTTCCACGGGCCAGATACCATTGGTCGCCGTTGGAGCTGAGAGAAAATTGGAGCATCGGATGGGTCATGGCGAATCAACTCCGCAAGTGCCACGTGAAAGCGCTGCAAAGGGGCTTATTCGTCATTACCTGGGCCCTCGTGCGCGAAAAAAGGGGTAGCGACGGACAATGCCGGCGATCAGCTTTTTCGAGAAAACCCGACGCATCTCCTCGGCCTCTTCCGGCCTGACGCAAACAAGATGAGTGCCGCCGCTCGGGAGAGGCTCGATTGCACTGATTGACACATGGTGCTCGGCGCATTGCCGCTCCACGTCTGCCTGGGGAAGGTCAATGTTGAGCAGACGGCTCATGATGCGACCCCGACATCGCGATCAATCCAAAAATCAAGGTTGTGCGAGCTTCTGACCCAGCCGTCCGCGGCATCTGCTCCAATGCCGGACTGATGGTTGCCAATCCGGTCTGCCGTGACGCTGGCTGCAGCGAGGTGCCGGGTTTTTGCAAGATGCGTTCCGGCAGCGCTTGCGCGCATGAGCGATAGTTGGTGCTGGAAGTACTCGTGATTGAGATCCATGGTAACGCCCCCTTCTTATAAGCGGGAGCACTAAGGTCTCTCAGCCGCCAGCGCTTAGTTTCGATGCCAGCGATTGCAAGCATATAGGAATGGAATTTTATATTTCAATGGCAGGACTCGCACCGCTGTCGCGCGCATCGAAAAATTATACCCCAGTGTTATTTTTATTTTTTACTGCGCTGGCATCATGTCGGCAGGGATATGCGCTTTAATGCGCATTGCCTTGTAAATCTTGCTTATGTCTTGGAGTTGGGCAGCTCCCGAGTCACTCCGTGTCCGCCAGGTACGAGGTTATCTTTTCCATCCTCAACAGGGCGACGGCTGGCGAACTGCAGATGAAATCACCTGATGACTGTGAAAAAGGCCAACTAGAAGCTTAGAGCAGTTGATCCGATGCAATCGGATCGGAAACTGTCCTAAGTGCCAAATTTTTCTTTCCGGGCATCTTCGGTTTTCTGGGCGCGATCAGCCAGTTCCGTCCAGGCCGACACTGCTCTCAGGCATCGGTCACGCACCCGAGGAAGGCTTGCGGCATCGGCCGCAATCATCTGAAGATCGGCTTGCTCGCGATAAAATGCCAGCGACGACATAACTTTTCTCCTGCGTCCGGCGGCCAAGATCGGCGGACCTTGGTAAAGGCCCGCCGCTCCGGCTTGTTCAGGCCGACTGGAGATTGACGGCCGAGGTCTTGCCGCGACGGTCGGTCTCAAGTTCGTAGGACACGCGCTGATCCTTGTTCAGGGTGCGCATGCCGGCGCGTTCGACCGCGCTGATGTGGACGAAGGCATCGTCGCCGCCCGTTTCAGGAGCGATGAAACCGAAGCCCTTGTCGGCGTTGAAGAACTTTACGGTGCCGGTGATCATATAGATGTCCTTTGCCCAATGCAGGATGACGGGCATGCACCAAGGGCGGCGCATCCCGGCTTCGTGAGGCTAGTAAGGGACAAAGGGGAGCCTTGGCGCTCCAATATCCGCCGCAG
Source organism: Novosphingobium sp. (assembly GCF_032093395.1). GTDB lineage: Bacteria > Pseudomonadota > Alphaproteobacteria > Sphingomonadales > Sphingomonadaceae > Novosphingobium. Next base: position 10,250 of record NZ_DAMDBA010000097.1, read on the forward strand.
GCGACGTGTCAGCACGTCTCTTGTACGCGCATCGAGAAAAATAGATAGGCGTATTCGTGATTTCGTCACAAAATGAACGCGGAATGTCATGGTGACGTGTTACATTGCGTCATGAATTCAACGCACATGCATGACTTTCCCTTGACGATCCATATCGATGACATCGACTTCATGGGGCATGTCAATAATTCGATTTATCTGAAATGGGTACAGTTGGCGGTCATAGATCACTGGCAGCGGGTCGCATCTCCGGATGCGATTGCGACATATCTATGGATCGCGCTCAGGCACGAGATCACCTATCGCAAACCGGCAATTCTTAGCGACCGGCTGACAGCCAATGTGGTGCTGCAGCAGGTCCGCCGTGAAAGCGCGTTCTATGAAACCGCGATCCGGCGCGGCAGCGACGTGATTGCAGAGGTGAAATCGCGGTGGTGCTGTATCGATGCGGTATCGCGATGTCCTGTCCGGGTACCTGCCCCCGTCATGGCATGCTTCTTTCCCGAAACGTCCGATGACCGGGCGCCCCTGTACCACGATGAGACGAGACCTAGCCTGTCTTCGTCGGTATAGATGTCGAATCTGGAAAGGGAGACCGGACCGAAGGCCATCGTTAGCGCCGCGTCGGCCGCATCGCGCCCAGATGCTGCCGAAGCTGTCGAAATAATCGTAGATCGGGACATCGGGCGTGGCGAACAGGCGCTGTGGCGTGCCATGAGGCGGTAGAAAAAGGGGCGACCCATAAGCCGCCCCTTTTGGTTCAGTACCTGAAGCCGAAGCTTAGGAAGAAGCTGCGCCCCGGTTCCGGGAAGCCATCGGTGAGAACGTAATAATCGTCGAACAGGTTGCGCACGCCCGCGCCCACCTCGACGCCCTCGCGCAGGACGTAGTTCACGGTGAGATTGGCCTGTGCATAGCTGCCGGTACGATAGTACCGCGTGCCCGCCGTGTTCACCGTCCAGCGGTTCGAGGCGATGTCGGCGTTGGGCAGCACGTGCAGGCCTTCGAGCGGCGACCAGTCGACCCAGAGGAAAGCCTTGTGCGTAGGCACCCCGGTCGGCTGGAACGCGGTGTTGGTCGGATCGTCGAGATCGCGGTGGGTGTAGGTGTAGTTGCCGCCAAGGCTCAGCGTGGGGCTCAGCCGTGCGGTTAACGCGATTTCCCCGCCGTAGTAATTGCCGCTGCCCAGGTTGCGGCTCTGAGTAACCGACTGGCCCTGATAGATCATCGGGAAGGCGACGATCACATTATCGAGATGCGAATAGAACGCGGCTGCCTCGGCATGAAGAGGGCCGAAGTCGCGGGCGCCGCCGATCTCGAAATTGGTCGCCCGCTCGGCCTTGAGGTCCGGATTCGATGTGGCACCGCCGAAACGCGAACTGAAGCGTTCGAAAATGGTAGGGAACCGCGCGCGCGAAGAAATGCTGGCGTGCAGGCTGGTCTGCGCATCGGCGGTCCAGACAAGCTGCGCCTGTCCGTTCAGCGCCTGCCCGTCGTGCAGCGCATATTCGATCAGCGCCCCGCTGGCGTAGTCCTCCGCCCGCGAAAGATCTCGCCAGTCGAAGCTGACGCCGGCGGTGAAGGCCAGAGCCGAAGTCAGGTCAAGCTTGTTCTCGGCGGCGATGCTGTAGGTTTCCTCGACGCTGGTCTGCCTCGGTTCCGTGTCGCCCGAGGGGAAGGCCTGCTGCCATTCGACATGCTTGTCGCGCCGGTAATGCGCGGCAATGCTCAGCCGGTCGATATCGCTGACCGCAACGTCGAGCTGCGCCGATCCGCCCCAGGCGGTGTCGGCATAATAGCTGTTGAACGCGCGTCCCCTGGTCTGGGTGGTCTGGCTGGCATCGTCGAAGGCGCGCAGCAGGTTGTCGAACCCGTTGCGATAGATGCGGGTCTTGAGCGTCGCCCGGTCCCCCAGCGCGGTGGAGGAGAGGAAATAGATGCTGTCGATGTTCCAGTAGGGCCACGACCAGTTGCGCTGCGAGGCAGCCGTGTCGGTCACATGCAGCGGCGCGTTCTTGGAGCCTTCCTGCCGGGTGTAGCTGATCGAATATTCGTCGGTGGCATTGGGGGTGAAGCCCAGCTTGGCGTTCACGCGCCAGTCGGCCGTACGCGAAAAGCCGCGATGGCCGCCATCCTCGGCCGATCCGGCAATCGGATCGTAACCGCCGGGAAGATCCCAGTGATCGGTGAAATTGCGGGTGTAGCTCGCCTGCGCGTACCACATGTCCTGCTTCGTTCCGAGCAGCGCGAAGACGTTGTAACCGGTGTACTCGCCTTTGCGCCCGAGGTTCAGGGTGCCGCGCGCTTCCGCTTCGATCGGCTCGTTGGGCTTGCGGGTGACGAGGTTGATCGCGCCGCCCATGGCCCCCGGCCCATCGAGTACCGAGGCATAGCCCTTGGCCACCTGCACTTGCGCGATGTCTGACGTGAGGAAGCGACCATAATCGAGCCGCCCGTCGGCAGGCAGGTAGACACGAATGCCGTCGATCGAGAGCGGCACCTGATAGCGATCGAAGCCGCGCACGTTGATCAGCCGCTCGTTGCGCGAACCGCCGCTGTTCGACGAGGAAACGCCCGGCATCAGGTTCACCGCATCGTTCAGACTGTTTCGCTGGAACAGAGAGATCGCCTCGGCATCGAGCGTCGAGGAGGTGATCGAGGGGCCGCCCGGGGGCGGTGCAGTGACGATGATCTGGCCGAGCGTGAAAGCATTGCCGCGCTGCGCCTCTTGATCGGCAGGCGCCTCGGACTGGGCAAAGGCGGGACTGGCCCAAAGAGATCCGGAAACAATGCAGGAAAGAGTAACCGCATAAGCGGATGCGAAACGCATGAAAATGCCCCATGTTTTATGCTGTCGCCGTTTGGGCGATTCGCTATATCCATCCGTATATAGTTTTTGTGCGATGCAAAAGTGCAGAGAAATGAGGGCTTCATGGTGGTCGAACGCGAAATGACGGGTTTGAAAGGCGGGCTGGTTCTGGCCGCATTGCTGATGCTGCCGCCGCCCGGCGGCGCGCTGGCGCAGGAGATGATCGACAGGGGCAAAACCGCGCCGGCCATCGTCTCCTCGCCGATTGCCTGCCCGACCACGCCTGCCGCGCTGCCGGGTGAACTTTCCGGCTGGAACCAGCGCGCGCCACTGGCCGCCGCGCATGACGCAGGGTCTGCGGCTCGGCTGTCCCCCGGTACGGGAGTGGACGGTACGCTCAGGCCCACGCCCGAGGTTCGCTATGCCTTGCGACCCGAAAAACCGGGCGGGTCGGTTAGTTTCGGCGGTATCTACGCCTTTACCGTGTCCAAGGCGGGGCGTTACCGCGTGGCGCTCGGCTCGGCGGCATGGATCGACGTGATCAAGGCCAGCGAAACGGCCAAAGGCCTGACCTCGATTGCCCATGGCCATGGGCCGGACTGCTCGGGCATCCGCAAGATGGTCGATTTCGCGCTCGAACCCGGGGACTATCTTTTGCAGATCTCGGCCAACGCAGACGCAAAGCTGCCGCTGCTCGTCACCCGCCTTCCCTGAGGGCACGATGCGCTATGCCCTCGCCGGGTTCCTGCTGATCGTCACTGCCTTTTCAGGGCTTATGGCCGTGTCCCGCTCGGTTCCGAAACTTGACGAGCCAACGAAAGCCGCCCGGATCGAACTGGGCCGACGGCTGTTCTACGACGCCGATCTGTCGATCAACGGCACCATGTCCTGCGCGACGTGCCACGAGCAGCACCATGGTTTTGCCGACGGCAACCGCACCCATCCCGGCGCGCTCGACGATCCGGGACGACGCAATGTGCCCACGCTCGCCAATGTCGGGGAATTCCCGCGCCTGACATGGGCCGACCCGCGCCTCACCAGTCTGGAAGCGCAAGTGGCGGTGCCGGTGTTCGGCGACCACCCGGTGGAAATGGCTATGAAAGGGCACGAGGCGGAAATCGCCCGGCGCCTCACCCGTGATCCCTGTTACCGCACACAGTTCTCGGAAGCTTTTCCCGAGAGCAATGGCGCGATCGACTACCCCAAGGTCGCCAGTGCCCTTGCGGCCTTCGAACGCGCGCTCGTCTCACGCGGCAGTGACTGGGACAGGTCCGCGCACAACGATCGGGCTCAGCTCGGAGCACGAGTTTTCCGGCGCAGTTGCGCAAGCTGCCACAGCGGCGTGAACTTCACCGATGCCCGCTACCATCGTATCGGCCCCGTTCCTCCGCCAAACGCAGCCGATCCGGGGTTGGCGGAGATAACCGGGCGCCCCCGCGATCGCGGCCGCTTTCGCACGCCGAGCTTGCGCAATGTGGCCGTCAGCGCCCCATACCTGCACGACGGCTCCGCTCCGACGTTGGACGCCGCGATTGCAGCCCACACCCGGATCGTTCCGCTCCCGGCGAAGGAGCGCGGCGCGGTAGCCGCGTTTCTCGCCAGTCTGACCGATCATGCATTCCTGACCAATCCGGCGTTCCAGCTACCGCAGACCGCCTGCGGCAATGCGCTGTAGATTATGCAGCCTCCTTCATGACCCAAGCAGGCACGGCTGACGGCGAGGCTCATGCATCTCAACGCATAAGCGAGCCAACTGTCCGGAATCCCTGCTGGGCCGCCTGTTCAGGTCTTTTTCTTAGAACGGCCAGGGCGATCCCCGATATCGGGTAGGCTCGAACACCTTAGGATGGCCGCTCACCTTCCAGGATGTGAGCAACCCGATGCTCGAGATCGATCGTAGCCGCCTTCCGCTTCCCCGGCCGCCGTTTACCGGCAAGATAGGCAAGACCTACCAGGATTCCGAAAGCCAGTGGCCGGAATTGCCCAAGCCGCCAAAGGGTGCGCCCAACGTCCTGCTCATATTGCCAGACGATGTGGGCTTCGGTCAGACGAGTTCCTTTGGTGGGCCGGTGCCGACGCCTGCTCTGGACAAATTGGCGAGTGGTGGGCTGCGCTATACGCGGTTTCACACGACGGCGATCTGCGGTCCCTCGCGCGCAGCGCTGATTACGGGGCGCAACCACCACAATTGCGGCACTGGGTTTCTGTCGGAATGGGCAACGGGCTTTCCGAGCTACAACAATATGATTCCGCAATCGACCTCCACAGTCGGGCGCATCCTAAAGGAAAACGGCTACGCCACCAGCTGGTTCGGCAAGAACCACAATACGCCTGACTGGGAGAGCAGTGTCGCGGGGCCGTTCGACCGTTGGCCCACCGGCATGGGTTTCGACTATTTCTACGGCTTCATCGCCGGGGAGACGCATCAATATTATCCCGTGCTCTTCGAGAACACCGTCGCCGTCGAGCCGGACAGGTCGCCGGAAGAGGGCTATCATTTCCAGACCGACATGACCGACCGGGCGATCAACTGGATCCGCTATTCGAAGTCGGTCGCGCCGGACAAACCCTATTTCTGCTACTTCGCGCCGGGCGCGGCCCACGCGCCGCATCATCCGCCTGCCGAGTGGCGAGACAAGTTCAAGGGCCAGTTCGACAAGGGCTGGGAAAAGGTCCGCGAGGAAACCTATCAGCGGCAGCTCGCCGAGGGGATCATCCCGCCGGACACCGAACTGACGGCCAAGCCGGACTGGGTGCAGGACTGGGAGGGACTCTCGGACGACGAGAAGAAGCTGTTCGCGCGGTTCATGGAGAATTTTGCGGGATACCTCTCCTTCGCCGACCACGAATGCGGCCGGTTGATCGAAGCCGTGCGCGAACTGCCCGATGCAGACAATACGATCATCATCTACATCGTCGGCGACAATGGCGCGAGTTCCGAAGGCGGCATGACCGGCACTGTCAATGAGGTGATGAACGTGAACGGCATCCCCTCGTCGATCGAGGACAATCTGGCCGCCTATGACGAGATCGGTGGCCCGGATACCGAGCCGCATTATCCGCTGGGCTGGGCCTGGAACGGCAACGCGCCGTTCCAGTGGGTGAAGCAGGTCGCCTCGCACTTCGGCGGATCGCGCAATCCCATGGTGATTTCGTGGCCCGACAAGATCAAGGACAAGGGTGGTTTGCGGCCGCAGTTCTGCCATCTGATCGATATCGTGCCGACCTTGCTGGAGGCGGCCGGCATTCCCGCGCCCGACTACGTCAACGGTGTCGAGCAGAAACCGATGGACGGCGTGTCGATCCAATCGACCTTCGCCAGCGCCGATGCCCATGCGGTGCGCGAACGCCAGTATTTCGAGATATTCTCCAACCGGGCGATCTACGACAAGGGCTGGATCGCCTGCGCGCAGCACACCTTCCCCTGGCGTCAGGACTTCGCGCCGGGCCACTGGGAAAACGACGTCTGGGAACTCTACAACATCGACGAGGACTTCAGCGAGGCCAAGAACCTGGCTGCCGAGCACCCGGAAAAAGTCGAGGAACTGAAGCGGATTTTCGACGAGGAAGCGGAGAAATACAACGTCTACCCGCTCGACGATCGCGGCGCGGGCCGTCTGGCGGAACCCAAGCCGTCCCCAGGCGGAGCGGATCCGAACCGTACCGACTTTACCTATTTCGAGGGCGCGGCGCGCCTGCCGGAAACGGCCGCGCCAAACACCAAGAACCGCTCGCACTCGATCAAGGTGGCGGTGGATAACGACACCGGCAAGGCCGAGGGCGTCCTGCTCGCGGCAGGTGGAGGTTCCGCCGGCTATTCCATCTACATTCTGGATGGGAAGCCGGTGTATCATTACAACTTCTTCGAAAAGCACCGGCTGAACGTCGTCTCCAGCAAGCCGCTGCCCAAGGGCAAGTCGACCATCGAACTGGCCTTCGCCTATGACGGTGGCGGGCTGGGCAAGGGCGGCGAGGCGGTGCTGCTGCTGGATGGCGAAGAGGTGGGCCGGGGCCGCATCGAACAGACCGTCGCAGGCCGGTTCGGGATCGATACTTTCGGAGTCGGCGCGGATAGCGGATCGCCGGTGTCGGACGCCTACAAGCCGCCGTTCGCCTTCAGGGGCGGCAAGATCGAGCGCGTGGACATCAAGCTGGCCGCCCGCAATCTCAGCCAGAGCGAGGAAGACGAACTGCACGAACGCTATCTGGCGTTCGCCCAGCATATCGAGTGAGCTTTCGGGAACGCGCAAAGGCAATCATCCCGGCGCCAGGCGGTACATGACTATAGCCCGGCGCACCCGCTCACCGACCGGATCG
>NZ_DAMDBA010000098.1:0-16764 GCF_032093395.1 Novosphingobium sp.
CCACCCGCAGGATACTACCGTTGGGTGGTAGGGTGGGGGCGCGGGCCGGTGCCGCTCAAATTCGCGTTTCGCGAATTTCAAACGCTCATGAAAATGCGTTATCTGGAAATCCCGGCCGGGCGCTCGTCAGCCAAGGCTTCCATTTTCGGTGAGTCGTGGCTATGGCGCGCCGCAATCATCAGCAAGATTACGGGTATTGATCGCCGATGGCGAAAGAAGAACTCCTTGAAATGCGTGGCAGGGTCGTAGAACTCCTGCCTAACGCGATGTTCCGCGTAGAGCTGGAAAACGGCCACGAGATCCTCGGTCACACCGCGGGCAAGATGCGCAAGAACCGCATCCGCGTGCTGGTAGGCGACGAAGTCCTCGTCGAACTGACCCCTTACGACCTTACCAAAGGCCGCATCACCTACCGCTTCATGCCTGGTCGCGGTGGCCCCGGTTCTTACTGATATCACGTCTCCTGGCGGAGACGTTCCCGCGCCCCGGCCCGATTTGCGGCTGGTCCTCGCCTCGGCCAGTCCGCGCCGCCGCGAACTGATCGGCAGGCTGGGCATCGTTCCCGATGCCGTCATGGCCGCCGACATCGACGAGACGCCGCACGACCGGGAGATACCCCGCGAATATGCCCGGCGCATGGCGCGTGAAAAGGCGCTGGCCATCCTCGCCGACGGCGCACACGTCCTGGCCGGCGATACCGTCGTGGCCTGTGGCCGCCGCATCCTTCCCAAAGCAGAAGACGAAGCGACGGCGCGGGCCTGCCTGACCCTGCTTTCCGGTCGCCGCCACCGCGTGCTTTCCGCCATTGCCCTGCGATCCCCCGACGGAACCTTGCGAGAGCGGCTTTCCGAGACGATCGTGCGCTTCAAGCCACTCTCTCATCAGGAGATCGATGCCTATATCGATGGCGGCGAATGGGACGGAAAAGCCGGTGGCTATGCCATCCAGGGCAGCGCCGAAGGCCTTATCGCCACGATCTCGGGAAGTCATTCCGGCGTCGTCGGCCTCCCTCTCTTCGAAACGCGGGCGCTGCTGAAGGCAGCCGGCTTTGCAGTCGCCTGAGGGCGCCCATGGCTGAATGGCTGATCGAGGACGGGATCGGCGAAAGCCGCGCGATCCTGGTCGAGAACGGCGAAGTCGTCGCCGCCAGGCTGCAATGGGACGGCCGCCTCGCTGCCGGTGAAGTGACCGAGGCCGTGCTGATCTCACGCGCGAAAGGCGCGCGGCGGGGCACCTTGCGCTTTCCTTCCGGTGAGGAAGCCCTTGTAGACGGCCTCCCGCCCGACGCCGCCGAAGGCGCCCTGCTCCGCGCCCAGATCACACGCGCCGCCATGGCGGAGACCGGCCGCCTCAAGCGCGCCCAGGCAAGATCGACCACGCAATCGCCGCGCCCGGCGCCCACGCTGCTCGAAACCCTGCGCGATACCGGAATACCCGCGCGCCGGGTCAGAGCCTTTCCCGAAGACCCCTGGCCCGAAGTCTTCGCAGAAGCGCTGGACGGAGAACTGGCTTTCGACGGCGGCGAACTGCTGGTGATCCCCACGCCCGCGATGACGCTGATCGACATCGACGGCACCCTCCCCCCGCGCGCACTGGCCCTTGCAGCCGTTCCCGCGATCGCGCGTGCGGTAGGCCTCTTCGACCTCGGCGGATCGATCGGCATCGACTTCCCCTCGCTGGAGCGCAAGGAAGACCGCCGCGCCGTGGACGATGCACTCGCCGCCGCGCTCGACCACTGGCCCCACCAGCACACCGCGATGAACGGCTTCGGCTTCGTCCACCTCGTCGCGCGGCTGGAGCGCCCTTCCCTGCTGCACCGTCTGCGCCACGAACCGGCAACGGCCTGCGCGCGACTGCTGCTGCGGCAGGCCGAACGCATCCAGGAACCCGGCACCCTGCTCCTGACCGCTCACCCTCGCGTGCGTGCGCGGGTCACGGCCGCATGGGAAGACGAACTCGCCCGCCGCACCGGACGGACTATCGCTTGGCGGGAGGATGCCGCTCTTGCACTGCGGGGCGGATTCGCGCAGGCGATCACGTTATGACCGAGAACAAGACTGTCAGGGCCAATGCGAAGTGCCCGATCTGCGGCAAGCCACGCGTGGCCGAACATGCCCCCTTCTGCTCCAAGCGCTGCCGCGACCGCGACCTGCTGCAATGGCTGGGCGATGGCTATGCCCTGCCCGGCGCACCCGCCGCACAAAATCCTGACTCGGAAATTTATCCACAGGACGATTGAAACAGGATCGTCATTTTAGGGTTGCCAAGCCCGCCAAGGTTCTCCATAGGCCCGCCACCAGCAGCGAACGGCCGCTTCGGCAGTCGGAAAATTCGCTGAAAAGCTTGGTTTTGCCCGGGTAGCTCAGTTGGTAGAGCACATGACTGAAAATCATGGTGTCGGCGGTTCGATTCCGTCCCCGGGCACCACTCTCCTCGGAGGGTGGTGCCTTTTTCTTTGCCGGCTTTAACCTTCCGAAAATCTGCAATCGTTAGCTTCCAACATAAGTGAGGGGCGAACGCTGCATGCGTTCCAGAGTGAACAGATGGTCGGGGTGGATGGCGGGAATGCCCTCGATTCGAGAAAAAAACTGCTAAGTCAGGGATTTTCGGACCGGAATTTCACGTATAAATACGATGTTAACCATTAGTTGTCAGTCCTCTCCAGGCAACAACGGGGGATCGTCATGCGCATTGATGCGAGGAATCTGCTGGACCGTCTGGGTCGCAATGAATTCGCCTATAAGGAATTCGAGGACCGGTTTTCCGATCTTGAACTTTGGCCCATCCTGGAGGCTCTTCTGCGCGACCCTCGCCTCCAGACGCTCGACCAGACCGCGATCGAAAGCGTGCCTGCGGAGATCGAAAGTTCCGCTCAGGAACTTTCCGCAGAGCCTCTCAAGAACCTGTTTAGCCGGTACGAGCAACAATCCGTTTCAACGGCGATTGCAAAACCAGTTGTTGAAGAACCCGTTCGCGATGTACGAGCGATGCTGCGTCATTTGTCGGACCTTGGCGCCCGGGGGGAAATCTGATGCCGATGATCGTCTGCCACGGTCCCAAGGGGGGAACCGGGAACACTTTCGTTGCCGCTCATCTGGCCATGGGCCTTTCGGCGCAGGGTTCGGACGTGACCGTCGTCAGCGTCGCCGCGCGCGATACGCTTCCGCTGCACTTCGGCCTTTCGCCTGCAACCTCGCTGCCCGCACTCACCGCGCCTGCAGACGAGGCGGTCCTGGTCGGCGGTATCAACTTGCGCAGCTGGCGCCGCGCATCGGAAGATCTCGATTTCGTGCCGATGCTGGGTGACCTGGGCTATTTCGAGCCAGGCAAGGAACGGGTTCTGGTGATCGATGTGCCCTCGGGCGACACGCGCCTGGCGCGCCGCCTGATCGAGCATGCCTGCGCCCACGTCTGCACGATCAACGCCCAGCCCGATATCTTGGCGCTGCTTCCCCAGGTGTTCGGCGATGCCGGTCCCGAAGGCCTGTCGCGCACGGCCTTCGTGATCAACGCGCTGGACGAGACGCGCCGTCTCGGCCGTCACGGCGCCGCCTTCATTCGCGAACTGGCCGGGCAGCGCCTGATAGGCCGTATCCGCATGGACGAAGCCGTTCCCGAAGCCATCGCCACGCTCCAGACGCTCGCCCGCTACGCCCCGGCCAGCGTCGCCCTTTCGGACGTGCAGCAGATTGCCGAGTCGATAAGGCCCACGCTGGACTCCACATCCCACTCCTGGATCGCGCCGGTGAGCCTCGCCGCATGATCCGAAAGTTCGTTGCGCATCGCGCCGTCAGACTGCTGGCAATCGTCCCGATCGCGCTGATCGCGGCCATGGTGATCGGGGTTCCACTCGACATCAATGCGCAGTGGATGTTCGCGGGCGTAACGATCCTCGGCACGCTGGTCATGAAGCGCTGGCCCGGCCGCAAGGGCTCGCTGGCGCTCGGCCTGCTGGCCGTGCTGATGTCCACGCGCTACATGTTCTGGCGCACGACCCAGACGCTGGCATTCGGTACCCTTCCCGAATTCGTGTTCGGGACCGGGCTCTACCTGGCCGAGCTTTACGCATGGCTGATCCTTATCCTGGGGTTCATCCAGACCAGCTGGCCACTCGACCGCCCGGTGATCGAGCCCAAGGGCGATCCGGAAACCTGGCCGACGGTCGACATCTACATCCCGACCTATAACGAGAGCCTCGAAATCGTCCGCAACACCGTGTTCGCGGCGATGGACCTCGACTATCCGGTAGACCGCTACCGCATCTTCATCCTCGATGACGGCAAGCGTCCCGAATTCCGCGCTTTCGCCAAGGAAGCCGGCTGCGGCTATCTGACGCGCGACAACAACCTCCACGCCAAGGCGGGCAATCTCAACGCGGCGATGAAGAAGACCGACGGCGAGCTGATCGCCATCTTCGACTGCGACCACGTTCCCACCCGCGCCTTCCTCCAGCTGACCGTGGGCTGGTTCCAGACCGACCCGCGCCTGGCCCTGCTCCAGACCCCGCACCACATGTATTCGCCCGATCCGGTGCAGCGCAATCTCGCGTCCACCATGGGCGAGATGCCCGGTGAAGGCGACTTGTTCTACGGCCCCGTCCAAGGCGGCAACGACCTCTGGAACGCCACCTTCTTCTGCGGTTCCTGCGCCATCATCCGCCGCGAGGCGCTGATGGAGACCAACGGCTTCGCGGGCGAGACGGTGACCGAGGACGCGCACACCGCGCTCAAGCTTCAGCGCACGGGCTGGAACACCGCCTATATCAGCGCGCGCCTTTCCGCCGGTCTCGCCACCGAGCGCCTGGTGCTCCACGTCGGCCAGCGCATCCGCTGGGCGCGCGGCATGACGCAGATCCTGCGTATCGACTGCCCGCTGTTCGGCAAGGGCCTCACCTGGCAGCAGCGGCTTTGCTACCTCAACGCGATGCTGCACTTCCAGTACCCGCTGCCGCGCATCGCCTTCCTGACCAGCCCGCTCGCCTACCTGATCTTCGGCCAGAACATCATCCAGGCCTCGGCCTCGCTGATCTTCGCCTATGCCCTGCCGCACCTGTTCTGCTCCTCGGTCGCCAACGAACGCACCCAGGCGGGCGATCGCCGCCCGTTCTGGGGCGAAGTCTACGAGACGATCCTGGCCTTCCACCTCGTGAAGCCCACGGTCATGACCTGGTTCCAGCCCCGCAAGGGCAAGTTCAACGTGACGGACAAGGGCTCGCTGCTGGACAAGACCTATTTCGATTGGGACGTCGTCAAGCCGCACCTGATCTGCATCGCTCTGCTGGTCGGCGGCATGTCGCTGGCTTTCGTGAAATGGGCGTTCTTCCCCTACATGTTCAACATCCAGACCGATACGCTGGTGCTGAACTGCGCCTGGGCAAGCTTCAGCCTGATCATCCTGCTCGCCGCCGTCTCGGTGGCGCGTGAAACCCGCCAGGCCCGTCAGGACATCCGCATCCCGGTGTCTCTGCCGGTCACCGCCTATCTGTCCTCCGGGCACGTCGTCAGCGCCACCACGATCGATATCTCGATGGGCGGCGCCGCGCTTTCCCTGCCGCCCGAGCTGCCTTTGCGCGACGTGGAGGTGACCCACATCACCATGGCCATGGGCGACGAAGTGCTGTCGATTCCGGTCAAGACGATGCGCACCCGCGCCAGCAATGCCTACGTCCGCTTCGAACAGTTGGACATGCTGGCGAACCGCCATCTGGTGCGCGCCGTCATGGGGCGCGCCGATGCCTGGCAACCCACCGGGCCCAATCCGCAAGTCAGTGGGCTTCGCTCGCTGGCCGATATCATTCTTGTCGATATGGTGACGATCAAGCGCATGCTGCGTCTCAATTTCTCAGAACGCCGCGCCCTTGCTGCAATGGCGCCCCGCACTCTCGATCTACCCGTACCGACAGACAAGAAGGAAGCGAAGGCCAAGCGATCGCTGCTGCCGCTGGCCAAAGCGGCCGGTCTCGCTGCGGCCCTCGCGCTGGGCGTTGCCACCATCGTGTTCGGCAGCCGGGAAGTCCACGCCGCGCCAGCCCCTGCCAGGGCCGCACCGGCTGCCGGTCAGAACGGGGCCGAAAGCGCCCCCAACGGTGCGATGAACGCTGCAATTGCCTCGCCGCGCAACGGCCTGGGCGAACGCCTCACATTCAAGGACATGCGCGTCGCTCGCCCGATCCGCCTCCAGGGTACCCAGGGCGAGATCGGCATACCCTTCGGCATGCGCCAGGACCGCGTCGTCACTTCCGCCGTGCTGACGCTCCAGCTTTCCTGGTCCGCCCAGATGCTGGACGACCTCAGCCAGCTGGTGGTCATCGTCAACGGCGAAGTCGTGCAGGCCGTCCCGCTCACCCGCGCCGAGGCGGGCGGACAAGCGTTGCGGATCCCCGTCAACGCCGCCCTGCTCCTGCCGGGCGACAACCAGATCAACATCCGCTTCCTGGGTCACTACGCCCGCGACTGCGAGGATCCGTTCCACAGCTCGCTCTGGGCGAACATCAGCAACACCCGCTCGTTCCTCGACGTCGAGTACCAGGCGCTCACCTTCCAGCCCGACCTTTCGCGCCTGCCTTTGCCGTTCTTCGACAAGGGCCAGAACGTGCCCCTGCGCATGCCCTTCGTCTTCGCCGGACAGCCCCACAAGGGTGAATTGGAAGCAGCGGCCGCAACGGCTTCGTGGCTGGGATCGCTGGCGTCCTATCGCGGTTTTTCGTTCAAGCCTTTCTACGGTTCGCTGCCGAGGGGCAATGCGGTGGTCTTCCTCAAGGCCGGCCAGTCGATCCCCGGCCTGGACATTGCGCCCGCCAACGGCCCCAGCGCGGCCGCCGTGCGCAATCCGGTCGATCCCACCGGCACGCTGCTCGTCCTGATGGGCCGGAACGATGCCGACTTGCGCGTGGCCGCCGGTGCCGTCGCCCTTGGACGCGGCGTGTTCGGCGGGCAGCGCATGTCCTTCGACGGCGTGCGCATTCCCGCCTGGCCACGCTACGGCGCCTTGCGCTGGATCTCCACCGACAAGCCGGTGCAGCTGGGCAAGATCATGCCTGCCTATGCGCTCCAGGGCATGGGCTTCCGCCCCGGCCCGCTCACCGCCAGCTTCCGCGTCGCGCCCGACCTGTTCTTCTGGCCCCGCGAAGGCGGCCGCCTGAACCTGACCTACCGGTATCCGGTGGCCGACTGGCTCGACCAGCGCGCCTCGCGCCTCGATGTCTCGCTCAACGGCCAGTATCTCAAGACCCTGCCGCTCAGCTCCACCTGGTGGAGCAACCTGTTCGGCGCGCGCGGCGCCAAGAGCCAGGACAGCTCGGCCACGGTCGTGCTGCCGCGCTACAACCTGTTCGGCCAGAACGAACTGGCGCTCGACTACAACCTGGTCATCGCCGACAAGAAGAAGTGCACCGGCACCCTGCCCGAAAACGTGCGCACTTCGATCGATCCCACCAGCACGATCGACCTGACTTCGGCCTATCACGCACTGCTGATGCCCGATCTCGCGACATTCGCCGGCGCGGGCTTCCCGTTCACGACGTCGCCCGATCTTGCCGAGACGACCGTAGTGATGGCCGCGAATCCCGCGCCGGCTTCGGTCGAGGCGTTCCTGGCTCTGATGGGCCGCTTCGGGGACTCCACCGGCGTCCCGGTCACCGGCATCACCGTCAGCTCCTCGGTCGGCGCTGCCGATCTTCAGGAACAGGACGTGCTGGTCGTCGGCGGTGTGGAACTTGCCGGAGCCGGCGCGCTGTTCGAAAAGGCGCCCGTCCGCTACGTGGGCGGCCACCTCGAAGTCACCCAGCGATCGCCGCTCCAGTACGCCACCTCGTTCTTCGGCGGCACCGCGCAGAACGATCCCGAGGCCGCAGCGCCGCTCGTCTACAACGCGCGCGGCTTCTCGGGCATCGTCAGCTTCCGATCGCCTTATTCGTCGGACCGTACCGTGGTGGCCCTGCTCGCGGACAATGCCGCCGCCCTGCCCGCGCTGGTGGACGGCATGGCCGACGTGAAGATCAACGCCGCGATCCAGGGCGACCTCGCGGTCACCAAGGGCGACGGCATGGCCAGCTTCGCCATCGGTTCGCGCTATTGGGTCGGCTCGCTGCCGGTCTGGATGAAGCTCGCTTACTGGTTCAGCCAGCGTCCGATGCTGATGGGGCTGTTTTCACTGTTCCTCGCGGCGATCCTTGCCGGGCCCACCTACCTCTACTTCCGTCGCCAGGCGCAGCGCCGCCTCGGACACCAGGACGATAACGCATGAGTTCCGCGATGACCCGCCTGCGCCTCGTCGGCCTGGCCCTGCTGCTCTCCACCGCGACCACCGGCATGCCCCATGCCCAGTCCGCTGGCGTGGACGCGCTGCTGCAGCAGGCGAAGTATTGGCGTTCGAAGGGCCGTGAAGACCTGGCGCAGCAGGCGCTCCGTCGCGCGAAGGCGCTCGATCCCGGCAATGCTTCGGTCAATCAGGCGCTCAATTCGCGTCCTGCGGCCCCCAAGCCGCAAGCCGCACCAAAACCCCAGCCCGCTCCCAAGCCCCAACCAGCGCCCAGGCAGGCTGCCGCGAAGCCTGCGCCCGCACGCGCCCCGGCGGCCCAGACCAATGCCCAACCCAGCCCTCAGCCCACGCGAGTGGCAGCGGCAACCCGGACTGCGCCGGCACCCACCACTTCGGCCAATCGCGCCGGTCAGGCGCGCGTCGCCGGTTTCGACGCGCTCGAGGACGGCAATCTCGCTTCCGCCTCCAGCCAGTTCCAGCGTGCCCTTTCCGTCAATTCCCGCGATCCCGACGCGCTGGGCGGCATGGGCCTGGTGCGCCTGCGCGAAAGCCGGTTCGCCGAGGCGGCCAATTACCTCGAACAGGCTTCGCGCTACGGCAGGGCCAGCCAGTGGGCGGAGGGCCTCGCTTCGGCCCGCTTCTTCGCGGGTCTGGACGATGCCCGCAAATTCGTGGCGCAGGGCCGCCTGGCCGACGCGCAGTCCGTGGCCGAAGGGCTGGTCCGTTCCGGCTACAACGAGCCGGCACCGGCGCTTGAACTGCTGGCCGACATCTACGAGAAGCAGGGCCGCTACGCCGACGCCGCCGACCTTTATCGCCAGGCCGGCCAAGCGGGTCAGGGCGGCGGTGGCGGCTCTGACGACAAGCGCCTCCAGATGCGCGCCGCGCGGGGCCGCGCGCTTGCCGCTGCCGCCAATGGCGACGACATGGGCGCCATGCGCGAATTCCAGAACGGCTTGGTGCTCGATCCGACCGATCCCTGGATTCGCTACGAATTCGCGGAGTTCCAGATACGCCGCGGCCGTGTGCCCGAAGCGGAATCGCTGATCCGTTCGCTGGCCTCGATGGGCCAGCCCGACGCGATCTACGCCGCCGCGCTGCTCAACAACGATCTGGGCCGTGCATCGGAGGCCGCGCGCCTGATCGACATGATCCCGGAGGCGCAGCGCACCGCCCCCATGCGCAGCTTCGCCATCGGTGTGAAAACCGACGGGGCGATCGCCCGTGCCAAGGCGATGGCCGCCAGCGGCCAGCAGGCCCAGGCCCTTGCCTCGCTGCGTCAGCTTGGCGCCATGTCGGCCATTCCGGTCGGCAAGCAGGCCGCCATCGCCAACGCTCTCTATGAGCTCGGTGACGCGCAGGGCGCCGCCTCGGTGGCTGAAAACGCCATGCAGGGCCAGGTTTCCGGCGTTGCCGACTACGAAGGGCTCATCGGCGTACTCGCGCGCGTCGGCCGCGACGATCTGGCGCAACAGGCGCTTCAACGCGCCGGCGCCATGGCCGGTACCTCGGCCGAGGGCCAGCAGGCCTACGCAAGGATGAACGCCGCGCTTCAGGTCAGCCAGGCCGACCGTGCCCGCCAGGAAGGTCGCTTCGCCGAATCCTTCGATGTTCTCCAGAGCGCCTGGAGCGCTTCTCCGCAGAACATGGATATCCTTGCCGGACTTGCCCGCCTGTACCAGAGCGGCCGGATGCCCGCCCGCGCGGCGCAGACTTGGCAGCTGGTGCTCGCCCGCAAGCCGGGAGACAAGGATGCCCTGCTCGGCCTCGCGGAGACGGCGCAGGCGGCCGGAGACAACGATCTCTCGCGCCGCGCCCAGACCGACGTGCTCCGCGCCTTCCCGCAAGACTACCAGGTGCGCCTTTCGCTTGCCAACGTCGAGCGCGCCCGCGGCAACGACCGCGCGGCGATGAACCTGCTCAAGGACGCGCAAAACCTCTACGCACGCGGCCAGGGCGGCACCTCGATCGATGGACTGACGGGCGGCAACCCCTTCGCAGCGATGACCCCGGCCGGCGGCTCCAACCCCTTCCGCGACCGCCCCGTGGCGACCCCGCAGCAGGTCAATCCATTTGCGCTGGGCAGCGGCACTCGCCTTCAGGCGACTGGGGCCACTTCGTTCGCAGCGCCTTCCAACAACGGCGGATCGGGTGGCTATGCCGCTCCCACCATGGCAACGGCTCCTTACGGCGGCGCGGGCAATGCCTATGGCGGCGCCAACTACGGGGGGAGCAGCTACGGGGGCGGCTTGGCCGATACCGGCATGGACGCCGGTTCCGCGAGCACTTATTCCGCCGACCCCGTCATGGCCCAGATCCAGTCACAGATCGCCGATCTCGCCCATGACAGCGGCCCTCGCGCCGACATCGTCACCGGCTATCGCCGTCGCTCGGGCGAGGCGGGGCTCAGCCAGTTGGACGAGATCAAGGGCTCGGCCCGGTTCTCCACGGACGCGCCCGGCGGCCGCGTCTACGCCAAGGCGGAAGCCTCGGTGATCGATGCCGGCCGCGCCAACCAGTCGGGCCAGGCCCGGTTCGGCCTCAACGGCCTGATCGAGGCGGCCTCCATCGTCCTCGAGCAACCCTCGGTGTTCCCTTCGGCGGAAACCCAGAACGCGTCCGGCGTCGCCTTCTCGGCGGGGTACGAGAGCGACACCGTCAAGCTGGAAGGCGGCACCACGCCGGTGGGCATGGGCAAGACCAAGGCCACGTTCCGCGCCGAAGCCAGCCCCAAGCTGTCCGACACGGTGCGCGCCAAGGCCTTCGCCGAGCGCCAGCCCGTAACCGACAGCGTGGTCTCCTACGCCGGTGCCCGCGACCCCGTTACCGGCATGCGCTGGGGCCAGGTAATGCGCACGGCGGGCGGTGCCGGCCTGTCCTATGACGAGGACGGCAGCGGAATCTATGCCGAAGGCCGCTACTATCGTTTCCGCGGCACCAACGTTGCCCGAAACAGCGGGTTCGAAGCCAACGTGGGCGGCTATTTGCGTGCCTATCACGGCGCACATTCGAACCTGACGGTGGGCCTCAACGTCAACTACCAGGGCTACGACAAGAGCCAGAACTACTTCACCTGGGGCAATGGCGGCTATTTCAGCCCTCAGAACTTCATCAGCGTCGGCTTCCCCGTGAACTACACGATGGAAGACGAACTGTTCGACATCAGCGCTTCGTTCACGCCCGGTTTCCAGAGCTACAAGCAGGATCGGACCAATCTCTATCCGATCAACCCCGAGTTGCAGACCGCGCTCGACCTGCTCAAGATCGCGAACAACGATGTGCGTTCCTATTACGACAGCATCAGCAAGACCGGGTTTGCCGTGTCCAGCAACCTGTCGATCTACTACAAGCTCAGCCCCACCACCCGCATCGGCGGTGAGGCGGGTTACAATACCTTCGGATCTTATGACGAGTTCCGGAGCTTACTGGGCGTGAGACAGAATTTCGGGAGCACAGGCCGATGAAACTGCACGCATTTCCCTCGCCGCGCTCGGAAGGCGAGCAGAGTGGCGCCGGAGGCCTCGCGCTTCTGGCGATGATGGCCGCGGCCGAAGTCTGCGAAGGCGCCCCGCCGGCACAGGCGCAAGGCTTCTTTTCGGCGATCGGCCGCCGCATGGCGACGCTGGAGCCTCTGGAAGGCGTCAGCGACGCGGCCGTGCTGGCCGCGCGGATCAACGGTTTCTGGCAGGATCTTGGCTGGGGCGAGATCGAGCTGGCGGTCGGTGACGACGCCATCGTGGTCCACCATCGCAACTTGCCCAAGGCACTTGCCACCGATCAACAGGGCAACTGGCAGACGATGATGCTGGGCCTGCTCCAGGGCGCCTATGACGCCTGGTTCCGCGTACTCGGCAGCGGCCCCGCGCTGCATACGACCGCGCGCTGGCAAGGCGACGTGGTCGAGCTGCGCCACGGCCGCTGAGTCCTTCGGTCGATCAACGAAAGAACATCGGCATGAACCTTCTTCTCGACACCGGCATCAACCGGCGCAACTTCACCCTGGGGCTGATGCTGGCGATGACGGCTGCATGCAACACCGACGCTCAAAGCCGATCGCCGGTTCGCGACCCTTTCTGGCGGGTCTGGCGCGATACCTACGTCAAACCGGACGGCCGCATCGTCGATACCGGCAACAACGGTGTCAGCCACAGCGAAGGCCAGAGCTACGGGCTGCTTTTCGCTTATCAGGCGGGGGATGCCGACGCCTTTGCCAAAATCGCCGCATGGACGCAGACGCACCTCTCGCGGGCCGACATGGCGCTCCACGTCTGGCGGTACGATCCGTCATCGCCGAACCCGGTGGCCGACCAGAACAACGCCACCGACGGCGATCTCGTCATCGCCTGGGCGCTTGGCATGGCCGGACAGCGCTGGAACCGGGGAGATTATACCGCCAGGGCCGCGCAGATCCGCTCGGCCATCCGCAGCCATTGCGTGATCGAACGCCATGGCCGCCGCCTGCTGCTTCCCGGCATCCAGGGCTTCGTGAACGGCGACGAGGTGACGCTCAACCCGTCCTACTTCGCCTGGCCGGCACTGGACGCCTTCGTCAGGCTCGACGGCCAGCAGGTCTGGGGTCCTATCATCAGCGACAGCGAGGCGATTACGCGCCTGGCACGCTTCGGCACCCATCGCCTGCCCTCGGACTGGATCGTCATCAATGGCGCCAACCAGGTGGCGCCGGCAAGGGACAAGCCGCCCCGCTTCGGCTACGATGCCATCCGCGTGCCGCTCTACGCGGCCGTGTCGGGGCGCCAGTCGCTGGTTCCCGACATTGCTGCCTACTGGCGCGCCTGCCTTGCGGCCAACAAGCCCATCCCGGGCTGGATCGATGTCGTCACCGGCGAGGAAGCGAACTATGCCATAACGGCAGGCGCCGCTGCGGTAGTGGGAAGATTGCTCGGCAGCGCACAGCCCTCGCAACTCACCAGCGACTATTATGCGGCCTCTTTACAGATGTTGGCCCGCTACCAGTGATGCAGGCAAACGCCCCCGTCTGGGGGCCCACCTGTTCAGGGACGTTTGACGTATAGGTCAGTAGCAAAAAGCATCAGAATCATCGTTTTTGGTCGCAAATTGTCGCACTTGCGAAAAGCCGTCTTGCGGGCAGCAACAATTGGCTGAATAGCAGCGCCGACTGGACTTTTTGACGGTGTGCGACTTGAAAATCACGTCTTCTGCGACAACGGCTTACCCTCTTCTGCGCCAGGCCGGCCTCGCGCTGGTCTGCGCGGGCCTGCTCGCGGGCTGCTCCACGGGTGAGAAGAAGGACGACAAGCGCGGCGCACCCGAGGTGGGCTTCGTCGTCGTGGAACCCGCAGCGGTTCCCGTGGCCGTCACCCTGAGCGGCCGCACCGTGGCGTTCGAAAGCAGCCAGGTGCGCCCGCAGGTCACCGGCGTCATCGTCAAGCGCCTCTTCACCGAAGGCGCGATCGTGCAAGCTGGTCAGCCGCTCTACCAGATCGACCCCAGCCTCTATCGCGCCGCCGTCAACCAAGCCTCGGCCGACCTCGCCAGTGCCCGTGCCACTGCCGAAGCCGCTTCCGCCAAGGCCCAGCGCTACAAGCCGCTGGCCGACATGGAGGCCGTGGCCCGGCAGGACTATATCGACGCGCTGGCCACCGCGCGGTCCGCCAAGGCATCGATCGCCCAGAACGCGGCGACGCTGGATACCGCGAAGATCAACTTGCGCTTCACCACCGTGCCCGCCCCGATCAGCGGCCGGATCGGACGCTCGCTGTCCACCGTGGGCGCCCTGGCAAGCGCCACGCAAACCGATCCGCTCGCGGTCATCCAGCGGATGGATCCGATCTTCGTCGACATGCAGCAGTCCGCCGCCGACCTCACCGCGCTTCGCCGCAAGCTTGCAGCCGGCGGCGTCAATCCGGGCAGCACCGAGGTTCGCCTCAAGTTCGACGACGGTTCGCAATATGCGCTGACCGGGACCGTGCAGTTTTCCGAAGTCACGGTCGACCAGGACACCGGCACCGTCACTCTGCGCGCCCGCTTCCCCAATCCCGATGGCCTGCTGCTGCCGGGCATGTTCGTTTCCTCGGTGTTCGACCAGGCCACCGATCCCAATGCCTTCCTGGTACCGCAAAACGCGGTTCAGCGCGATTTCGACGGTTCGGCCTATGTCATGGTTGTCGGCGCCGACAACAAGGCGGCACGCCGCAAGGTTTCCGCCGAGCGGTCACAGGGCGTGAATGCCGTCGTCACCGCCGGTCTCCAGAGAGGCGACAAGGTCATCGTCCAGGGGCTGAACGGCCTCAAGCAGGGCGCCGACATCAAGCCGGTAGCCGCCTCCACCGCGCAGAGAGTGGCTCCGCCCACCGGCAAGCCCGGCGAAGGCGAAGGCGCGCGCCCCGCCGCCAAGGGTCGCTGAACCGCCCATGTCACGCATCTTCATCGACCGGCCGATCTTCGCCTGGGTTCTCGCCATCATCGTCATGCTGGCGGGCCTCGGCGCCCTGGCGTTCCTGCCCAACGAACAATACCCGGACATCGCCCCGGCCCAGGTCAACATCCGCGCCACCTACAACGGCGCCTCGGCCGAAACGATCGAGAACAGCGTCACCCAGGTGATCGAGCAACAGCTCACCGGCATCGACGGCCTACTCTATTTCAACTCGCAGTCCTCGAACCGCGGCCAAGCGACGATCAGCGTAATCTTCGCCAAGGGCACGGATCCCGACATCGCGCAGGTCCAGGTCCAGAACAAGGTCCAGTCGGCACTTTCCCGCCTTCCCCAGGCGGTGCAGAGCCAGGGCGTCACCGTCACCAAGTCCAATCCCGACCAGCTCCTGCTGGTCGCGGTCTACGACGAGACCGACAGCCGCTCCAACCAGGACGTGTCCGACTACCTGACGTCGAACATCCAGGATCCCCTCTCGCGCGTCGAGGGCGTGGGGGATGTCAACGTCTTCGGCGCACCTCACGCCATGCGCGTCTGGCTCGATCCCACCAAGCTGGCCGCCGTGGCGCTGATGCCCAGCGACGTGACCTCGGCGATCACCGCCCAGAACACCGAAGTCGCCGCCGGCGAGATCGGCGGCCTGCCCGCGCCCAAGGACCAGGCGATCGACGCGATCGTCACCGCCGGCACGCGCCTCCAGACCGCGCAACAGTTCCGCGACATCGTCCTCAAGACCAATGCCGATGGCTCGACGGTGACGATCGGCGATGTCGGCCGCGTCGAGATCGGCGCCGAGAACTACAACACCGTCAGCCGCATCAACGGCCACCCGGGCGCCGGCATCTCCATCTCGCTCTCCCCCGGCGCCGACGCGCTGGCAACCGCCGAACTGGTGAAGGCGGAGATGAGCACGCTGGCCCAGGGCATGCCTGACGGGCTTGGCTACATCTACGGCAACGATACCACCTCGTTCATCAAGCTCTCGGTCGCGGAAGTCGAAAAGGCGCTGTTCGAGGCGATCGTGCTGGTCGTCATCGTCATGTTCGTGTTCCTGCAAAGCTGGCGCGCCACGCTGATCCCGGCGATTGCCGTGCCGGTCGTGCTGCTGGGCACTTTCGCGGTGTTCTACGTCGCCGGATTCTCGATCAACACGCTGACCCTGTTCGGACTGGTGCTGGCCATCGGCCTGCTGGTCGACGATGCCATCGTCGTCGTCGAAAACGTCGAGCGATTGCTCGAGGAAAATCCGGGCATGTCCCCGCGCGAGGCCACCATCAAGTCGATGGAGGAAATCCAGACCGCGCTCGTCGCCATTGCCCTCGTACTCTCGGCAGTGTTCCTGCCGATGGCCTTCTTCGGCGGATCGACCGGCGTGATCTACCGCCAGTTCTCGCTGACGATCGTGGTCGCCATGGTGCTTTCGGTGTTCGTCGCGCTGATCCTCAGCCCTGCGCTTACCGCCACGCTGCTCAAGCCCAAGACGCTGGAAGGCGAGGAAACGCCCACCTGGATCGAGCGCCGCCTGCCCTGGCTCGCGCGGGGATGGGAATGGTTCCATACCCGCTTCAACCGCGGCTTCGAGCGGATGACGAATGCCTACGCGCACCGCGTGGAGCGGGTCATCGAGCATAAGTGGCGCTGGCTCCTGCTCTTCCTCATTGCCTGCGTCGCCACGCTGCTGCTGTTCCAGCGCCTGCCCACCGGCTTCCTCCCCAACGAGGATCAGGGCACGATCATGGTGCAGTGGCGCCTCCCCGCAGGCTCTCCCCGCAGTCGCACCGAAGAAGTGCAGCGCGCGGTGGAAAAATACTTCGAGACTTACGAGAAGGGGAACGTCGCCAGCATGTTCACGCTCGCGGGTGGCGGCATGGGCGCATCCGGCCAGAACAGCGGCCAGGCCTTCATCACCCTGGTCGATTGGGAACAGCGCCCCGGCACCGAGAACGGCGCGGAAGCCATCGTGCAGCGCGCCAATGGCGCCCTGCGCGGCTTGCGGGATGCCCAGGTATTCACTCTGGTCCCCGGCGCCATTCGCGGCCTCGGCTCATCCTCCGGCTTCACCATGGAGCTTCAGAACCGCAGCGCCATGA
>NZ_DAMDBA010000099.1:0-16051 GCF_032093395.1 Novosphingobium sp.
CGAGCACCATCGGCACGACCGCAAGACGCGCACCGACATCGCCGCGGGTCTTGTGGGCCGCTTCCCACAACCCGTCATGGGCGGGCAAAGCGCCATAGCTGCTGCCAAGGCTGCGCAAGTGCCGGTCGATAAGCGCAAAATGCATGGCCTCGTCCGCCGCGACTACCAGGAAGTCGCCGACGAAGGCCTCTCCCATTTCGCCGCCGAAGCGTCCCGCCATGTCGAGCGCAAGATCGATGGCGACGAACTCGATATGGGCCAGGGCGTGCCAGAGGGCGATTCGCCCTTTTTCGGAGCCCCCCTTGCCGCGTTTGGGCATGCGGTTCGGCGGGAGCAGTTCCGGAGCCTCGGGTCGACCCGGAACTTCGGGCATGGCGATGTCGAATGCGAAGGACAGCCTACCCAGTCGCCAGTCCCGCGCCACCTTGCGTGTCCCCATCACCTTGGCGCGGGGATCGCATTCGAGCAGCACTTCGCGGATCGCGGCGGCGACCGAAACGGCTTCGGGAGAAAGGGGCATCAGAGGGCCTTCGCGGCCTCCAGCACCTGCTGGGCGTGGTCCTTGACCTTCACTTTGTCCCACACGCGGGCGATCTTGCCGTCCGGTCCGATCAGGTAGGTGGTGCGGACCATGCCCATGTAGGTGCGGCCGTAGTTCTGCTTTTCCGTCCAGATCCCGAGGGCGTCGGAGAGGCCGTTTTCCTCGGCATCGGTGGCGAGCGGCGCCTTGAGATCGTGCTTGGCGATGAAGTTCTGATGCTTTTTGGCGGAATCCTTGCTGACGCCGAGCAGGGCGGTTCCGGCGGCTTCGAATTGGTCCTTGAGGGCCGAGAAATCGATGTTCTCGGTGGTGCAACCCGGTGTGTTGTCCTTGGGGTAGAAGAACACGACCAGCTTGCGGCCCGCAAAGTCCGATGCCTTGACGCTGCCGCCTTCGGGCGTTTCGAGGGCAATGTCCGGGAAGGCGTCGCCGGCAGTCGGGCGGGTGGTCATCGGGTAATCTCCAAAGCTTCGTCGAAGGCCTGCGTCCATGCCGCGGCGACTTGTGCGCGGGCATGGTCGAGGGCGGTTTCGAGGTCTTGCCAGCGGCCATAGCCGCAAGCGCGCACGAGCGCCATGCAGGCGGCGTCGACGGGTTTCAACGAATCGGGCGCGAGCAGTCGCGCGGCGACGAGCAGGCGAGTGAGCACGTCATGGGCCGGTCCCAGGATGGCCGGGAGCAACCCTTGCGCGATCAGCTGACGCAGCGCTTCACCAAGATCCGCATCGAGACCGGTCCCGTTACGAAGCTGGGTGAAGTGGACGAGGAATTCCAGATCCACCAGCCCACCGCGCATCAGCTTGACGTCGAGCGGCCCCTTGGGCGGCTTGTGCCCGGCCATGCGGGTGCGCATTTCCAGCACGTCCGTCCGCAGCTTGGCCGGATCGCGCGATGCGGTGAGGACGTCGCGGATGATGGCGCCTAGCTGCTCGCGCGCTTCGCTGGAGCCATAGAGCGCGCGCGCGCGGCACAGGGCCATGTGCTCCCAGGTCCAGGCCTGTTCCCGCTGATAGCGGGCGAAGCTTTCGAGGGTCGCGGCCGGAGGACCCTGTTCGCCTGAGGGACGCAGCCGGGTGTCCACCTCGTAAAGCGCGCCTTCGGCGGTCTGCACCGAGAGCGCGGCCGTCACCCGCTGCGACAGCCGGTTGTAGTAAAGCGTGGCCCCCAGCGGACGCCCTCCGTTCGACTCGCGGCCGAAGTCGCCGGTGAAAAGATAGATGAGATCGAGGTCTGAGGCATGGGTGAGGACGCCGCCGCCCATGCGACCGAGGCCCAGGACCACCAGTTCGCTATCCGGCACGCCGCCATGAACCTCGCGGAATTCCGCCACGGCGGCATCGGTGAGCACGACAAGCGCGGCTTCCGCGATTCGGCCGAGGGCATGGCCGATGTCGAGCGGATCGTTGACGCCTTCGATCAGTTGCACGCCAAGGGCGAAGCGGCGGTCGCCGACCTTGCGACGCACGATGTTGAGCTTGCGCTCGTAATCGTCGCCCGGCTCGAAGTGTCCGAATTCGGCGACGAGGTCTGGCAGGCTTCCGGGCAGGTCGAAGGCGCTGGCGTCGATCAGCGGGTCGAGCAGGTCCGCGCGGCGGGCGAGTGCGTCGGCGAGGGGCGGGGCCAGGCTGAGGATGCGGGCGAGACGCTCGATCAGCGCCGGGCGGGCTTCCAGCAGGCGGAACAGGTTGATCGCGGTGGGCAGGTTGTTGAGCAATTGCTCCCAGCGCGCCATGGCCCGCTCCGGTTCCGGGGCGGCGGCAAGGGCGGCGAGCAGGCCGGGGCGAATCGCCTCGAACGCCACCCTTGCGGCGTCGGAACGCAAGGCGCGCATTCGGCCGGAAAGCCAGCCTTCGATGCGGGAGACCATGGCGTCCGGATCGGCAAAGCCCATGCGCATGAGTTCGTCGCGCAAGTCGTCCTGCGCCGGTGCCGGCACCGATACGGTGGTGCCGGTGGGCAGGTTGGCCATGACCAGCGCGTCATAGCGTTCGCCCACGGCATCGGTGATCCGGGTAAGCTCGGCGATGAGGGCGGAAGCGTCCGGCAGCCCGTCGAGCCGCGCCACTTCGTCGAGAAGTTCCTCCTTCATCGGCAGGGAGTGCGTCTGCTGGTCCTGCATCATCTGCAAACGGTGCTCGACGGTGCGCAGGCGGTCGTAGCTCTCGCCCAGGAGCCGCGCGTCTTCGAGCGGAACCAGGCCCGCTTCGGCCAGGGCATCGAGCGTGGCGCGGGTGCCGCGCAGGCGCAGCGCGGGGTTCCGGCCGCCGTGGATCAGCTGGTGGGTCTGGGCGTAGAATTCCACCTCGCGAATGCCGCCGCGACCTTTCTTGAGATCGA
The DNA here is from genome assembly GCF_032093395.1 of Novosphingobium sp. Classification (GTDB taxonomy): domain Bacteria; phylum Pseudomonadota; class Alphaproteobacteria; order Sphingomonadales; family Sphingomonadaceae; genus Novosphingobium. The sequence continues at coordinate 2,879 of NZ_DAMDBA010000099.1, forward strand.
ACCCGAGGCCGACGGTAGTGCTGCCGCGCGTATTGGCGCGGATCTGCGCGGTGAGGCGGCCGATCTCGGCAATGGCGCCGAAGTCCAGGCTCTTGCGCCAGACGAACGAGCGGATTGCGGCCAGGAATGCCTCGCCCGCCGGCACGTCTCCGGCGCAGGCGCGGGCGCGGATGAACGCGGCGCGCTCCCAGGCGAGGGCGGAGGATTCGTAATGGGTGAGGGCGCCGTTGATCGAGATCGCCAGCGGGCTGACTTCCGATGCCGGACGCAGCCGCAAGTCGGTGCGGAAGACGTAGCCCTCGTCGGTGACGCCCGCGAGGATTTCCACCACCGCACGGGCGACGCGCTGGGCCGCTTCGCCTGGTTCGTCGCGATCGCGGCGGGGGAGCAGCAGGGGATCGAACAGCAGGATCGGGTCGATGTCCGAACTGTAGTTGAGCTCGCCCGCCCCATGTTTGCCGAGCGCGAGGGCGAGGAAGCCGGCCGGCTCGGCATCGGGCACGCGGCGGCGAATGCCCTCCGCGATGGCCGAGTCCAGCGCCCGGTCGGCCAGCGCGGAGAGTTCGCCGGTCACCTTGAGCAGCGGATAGGCTCCGGCAAGATCGCCGATCGCGAGGGCAAGGGCGAGGGCCTGCTTCTCGCGTCGCAACGCGGCGCCGACGCTGGGCGCGCCTTCGCCTGCGTTGCGCGCCCAGTCGAGCGCCGCCTCGCCCTCGCCGGCGGCCAGCAGTTCGGTAAGGGCAGGAAGCCGGTCGAGCGCGCTGGAAAGATAGGGGGCGTGGGCGCGCGCGCGCACGATCGCGCCCGTCCAGTCGGCTTTCGGTTCGGCATCCATCCCGGCTTCCTGCCTGCCCCCGCCGCCAAGGGCAAGCCCGTCTCCAAAGGGCAAGCCCGGCGCCAAGAACAAGCATTTCCGTATCATTGAGGCATTGCTCCCAGGGCGGCGGTCTTCTATCCGCTCGGCCGTTCGCGCGGCGACAAGCTCTGCGCCGCGGCTGAAGGAGGTTGCCCGTGACGTTCGCCCTTCCCCCCGAATGGCATCCGCAGGACTGGATCTGGATCGGGTTTCCGCACGATCCCGTGGAATGGCCGGGCTTCCTCGAAGCCGCGCAAGTGCAGATGGCGGAATTCGCCTCCGCCGTCGCCGAATCAGGGCAGGAAGTGCGCCTTGTCGTGCGCGACGAGGTGAATCGGGCGCGGGCGGCTTCGCTCGTATCCTCGAAAGTCTCGCTGGAAGTGCACCGCTATGGCGACGTCTGGCTGCGTGACACCGGGCCGCTAGTGGTGTCCGATGGCAATGGCGCGCTCAAGGCGATGCGCTTCGGCTTCAATGGCTGGGGCGGCAAGTACCTGATGGAGGGCGACCAGAAGATCGGCGCCGAACTGGCCCGCGATGCCGGGCTTGAGGTGGAGACTTCGGACTGGATCCTGGAAGGCGGCGCGCTGGACGGCGACGGCACCGGGCTTGTCGCGACCACCGAGCAGTGCCTGCTCAACCCGAATCGCAATCCGCAGCTGACGCGCGGCGATCTGGAAATGCGCCTGAAGCGAGATCTGGGCTATGACCGCGTGCTGTGGCTGGGCGACGGACTGATCAACGATCACACCGACGGCCATGTCGACAATCTGGCCCGCTTCGTGGCGCCTAACGTGCTGGCCCTGCCGCGCGCGACCGGCCCGAACGATCCCAACGCCGCGATCTATGCCGATGCCAAGGCCCGTGCCGAAGCCATGGGCGTGACGGTGCGCGAGGTGCCTTCGCCCGGCCGCGTCGAATCGGCGCAGGAATCCGGAATGCGTATCGAACCGGCCAGCTATATGAACTTTGCGATCACCTCGAAGCTGGTGGTCGTGCCGATCTACGGAACCCCGCACGACGAAGAGGGCGTTGCCGCGATCGCGGCGTTGTTCCCGGACCGCGACACGGTGGGCGTCATGGCGGACGCGGTGCTGGCGGGCGGCGGCTCGTTCCACTGCTCCAGCCAACAGATGCCCTCGCGCTGAACAGGAGCGCGAGAGGGCGTTTGGACCCAAGGGTTTTAACGGAATAGCAACGGGTCGGCCCGCATGGTCGCTCGCATGGCTCGTATCGTCGCTCTCGCGCACAGCGCCCGTAACCTTCGGCAGGACGAGCTTCTGCGCGGCCTTCTTGTGTGCGGCTGCGCACTGGCCCTGATCCTGGCCAAGGGCGCGCTGCCGTTCTGAACGCGCGCACGGTTTGGTACCGGCGATTAACTCGCGAGTTTCCGTTCTATTTCAGAGTGCGGCTGCAAACCGACGGCGGTTTGCCGTTTTTGCTGCACTGCACATCGTGACTGCTGCGGCGCAGCAAAACATTGTCACAAACTGTCGATGCAAACGAAATCATCCTTCCCCACCTTGTCCGTTCGCGTCACTGGAAGGAGAATCACCATGCGCCAAGTTTCTGACGCCGAGCGGGCTCGCCTTCGCCAATCGCTTGTCGGCAATTTTCTGCTATTGCTTTTTGGCCTTGGCGTGCTGGGCTTTCTCGTAGCGATCGACAGGGCTGACTGGTTCACCCTGAGGCCGGTTTCGGGAACGTCCGTCGCGCTGTCCAAGGCCGCTACCGCGCACGGAGATACCATCAAGCGATGATCGTCACGCCCTCGCTGCAACCCGTCCAGATCCTACGGGAAATCTGGAAGCCGCTGACCCTGCTGTTCGTCTGGGACGTCATCGTTACCGTGACGTACTTCGTGCTGCCGTTCCATGCGCCGGAATTGCCGGTGACGCTGTTCGGTTCGGCACTGGCCCTGTTCCTGGGCTTCCGGAGCAACTCGGCCTATCAGCGCTGGTGGGAAGGGCGCGGGCTGTGGGGACTGATGATCAATGCAAGCCGCAACATCGCGCGCGCTGCCCGAAATTTCATGCCGGACCCGGATGCGGCCGAACTGAAGCGCCGCGTCGTCCTGCGCCAGATCGCCTACGTCAATGCGCTGCGCTGCCAGCTTCGCCGGATCAAGCCCGATGCGGAAGTGCTGCGCATGCTCTCGCGCGGGGACGCCGATTCGTCGCTGGAGCGGGCCAACATTGCCAATGGCATTCTCGACGATACTGGCCGCCGCATCGACGAGGCCCGTCGCAACGGCTGGATCGACACGATTCAGCAGGCGCAGATGGAAGCCGTGCTGGTGGACATCGCCAATGCCCAGGGCGGGATGGAGCGGCTCAAGAACACGCCGCTGCCGTACCAGTACCGCTTTTTCCCGACCGTCTTCACGCATATGTTCTGCATCCTGCTGCCGATCGGCCTGGTGGAGACGCTGGGCGTGGCGACGCCGCTGGGCTCCACCATCGCGGGCATCATGTTTCTGGCAGTGCTGGCGATCGGCGACGATCTGGTCGATCCTTTCGCCAATACGGTGCACGATCTGCCGCTCAACGCCATGTGCCGCACCATCGAGATCGATCTGCTCCAGTCGATCGGCGACGAGGCCCCGCCGCCGATCACGGTCGACAAGCACGGCATCCTCTGGTGAGTTGACTGCTGGCTATGGACGCTTCAGGGACTGTCCATGGCCAAAGCAGACCGCCTCGAACGCATGGACACGCGCCGTGCCGATCTCGAAATCGACTATCGTGCCGCGCTGATCGAGGCGCTGCGCGCGACGGCGGCGGGGCAGTGGGGCCTTTTCGGTCATAACAAGGACAAGCAGGCCCGCGCCAAGGCCGCTCCGATGGTGGACGGTCTGGCCGAGCTTGCGGAAGAAATCGACGATCTGCGCGACCAGCTCGACATGGAGCCTTTCGCGCTCCACCAGGAATTCCTGGCGGCGCGCGGTCCGGTAAGGGCCGATGCGGTGGGCGAGCCGAAGCAGGCGCAGGCCTGGCTGGATCGGCTGACCGATCGATGATCGTCGTCCCGGACCTGATCCGGGACCGCTGGCAGTAAACCGCGACCTCTCGGGCAAGGAGCTATCGATGCGTCTATCCAAGGATCGTCAGACTACCCGCGCCAGCATTCGACTCGGCAAATGGGCCGAACTCGATGCGCGCACCGATTTCAGCCCGCCGGGGCTGGTCGCCGTGGGGCTGCTGGTTTCGGGTATTCTGCTGAGCACCAGCGTCCTTGTCGCAGCGACGGGCAGGGCCAAGGCGCGCCGGATCGAGGCACGTCGGGCGGTCGCAGGCGGGCGGAGCCTGCCCGGCTGAAGCGGCGATAATCGTCGTCCCGGACTCGATCCGGGACCGCTGGCAGGGAACAGCCCAACTCTCAGCAGATCGCCCTGCCGCCGGGCCGCGGCCTAAAGATTCGCCAGCGGTCCCGGATCAAGTCCGGGACGACGGGTGCCCTTTCACTCTGGCGTCGCGAACCAGATGACGTGCTTGGGCCCCTTGCCATTGCTGCGCGAGGAGACCTTCACTTCGTCCACCTTGAACCCGGCGCGTTCCAGGCGGCGGGTAAAGGCGGGGTCGGCGCCTGCGGACCAGATCGCCAGAACGCCGTCGGGTGTCAGCGCATTGCGCGCGGCGCGCAGGCCGGTCTTCGAATAGATCTGGTTGTTGTCTTCCCGCACGAGTCCGTCCGGGCCATTGTCGACATCGAGGAGGATCGCGTCGTAGTCCGCGCGTGAGCCGTCGATGACGTGGCCGACATCTCCCATGACCAGATTGACGCGCGGATTGTCCAGGCAACCCTGCGCCAGTTCGGCCATCGGCCCGCGCGCCCACTCGATGATCTCGGGCACGAGTTCCACGACCGTCAACTTCGAATCCTCGGGCAGCGTACGCAGCGCCGCGCGCAGGGTGAAGCCCATGCCATAGCCGCCGATCAGCATATGCGGGCGCTTGGTGATACCCTTGATGCGGTCCCAGGCCATCGTGGCCAGGGCTTCCTCGCTGCCCCACTTGCGCGTGGACATCAGCTCGTTGTGACCAAGCACGATCATGTAATCCTGATCGTGCTTGTAGAGTTCGAGCTTTTCCCCGTCGGGGATCCACGCGGTGTCGATAAGCTCGCGCTTGATCATGACGGCAGATCCGTGCGCAAGTCCGGCGCGGTGGCTTCGACCTTGAGCAGCGCGATCGCCTCGTCGAGGGTCATGACCTTCTGGTGCTCGGCGCCCAGCGTACGCAGCGCGACGGTCTGTTCCTCCGCCTCGCGCTTGCCGACCACCAGCAGGTGCGGAACCTTTTTCAGCGAGTGTTCGCGCACCTTGTAGTTGATCTTCTCGTTGCGCACGTCGGTTTCCACGCGCACGCCGGCCGCCTTGAGCTTGCGCGTCACGTCCTGCGCATAGTCGTCGGCGTCGGAGACGATCGTGGCGACCACGGCCTGGACCGGGGCGAGCCAGACCGGCAGCTTGCCGGCGAAGTGCTCGATCAGGATGCCGATGAAGCGCTCATAGGAACCGAAGATCGCGCGGTGCAGCATGACCGGGCGGTGGCGCGCGCCGTCCTCGCCGATGTAGCTGGCGTCGAGACGCTCGGGCAGCATGCGGTCGGACTGGATCGTGCCGACCTGCCAGGTGCGGCCGATCGCGTCGGTCAGGTGCCATTCCAGCTTGGGCGCATAGAACGCGCCTTCGCCCGGAAGTTCCTCCCAGCCATATTCCTCGGTCGCAAGGCCCGCGCGCACGACGGCGTCGCGCAGTTCGGACTCGGCCTTGTCCCACTGTTCGTCGGTGCCGATCCGGTTGTCCGGGCGCAGCGCCAGTTTGATCGCGTAAGTGAAGCCGAAGTCCTTGTAGACCCGGTCCGCCATTTCGCAGAAGGCCTGCACTTCGCCGACGATCTGGTCTTCGCGGCAGAAGATGTGGCCATCGTCCTGCGTGAACTGGCGCACGCGCATCAGGCCGTGGAGCGCGCCGTGCGGCTCGTTGCGGTGGCAGCAGCCGTTCTCGACGATGCGCAGCGGCAGGTCGCGGTAGGACTTGATGCCCTGCTTGAAGATCAGGACGTGCGCCGGGCAGTTCATCGGCTTCAGCGCCATCCACTGCGCCTCGTCCGAGATGATCGGGCCGTCGTCCTCGGTGTTGGGCACTTCGTCGGGGATGACGAACATGTTCTCGCGGTACTTGCCCCAGTGGCCCGAGGCTTCCCACTGCCGCGCGTCCATGACCTGCGGCGTCTTCACTTCCTTGCAGTCCGCCTGGCTGATCGCGCGGCGCATGTAGTCCTCGAGCGCGCGGTAGATCACGTAGCCCTTGGGGTGCCAGAACACCGAGCCGTGCGCTTCGGCCTGGAGGTGGAACAGGTCCATCTCGTTGCCGAGCTTGCGGTGGTCGCGCTTGGCGGCCTCTTCAAGGCGCGTCAGGTGGGCGGCAAGCTGCTTCTTGTTCAGCCAGCCGGTGCCGTAGATGCGCGAAAGCATCGCGTTCTTCTGGTCGCCGCGCCAATAGGCGCCCGAAACGCGCGTCAGCTTGAAGGCGGCCGGGTCCAGCTTGCCCGTGGAGGGCAGGTGCGGGCCGCGGCACATGTCCAGCCAGTCCTCGCCCGACCAGTAGACGGTCAGCGGCTCGTCGCCGGGAAGTTCGGCGGCCCATTCGGCCTTGAAGTTCTCGCCCTGCTGTTTCCAGCGGCTGATCAGCGTTTCCCGGTCCCACACCTCGCGGCGGAGCGGCTTGTTGGCGGCGATGATCTTGCGCATCTCCGCCTCGATCGCCGGCAGGTCGTCGTCGGTGAACGGCCCGCGCTCCGGATTGGGCGCGAAGTCGTAGTAGAAGCCGTCGTCCGTCGATGGGCCGAACGTGATCTGCGTGCCGGGGAACAGCGCCTGCACCGCTTCGGCCAGGACATGCGCGAAGTCGTGCCGGGCCAGGTCCAGCGCCTCTTCCTCATCGCGGCTCGTCACCAGGGCAAGCTGGGCGTCGCCGGTGAAAGGCAGGCTGAGGTCCACCAGTTCGCCGTCGATTCTTGCGGCAAGCGCGGCCTTGGCAAGGCCGGGGCCGATGGCGGCAGCAACGTCCGCCGGGGTGGAGCCTTCGGGCATCTCGCGAACCGAACCGTCGGGCAGGCTGATCTTGAACATCTCGGACATGGACGAACTCATCTCTCGTTTGCCCCATGCCATACCAGAGCATGTGGGCGGAAAACTTTGGCGCGCCATGGCACAGGCGCGCCTCCGGGTGAAGGTGCGGCGCCGCTATTTTCGCCGAATTCGGGAGAGTGACGCCGCTCGCCCGAACTCCGGGCGACGGTGGCTGCCTGCTCAGGCCGCGACCAACCGTCCCCGGAAGCGCCGGGTGGTAGTCGTGGTCGAAGTGGTGCGCAGCTGCGTCATTGCGGCTCATGTAGCGACGCCGGGCTGAAAAGTCACCCCATCATCGCCGAGGATCGGTGTAAAGCACCCTTGACTTGCTGGATGTGTAGTGACAAGTTTGCTTTACACAACGAGCCGCTACTCCGCTCGGTTTCGTTAGATCGTGTCCTAGCCTGACAAGGAGTTCTCCATGGCCGCCTACAACCCGGCGTTCCGCCGCTACCTTCGGCGTTTCGTCCCGCTGACGTTCGCCTATGTCGCCTCGATAGCCCTGGCGACGGCGGTGATTCCGGACGATGCGCCGGCCGGCATCGGCACGATCGCCATCGCGGTCCTGCCCGGACTCGCCGTGGTCGGCTGGCTCTGGGCGATGGCGCGGCTGCTGGTGGAACTGGACGACGAATACCTGCGCATGCTGGAGGTGCGGAAGTTCCTCGTCGCCACCGGCACGACGCTGGCGGTCACCAGCGTATGGGGCATCCTGGAGCTCTACACGAGCGTGCCCAAGCTTCCGGTGTTCTTCGTGTTCCCGCTCTGGTGCCTGGGGCTGGCGGTGGGGGCGGTGCTCAACCTTTTGCGCTTCGGGTCGGCCCGCAGCGCATGAGGAACCGCCTCAAGGAACTGCGCGGCGAGCGCGGCTGGAGCCAGCAGGACCTTGCCGAGCGTCTCGACGTCAGCCGCCAGAGCGTCAATGCGATCGAGACAGGCAAGTACGACCCTTCGTTACCCTTGGCATTTCGCATCGCCGAAGTCTTTGCTATGAGGATCGAGGAGATTTTCCTGAAGGGGTGAGCGATGTCTGGGCGGATGGGCAGGATCGGGGCATGGATGGCCGTGGCGCTTGCGCTCGCCGCCGGCCTTACCCTGCTCGATGCGCGGGCTTCCGGCCACCGCAAGGCCGAAACCGCCGAGGCTTCCACCGGCAAGATCATCGTCCGCGTGATCGGACCTGCTCTCCTTTAGAATCTGTGTTGGGGTGCGCTCGTCACATCCGTGACGAGCTTGCGGCACCGGTCCCCAAGTTTCTTAGGCGCCCCCACCCGACCTCCCATCAGGATACACTAGTGGGATGTCGGGCGTGGGCCGGTGCCGCAAACATCCGCCGCAGGCGGATTTTTAGTGAAGCGTCGGCTGCCGCCGCGTCCAGGCGAGCCGCTCCACCAGATTCGCCACTAGCCAGCCCACAACAATGCACACGAACGGCATGACCGGGTAGTGGAAGCGGGATTGGCCCGAGAACAGCAGGCAGATCAGCGTGGGGAACAGGGCGATGGCGTAGGGCAGCAGCCACCAGCCGGCCCAGCGCGTCCGTTCGCGCAGCCGGCGCAGCGACATGACCGCGAAAGCCGCCGCGAAGCCGATCATCAGCAGCGCATAGTAGCCCTGGTTGACGTAGCGCACCGCGCGGTAGACCGGCTCGAAGCGCGCATAGCCGGGCGCGCCGCCCTGATAGGCCCATTCCGCCTCGCCGTCCGGTAACCACAGCCGCATCAGTTTCTTCGGTGCCAGGGAGAGGAACTTTCCGGGATTCTCCGCGATCCAGTTCAGTCCCATACGGGCGGCTTCCTTGTCGCTGGAGACTTCGTCGAGATCCGTGCGGGCCATGAACTGTTGGACGACGGGCGCGTTCGGGGTGAAATCGCCGGTTGCCGTGTCATGATTGCCGGTGAGCAGGGTGTAGCCGCCATTGGTGGAAACGACGATCCAATGGCCAAGCTGGGCATGGTTGCGCACCGTCCATGGCAGCACCACCAGCATGGCGACGGCAACGACGATCAGGCCGTCTGCCAGCAGTCCGGGCAGCCGCTTCCACATCCCGCGCGCGCGCATCCAGTCGACCATGAAGACCAGCGGCACCACGACCAGGGTCTGCGCCTTCACGAGAGTCGCGAACCCAAAGATCAGGCCGGCGCCGATCAGTTGCCAGCGGCTGCTGCGCGTCATCACCGCCCAGCAGCCCGCCAGCAGCAGCGTGGTGTAGAACACTTCGGTAAGCGCCAGCGGCACATAGCCGATGGCGTTGGGGTAGACCGCCAGAAGCAGCAGTCCGCCACGCGCAGCGGCCTCATTGGCGAAGATATGGCGGCCGAGCGCAAGGGTCAGCAGCCCCGTCAGCATCGCGGCGACCAGATTGAACAGGCCGAGCGAGACATGCGAAATGCCGAACTGGTGGAACATGACGGAGAGCGCCAGCGGCAGGCCGGGAGGCCAGAACGCCGTCGGCAGCCCCTTGTCCATATAACCTTCTCCCGAGGCCAGCCCGACGGCGCGGGCGAAGTAGGAGGCGGCATCGGACGTGGGCGTAACGTCGATCAGCAGCACGGCCACCCGCAGCGCGAAATAGAGCGCCCAGATCGCCAGCAGCACGGATCGCTCGGTGGCGAACCATTCGAGGCGCAGCGCGAGTCGGCTCGGGCGGGTGGGAAAGTCGAGAATCTGCGCGGACATTCTGAGGCGGCTTCCTGATCAGGCGCTTTTCCCGAGCCTTAGGCTGTGAATCGCTTATCTCGCAACCGTGATGCGGCCCTTGTGCTCGCGACATGCTAACCCCAGATGGGCCGCCATGACCGAGACGCGTTATCTGGAGCTGCCCGACGGGCGCCGCATCGCCCACCGCTTCACCCCCGGCACCGGACCCACGATCGTGTTCCTGCCCGGCTACATGTCGGACATGAGCGGCAGCAAGGCCACGGCGCTGTTCGACATGGCCCAGGCCAGCGGCCGCCCCTGCCTGCTGCTGGACTACTCCGGTTGCGGCGAGAGCCCTGGCGATTTCGCAGAGGGAACGCTCTCGCGCTGGCGCGATGAAGTGCTCGCGGTGATCGCGGCGGCCGGTCTGGAGCAGGTCGTGCTCGTGGGCTCGTCGATGGGCGGCTGGCTCATGCTCATGGTGGCCGAAGCGCTGGCGGCCGGGGCGCCTGACAAGGTGAAGGGCCTGATCGGCGTGGCCGCCGCGCCCGATTTCACCGAATGGGGCATTGCCCAGATGGACAAGAACGTCCTCGCGGATGGCGAAGCGATCTGGGAAGATAACCCCTACGGTCCCGAACCCACGCCCACGCACCCCGGCTTCTGGGCGGACGGACAGGCCAACCTCCTGCTCGAACGGCAGATTGCCTTCGACGGGCCGGTGCGCCTGCTCCACGGCCAGCGGGACGAGGACGTGCCGTGGGACATTTCGGTGCGGCTGGCGGAACGGCTGCGTTCAGCCGATGTGCAGGTCACGCTGATCAAGGACGGGGACCACCGCCTTTCGCGCGAATCCGACATACACCTGTTGTTGCGCACGGTCGCCGAAATGGTTCTTGCCCGCGAGCCGGTGGCCTGACCTCTCAAGGACCGCTTCCCATGCCCATTCTTCTCCCGCTGATGCTGATGCAGTCGACCCTGGGCGCCGGAGGGTCCAGCCCTTACGCCTCGGCGCTTCCCCGCGAAATCGTCGAGAAGAAGGAAGACGAGGCGCGCAAGCGGAACACCGAATCGGCCCAGTTCGCCGGGCCTCTGCCGCTGCGGCCGGAAAACGGCTGCCTGCTGGCGGTCGAATCCGATCCCGAGCGCTCGGCCGAGGTCGCGCGAAAGGCATTGTCCAGCGCACAAGGGCGCGAGCGGGTGCGGGCCGGGCTCTGCCTGGGCGTGGCGCTTGCCGATCTCGATCGCTGGGGAGAGGCAAGCGCGGCTTTCGTCCAGGCGCGCGACGCCGCCGATGCCGGCGATCATCGCAGTCGCGCGCGGCTGGGCGCGATGGCCGGTAACGCGGCCCTGGCCAATGGCAAGGCGGGCGAGGCGCTGGGCCTGCTGGCTCCGGCCGCGATCGATGCCAAGGCGGCGAGCGACGGCGCGCTGGGAGCCTCGATCTCACTCGACCGCGCCCGCGCGCTCGTTTCGCTGGGGCAGAATGGCGAGGCCGCCACGGCCTTGGCCGATGCCCGCACGGCCGATCCCGACAATGCGCAGGCCTGGCTGCTCTCCGCCACGCTTTCGCGGCGGGAGAAGAAGCTGATCGAGGCACAGAGCCAGATTGAAAAGGCCGCGCAACTCGCGCCTCGCGAACCCGAGGTCGGCCTTGAGGCCGGCGTCATCGCAGTGCTCGGCGGGCGCGACGACGCCGCGCGGCGCAGCTGGAACGCGGTCGTCGCCATGAGCCCTGAGTCGCCGGCCGCCACTACCGCCCGGGAATATCTCGCCCAGCTTGGGCCGGAAGGAACACCGAAGCCATGACCCCCCTTTCCGTTCTCGATCTCGTTTCCGTGCGCCAGGGCGGCACCGTCGCCGAAGCGCTCGCCATTTCCGCCCGCACGGCGCAGGCCGCCGAAAAGGCAGGCTATGCGCGGTACTGGGTGGCCGAACACCACGGCATGGACGGGATCGCGGGCGGCGCCACTTCGGTCGTGCTCGCCCATATCGGCGCGGCCACGTCCACCATCCGCATCGGCGCGGGCGGGATCATGTTGCCCAACCACACGCCCTATATCATCGCCGAGCAGTTCGGCACGCTCGCGGCCCTGTTCCCCGGCCGCGTCGATCTCGGCCTGGGCCGTGCGGCAGGAGCGGACGGACGGCTGGCCAATGCCCTGCGCAAGGACATCGTCGGCGCTTCCGAGCGTTTTCCGCAGGACGTGGTGGAGCTTCAGGCCCGTTTCGCGGGACAGGCGGTCGGCGGCGTCTCCTCGCCCCAGGCTGACGGGGCGGACGTGCAGATGTGGATTCTGGGCTCCAGCCTGTTCGGCGCGCAGCTCGCCGCCATGCTGGGCCTGCCTTACGCCTTCGCCTCGCACTTCGCGCCCGCCCTGCTCGACGAGGCGGCCAGGATCTATCGCGAGCGGTTCGAACCGGGCAAAGTCCTGGACAAGCCGCACTTCATGGCAGGCATCAATGTCGTGGCCGCAGAAACCGACGAGGAAGCGCGCTATCTCGCCTCCTCTACCGACCAGAGCTTCGTCGCCCTGCGCACCGGCACGCCCGGCCGACTGCCGCCGCCGATCCGCGACTATCGCGAAGGCCTGCCCGGCGCGGCCAAGGCCATGCTGGAGCAGGTCCGCTCGGTCAGCGCCGTGGGTACCCCCGCGCGGGTGCGGGACGAAATCAAAGCCTTCGTGGAGCGCACCCAGGCGGACGAACTTATCGTCTCCGGCGCGATCTTCGATCCCGATGCGCAGATCCGCTCGCTGGAGCTGACGATGGAGGCCTTCGAAGCGGCCAGGACATGAATGCCCGGCACTGCGATATCGTGCTCTGACGCAATTCAATTTCGCGTAGAGCCATTGACCGCGAGGCGAAATTGCTTGAACCCAACGCACCATGAGCAAGGCAGACGTCGTTATCGTGGGAGCCGGGCACGGGGGAGCGCAATGCGCGATCGCCCTTCGCCAGAACGGTTTCGAGGGGACCATCACCGTGATCGGCCGCGAGCCGGAATATCCTTACGAGCGGCCGCCGCTCTCCAAGGAATATTTCGCGCGCGAGAAGACGTTCGACCGGCTCTACATCCGCCCGCCGACGTTCTGGGCGGAGAAGGAAATCTCCTTCAAGCTCGGCACCGAAGTCACCAAAGTCGATCCCGAGGCGCATGAACTCACGCTCTCGAACGGCGAGACTATCGGCTACGGCAAGCTGGTCTGGGCGACCGGCGGCGATCCGCGCCGGCTTTCCTGCTCGGGCGCGGAGCTGGCCGGGGTCCATGCCGTGCGCACCCGCGAGGACTGCGACACGCTGATGGCCGAAGTCGATGCCGGCACGAAGAACGTGGTGGTGATCGGCGGCGGCTACATCGGACTGGAAGCGGCGGCGGTGCTGTCGAAGCTGGGCCTCGATGTCACGCTGCTGGAAGCGCTGCCGCGCGTGCTGGCGCGCGTGGCGGGTGAGCCGCTTTCCGAGTTTTACCAGGACGAGCACCGGACGCACGGCGTCGATCTGCGCACCGGCGTGGCGGTGGAATGCCTCGAGGGCGACGG
>NZ_DAMDBA010000100.1:0-15980 GCF_032093395.1 Novosphingobium sp.
AGCCACCGGCGCGGAAGTGACAGTGCGTTATGCCTTCGCCGATGAAACCGGGAAGGGTGGGGCGGGGAAAGGCGAGGCCGTCCGCTTCGAGACGCATTACCGCATGGCGGGCGACGGCAGCGTCGAGGTGGAAGGCGCGTTCACACCGGTAACCACCGACTTGCCGGACCCGCTGCGGATCGGATTTGCCTTCGCCACCGTGGGCGGCTTTAAGACCGTCGAGTGGTATGGACGCGGCCCGCATGAAAGCTACGCCGACCGCAAGACCAGCGCGATGATCGCACTCTGGCGCGGGGCGCTTGCCGACCAGAACCACGATTACCAGCGCCCGCAGGAAACCGGCACCAAGACCGATGTGCGCTGGATGTCGCTCTCGCCCATCCACGGCCCATCCTTGCGCATCGCGGGGGATCAGCCGTTGACGATGAACGCGCTGGCGTTCCCTTATGCCGACCTGTCCCGCCGCGCGCCCGGTACGCGCAAGAGCACCGATATCTTGCCGCAGGAAACCGGTTCGCTGATGGTCGATGGAATCCAGTCGGGCGTGGGCGGAGACACGACATGGAATGAGGTCGGTCGGCCGCTGCCGCAGTACCGCGTCCCCGTTGCACCGCTGCGGTTCAAGTTCCGCCTCACACCATTTGTAAATGGTGGCCTTGAAAACGACGGCGCACGTCCCGCGCAGGCAACGGTAGTGCAGTGAGCATGTCCAACGGCCCGCTGTTCGCCGCGATCGAGGCCGGCGGCACCAAGTTCGTTTGCGGCATCGGCTCCAGCGAAGGATCGCTACGGACGGTGACGATTCCGACCCGCGATCCCGAAGCTACATTGTCCGACGTGGAGGCGTTCCTGGACGAAGCCATAGCCGCGTTCGGCCCGATTGCGGCCATCGGTATCGGCTCTTTCGGGCCGCTCGAACTCGATCGGACATCGCCGCGTTACGGGCACATTCTCGCGACTCCGAAGGCGGGCTGGCAAGGCACCGATATGCCCTCGCGGCTGGGCGAGCGATACGGCGTTTCGGTGAGCATCGATACCGATGTCAATGCTGCGGCGCTGGCAGAGATGCACGCGCATGACGTCGACAGTCTCGCCTATGTAACGGTGGGAACCGGGATCGGCGCGGGTATCGTCGTGCAGGGCAATACCGTACGCGGCCTTGGCCATCCCGAATGTGGCCATATTGCCGTGAGGCGTCATCCCGTCCATGAGGATTTCGCAGGCGTCTGCCCCTATCACGGAGATTGCCTCGAAGGATTGGCGAGCGGACCTGCGCTTCAGGCCGCCTGGGGCACGACTGCCAGCCACATTCCCGAAGACCATCCTGCCTGGGAGGCACAAGCCGACTATCTGGCCCAGCTCTGCGTTACCCTTATCCTGACCGTGGCCCCGCAGCGCATTGTGCTTGGTGGCGGAGTGATGAGCAGGCCGTTCCTGCTCGACATGGTTCGCGCCGCCGCTTTGCGGTTCCTGAACGGATATTGCGTCCAGTGGGACGTGGCGAAGGCGAACGAGGCACTTCTCCTGCCTCGTTCGCTGGAGCCGCCCGGTCTTGTCGGATCGTACCTGATTGCAAGTTAAGACTTGGTTAGAACTAGGATACATTAGCGCGGTAGGGTGTACGGTTTCAGAGGCTGCGGCAGGGAACATTGATTGGCGCATTAGATGCAAAAGGCAGCATTAGGCGGTAGTTCCCCATCGACCGCTTTGTTCGTGCCACGTCGTTCAGGTGCATCCGCAATTTGTTGACCCGAAGGCAGCTGTCAGTGAACCGAGATAAGGTGGTCTACGTCCGCTTAGTCGGCGGAATCTTGAGGCAAGCTGGGCAGGGCGCTTACGGCGGGTCGCGACCAGAATGCGTCGTTCCGCAGCGATGTTGGGAATGTCGGCTCGCGCCGGCACCTGCTGATCGGGACTGCCAAAAATTCGGCGGCTCAACACGTCACCTCAGAATTCTGAAATCTGCGATTTAGGCAAACCGCAGCAGTCCCGCTTTCCTATCTCAAGGGAAGTTTCGGGAGAAACAATCGGGAACAGGTTTTGGGAACGCGATCCGATTGCCGCTACTGTGCCGACGGTCTTGCGCTTGCTGTCCCGTTGTAACCTCATAATCGGGAAGGTGGAACGTCAGCATTATTCGGTGTCGTGGCGAGCCCGTGTTCGGCGGGGAAGTGCCGCGACGATGTTCAGCGATCGACGTTCTGATCGTGTCTGATAAAGCCCGAGACAGATCAGCGCCCCGATCGCGAGAACGACAAGCGATCCCGCTGCGAACCAATCGCCGGTGACGATGATCTTACCGGCTGGCGTGCGCCATTTTCGTTGACCGGCAAAGATGAACGGCACGACCAGCAATCCCCGCGCCAGAAGGATGACTGCAAAAATTCCGAGTGTGCCCCGGAGGAAAATTAGTCTGGTCCTCCGGCGAGCCACCAAGAAGCACGACAATGCCATGCCGACGAGCAATGCCGCGATAGCGAGCGTGCCGAGCAGCGCGGGCCAGCTTCCGATGGCAGCGGAAGCAACAATCGATGGTGGAGCCCCTAATGCAGCCATCCATTGCGGACCGCCCAACCACGCGGCAAGATGCACCACGGCACCGGCAAGCAATCCAGTGGCGGAAAGATCGAGTGCCAATCCGAGCGGCGGGTGTGTGCTGTTCATGCAATACGTCATAAGCCCGGACCTGCCTAGCGCAAGCGGTTGACCGCATTCTCGCAAATCGATCGTTTTCGGGACTGCCGCCTAATGGCAGCTCGTGGCAAGAACTGCCGTTCACTTTGCGGAATGGGAATGACGGCTATATCCCATCTCTGGCTGTTCAGAATCACCTTCATTTCGGTGAACGAAGGGCGGCTTTCAGGACGGCAACGTGAGGTGATGAACGGCCGCTCTGTCGGCGGCGCTGGTCTTGACTTCAGCTGCAGGCGGGGGAACCAGAAGGCGAACCTTCCGCTCCGAATTAAATCAGCTTCCGCGTCGAAATCAGCAAGAGTTTCCGCATTGGGCGGCGCGGCAGTGCTGCCCAGCCGCCCAATCTTATCACTCATCGTGCTGATTGCATGCGCTTCATAAAGGCATTGATATCAAGCACCGGCGATGCCGGCGTGTAGGTTCCGTCGAGAACGAATTGAAGATATCGCCCTGAAGCCTTGAGGTACTCGTCATCCTGCGCCGCCGCATCATCGATCGCGGGCCGGACGAGGCTCGCCTTCGGTCCCAGGTAGGTGAGTGCGTTGATCGCCTGGAGGCGGACGCGCGGGTTTGGATGTTCCGCGAGAAGCCTGCCCAAGAGCTGAACCGGCGCATGCTCGCCAGTGAACCCGGCCGCAAGTTCGGCAAGCGCAACGCGTACATGATCGGAAGGATCGGAATCCATCCGCTGGATGACGTCTGCCTGGGCGGGGCGAGCGGCTTGACCGAGGATCAACAGGCCTTGCGCCGCCCAGTATCGAACAATGGCGTTTTCGTCCTTCAGCTGCGCTTGCAGGGCCTCAAGATTGGCAGGATCGCCTTTCGCGGCCAAAGCCGCCACCTCCATGATCCGGGGGAGGGGGTAGGCACCTGGCTGACGACTTTGCAGGTATCCTTCCGGCTCTGCGCCCTCAGGTATGAAGCCGTTGTCGTTCACTTCGACCATGTGCGTGTCCAGAGCGCGGCGCATCTCCTCGATCCTGGCGTGATGCGCCGGCGCATCGATGAGGTTCGCGACTTGGTCGCGATCGCTCTCGAGATCGAAGAATTGCTCGAACGGCTTGTGCTGCCAGTAGAGTTCCTGAACCGGGTTCAGCGTGCCCGCAAGATACGCCGCCTCCCAATCCTGGTAGCCCTTGGCGACCCATTGGAACTGGCCGTGCTGTCCCCAGGGACGGTGCGGCGAATAATTGCGGATGTAGCGATAACGACCGTCCGTGACGGTGCGTGACATGTCGTAGCGCTCATCCATGCGGTTGCGCATACCGAAGGCATACCGCTTGGGCTTGGCCGCATAGGGGCCGAGGAAGGCCGACCCCTGCATGTGCGCGGGCTTGGCGATCCCGGCAAGCGACAGAACCGTGGGGGGAAGGTCGATGAACGTCACCGGCGCGCGTACCTCGCGGCCCGGCGCACCGGGAGCGAGATGGCGCCATTTTTCCGGAAAGCGCACTATCATGGCGCAGCGCAGGCCTTCATCGTAGCAGTAGCGCTTGCTGCGCGGCAGGACGCCGCCATTGTCGGAGTAGTAGAAGACGATCGTATCTTCCGCGAGGCCCCCCGCGTCGAGTTCCGCGAGCCGGGCTGCGATCTCTCCGTCCATCGCCTCCATTCGGTTATAGTAGGTTGCGAAGTCCTGCCGGATGCCGGGGGTGTCCGGGAGATAGGCGGGCAGATGGATGTCCTGAGGCTTCACCCGGCCGTCTAGCGGCTGGAAGATACTCGATTCATGCGTGGTTTCGGTGTTGAACACCGCGAAGAAAGGGGCATCGCCGGGCCGATTCCGCCAATGCGCGTCCTTGCTGGAGGCATTCCAGATCCGCGCAGGATCGAGGTCAGAGTTGTAGTCCGTCTTCGCGTTATTGGTGCAGTAATATCCCTCGGCCCGCAGATACTCCGGAAAACCGGCGAGCAGCGGCGGAAGCTTTGCCAAGGCCCGCATGTTGTGGGCGGGACCCGCACTTTCAGGGTGGACGCCGGTAATGATGCCGAACCGGGAAGGGGCACATACCGGCGCGTTGGAATAGACGTTGCGGTAAAGCACGCCCTCCTGCGCCATCCGATCGAGGGTCGGCGTATGGGCAAGGTTGTCGCCGTAAGCGCCGATGAAAGGATTGTTGTCCTCGCTGACGAGCCAGAGAATATTGGGCCGCGCGCGATCGGCGGGGATCGCCTGCACTTTCGCGGCAAGTCCGGTGGCGGCCGCTGCCGCGCCGGAGGAAAGGAGGTTTCTGCGGGAAATGCGGGTCATGCCCTTGGTCCTCAGTAGCTGAACGTGAAGGTCGCGCCGAAGTAGCGGTCGGCGTCCTTCGGAATGAAGCCGGTCAGATTGTACGGATTGGCGGCATTGGTCAGGACCGAGGCGCGGCCCATGCCGTTGACGAAGTGCTGGTTCGTCAGGTTGCGCGCGAACAGTGTCACGCCGAAGCGGCCGTCCTGACGTCGCAGGCCGAGGCTGAGGTCGAAGGTGGCATAAGCGCCTTGCACAAGGTCGCGGTCCTGCTCAAGGGCGAACTGGATCCTGGACTGGGCATTGCCCGAGAGCTGGCCGAAGGCGGCGAATTCAGTCCCGGCGATGTCGCTCTCATAGCGTAGGGTGGCCGTGCCGCGCCACTTGGGCGAATTGGGAATGCGTCCGTCGCGTACGTTAAGCAGCGGGGTGGCCCCTGCGGCCGTGCGATAGCACTGGTTGACGGGGCGGTCGGCACGAACCGCTGCGGCCCCCTGATCGTATAGCGGACAACTGAGGCCGTCGACATCGACGCTGGCGTCGAGATAGGTTCCACCGCCGCTGACCGTCAGGCCGCGCGCGGGACGAGCCGTGAACTCGATCTCGACGCCCTTGGTCCTGGCGCTGCCTGCATTGGTCGGCACGAAGCTCGTGGTGTTGGTGACGGGATCGGTTTGGGCAGCCTGAACCTGGAGATCCGTGTAATCGGCGTAGAAGAGCGCCGTGTTCACGGTCAGCAGACGATCGAGCAGGTCGAGCTTGACGCCCGCCTCCCATGCCTTGACCGTTTCGGGGCGAACCGCGCGTTGGTTCGCGAAGTCGGCGCTCACCTCAAGATCATAGGCGGCGCCCTTGTAGCCGCGCGTCCAGGTTACGTAGGCCTGTGCATTTGGAGAGAAGCGATACTGCAGGCCGATTTTGCCGGACAGGTCGGTATCCGCAGTGGATCCATCGCCGATCGAGGCGGCCAGGAGCGGGGTGTCGCCGCTGACCAGCGCCGTTCCGGGCCGGTTGCCCGCATAGCGCACGGTTTCACGCTGGAGACGCCACCCGCCGATGAGCGAGAGACGGTCGATAACGTTCCATTCCGCCTGACCGAATGCGGCCCACTGCCGGGTCTCTCCGGAAGCCTCGTGCCAGGTCGAGAGATTGGTGACGTTCGGGCATATGGCGCCGACCGTCGTCGTGCCCCCGGCGCAGGACTGAAGGCGGCGACGGAAGCCGCGGCTCAGGTCGAGGTCGAGGTAGTAGAGGCCCAGCACATAGGTCAGTGGGCGATGCTCGGGTGAGGTTAGGCGCAGTTCCTGCGTGAACTGGCGCACACCGGCTGGACCGCCGTTGAGGAGGTATTTGCTCTGACCATAGGGCAACAGCAGCGGCCCGTCGTAGGGAAGGCCGTCGACATCCACGTTGTTGTCGAAGTCGAACTTCTGCCAGGCCGTCACGGATGTCAGGGTATGATCGCCAAGTTCCAGATTGCCTTCGAGCGAGACGATCCATTGCCGGGTGTCATTGAAGGACGGCGTATCAATGTTGACCTGGCGGTTGTGTCGCCCGGCCACGACCGGCGCGATCAGCGAGGCGAGCAGCGGGGTGGCGACCTGGAGGTACTGCGGCTGGCAGCAATCGGCATCGGTCTTGCGGTAGTCGGCGGTCAATAGCAGGTTGAGCCGTTCCGCGGCGTCCCAGTCGAGCTTGCCGCGCAGACCCCAGCTCCTGAAGCCGTTCTTGTCCTTGCCGGTTGCCACGTTGTCGATTTGGCCGCCGACATCGTTGTAGAAACCGCCCAGCCGGGCCCGGAGCGTGTCCGAAAGCGGGCCGGAAACGGTGCCTTTCACGCGGTACTCGTCCTGCTCGGCGATGGTCGCCTCGGCGCGGCCCGTCCACTCGTGGGTAGGCCTTGCCGTGACCACGCTGATCACACCGCCCGTGGCATTCTTACCGAACAGGGTGCCTTGCGGCCCTCGCAGGACCTCGACGCGTTCGATATCGGCGAGGTCTACGAAGCCCTGCGCCTGCCGCGCGAGGACCACGCCGTCGACTACGGTCGACACGGAGGATTCGGATCCCTGGTTGAACAGCGAGGTGCCGATACCGCGGATCCGAAAAGTGGAATTGGAGACGTTGTTGTTCTGGGTATAGGTCAACGACGGGATCGCGTTGGCGAGGGCATTGGTATCGTTGATCTGGCGTGAAGCCAGGGTGTCACCCGACAGGGCAGTGACCGCGAGCGGCACGTCCTGCAAACGTTCGGTCCGCTTCTGCGAGGTTACGACGATCTCGCCCGGAATCTCTTCGCGCGATTGCGCCTGCGCGCCGACCGCGCATAGCGCTGAACCGAGGAAGAGCGAAATGGCAGTGATACGGCGCCTTGAAAGCCTGCAACGGTATTCCACGCTGAAAATCCTTTATCTGTCTGGATCGGGCAAAGCTTCGCTCTTCGCGACACCAAAGTTTCGCGAGGCGACAGATGCCGAAGAAGCCCCGCCCGAAGCTCAAGGCGGAGCGGCGGCGATCAAATGTTCAATTGAATGCGGCCGACAGCCGTCTCCAAGGAGCGAATTGCCCCATTTTCCCTCCTGTGATGACGTTTGGCGCAGTCCTGGCGTGGTCGCCTCGGATGCTGGGTGGCTCTGGATATCGGCGCTCGTCAAACGAGCGCGTGCAGGCCGCCCCTACATTCTCAACCTATTCGGTGGATATAATTCGGTCAATGAACTAAATCTATCGAGAGGAGAAAACCCAGCTTCTGGCTCAACCGGTGTAGATCCGTTCGAGCGCCAGGCTAGCCGATCCCTTCCAGATATCGTCCTCGTCAATCGGCTGCAGTCGAATGCTTGTCCGTTCTAACAGTGACGGCAAGACCTGCGAGGCGACGGTTTTGTGCAAGGCAGGCTCCATGAGCAGACCGTGCCGTGGATGCAGGGTCTGGACGACCACACGGCCTGGATCCTGCTCGTTGACGTGGCTGGCGATGGCGGTGCCGAGCGCTCTTCCG
The DNA here is from genome assembly GCF_032093395.1 of Novosphingobium sp. Taxonomy (GTDB): domain Bacteria; phylum Pseudomonadota; class Alphaproteobacteria; order Sphingomonadales; family Sphingomonadaceae; genus Novosphingobium. The sequence goes on from NZ_DAMDBA010000100.1 coordinate 7,923, forward strand.
GCGAGGTCGAATGCGGCTACTGCTGCCGGCTCTCCCCGTAGCGCATCCTCCACCGTCCGCTCGAACGAAGCGGAGAAGGCGGCGGCATCGCGGGGAAGGTCGCCTGTGAGGCCTGTGGACGTCACGATGCCGATTGCACTGGCATATGTGACGAGGCATCCCGTCCCTCCGCAGTGACAGGCTCGTCCGCCTTCGAAGGCCACTTTGACGTGGCCGAACTCGCTGTTCATCCCGTGAAAACCGCTTTGAAGCGTTCCTCCGGCATAACGGGCGGCGCCCATTCCAAGCTCCATGAGCGCAATGAGGGTAAAGTCGTCCTGGCCGCCATCCTCACCGAACCAGTGTGCTGCCCGGGCGAGAATGCTGGCGCGGTTTTCGAGAGTGACGGGCAGGCCAAGCAACTTCGACAGTTCGCGTCCCAGGGGTATCGGAGCGTGGGGCGCGGCCGGTGGCAGCCAGTGGATAACGCCTCCATGGCGATCTACATGGCCCGGAATGACCACTCCAACCCCGCCGATCGATGTGCGGTCGAGCTTCGACGCCGCAACCGCAGCCTCGATGCAACCGGTCAGCCGCGCGGGCAAGCTGACAAGGTCGGTAAGGTCGCCCAGCGCCGAAATGCACGAGAACAGCCGCTCACCTTGAAGGTTTACGATATCGATGGAAGCCGCGCCATCCGAGATGGGAAAGAGCGTGACAGCGTGGCCACGATCTTCAGCAATGGCTAAGCTGATCCGAGGGCGGCCGCGACCAATTGCCGGAACGACATTTTCGCAGATCAGGCCCGTCTCGATCATGTCGCCGACGATGGCGGTGACCGTGCTTTTCGTCAGGCCGGCCCGCTCCGCAAGCTCGGTTCGCGAAATGCCGCTTTGGCGGCGGATCAGCTTGAGCAGCCGCAGGCGAGTTAGATCGTCTAAATTCTTGCGCAAAGATGGGAACCATTCGGCAGATGGCTGACGGTCCGCGGGAATGAACCCTGAAGGGGACGGATGTCAAATTTCCGGCAGTTTGATCCAGATCCAGCGTGTCTTGCTTGACAACCGATCGCATGGCGAGCTTGCGGGGCAAAGAGCCTTCCCCACAAGCCACCGCCCCGTCGGACGGACTAAAGCTGTGGCGTTCCCAGCATGTTGGCACCGCCCCCCGCCGCTACTCAGTCTGCGCGCGAACGCCAGCTTCGTCCCACGATACGGTTTGGCCGCGGTAAAACCGACCCTTCACGGTCATTCAGCGCCAGACTTATCTAAATGTCTAAAAATCATATGCTTATGCGGACTTCTTCTAGGGGATCGCGATTTTTTACGAAGAGTGCATACTTTGAAGCGTCTTCTGGCCGCGCTCAGGTGTTCACACGATCGCCCGAGGGAGCGTGGTGACATGGGGAACAGGCTCCACCCCCGTCGCTTTCTTATGTGACTTCCAGCATGAGAAACAATTATGACCACCGTTGCGCAAGTGATCGTCGAAACCCTGGCGGCTGCGGGGGCTTCCCGTTGCTACGGGGTGCCCGGCGATACTTTAAACCATGTTACCGACGCGATCCGGCAAAGCGGCATACGATGGGTCCATGTGCGCCATGAGGAAGCTGGTGGGTTCGCTGCCGGGGCAGACGCGCTGCTTACCGGAGAACTGGCGCTTTGTGCGGGTTCATGCGGGCCGGGCAGCCTCCACTTCATCAACGGCCTGTTCGAATCCCACCGCAATCGCGCTCCGGTGGTACTGATCGCCAGCCAGATCGTACGTGACGAACTCGGTTTCGATTTCCCGCAAGAGGTGGATTTCAAAGCGATCTACCAAAGCTGCTCGGTCTTCTGCGAGGAAATCCGCACGCCAGAACAGGCCCGCCGCAAAACAGCCATGGCGGCGCAGGCGGCATTGTCGAAGCGCGGCGTCGCAGTGCTGATCGTCCCAGCGGATGTTTCGAGTGCGAAAGCTCCTGAAGAGCCACCCTTTGCCGTTCACCGCGCCGATCCCGTGGTGTGCCCCTCTCACGTCGAACTGGAGCGGATCGCGCACTTGCTGAACGACGGGCGCAAGGTCGCCATCTACGGTGGCTCGGGTTGCGAGAAGGCCCATGACGAAGTCGTGGCGCTGGCACAGGCGCTTCAGGCTCCTGTCGCGCATACCTCGCGCGCCAAGGACTTTCTGGAGTACGACAATCCCTACGATGTCGGCATGACCGGGATATTCGGTGGCGAGGCCGGCTATCACGCCCTCATGGATTGCGACACGCTGCTGCTTCTGGGTTGCGATTTCGCGTGGCGACAGTTCTATCCGGCTAAGGCGAAGATCATCCAGGTCGATCTGGATGGTACGCATTTGGGACGCAGGCATCCGGTCGATCTCGGTGTGGTGGGCGATATCCAGGCCACTCTGCGCGCGCTGCTGCCGCATGTCGCCGCGCGTTCGGACCGGGCCTTCCTGGATGAGTGTCTGGAGCGACGCACGAAGATGCAGGAAAAGCAGGCCAAGCGCGCCACGGTCGGCAAGGGCGGCGCGATCCACCCGCAGTACCTTACCGAAGTGATATCCCGCGCAGCGCCTGACGACGCCATCTACACCGCGGATGGCGGATCGCCGATGGTTTGGTCTTTGCGTCATGTGGCCGCGACCGGGCGCAACCGAACCGTGGTCAGCCTCAGCCATGGCACGATGGCTAACGCGATGCCGCAGGCGCTTGGCGCCAAGGCCGCCTTTCCGGACCGGACGGTGATCTCGTTGTCGGGAGATGGCGGCCTTGCCATGCTGCTCGGCGATTTGCTGACGGCAGTTCAGGAGAAGCTGCCGATCAAAGTGGCGGTGTTCAACAACAGCGCGCTCGATTTCGTGGAGATCGAACAGAAGGTCGAAGGTCTGCTGGATACCTATACGGATCTGCTCAACCCCGATTTCGGCCGCGTGGCCGAAGCGGTCGGGTTCTGGGGGCGCCGGGTGGAGCAGGCCGAAGACCTCGAAGGCGCGGTGCGTGATTGGCTGGCGACACCTGGTCCGGCCTTGCTTGACGTCGTGACCGACCGGTTCGAGCTTGTCATGCCGCCCAAGATCGAAGCAGGACAGGTTGCCGGCATGGCGCTCTATTCGGCGAAGGCGGTGCTGGGTGGCCGCGCTGCAGATGTAGCAGGCCTTATCCGTAACCTGCTGCCATGAGCGGGCGTCCCGGGCTGGTTGCCGCGCTCACCCGCGACCACGCGCTCTCTCGCAATCTGGTCCTACTGTCAGGGCTGGTCGGAACTTTGGCGGCGCTGGTCGCGGGAAGGCGTTATCCCAATGCCTTTTGGGCCCTCGTAATCATCCTGCCGGTTTTTATGTTGTCACTGATCGATCTGTTCCAGACTGAGCATTCGCTACGTCGCAATTATCCGGCATCCGCACGTTTTCGCTGGTTCTTCGAATGGCTGCGACCGTTCCTTCGAGCCTACATCGTAGAAAGCGACCTGGACGGTCGGCCCTTCAGCCATGACGAGCGCGCCTTGGTCTACGCACGCGCCAAGGGCGATGTCTCGGCTCATCCTTTCGGAACAGAGCTGGATGTCTATTCCGACGAGTACGAATGGCTGGCGCACAGCATCGCCCCTTCGCGCGACGCACCAAAAGAGACGCGGGTACATGTGGGAACGACCCAATGTTCCCGGCCCTATGAGGCGGCCCGTCTCAATATATCCGCGATGAGTTTCGGAGCGCTCGGCGCGAACGCCATAGAGGCGTTGAACCTTGGTGCCCGCATGGGCGGCTTCTATCATGACACCGGGGAAGGCGGCCTCTCGGCCTATCATCTGAAGCATGGCGGCGACATCGTTTGGGAGATCGGTTCGGGCTACTTCGGCTGTCGTGACAAGGACGGCCGCTTCGATCCTGCGCGCTTCGCGGAGCGGGCGGCTCACGATGCCGTGAAGATGACCGAGATCAAGCTGAGCCAGGGTGCCAAGCCTGGTCACGGCGGGCTTCTGCCCGGCCCAAAGGTGACGCGGGAGATCGCGCAGACGCGCGATGTCCCGGAAGGGGAGGACTGCCTGTCACCGCCCTGGCATACAGCGTTTTCCACCCCCATCGAGCTTGTCGAATTCGCTGCAAGAATGCGCGATGCGTCCGGCGGGAAGCCTGTGGGCATCAAGCTGTGCGTAGGCTACCCGCACGAACTCTTCTCCGTAGTGAAGGCCATGCTTGAGACGGGCATCCTCATCGACTTCATCGTCATCGACGGTGCCGAAGGCGGCACGGGCGCGGCCCCGACCGAGTTGTCCGATCGCGTAGGCATGCCGCTGCGCGAAGGCCTGATCCTGGCGCGCAATGCGCTGGTGGGCGCGAACCTGAAAGGCCACGTGAAGCTGGCTGCTTCCGGCAAGATCAGCTCAGGTGCAAACATCGCGATGAATGCCGCCCTCGGCGCGGACTGGTGCAATGCCGCACGCGCTTTCATGTTCTCGCTCGGCTGCGTGCAGTCGATGCGCTGTCACACCGACACGTGCCCAACGGGTGTGGCAACGCAATCCCCGGCGCGCCAACGTGCGCTCGTCATTCCGGAAAAGGCGGAGCGGGTGGCCCGGTTCCAGCGATCGACCCTTGACGCTCTGCACGACATCGTGGTCGCCTGCGGACTGCAATCGCCCGACGAGTTCACTCCGGATGGACTGCGGCAGCGGATCAGCGCGGTGGAAATGCGCTCGATCGATGAACTCTATCCTTTCGTCGAGCCGAGCGAACTCCTGTCCGGTGTACGCGATCCCCGCATAGCTCGGTGGTGGGCGCAGGCGGATGCAACCACGTTCCAGCGACGCGTTCCGTAATCATTGAACACACCAGCGGGAGCTGGGCCTTATGCAGAACGCCAGGAACTCTGGATGCGAGACGCTGCGGCAATATCAGAACAAAACGGTCGCGGATAAGCCCAAATTAAGCGCGGGTTTGAAGTCGCCCACGAAACTGGGGTTGCGGATGTAGTTGATCGACGGCGATAGGAACAGGCCGTCAAAAGCGTGGAAGGCGTAAAGTGCGCCGAGCGAAAACTGGCTTTTATGGGCAATGCCGCCAGCCTGCTCGACAGCCTGGGCGCCGGTACGACTGAAGCTGTTCAGGCCGACGGTGACCGTGACCTGATCGAGCGGCCGTCCGGGGACCAGGCCCAGCGCATAGACCCGCGCTTCCAGACTGCGCTTGTAAACGTTGACCGTATCTTTCGCGAATAGTGCCGAGGCGCCAAGGTAGATGCCCTTGTAGGCCATGGCTTTATCGGGCTGGTACACTTGATAATCCGCCAGGGCATAGGCCGACCAGTTCCGCTCCTGCCCGGCACCATCGAGGCGGTCATAAAGCGTGGTGTTGTAGCTTGCGCCGGCTCGCAGCCAAATCTGGCGGCTGTCGGATGAGGATGGACGCCGCAGGCCGACTTCCTGAATGAATAGCGCCTTGGCGCCGGGGCGAGTGAACTTAAGGCCAGCCCCGGCGCTGGCGGCATCGGCGGACATGCCCTGTGGCAGGATGCTGCGCTGGATCGCCGACTTGGAGTACCAACCGCCTTTCGCGTTGACCTGCACATTGAAGCTGGGTGCCAGGGCGGTGCCGCCACTCATGCCCGTCGACAACGGGATCGACCCAGCGACGCCGCTGGCGAGAATGGGATTACCGCCAGCGAAAATCCCTACGAAATCGGAGAGGTTCTGGTTGTATCCCGCCTTCACTTCGATAGTGCGATCGAGGAAACTGCTGAACACCGTGAGGTTGGAGAAACGGGCTCCCGAAGGCCCCAGTTGTCGCCAATTAGCGATGCTGAAAAGTCCGCCAACATTGATCTGGGTGATGTCCTCGCCTGTTCCACCGACTTTCCAGCTCAGGCGCAACTCATTGCTCTGGGTGAAGGTCAATTTTTGCCCGGTGTAGCTTTGCGCACCATCGGCGAGCCCGTTCCCGGAGACATCTCGGGTCAGGGTGTTCGAACTGACGCCGCGAAAATAAAGATCGTTATCGTAGAGCCAGGAACGGACGCCCCCAGCATCCTTGGTCAGTGTCTGGCCGACACCGGGAAAGTCAGTCGTCTGGCCTTGCGTTCTGAGCTTATCGAACTCCATGAACTTCGCCGCCTCGCGACGCGCCCTTGACCGGTCGTCGTTATCGCCGTTTGAGGTGGCAGCCTTGGTATCGATCGATGGCGCCCTGGCCGAGGGCGGCGGCGCTTCCGGCGATTGCCCTTGCAGGCCTGGCGATCGATCTGTCTCGGCGTCTTCCTGGGCGAGGGCGGCCTCGGGGACTGGAAAGATGGAAAGAGCACACGATAGCGAGAGCAAACTACGCAAAGTCGATAAGGGCATGAACAGACACAGTTCCCTGAAGTGAAACCACTCAAAGACCCCGCGCATTCGCCTGTTCCTCTTCCGGGGGCGCACACCGCTCCGGCGTGGCCTCATCGCCAGTGCGATAGGCGGCTGCGCAATACTGTTGTGCGACCAGGTATTGCTGAAGTTTGTCTGGACGCATCGATAATGAAGGCACCGTTTTGATCAAAGCCGAGTGAGCGAACAATATGCGTAATCGAATGTCTCGGGCTTCCAATAAGGAGTGTAGTCTGTTGAACTCTATCATTGTATCGGGCGAGCAGGCCGGCGCCGAAAAGGCACGTTTCGGCGCGGCTCGTACATTGTGGAGAAATTTTTGGGGGCGGCTGCGGACAGGGTTGAAATAAAAGCTTTATAAAACACTATTTTTACGCTAAATTTTTATATACTTCCCCCGCAACCAAAGCCCTACACGTTCGAATGTCCGTCTCGTCCGGGGACATCCTCCAACGACTACTTTCCAAATCATATCAAATACTTTTGACAATTCTGCAACGCGGTCTCGCGTCCCGCCACGTCCCGCCTGTGACCCTGTCCCGGAAAATGCTCCAGCAGAAATGAAAGGAATCTGGCAAAATCGAAGCTGAGTGTAGCTGGAGATTTTGCATGAAGTCGAAGTTCACGGGCGAGCAGATCGCGTTGGCCGCCGTGAGGTCGATTTCTACTTGGAGGATCTTGGCGGCGCTCTCTATGTCGAGACCGGACGGCATGCGGCCTCCCGCGACCGCACGAGCGAGGTCGATACGATTTCGATTGCGGGTAAATCCGCCGTCGATGCCTTCACGACTCTGTTGCAGTATGGCGTTGTGCATGCGCTTCGGCACGCGGGGCGATCCCTATCCTCTAAGTGATGAAAACCTTGCCAACTGAAAGACCGCGTACCGGATTATAGAATATCCCCCTTGCGGTTCGGCGCGGAGGGCTACCTTCCCCCAACACGCGACATTGCGGCAATCGCGGACATCGCTCGTTTCTCGCAATACACGTCGTAGGGCGGTCAAAACAACCGCCATAAGCCGCAGTTCGCCGGCTTCCCCGATGGTGAATGCACGGCTGCTCTGCAGCATTGGAATCGGAACCACGAACGGGGGCTTCATTGGCGTTCAGGATTACAAGACAGACTTACAATAAGGTGCAGTGTCGCACGCAAATAGAATAGGACGGCAAGCTGTTGGTGCTGACCTGCCGTCCCATTCGCAAAGCACTGCCGTTAGCCGTTCAACTTGTCCTTGATGGCCTTGGCGGGGACGAACGTAAGCTTCTTCGACGCTGCGATCTGGATGGTTTCGCCGGTCGAAGGATTTCGACCTTCGCGAGCCGGAGAGTCCTTCACTTTGAACTTTCCAAAGCCATTCAGCGAAATTTCCTCGCCCGCAGCAGCCGCATCGGCAATCGCTAAGAAGACCGCATCGACCGTCTTCTTCGCATCGGCCTTAGTGATGCCGGCTTCAGCAGCCAGCTTTTCGGCGAGGTCCGAATTGTTCATTGTGTATTCTCCTGCTGTGATGACTGAATTACGCTGGGAGAATTATAGCGGCCGAGACGGGTGAGCAATGTCATCCCGCCAACGCCTGTGCACAGTTCACCCGAGCTTTCTGCATCAGTGCATGTCTCACTGCGTCTCATGATGGCTAGATCGCCGTAGTAAGCGAATGTCGGGATCGGCCAAATCCAGCCCCCGCAACCATAGCAAATTGCAGAACATCGGCTGATTTGGACGCCTTCGTAG
>NZ_DAMDBA010000101.1:0-15386 GCF_032093395.1 Novosphingobium sp.
AACCAAGCACAGAAAGGACTTGCTCTATGACGCGCAATTAGACGACCCTTCGACCAACAGAAACCGCCCCCATGCCAAGCACTCAGGTAGGGGTAGAGCGACTTTTGCTTAGAGCAGTTGATCCGATTGCATCGGATCAACTGCTCCAAGCTTCTGGTGCGATTAGAAAATGCTCTAGTCGAGGAACGCGCGCATGATGCGCGAACGGCTGGGGTGCTTGAGCTTGCGCAGCGCCTTCGCCTCGATCTGGCGAATACGTTCGCGGGTGACCGAGAACTGCTGGCCAACTTCCTCAAGCGTGTGGTCGGTGTTCATGCCGATACCGAAGCGCATGCGCAGCACGCGTTCCTCACGCGGGGTGAGCGACGCCAGAGTACGGGTGATCATTTCCTTGAGGTTCGCCTGGATCGCGGCGTCGACCGGGATGATCGCGTTCTCGTCGCGGATGAAATCGCCAAGATGGCTGTCTTCCTCATCGCCCACGGGCGTTTCGAGGGAGACCGGCTCCTTCGCGATCTTCAGAACCCGCTTCACCTTTTCGAGCGGCATCGACAGGCGCTCGGCCATTTCCTCGGGCGTGGGCTCGCGGCCCTGCTCGTGCAAGAACTGGCGACTGGTACGGACCAGCTTGTTGATCGTCTCGATCATGTGGACCGGGATACGAATCGTACGGGCCTGATCCGCGATCGAGCGGGTGATCGCCTGACGGATCCACCAGGTGGCATACGTCGAGAACTTGTAGCCGCGGCGGTACTGAAACTTGTCGACCGCCTTCATCAGACCGATGTTGCCTTCCTGGATGAGGTCCAGGAACTGCAGGCCGCGGTTGGTGTACTTCTTGGCGATCGAGATCACCAGGCGCAGGTTCGCCTCGACCATTTCCTTCTTGGCGATGCGTGCTTCACGCTCCGCCTTCTGGACCATGTTCACGATGCGGCGGAACTCGGGCAGCGCCATGCCGGTAGCGGCGGCGATGTCCGAGACTTCCAGGCGAATACGCTCCACCGGATTGGCCTCGTTCTCTGCAAAGGCGGCCCACTTCTTGTCCTTCTTGCCCACTTCGGCAAGCCAGGCGTCGTCCAGTTCATGGCCCGTATAGGCATCGAGGAAGTCGGCACGCTTCACCTTGTGACGCTCGGCAAGGCGCAGCATCTGCCCGCCGAGCGCCGTCAGGCGCCGGTTGAAGGCATAGAGGTTGTCGACGAGGTATTCGATCTTGGCTGCGTGGAACTGCACCGATTCCACCTGCGCCGTCAGGTCTTCGCGCAGCTGCTGGTACTGGTCTTCCTTGGCGGCGGGGAAGCCGATTCCCAGCCCCAGAGCATCCAGGCGCTCGCTCTGCAGCGTCTCGAACGTGCGGAACAGGTTGGTGATGAGCGCGAACTTCTCGAGCGCTTCCGGCGTCAGCGTCGCTTCCATCTGGGCGAGCGACAGAGTGTTATCCTCTTCATCGTCCTCCACCCGTTGCTTGGGGACCGGGTTGCCGTCCTCGTCGACTTCCTCGGAGTTGTCCTCGACCTCGTCCTCGTCCTTGAACGACGGACCTGCTATGGCCGCGGAAATCTCGTCATTGCCTTGGCCATCGTCATCGAGGTTCTCCGGCTGCGGGTCCTTCGACAACATGGCATCGAGATCGAGAATCTCGCGAAGCTGCATTTCGCCCCTGTTCAGGGCTTCGGACCACTGAATGATGGCGTGGAACGTCATCGGGCTCTCGCAAAGGCCCATGATCATCATGTCGCGACCGGCTTCGATGCGCTTGGCGATGGCGGCCTCGCCCTCGCGGCTGAGCATCTCGGCGGCGCCCATTTCCTGCAGGTACATGCGCACCGGGTCGTCGGAGCGCCCAGCAGTGTCCGCTTTCCGGCCTTCACCGACGCGACGACGGGAGTTCCCCGATTCGGACTCCGAATCCGAATCGGCGTCATCGTCGCGGCCATCGATGGCGTCTACGCCATCCTGCTCGCCCTCATCTTCATCGTCGTCATCGTCGTTATCGATGATCTTGACGCCCATGTCCGAGATCGCGGCCATGATGTCCTCGATCTGATCGGTGGTCATCTGATCCTGCGGCAAAGCGGCATTCAGTTCCTTGACCGAAATGACGCCCTTGCTTTTGGCGCGGGCAATGAACCGCTGGACAGAGCCTTTGTCCAGATCGAGGAGAGGGGAGTCATTGTCGCTGCCAAGATCGTCGTTTGTCATGTGATCCGTAATTTTCTTATGCCCCTGAACAGCTAACCGCCGAGGGAAGATATAGTTCTCAATTATCGGCTGAGATCAGCCGCACAGGCGATTGATGCGGAGGGATTCAAGCCGACGCAATCAAGCAACCTGTTGACTTGATGGATATCAAGTCGGCGCAACGGAACCGCTGCGCATAGCGCCAATGCAGACGAGAAAAATTTCTCGATGCATCTGGAATTACTTTTTCTGCACCCGGAACGCCCGCTCCGAAGCCGTGGCTGCCTGTGGCAGCCACGGCCGGACGTTCTCAACGCTGAATCAGATTCACAGCGGACGCTTTACCGCGACGATCGATCTCGATCTCGAATTCGAGCTGATCGCCTTCGGAGAGGCCATGCAGGCCAGATCGCTCGACGGCACTGATATGCACGAATGCATCGGGCTGGCCGTCATCGCGCACGATGAAGCCAAAGCCCTTGGTGCCGTTGAAGAACTTGACCGTGCCGGTGGCTTTCTCGCCAGTCGACTGACGGGGGGCAGCCGGCGCCCGCTCGCGACGTTCGGCGACGATGACCTCGCCCACGATGCTCAGTTCGGACGCGGAAACCTTGCCGTTGCGCTCGACCAGCTGGAATTCCAGCTGCTGGCCTTCGGCCAGCGTCTCGAGGCCGGCAGACTGCACGGCACTGATGTGGACGAACGCATCGTCGCCACCTTCTTCAAGCTGGATGAAGCCGAAGCCCTTGTCCGGATTGAAGAACTTTACGGTGCCACGTCCCTGGCCGATAACCTGGCCCGGCCCGCCACGAGAACCGCCGCCGCCAAAGCCACCGCCGCCGCGCGGTCCACCAAAGCCGCCGCGCTGGCCGCCACCGAAGCGATCGCCGCCACCACCGAAGCGATCACCACCGCCAAAGCGATCTCCGCCACCGCCGAAGCGATCGTTGCCGCCACCCCAGCGATCGTCACCGCCGAACCGATCGCGACCATTGCCGCGATTTCCTCTGTCATATGTCATATTTAGAACACCTAAAAGCTACGCTCGAAGAAATCTGTCCTCACGAGTGAACGTAGCACGCAAGGCCGCAGAATCCGTTTTCAGGATACAGGGATGGAGGGTGATAGCAGCGTAGCGACCTTTTGGCGACCAGAGTTATGCGGTCCGGTCGAGGTATAACACCCAGGCGGCTTTATCACGGCCGATAGAGCCCAGCCATTGGATCGTAGCTGCCTCTCCTGGCCGGCAAAATCTTTCCACGCGAGCCGGCCACATCGGTTTGTCTAGACATAGTCCTCCAAGGATTCACGCCGAGTTGAAGACCTTTGAGTAGGCCGACTCGCGCGTCGGCGATGGCTGCGCAAATGTCTGGAAAGGACAAAGGCTGTCGTCGCGATTTTATCTACCATCAAAGTAATGACGGCAGAGAGCCCCGCAATACCTCTATGCCTCGCCAGATGTATCGGTGTGCTGGTAGGACGATATCATGAACGCCCTTGCCGAAACCATCAGGCGAATCCCTCTGCCGGATCTCTCTTCTTTTCTTCAGCGACTTCCCGGTCGCTTTTTGCTGTCCTTGTGCGGTACCGGCGTCTGGCTGGGGACGCTGTTCTTCGCCGCCTCACTTACGCCCAGCCTCGTGCCGCGCAGTGGGTTGATTCAGGGCGTGTTGTCGGGTCTCGCCTTTGCGCTGGGCTATGGCGTCGGGGCCGGATTCCGCGGGCTGTGGCGCTTCCTGCATCTGCCGCCATGGGACGAGAGCCTGGTGGGACGCGGCCTTAAGATCGGGGCGGCGGCCACCTGCATCGTCATCGCCGGCCTGTTCCTGTGGCGCGCATCCGAATGGCAGAATTCCGTCCGGCTGCCGATGGGGATGGACCCGGTGGACAGCGCCCGACCGGTGCTGGTGGGCGCGTTGTCGCTGGTGATAGCGACCCTGGCGATCCTGCTGGCACGGCTATTCAAGGCCATGGCGCGGGGTATCACCCATCTGCTCGACCGCGTTGCGCCGCGCCGGGTATCGGCGATTGCAGGAACGATATTGGCCGTCGCCCTGTTCTGGTCGATCGGCAACGGCCTGCTGTTGCGCGGGGGTATCCGCGCACTCGACGCATCCTATCGTGAACTCGACAGCAGTATGGACAATGGGATGCGGCAACCTGCCGATCCGCTCAAGACAGGGAGTGCGGCGTCGCTGCTCAAATGGGCGGATCTGGGCCGGATGGGACGGTCCGCCGTCGGATTCGGACCGACACGCGCCGAAATCGAACGGTTCACCGGCCAACCGGCCATGGAACCTCTTCGCATTTATGTCGGCCTGAAATCAGCCGATTCGATTGAAGAACGCGCCGCCCTGGCCTTGGCGGAAATGCAGAGGGTCGGTGCGTTCGATCGTTCCGTCCTGGTCATAGCCACGCCGACGGGCACGGGCTGGCTGGACCCGGCCAGTCAGATGCCGCTTGAATATCTTCATCGCGGAGACGTTGCCACGGTGGCGGTTCAGTATTCCTACCTGCCCAGTTGGCTCGCACTGATGGTCGAGCCAGGCTATGGTGCCGATACCGCGCGGGCGCTGTTCCGCAAGGTCTACGATCACTGGCACAAGCTGCCCCGCGACCGTCGGCCCCGCCTTTATCTCCATGGCCTGAGCCTCGGCGCGCTCAATTCCGATCTCTCGGCCGACCTGTTCGATGTGATTGGCGATCCGCATCAGGGCGCCTTGTGGAGCGGTCCGCCTTTCCAGAGCCGGACCTGGTTGCAGGCAACGCACGAGCGCTCTCCCCGATCGCCGGCATGGCTACCCCGGTTTCGTGACGGATCGGTCATCCGTTTCACCGGTCAACGCGATGCGCTGGCTGAGGCCGATGCGCCATGGGGGCCGATGCGGATCGTCTATCTGCAGTATGCCAGCGACCCGATCACCTTCTTCGAGACGCAGTCGGCGTTCCGGCCGCCGGCCTGGATGAAAGGCCCGCGCGGCCCTGACGTCTCGCCGGAATTACGCTGGTATCCGCTGGTGACCTTTCTTCAGCACGGGCTGGATATGGTGATCGCAACGACAACGCCTATGGGCCATGGCCATGTCTATGCGCCCGAACACTATGTCGATGCGTGGACGGCGGTAACGCAACCCCCGGGTTGGACGCCAGCAGCCATCGCCCGGTTGAAGGACCATGTTGCCAGACGCGTCGAGATACACGCGATCGAAGAAAGCGAGCCGCCGATGACGACCAATTGATCCCGTTCCTCGCTGGGCCGGATCCTATTGGCGACGCCCGATGTTGGCCGGCAGCAGGTACTTCAGCCCGTGGGTGAAGCCGCGCGGCGCGACGCTGACGTGATCTTCGTCATTGAGAACTTCCGTCTGCAAATGCAGCGAAGGATATCGGCGGGACCGCAGGATCTGATCCATTTTCTTGGTATCGGTCACCATGTTGACGGATTTGGAAAAGCGCGCATCTCCCGGCCGCGTCTCTTCGTATTCGCCGATGTACATGTAGACCCGCGCGGGCAAGTCGCCATGGCCGGTGGTGTAGGCACGTGCCTGGTTCACCATGTAGTGATGATCATACCAGAACGAGGGACTTCCTAGAACGTAGCCATCAAACAGACCAGGTTCGCTCAGCAGGATCTGCATCCCGAGCAGCGAGCCGTATGAATGGCCCAGAAAAATCCGCCGCTTCTCGTCCGTCCGATAGCGTTGAGCCACGAAGGGCAGCACCTGGCCCCGGATATAGGTTTGATAGGCTTTCGCCTGCCCGTGCACCGCGTCCTTCGGGGATCCCGTAGGGCCATTTGCCGTCGGCGTATAATCGCGGCGGCGGCTTTCCATTCCGCCTTCTCCCTTTGCATAGGAAAGCCCGACGAGGATGAACTCTTCGATGGTCGGTCCCTCGACATTGAGGCGACGCCCGATCTGTTTGAGCAGCGGAAATGCGTAATCTGCATCCGTCACATAGATCACTGGATATCGACGCTCAGGCTGGGTGCGATAGGAGGGCGGCAGGGCGACGAAGACCTGATAGTCTCTTTGTGATGCCGGGTCGGGTACGTCCCACACTTCACTGTCGGTGACCTCGTAGGGAAGCCCGTCCCCTCGCTGGACCGCTACGCCGGGCCTCTCTTCCGCTCGGGCCTGACCCGTGGACGCATCGGTGCAGGCGGCGAGCAGATTGACGCAAAAGCCAATGAAAAGGAAATGCTTCAACAGTTCTGCCCCCCAGCCCTGACCGTCTCGCGCTCAGACCCGGCGCGTATGGCAGTCAGAAGATATAACGATAATAGATCTTTAGCAGGCGCTCAGAGGACTGTCTCGATCATGCCGGCGCTAAGAAAAGGCGTTTCGCCGCATCGCCTTGAAGGCATTCCCCTTCGACGGCGGCGACACGCTCAAGGAAGGCAGCAACCTGCCTTCAATGCCGACTTCGTCTCGCCTCGGATCATCGCCCCCACGGCGCTTGGCCTGACCCGGTCGGCGGCGCGTTGACAACCCTGAACCGCCCGCTAGCAAATCGACGAACAGCGCACCGTTTGCGGCGCGACGACGACGGAAGCTGCTCTAGTTCGTCGATCGCGGCATGGGAGATCTCAGGGCATGTCTGGACAGCGGTTCGAAGACCGATTGCTCATCCGGGAACTCTATGGACGCTTTGCGACGGCCGTAGCCCGCAGGGACGGGACCGAATGGCTGGAGTGCTGGGCCACGGACGCCATGTGGAAGACACCCCATTTCGAAGTGACCGGCCGTTCCGCGCTGGAGCAGATGTGGGGCGCGACCTGGAACGATTTCGAGAGCGTGACGGTATTCAACGAAGTGGGAGCCATCGCTTTTTCGGGCGAAGGCGCAAGCACGCTGTCCAATGTTTTCGAGGTCATCGCGCTCAAGGCGGGCGGCACGGCGAAGATGACGGGCCTCTATACAGACACGTTCGTGCACGAGCGCGGCGCGTGGCGGTTTTCCTATCGCGGCTACGAGTCGATCGCCCGGGAGGCTTCGCCTTCCGCGCAAGCGTCCTGAAGGAGATCGGCACGTGTCCGAAAAAACCATCGCCATCGTCACCGGAGCCAGCCGAGGCGCCGGACGGGGCATCGCCATCGCGCTCGGCAGCCATGGCTGCACCGTCTATGTAACCGGGCGGTCGGAAAAGCGAGGCGATCATGCCCTGCCGGGCACCATTTACGAGACTGCCGAGGCAGTGACCCGCGCCGGCGGCAAGGGCATCGCGGTCCGCTGCGATCATGGCGACGACGCGCAAGTCGAAGCCCTGTTCGATCAGGTCCTGTCCGACGAAGGTCGGATCGATATCCTCGTCAACAATGCTGCCGCCGTTTACGACGAACTGTCGATGCCCGGCCAGTTCTGGGAAAAGCCGCGCAAGCTTGCCGACATGATCGACGTCGGGATCCGCAGCGGTTACGTGGCCAGCTGGCTGGCGGCGCCGGGCATGGTTGCGAACGACCGTGGCCTCATCGTCTTCACGTCCGCTTCCGGCGCCGCGCATTACTCCATGGGTCCGGCCTATGGTGCGCACAAGGCCGGGCTCGACAAGATGGCGTTCGACATGGCGGTGGACTTCAAGGCCGCCGGCACCAACGTCTCGGTCCTGTCGATCTGGATGGGGGCGCTCGCAACCAACCGTCTGCTGGGCATGATCGAAGCCGACCCGGAAAAGTTCAACTATCTGCGCGACCAGATTGAAACGCCGGAGTTCACCGGCCACGTGATATGGGCGCTCCATTCCGATCCCGAACTGGCAAGTATCAGCGGCGAAACCGTGATCGGGGCGGAGATGGCAGTGAAATATGGCGTGACCGATGAAGGCGGCCGCCAGCCTCCGTCATACCGTGCCACTCACAAAGTGGCTCCCCGTGGTTATCACCCGCTCGTGATCCGCTGACGGGAGCTACCGGCGCGCGCCGGAAGCGCAGACTTCGAACGGAAGGGCGCAGGACACGTCGCCGCGATCGCGAGTTCCCGTTCGACATCGATTGCAGATCTTACAGGCATCGCGCGAGGAGACGTTTTCAAACAGGCTCCAGGGGATCGGCGTCCATCGGCAGTTTGGCCGAGCGCCGCCCGCGAAATTCGCGCCGAGTCCGAAGCTGTTGCACTGAACGGCCTGGAGGTAGTTTTTGCCAGTCTCGACAGGAAGCAGGCCCGCCTGCGATCATCCAGGGCATATCGTCGTCAGCAGATGGCCCGATCGATGAGGTCGTCATCGGCCGGTACCTGGCCATCGAGCATGAGCATCGCGAGGCCGTGGACGAGCGCCCAGGCCTGAACCGCGTGAACGGCCTGCTCGCCGCCTCCCCGCGCGGCGGCCGCCGCAGCATTGGCCTGCAGAAGGCTATGCGCCTCCGAGTTGATATCGCCCTGCACGTTGCCCTGAGACAGCGCCGGCGATGCGAAGATGAGGCGAAATAGTGCCGGATTGGCTAATGCGAAACGGACATAGGCCCGGCCCGTTTCCTTGAAGCCCGCAGTTCCGCCGCCGACGGCTTCGGAAGCCGCCCGTTGCGCCGCGCCAAGCTGCGCCAACCCTTCGAGTGCGAGTGCCGTCATCAGCGCCTCCTTGTCCGGAAAGTGGCGATAGACCGACGTGGCGCTGACCCCGACCGACCGCGCGATCTCGCGCAGCGACAGCGAATCGGCCTCTTGCTCCCCCAGCATCCGCAATCCTTCGGAGATCAGGCTTTGGCGCAGATCTCCATGATGATAAGGCTTTTTATCGATGTTGACACTGTTATCTTTAGCGCTCATAGTAACAGTGTAAACATTGGAGGCGCATATGGGAAGCCTTGTCGAAAACATGATCCGGGACACCGTTGCCAAGGGTGTGGAAGCACTGGCCGGATTCAACCGGAAGCGGCTGGCCGCGCCGGTCGGGGGAAACCCCTTCCTCACCGGCATTCATACGCCGATGGGCGAGGAATTGACGCTGTTCGAACTTTCGGTGACCGGCACCATCCCTGCGGGACTGAACGGACGATACTTGCGCATCGGACCCAACCCCGTGCAAGCCTATCCAGCCTCCTACCACTGGTTCATCGGCGACGGCATGGTCCATGGCCTGGCCATAAAGGACGGCAAGGCCCTGTGGTATCGCAACCGCTGGATCCGCTCCAACGCTGTCGCCAAGGCGCTGGGCAAGGAGCCTGCGCCCGGCCCTCGCCATCGGTTCGATACGGTAAACACGAATGTGGTCGGCATCGCCGGGCGGACTTTCGCGCTGGTCGAAGGCGGCAGCTACCCCGTCGAACTGGGTGCGGATCTCGGCGATCAGGCCTACAATCCCTTCGACGGATCGTTGAAGGGCAGCTTCACCGCGCATCCGCATCTCGATCCCCGAACGGGCGAGAGCCATGCGATCTGCTACGACGGCCGCGATCCCGGCACCATCCGCCACGTCGTGGTCGATGCCGATGGCCAGGTCGTCCGCGAGGAGCCTGTTTCGGTGCGTCATGGACCGATGATCCATGACTGCGCGATCACCGACCGCTTCGTGGTGATCCTAGACCTGCCGGTGACCTTCTCGATGAAGACGCTGATCGAAGGGCACGGCTTTCCCTATCGCTGGAATCCAGAGCACCAGGCCCGCGTCGGACTATTGTCCCGGCACGGCGCGGACGACGACATCCTGTGGTGTGTGGTGCCACCGTGCTACGCGTTCCATGTCGCCAACGCCTATGACGCGCCGGACGGTCAGGTCGTCCTCGACCTCTGCGTCTATCACACGATGTTCGACGATGCCGCAACCGGACCGAGTTCGCGGTGCCGCGGGTTCGAGCGCTGGACCATCGATCCGGTGCGCCGATCGGTGGACATCGAGAAACTCGATAGCGCCGCGCAGGAGTTTCCCCGCATCGACGAGCGCTTTTTCGGCCAGCCTCATCGCTTCGTGTGGAGCATCGCCACGCCCGAGCTGCCGAGCGAGCAGTTCATCGGCGCAACCGCGATCTTCGCGCACGATACGGCGACTGGCGCGCGTACCGTTCACGATTTCGGACCAGAGCGCTTTCCAGGCGAATTCGTCTTCGTTCCGGAGAGCCACGACGCGCCTGAAGGGCACGGCTGGCTGATCGGTTTCGTGGTGAACCTTCCCAACGAGGCCACCGATCTCGTGATCCTCGACGCACGTCGTTTCGCCGAGGAGCCGATCGCCACCATCCACCTTCCGCATCGGATCCCGCCGGGCTTTCACGGCAACTGGTTTCCCGAAGGCGGCCCGCAGTGACTGCCGCCCCTCCCCTTGACCCGATCGGCCAGAGCACGATGAACACCACCCGCCCTCTCGACTGGATCCGACGCCAAGGGCCTGCCTTCGCCCTGGATTGCGCCATCAATATCGCGGCTCCGCTGGCGATCTACCATCAGACGCAGGGGCGCTGGGGAGATCTCAACGCCTTGCTTGCTTCCTCGATACCGCCGCTTCTGTGGGGTATCGGCAGTTTTCTGCGCACCCGGCGCATCGACGCGCTTTCGGTGCTTGCGGTCGTCGGCATCGGCCTGTCGACAGTGGCCTTTATCGGAGGCGGATCGGCGCAGATGCTGCAATTGCGCGAGAAACTGGTTACGCTGATCATCGGCCTTGCCTTCCTGGGATCGGCGGCGATCGGCAAGCCGCTCATCTACCCGCTGGCCCGCGCGACGATGGCGCGCCAATCGCAACGGGCGCTCGCCGATTTCGACGCCAAGGGCAACGACGCTCTCGTGCGGCACACCGTGATGGTCATGACATTGGTGTGGGGTATCGGTCTGCTATTGGATTTCGCCCTATCCGCGGCGATGATCTACATCCTCTCGATCGAGCAATATCTCGTGGTCGGGCCAATCATCGGCTATGCCATGATCGGCGGTTTGATGCTCTGGACGATCCTGTACCGCCATTATCGGACGCGATACGCAGATGCCATCCGTGCCCAGGCCAAGGCATTCCGCAGTGAGACGTCGAGCGGCATCTCAGACGCCTGACCCTCCGCATCGACTCATATGTTCATTTTAACAGACGACGACACGCGTGAACCTGACGATCTCATCACCCACGTTCGTGTATGAAAACGCCTGTGCGCTGCTGTAGATTGCGAAGTCCTGCGCATCAATGATGACTGCCCCGTCGGCCTTGTCGATTCGCAGCCGCCCTGCGGATACGAAGATCATCTCGTGCCAGCCCGCGGGATCCGGTTCTGCCACATATCGATCGCCAACCCCGAGCGACCAGGACCAGAGCTGAGCCGATGCAGCAGCAGGAACGCTGCCGAGGAGCACAGCCTTGCTGGCATCGTCACTTCCCCGCCAGGTCAGTGCTTCAATTCGCTCGGCACTGACCTGCGGATCGGCAACCATCGCCACGAAGTCAACGCCGAGCGCCCAAGCCAGCTTATCCAGGCTGGATAGGCTGACATTGGTGTCACCCCCCTCCAAGTTAACGATCATCCGGCGGCTGACGCCTGACGCCTCCGCGAGCGCCGCCTGGCTGATGCCTGCCAAATGTCGCAGTCGCTTGAGATTGTCGGAGACGTGCGAAAGTACATCGGTTCGAGTGGATTGACTGCGCACTATATTGCTCATAGATGCGCATTATGTTGCACAAAGACGCTACGCGCAAAGCCTTTTTCAGCCGCCAGGAGGCTGCATTGATCGGAATCACCCTGATCTGGGGTTTCACTTTCCTGATCGTACATCTGGCCGTTGGACACTCCGGCCCGTTGTTTTTCGTAGGTCTTCGCTTTGTCGCGGCAGGCCTGCTTACGATGGCCGTGTTTCGCGGCGCGCTCCGTGGCCTCACGAAGACGGAACTGGTGGCCGGTTCGGCAATCGGCGTGACCATCTTCCTGGGCTACGGTTTGCAAACCTATGGCCTGCAGTCGATCAGCAGCAGCACATCGGCTTTTCTGACGGCGCTCTATGTGCCGATGGTACCACTCATCCAGTGGCTGGTCATGCGCCGACCGCCGCGTGCGCTGACTTGGGCCGGTATCGCTCTCGCTTTTGCCGGCCTGGTCTTCCTTGCCGGCCCCGATGCATGGCAGGTCGGCCTCGGACGTGGCGAGGTCGCCACGCTGCTCAGCGCCGCAGCCATCGCTGCCGAGATCATCCTGATCGGCCGGTTCGCGTCGGAAGTGGACAGCTCCAGGATCACCGTCGTGCAACTTGTTGTGGGCGGCCTGCTGTCCTTCGCCATGATGCCCATCGCCGGCGAGAGCATTCCGGCCTTCTCGTGGGTCTGGCTGCTTGCTGGACTTGGCTTGGGCATAGCAAGTGCTCTGATCCAGCTGACGATGAACTGGGCACAGAAATCTGTATCCCCCACCCGCGCCACGATCATCTATGCCAGCGAACCTGTCTGGGCGGGTATCATCGGGCGGATCGCGGGGGACAGGCTTCCGCCGCTGGCGATCCTCGGTGCCGTCTTCATCATCGCCGGTGTGATCGTCAGCGAACTCAAACCGCGCAGGAAAAGCCATGGCGAACTCTCCGCCGAGTAAGTGGACGCGACGAGCCGATCGTGTCCCGTCGGTCTGCACGCGAGGAAGACGTCAATCCGCAAAGCGCTTCATTTCATCGACGGTGCCGACTTGAAGCCGCTCCTTGCCGGTGGCGAAACCCTGCACGATTATCTGTACTACACGACCACCTGGTCGGGTCGCTTCGCCGGCGTGCGCGACCGTCACTACAAGTACCGGGATATCGTGCCGAACGATTCGCCTGTGGGTGCAAGCGGCGAACCTTACAACGCCAAGCCCTCCCTCTATTCGCTAGACCTCGACAACGAGGCACACGATGTAAGCGCAAAGCATCCCGAAGAAGCGGAACACCTGATCGAACTGCTCGATGCATTCCGAAAAGAAAACGCGATCAATCCGCGCGGGTGGATTGCTCCACAAGCAAGTGTGGCTTCCCAATGAACAGGCGTTAGTGAAGGCAAATTTGCCGTTCCCCAAGCGCGGGCCGGTACCGCCACGCAAAACAGACTCTGAGACCGGCAGGTTCCAGACCTCAACTTGAGAGAAACGGCCTTTTTGCTCTCGCCGACAGCTATCTGATATGGAATATAAACTAGGACCATATGAGTCCCTGTTATTATCTTGACCTGCAAACGCGGACTAAGTATATCCGAGTTCATGGCCCACCTCACTACATCCGTCGAATATGCACTGCATAGCCTGCTCTGGCTCGTCGATAGCGATGAAACGCTAAGCACGCGGGAGATCGCCGAAATCCAGGGCATTTCACCCAGCTTCCTGGCCAAGATCTTCCCGCGGCTGGAAAAGGCGGGAATCGTCTCTGCCAGTGAAGGCGTACGCGGCGGCTATCGCCTCGCACGTCCGGCGGACGGGATCACCTTCCTGGACGTCATTGATGCGGTCGAAGGCGACAAGCCTCTGTTCGATTGTCAGGAAGTGCGCGGGCGCTGCGCCCTGTTCGGCGGCAATCCGCCGCCTTGGGCGACAAACGGCACTTGTGCGATCCATGCCGTTATGATCCAGGCTGAGAAAGCCATGCGTGAAGTGCTGGCAGAGCAAACACTGGACGCGGTATCCAAACGTTTCGGCCGCAAGGCTCCGGAAACCTATATGGCCGATCTGCGCGAATGGTTCGGCGAGCGACAGGGCCGGCGCACGGCACGCGCAGGCCGCCCCCTGC
Source organism: Novosphingobium sp. (assembly GCF_032093395.1). Taxonomy (GTDB): domain Bacteria; phylum Pseudomonadota; class Alphaproteobacteria; order Sphingomonadales; family Sphingomonadaceae; genus Novosphingobium. The sequence goes on from NZ_DAMDBA010000101.1 coordinate 13,830, forward strand.
GCGAAGGCCCCAGCTAAATACCTAAGCCAAGGCGTCACGGCTGCGTGGCACCGCGGTTTTCCTGACCTCCTCCATCTCTCCCGTCGCCCACCGGGCGCGGACGGGAAAGCCGTTTCGCGCGTGACTGTCGCGCTTCGCGGCACGTCGATCTGTGCCCGGCAACTCAAGGACAAGACCTATGACCAAGCAGACAATCCTTGTCGCCGGCTCTGGCTTTGCCGGTGTCTGGGCGGTGCTCGCCGCATCGCGAGCCATCGCACTAGCCGGCCACGAAGACCGCATCGACGTCATCATGGTGGCACCTCAGCCCAAGCTGGCGATTCGCCCGCGATTTTACGAAGCGGTTCTCGAGAACATGGAACCGGACGTTTCCGAACTGCTCACTGCCGTCGGCGCGCGCTTCATCGACGGGATCATCGAAACGATCGGCGCCGAGGCGCACGAAGCAACGGTGCTGCGTAACGATGGCAGGCGCGAGACCATCGGCTGGAACCGCTTCGTGCTCGCCACCGGTAGCCGGGTGGCCATGCCTCCCATCCCCGGGCTGGCCGAACACGCCTTCACGGTCGACCGACTTGATCAGGCCCATCGTCTCGACGCGCATGTAAATGCGCTCCCCGATCTGCCCGACACCCCGGCACGTCGTACGGTCGTGGTTGCCGGTGGGGGCTTCACCGGGCTGGAAGCCGCCACCGAACTACACGAGCGCCTGAGCGCCATGTTCGCCGCACAGTCGCTGCGCGTCGTGATCGTCGATCCTGCGCAGGAGATCGGGGCCGAGTTCGGAGCCGAGGCCGGCAAGACGGTGCGCGATGCGCTGTCCGAGATCGGCATCGAGCAAAGGCCCGGCGTATTGCTCAGCGCGGTCGACGCGGATGGGGCTCAACGGTCCGATGGCAGCCGGATCGAGGCTGCCACTGTAGTCTGGGCCGCCGGTGTCCGCGCCCACCCGCTTGCCGCCGAGATTCCGGGCGAGCATGACGGCGCCGGGCGCGTCGCTTCTGATCGCTATCTGCGCGCTCCGGCCGCTCCGGAGATTTTCGTCACCGGCGATACCGTCAAGGCGGCCACGGACGATGCGGGCAACTTCAATCTGATGACCTGCCAGCATGCACTCAGCCTCGGCCGCGTCGCCGGCTACAACGCCGCCGCCGAACTGGTGGGACTCCCCCTGCATCCCTACAGCCAGCCGAAGTACGTCACCTGCCTGGACCTCGGCGCGTGGGGCGCCATGTACTCGGAAGGATGGGACCGCCAGGTCAAGCTGACCCGCGCTGAGGGCAAGAAGCTCAAGCAAGAGATCAACAGGGTATGGATTTACCCACCCGCCGCCGATCGCGAAGCCGCCTTCGCAATCGCTAACCCGGACTTCGTTATCGTGCCGTGATTTCCCGGCGCTCATACTGCGCAAATGCCCGGCGCGCCCCAAGGCGTGCCGGGCCATTCCTCGGACGATCGGCTCCCGGGTCCGCCTCGCCCGCATCCAGCAATGCCACGCCGCTCCCATGTTGCCGAGCATCGCCTGCATTCGCGCCAGTTCGAGGCGCACACGCGCGG
>NZ_DAMDBA010000102.1:0-15332 GCF_032093395.1 Novosphingobium sp.
ACCGGTCAGTTCGGTCGCGTGAAGATCAAGGTCACGCCGGGCGAGCGCGGTGCGCTGGTCGGTGGCGAGCCGGGTGATCGTCGCCTGGTTCGTTACGATCCCGGCGAGCGCTTTCGTCGGCGCGCTGTTCTTCTATCTGACGCGGTTGTTCTGATTTTCCGATTCACGCGGAGACGCAGAGAGGTTGTGTCGCGGCAAAGCCGTTCTTCTCACATTGCGGACGGCCATGCCGCCCCCTTCGAGAAGATATGGGCCGCGCCGCTAGCTATCACGAGATCTCTGCGGCTCCGCGTCTCTGCGTGATTCATTTCTGCGACATTGTTCATCCTCGACTTTGCGAAGCTGAACCGATAGGCCCGAGACTTGGCATACGGGGAAATGCGCAGTGAAGCTCATCATCGGCAACAAGAACTACTCGAGCTGGTCGCTGCGCGGCTGGCTGGCCTGCAAACAGTCGGGCCTGGCCTTCGAGGAGATCACCGTTCCGCTGTTCGGGGACGACTGGCAAGCCAAACGCAGTTCCGACGATCTCGCACCGAGCCACGGTAAAGTGCCGATCCTGTGGGATGACGAGGCGGTCGTCTGGGACAGCCTGGCCATCATCGAATATCTCGCGGACAAAGTGGGGCGCGACCGCTTCTGGCCCAAGGACGATGCGGCGCGGGCCATGGCCCGCTCGATGGTGGCGGAAATGCATTCCAGCTACATGGCGCTGCGCCGCGAGTGCCCGATGAACATCCGCAACCGCGTGCAGGGCATCTCCCTGGGCGAGGAGGTGCACGCGGACATCGTGCGCATCCTCACGCTCTGGGCCGAAGCCCGTGCCCGGTTCGGCAAGGGCGGGCCGTTCCTGTTCGGCACCTTCGGCGCGGCGGACGTGATCTATGCTCCGGTCGTCAGCCGTTTCCTGACGTACGGCATTGGCGTCCCCGGCTTTGCACAGGCCTATATGCAGGCCGTGTGGGAGCATGAGTGGATGCAACAGTGGATCAACGCCGCCGAGGCGGAGGACTGGGTGATCGAGCAGTACGAAACGCCGATCCGGTAAAGCTATCGCAGCCGTTCGGCCGGGTAGGGGGTGCCGTCCTTGTGAAGGTAGCCCTCCTCGTTCCATATCATGTCGATATCGGAATAGGAGCCACCGGCGTCCCGGCCGGCGCTGACGACGATGAACACGCAATCGGCCTCGCTCTCGTTCCGCAAGTGATGGCCCATGCGCACGCCTTTCGCCCAGGCGCAGACGTCGCCGGGGTGCAGCACGGTGCGGCCGTCATCCTCTACCAGCACCGCCTCGCCCGAAAGCATCACCAGCAGTTCGTCTTCGCCTTCGTGCCAGTGGCGCTGGCTGGACCATGCGCCGGGCTTCAGCACGACATGGCTGGCCCCCATTTCCGTCAACCCGCCTACCGGCGCGAGGCGGCGCCACCAGCGGCCTTCCACCGCCGCATCGAAAGGCGTCGGGTAGCCGGTGCGATTTGAGGGTGGGATTGCTTCTACATCCAGTCTTGGCATGGTCGCTCTCCCGCGTTGCGCTGTGTCTCGGCTATGGTCTTGGGCGTGGTCCTGTGCAATGGCCCGCGTCATGACCAAGACCGTTCTTGCCCTAGCCGAAGCCCTGCTTGCCTGCCCGAGCGTCACTCCCGCCACCGGTGCGGTGTTCGACTGCCTGGAGGGCCAGCTGGCCCCACTCGGCTTCGCGGTCCATCGCTTCCTGGCGGGTGAGGCACCGGACGGCCCGGTCGAAAACCTCTTCGCGATCCGCAAGGGGCCGGAAGGCTCGCGCCACTTCGCCTTTGCCGGGCACCTCGACGTGGTGCCGCCGGGCGAGGGCTGGAGCAGCGCTCCTTTCGCGCCGGAAGTGCGTGGGGAACTGCTTTACGGACGCGGCGCGGTGGACATGAAGGGCTCGATCGCCGCCATGGTCGCCGCCGCCGCGCAGATTCCGGCCGAAGCGGGCACGATCAGCTTCATCATCACCGGCGACGAGGAAGGCCCGGCGCGTTTCGGCACGCTCGCGTTGATCGACCACATGCGCGCCGTGGACGAAATTCCCGACCTCTGCCTCGTCGGAGAGCCAACCTCGGTGCACCGCCTGGGAGACATGATGAAGATCGGCCGCCGCGGCTCGGTGAACATCTGGCTGGAGGTCGAAGGCGTGCAGGGCCATGTCGCCTATCCGCACCTGGCCGACAATCCGATCCCGAAGCTGGTGGCGATGCTGGCCGAACTCGATGCGCTGGTGCTGGACGAGGGCACCGACTGGTTCCAGGCCAGCAACCTCGAAGTGACCGATCTCACCGTGGGCAATCCCGCGACCAATGTCATCCCGGCCAAGGCCTCGGCCCGCATCTCGATCCGCTTCAATGACCTGCACACCGGCGAGAGCCTCTCGCGCCGCGTCACCGAGATCGCGGAACGCCACGGCGGCACTGCCCGCCCGGTGATCTCCGGAGAGGCTTTCCTCACCGAACCCGGCGCCTTCTCGACCATGCTGGCAGACGCGATTCGCGCGGAAACCGGGGTGGATCCGGAGCTTTCCACCAGCGGCGGCACGTCGGACGCGCGTTTCCTGAAAGACCTCTCGCCGGTGATCGAGTTCGGCCTGTCCAACGCGACCATGCACAAGCGCGACGAAGCGGTGGCGATCCCCGATCTCGACGTGCTCGTCCGCATCTATCGCCGCGTGACCGAGGCGGCGCTTGCGCAGGTCTGAAATCCGCCGCAGGCGGATTTTGCGGCCGGTGCCGCCTAGAAAATGCCCCTCAGGCATTTTCTAGGCACACCCCGCTCTCCCGAAACCTGACGGAAACCCCGTGCGGCAGCGTTGACCGCACGGGTCACGCTGTTAGTCTTCCCGGTAATTTTATTGCGAGGTGGGAATGGGCAGGCGCCTGACGCTCTATATCATTGTCGGCATGGTGCTGGGCATCGCCGTGGGCTGGCTGCTTCATGCCATGATCCCGGCGGACGATCCGCGCCTGGTGCAGTGGGCGGACTATTTCAAGCTGCTGCCCGACGTGTTCCTCAAGCTGATCAAGATGATCATCGCGCCGCTGGTCTTCGCGACGATCGTCACCGGCATCTCCGGCATGGGCGACAGCGCCGCGCTGGGTCGGATCGGCGGTAAGGCGCTGGCGTGGTTCATCTCGGCCAGCCTGATTTCGCTCGGACTTGGCTTGGTGCTGGTGAACCTGTTCAAGCCGGGTGTCGGCGTGGGACTCACCACCGGCTCGGACCTGGGAAAGCTGGAAATGGGTGAACTGACCTTGCGTCACTTCATCCTGGAGATATTCCCGAGCAGCGCCGTCGATGCGATGGCGGAAAACAACATCCTGCAAATCCTGGTGTTCTCGCTCTTCGTCGGCGTCGGCCTCACCGCCATCGGCGAGAAGGGCGCGATCATCGTCAAAGTGAGCGAGGCGCTGTCGGAACTGATGCTGCAAGTGACCGACTACGTCATGCGCTTCGCGCCGTTCGCGGTGTTCGGCGCGCTTGCCAGTGTGATCGCCACGCAGGGCCTGGGCATCATCGTCACTTACGGCGTGCTGGTCAGCGAGTTCTACTTCGCGATGTTGCTGCTCTGGGTGCTGCTGTTCCTGATCGGCGGGATATTCCTGCGCGGCCGGATCGTCACCCTGTTCCGCTACATCCGCGAGCCGCTGCTGCTTTCGTTCTCGACCGCCTCTTCGGAAGCGAGCCTGCCCAAGCTGTTCGAGCAGCTCGACCGCTTCGGCGTGCCGCGCCGCATCTCGGGCTTCATCCTGCCGCTGGGCTACAGCTTCAACCTCGACGGCTCCATGATCTACATGAGCTTCGCGTCGATCTTCATCGCGCAGGCCTATGGCATCCACGTTCCGATCGGCACGCAGATCCTGATGCTGCTGACCTTGATGGTCAGCTCCAAGGGCATCGCCGGGGTGCCGCGCGCCAGCCTGGTGGTGATCGCGGCCACGCTGACGCAGTTCGGCTTGCCGGTGGAAGGCATCGCGTTGCTGCTGGGCATCGACACTTTCCTCGACATGGGCCGCTCGGCGACCAACGTTGTCGGCAATGCGGTGGCGACGGCGGTGATCACCCGCAGCGAGGGCATGCTCCAGCCGCTGGTCGATCCGGATGAGGAAATGCCCCACGCGCCGACGCGGACTTCCTCGCACGGTCGGCGGGGGTTGAATGTCGATCCGGAGCAGTATGAAAGTTGAAGGGATTAAGCAGGGGAGCATAGCCCCCCTGCACCCCCAATACCGTCGAGGTCACGCGGACCGACCTCGTCGTGCGCCCACGGCTGCGTCGGGAGACATAATGGCTGCGCCGCAAGGAGCGCACATCCGATAGGCTGCGCACGACGCCGCCATTCCGAGGGTCTGGGGGATCATCCCCCAGGACTTATCTCTTCTTCTACTGACTCAGCTTGACGGGCGTAAACGGCGCCAGCCCGCACCCTGCCCCGCGCTGGAACCCGTTCCCGACGCGATTGAGCGGATAGATGATATCCTGCCGGCAAAGCTGTGACAGCGAGGTCGCGTAAGTGAAGCTGTCCGCTGCTCTCAACCCCGGACAGCGGTTCGGCAGAGTTACTCGCCAGACGCGATTTCCGGCGCCGCCGATGAAATCGATGGTCCAGTCGTCGCGGATGCGCGTGTTGGAGAATTGCGCGAGCGGCAGGCAGTTCTGCGCGGGGCCGATGGCTTCGGCGGCGGGGCTTACCGGTGGTGGCGGCTTGGCTTCCTGCTGGGAGCAGGCGGCTAGCAGAAGCGGTGTGCTGGCGAAGGCGAATTGACGGCGGAGCATGTAGTGGATCATGGGACATCCTCCCGATCAGGCAGCCTTGCGAGCGGCTCCCTTCTCCAGAACCTTGTCCTTGTAGTCGCACAAGTCAACGACCGGGCAGCGCCAGCACTCGGGCGTGCGGGCCTTGCAGATGTAGCGTCCGTGCAGGATCATCCAGTGGTGCGATCCCACGCGGAAGGGCTGGGGCACGCGCTTTTCCAGCTGCTTCTCGACCGCCAGCGGGGTCTTGCCCTTGGCGATACCGGTGCGGTTGCCGACGCGGAAGATATGGGTGTCCACCGCGAAGGTCTCGGCCCCGAAGGCGCAGTTCATCACCACATTGGCGGTCTTGCGGCCGACGCCGGGCAGTTCGACCAGCGCATCGCGGTCTTCCGGCACTTCGCCGCCGTAGCGATCGACGAGGATCTGCGAAAGCGCGATGACGTTCTTCGCCTTGCCGTTGAACAGGCCGATGGTCTTGATGTGCTCTTTCAGCCCGTCTTCGCCCAGTTCGACCATCTGCGCGGGAGTCTTCACTTCGCGGAACAGCGCCCGCGTGGCCTTGTTGACGCCCACGTCGGTGGACTGCGCGGAGAGGACCACCGCGACCAGAAGCTGGTAGTTGTTGCCGAACTCCAGTTCCGTCTCGGGCGAGGGGTTAAGCTCGGCGAGACGGCGGAAGAATTCGAAAATCTCGGCCTTGTTCAAAGGTCCAGAACCTCGGGCATGGTGTAGCGACCGGCGTGCTTGTGCGTGAGCCACTGTGCCGCCTTGACCGCGCCCTTGGCAAAAATCGTGCGGTTCTCGGCAAGGTGGGAGAACGAGAGGCGTTCGCTATCGCCCAGGAAGTGCACGGTATGGTCCCCCGCAACGGTGCCGCCGCGCAGGGCCGCGAAACCGATGGTGCCTGCCTCGCGCTGGCCGGTAATGCCGTCGCGCGCGCGAACGGCGGTTTCGGCCAGGCTGACTTCGCGGCCCTTGGCGGCGGCCTCGCCCAGCAGCAGCGCGGTGCCGGAGGGGGCATCGACCTTCATGCGGTGGTGGGTCTCGACGATCTCGATATCCCAGTCTTCGCCAAGTCGGCTCGCAGCCTCGCGCACGAGGTGGGCCAAGAGCGTGACGCCGAGCGAGGTATTGCCGGTCTGGAGCACGGGAATGTGCTGTGCGGCCGAATCGATCAGCCAGTGGTGGCGTTCCTCGAGGCCCGTGGTGCCGACGACGATGGGAATGCCCGCATCCACTGCCGCATCCAGGTTGGCTTCGAGCGCGGTGGGGGTGGAGAAGTCGATCAGCACGTCCGAATGAGCGGCCAGCCCGCCGATGTCGCCATCGCGGTCGATGCCGCCGGACAGTTCCTCGCCCGCCGCCGTGATGGCCTCTGCGATCGCCTGACCCATGCGCCCAGCGCTGCCGATAATTCCGATTCGTGCCACTTGCCGTCTCCGTTGAAGGCTGGTCTCATGGCCGGGATGAAGGACATCCGCAACATCGTCATCCTCACCGGCGCGGGCGTAAGCGCCGAAAGCGGCATCGACACCTTTCGGGACGGGGGAGGTCTCTGGGAGCAGCACCGGGTAGAGGACGTGGCGACGCCGGAAGCTTTCGCGCGCAATCCCGATCTGGTGCTGCGCTTCTACGACATGCGGCGCGAGGCGATCCAGACCAAGGCGCCCAACGCCGCCCATCTGGCGCTGGCAAGGCTCGACCGCGAGTGGCCGGGCGAATTGCTGATCGTTACCCAGAACGTGGACGATCTGCACGAAAGGGCGGGAGCCCAAATCGGTTTGAACAAGACGCGCGTGCTCCATATGCATGGCGAACATCTCAATGCCTGGTGCATGGCCTGCGACGAGCGCTCACGCTGGAGCGGATCGCTGATCGACCGCCCGGCTTGCCCCGAGTGCGGCGAGGCGGCTCTGCGGCCCGACATCGTCTGGTTCGGCGAAATGCCTTACCGCATGGAGGAAATATTCGAAGCGCTCGAACGCGCGGACCTGTTCGTTTCCATCGGCACTTCGGGCGCGGTCTATCCGGCGGCAGGCTTCGTGCGCAATGCGCGCGAGTTCGGGGCGGAGACGCTGGAGTTGAACCTCGAACCCTCGCAAGGCACAGCGTGGTTCGATGAGGCGCGCCATGGCCCGGCGACCGAACTGGTCGCGGCATGGGTGAACGAAGTGCTCGGCGCATGACGGTCCATCGGGGAAGCTGCCACTGCGGCACAGTCACGCTGGAACTGGCGGACCAGCCGCGTGAGGTCTGCGAGTGCAACTGCTCGATCTGCCACCGGCTGGGAACGCTCTGGTCCTATCACAGCCCCGCGAAGCTGCGGATCGAGGGTGAACTCGTCGGTTATCAGACCGGGGACAGGATGCTGACCTTCTGGCACTGCCCGCAGTGCGGCTGCACCACGCACTGGAGCCCGGTCGATCCGGCGCAGGACCGCATGGGCGTGAACATGCGCCTGTTCGCGCCGGAGCTTCTCGCCAGTCTAGCGGTCTACAGTCACGACGGCAGGTCGGCCTGAACCGAAGCCTCTAGCCCGCAGGTGCGGCAGCCGGGATCCTTGGCGATCTTCAACGGCCGCATCGAAGGCGCCAGGCCGTCGATCAGGTGGAGCGTGCCATATTGCGGCGCGCCTAGCGCGGCCTTGCCATCCAGCAGCACGCGCATCGCATGCATGGCCGCGAACGTACCGACCATGCCGACCATTGCCCCCAGCACCCCGTCCGCGGCGCACGTATCGCAGTCCTGCGCATCGAAGGCATCGCCCACGAAGCAGCGGTAGCAGGCCTGATTCGGCAGATGCCCCGCGAAATTGGCGACCTGGCCCTGGAAGCGGCCAACCGCCGCAGACGTAAGGGGAATGCCGAGTTTCACACAGGAATCCGACACCAGCAGCCGAGTCGCGAAGTTGTCACACCCGTCCAGTACCACGCTGGCGCCGGAGAGAAACTCTGCCGCGTTGTCACCCCCGAGACGCGTTACGTTTGGCAGAACCTCGAGGCCAAGATCAAAGCGCCGCACCCATTCGGCCGCCGCTTCCGCCTTGGGCTTGCCGATATCAGATGGCGAATAAATCGTCTGGCGTTGCAGATTGCTGGCGTCCACCGTGTCGTCATCGATCAGCGTCAGCCGTCCTATGCCGGCTGCGGCGAGATATTGAAGGGCAGGACTGCCTATCCCGCCGCAGCCGACAAGCACCACATGCGCATCGGCCAGAGCCACTTGCCCGGCGCCGCCCACTTCCGGCAGCACGATATGACGCGCGAAGCGCTGCAGTCGTTCCGGCGAAAGGCTCATTCCTGACCGGTGTCCCCGGCATTTCGAACAGCATTTCCGGCAGGATCGGCAGTTTCGGGCTCCGGCAGGCGTTCCTTGCGGAAACCGTGCATGCCGAACCACCACTGGGTGGCGATCACCGCGCCCTTGGCGGGCTGAAGCATGCCGATCATCATCGCCACGGCCAGAGGCACGAGGATCGCGAACATGGCGGCCACGCCCAGGTGGAAGTCCTTGGACAAGGCGATGATAAGCGGCGCCATCAGGTGCCCGGTCACGATCATGGCAATATAGGCCGGGAAATCGTCGGCCCGTTGGGGCGTCAGGTCCAGGGTGCAGACCGGGCAGCGTTCGAGCGGCTTCAGCCACTTGCGAAACAGACGCCCTTCGCCGCAGCGCGGGCAGCGGCAGCGTATGCCGCGCAGGATGGCTTGCGAATAGGCTGCGGGAAGGGTGGGACTCATGATCCCGGCCTACAGCATCGGAGCATGGCCGGGCAAGCGGCCCATCGCTATCGCCCCGGCGGCGGGCTGGCCGGGGCGCGCTATTCGTCCCGCGATATCTGCACCCGGTTGCGGCCGCCGTTCTTCGCGGCATAGAGCGCGCTGTCGGCATTGCGGGTGGCATTTTCGAGATGGGTGTAGTTGCGCACGGGGGCGAGGCCGCAGGAAAAGGTCACCGGCCATTCGTCGCCCCGGAGACTGGGGTCGAGGGCGACGCTGGCGCGCAGGCGCTCCATCACCACGCGCGCTTCTTCCAGTAGCGTGTCGGGAAAGAGGATAGCGAACTCCTCTCCGCCCCAGCGGGCCACGATGTCCGATCGGCGCACGCCGTGCTCCAATCGCAACGCCACTTCGCGCAGCAGGGAATCGCCGGTGGCATGGCCGAAACGGTCGTTGATCGCCTTGAAGCGATCGATATCGACCATGGCGAAGACGGCGTTCTGTCCACTGCCCAGCAGGCGGCGGGCGGAATCGAGAAAGCCGCGGCGGTTGCGCAGGCCGGTGAGTTCGTCGCGCTCGGAAGCCTCGATCAGGCGCTCGATGCGTGCCGCCGATTCGTTGGCGGCCACCGCGACTCCGTGGAGCAGGCGCCCCACCAGATCCTCGTTGCCGATCGGCACCATGCCCACGCGCTCGCCCGCCTGGACCGAGCGCAGCATCTGCGTTGCCGTGGTGATCGGGCTCAGCAGGGCGTGGATGGCAGCAAGGCCCAGCGCCGTGCCGAGCAGGGTTGCGGCCAGCAGGATCAGCAAGGTGTCGAGATCCCACCGTCCGGTCGCGCCCTGATAGGCGATGCAGGCCAGCAGCGGAACGTGCACCGCGCCGAAGCAGACAAGCAGCAGGCGCCATTCATAGCGGCGAGGAAACAGGAAGGTCGTGGCCTGATAGAAGCGCATCTGTGAGGAGCCTCATCGGTCGGGCGGATAGTGCCCGGTCGCAGGGAGACTACAACACTCCGCTTATCCAGTGGTTAAAATTTTGCATCCTGGGCGCATAGCTGAACTTGCCCCTGAAAAGATGCGCGCCCTGTACAATCGTACACCGGGGTTAGGCGGCGAGGGGCGTGACGTTACTTGCCGTGGGCCGCCCGTAATATCGGCGCGACCCACGGCGTTCAAATCGGCTATCAGGATTCCAGCTGGCGCAGCAGCGAGCGGACGTCGCCGTCCATGTCGGCATCGCGGCTACGCAGTTCCTCGATCAGGCGGACGGCGTGGATCACGGTGGAATGGTCGCGTCCGCCGAACTTGCGGCCGATCTCCGGGTAGGAGCGCGGCGTCAGCACCTTGGCGAGGTACATGGCCACCTGGCGCGGGCGCACGACGGCGCGGGCGCGGCGCTTGGAGCTCATCTCGGTCCGGTCGATCCGGTAGAACTGGCAGACCGTGCGCTGGATCTCGTCGATCGTGATGCGGCGGCGGTTGGCCGAGAGGATGTCGGTAAGCTGTTCCTCGGCGAGCTGGAGCGAAACGGCCTGGCCGGTCAGCTGGGCATAGGCGATCAGCTTGTTGAGGCCGCCCACCAGTTCGCGCACGTTACGGTTGATGGTGCGGGCGAGGAACTCGATCACATCGGCCGGGACGTCCACCGAAGCGAAGCGGCCGAGACGGTTTTCGAGAATCGAGCGGCGCAGCTCGATATCGGCGGGCTGGATGTCGGCGACGAGGCCCATGGACAGGCGCGAGAGCAGGCGCGGCTCGACACCGTCGAGCGCCTGGGGCGCACGGTCTGCGGCGAAGACCAGGCGTTTGCCTTCCTGGAGCAGGGCATCGATCGTGTAGAGCAGTTCTTCCTGTGCCGAAGCCTTGCCGATGATGAACTGGATATCGTCCACCAGCAGCAGGTCGAAACCGCGCAGGCGCGACTTGAACTCGATCATCTGGTTCTGGCGCAGCGCCTGGACGAATTCGACCATGAAGCGCTCGGCCGAGCAGTAGAAGATCCGGGCGTGCGGGTGATTGGCCAGATAGGCGTGGCCGATCGCGTGCAGCAGGTGCGTCTTGCCCTGGCCGGTCGCGCCCTTGAGGTAGAGCGGCGAGAACTGCGGCGTCTCGTTGGCGGCCATGCGCTGGGCGGCGTTGCAGGCGAGCACGTTGCTCTGGCCGGTCACGAACGAGGTGAAGGTCTGCGAGGCGTCGATGCCGACGGGGCCCTGGCCGAGCGCGGCGAAAGCCTCGCCCTGAAGAACCGCCGCGATCGAATCGGCGGTGCCGTCCTTCGACCAGCCCTGCGCCGAATCGTTGGCCGGCGCGCTGGCGGGACGGCCACCGCCGCCGAGGCGCAGTTCGGGAAGCTGGCGACGGCCGGGATGGACGAGCACGCGGACGTGGCGCACGTCGGGACGGGCAATCTTCCAGGCCAGCGACAGGCGGTCGGCAAAGCGGTCCGCAACCCAGTTCGCCGAAAATTCGGTGGGCAGGTACAGATCGAGCGTACCCGTTTCCTTGCAGTAGTTGCCGGGCTGGATCGGCTTGATCCATTGGCTGTGCGCCTGATGGCCCAGGTCCTTGCGCAGGCCCTGGCTGATGTCAGCCCAGTCTGCCGCCAGATTCACGGCTTCCTGATCCTCTTCCATCGCCACTCGTACCGCCTTCGATTTCTTAATCACGCCGTTTGCGCCCTGACTTGCCGGAGACCGGCCCGCTGTTGAACCTGACACTGGACCAACTCCCCTTGTTGGCAGCTACCCCGAATGTGGCCCAGCGGGCCGCGAAAGTTGAATGCCGTGCGTGGAACCGGTGCCCACGGGAGGTGAATCTCCGCGTAGACGCTCCCGATGAGCAAGGAAAACGGGACAAAACGTCCCCGAGCCGCAAGAATGCCTGCAGCAGGAGTTTCGTCGCTGTCGATGTTCCCCGGCCAGTTCCGCACGGCCTGTGGACTCTTTTAGAAACGGGTTTGGCCGTGGTGCAAGACGGCACTCCCCAAATAAAAAAAATTATGACGGTTGACTCAGGCTGGCTGCCGTTTTTCCGTCATGGTTATAAATTCCTATATATATCAGTGAGTTAATAACAGGGCATTCGCTATCTGCATGCGAATCGCAACGTTTCCGTGGCTTTGGGAAAGAGGGCGGCGCCTTGGGCTCGTTGCCTGTGCCGACAGGCCCGGCCACGGCCGTAGCAGACGTTCTCTTTCCGTACTCACAGACCGGCTTCGGCCGGACCCGCTTTTGCGAATCGAAGCGCGACTCAGCAGGAGCCTCTCTAGGGCGTTCTGATAGCCGATGTTGCGAAGCAGCCCGCCCGAGGCCGCACCGTGACCTCGCCAGCGTTCAGACAGGCCGGAGATCGCATTTCAGGTGGGAGATCGCCATCGCGGTGAGGAATCGGAGGCGCAAACGGGCTCGGCCCGCGTCGCCACCTGAAATCCCGTTTTTGCAACGAGAGTTCAGGTGGCGACGCGGGCCGTTGCCGCACGGTTGGGCGCGCCCTTGGGCGCGCCTGACCGGAAGATCAGCCGAGCGAGGCGACGCGCTTGGTGAGGCGCGACATCTTGCGCGAAGCCGTGTTCTTGTGAAGCACGCCGCGAGCCACGCCGCGAGCCAGCTCGGGCTGGGCTTCCTTGAGAGCAGCAGCAGCAGCGCCCTTGTCGCCGCCGGCGATCGCGGTCTCGACCTTCTTCAGGAAGGTGCGGATGCGGCTGACGCGGTTGGTATTGATCTCCGCGCGGCGCTCGTTACGGCGGATGCGCTTGCGGGCTTGCGGCGTGTTGGCCATCGAATTTCCTCTGTCTGGCCCCCCCACAGCGGTGATGGCGGCCCAATTGCCTGATCGAATCTCTAGGCGAGCGGACTCGCCGGAAAGCGCGCCCCTTAGCGGTGTGGCGGCGTTCCGTCAACCCGGCGGAGCCCCACGAAACCGCCTATTTCCGGGTTTCCTGCCGCAGAGCGGCGACGCTCAAGCCCCGCGCGGGCTACCCGCTACCTTTGGCAGCGGGAGCACCAGAACGTGCTCCGCCCGCCCTGCACGAATCGTCGAACCGGCGCGCCGCAGCTACAGTCCTGCCCCTCTCGCCCATAGACCTGCCAGGCGGTAGCGAAATATCCCAGCTCCCCGTTGGGCTGGGCGTAATCGCGGATGGTCGAGCCGCCCGCCGCGATCGATTCGGACAGCACCGCGCGGATCGCCGGAACCAGCCTGCGCAAGGCCGGCAGGCTGACCAGCCCGGCTTCCTTGTCCGGCCGGATACCCGCGCGGAACAGCGCCTCGCAAACATAGATATTGCCGAGCCCCGCCACCACCGACTGGTCGAGCAGCATTTGCTTGATCGGCGCGATTCGCCCCGCCAGCGCCGCCTTGAGATGCGCGGGCGTCAGCCCGTCGCCGAGCGGCTCAGGGCCGAGCGCCGCGAAGGGCCCCCACGAATCGAGCGCCTGCGTCGGCACCAGATCCACCGAGCCGAATCGCCGCGCATCGTTGAGGGCCAGCACATGACCCGAGCCGGTCTCGATCACGAGATGGTCGTGCTTCTCTGGCTTTTCCGGTTCGATCCGCCACCGGCCCGACATGCCGAGGTGAAACACCATGGTCTGCTCGCGGTCGGTATGGATCAGGCCGTACTTGGCGCGGCGGCCCATCGCCGTGACCCGCGCGCCGGTCAGAACCTGCACCAGATCGGGCGGAAACGGGCGGCGCAAGTCAGGCCGGTTGAGGGTGACGCGGGCGATCCGCTCGCCCTCCAGGTAGCGGGCGAGGCCGCGGACGGTGGTTTCTACTTCGGGGAGTTCTGGCATCGTGAGGAACGAGATAGGGGATGGGGACTGGAAGAAAAGAGGAAGTCCTGGGGGATGATCCCCCAGACCCTCAAAATGGCGACCTAGCGCCCAGTCTACCCGTCCCGCGCTCCCGGCGGCGCAGCCAATAAGTCTCCCGACGCAGCCATGAGCGCACGACGCATAGGCAGGGCGCGACCTCGACAGTATCAGGGTGCAGGGGGATGATCCCCCTGCATTTCTCCTTTCCTTCCATCCCCTTCCGACGCAATCCACCCAGATGGAACCCAATCGCTCCCACACGCGCGCATTCCTGATGCTCGGGCTGGTCATGCTGTTCTGGGCCGGCAACTCGATAACCGGGCGGGCGGTGCGCGACGACATTCCGCCGTTCACGCTGGCGCTCGGGCGTTGGGCGATCGCGGTAATGGTCATCCTGCCTTTCGCCGCGCGGCAGCTTTGGCGGGAGCGGGCCGCGGCGCTGGCCGGGTGGCGGTGGATCCTGGCGCTCGGGTTCCTCGGAATCGTCTGCTTCAACGGCTTTCTCTACAAGGGCCTGCACTATACGACGGCCGCCAATGCCCTGCTGTTGCAGGCGGCGATCCCGGCGGCGGTCATGCTGCTGGATTTCGCGATCTTCGGTGGACGGCCGGGTCGGATGCATGTCCTCGGCGTCGCGGTGTCGACGCTCGGCGTTCTGGCCATCGTGTTCCGGGGCGATCCGGCGGCGCTGATGCAGTTGCAGTTCGGCGCGGGAGACGGGCTGGTGTTCTGCGCAGTGGCGGCCTGGTCGCTCTACACGGTTTGCCTGCGCAAGCGTCCGCCGATCTCGGCCACGAGCCTGCTGCTCCTGACATTCACGATCGGCGCCTTGGCGATGGCGCCGCTGGCAGCGATGGAGGCCGCGCAAGGGCAGGTCTTGGTGTGGAGCCCGCAGGTCGCCGCCGCCTTCGCTTATGTCGGTGTGCTGCCTTCGGTGATCGCCTATTTCATCTACAACCGGGCGACGGGTGAACTGGGTCCGGCGCGGGCCGGGCAGGCGATCACCCTGATGCCGCTGTTCGGGGCGCTGCTTTCGGCCGTTCTGCTGGGAGAGCGGCTGCACGGCTATCACTTTGCCGGCATGGCGCTGATCCTGGCCGGCATCGTGCTTTCCGCCCTCGCCGTGAGCAGGACAAAATAACCGGCCTGACGGACTGGCGCAGGGGCAGCCGGGAGGCTAGAGGACTGCGCCATGAGCGAAACGGTTTCCTTCGGCTACGAAGAGGTCAGCCCCGACGAGAAGGAAGGGCGCGTCGGCGCTGTCTTCTCCAGCGTTGCACGCAAGTACGACGTGATGAACGATGCCATGTCCGTGGGCATGCACCGGCTCTGGAAGGACAAGTTCGTGCGCCGCGTGAAGCCGCGCGAAGGCGAGCAGATCCTGGACATGGCGGGCGGCACGGGCGACATCGCCTTCCGCATGGCGGCGCAGGGCGCCTCGATCACCGTGTCGGACATCAATCAGGACATGCTGGACGTCGGCATCGAGCGGGCGATGGAGCAGGGCATAGACGGCCTTGTCTGGTCGCGCCAGAACGCCGAAGTGCTCTCGTTCGGGGATCGGTTCTTCGATGCCTATACGATCGCTTTCGGCATCCGCAACGTCACGCATATCGACAAGGCCCTGGCTGAGGCGCACCGCGTGCTCAAGTTCGGCGGACGCTTCTTCTGCCTGGAGTTCTCGACCACCGAATGGCCGGGCTTCAAGGAAGTCTACGACGCCTATTCGCACCATCTGGTGCCGAAGATCGGCCAGGCCATCGCCGGCGACGCCGAATCGTACCGCTACCTGATCGAATCGATCCGCCGCTTCCCGCCGATGCCGGAATTCGAGAAGATGATCCGCGCGGCCGGCTTCAAGCACACCAAGGTCGAGCCGATCATGGGCGGCCTCGTCGCGATCCACTCGGGCTGGAAGGTCTGAGAGTGTTGCGTAGTGCGTTTACAAGTTCCGGCTTTGCCGGAACTTCGCGCGGCACCGGCCCACGCCCCCACCCTACCACCCGCAGGATACTACCGTTGGGTGG
>NZ_DAMDBA010000103.1:0-15215 GCF_032093395.1 Novosphingobium sp.
AATCGTGCATCAGCGCGGCACCCTTTTCGGTGAGCGCGACAGGCGCATTAGAGAGGTTGTCCTCTCCCAGGCGTTCCACGAGCCCCTCCATTTCGAGAATCTGTTCCCAGCGAAGCGCGGTTTTGGGCGATACGCCCCGCGCGTGACCGGCGCGGCAGACGGATTCGCCGATGAACAGATCGAGGAGCATGTCCCAGGCCGGATCGCCGAAGAAATCCACGCCGAACATGTCGTTGCGCAGGTTCCTGCAACTGCGGATGTATCGCGCCATGGCAATCAGGTCGGCAGCATCGGAATCGGGGGCCGATGGATCATCCAGCTTTCCGCCGCCATCCTTGTCGAGAGGGAATCGATCCGGCCCTTTCCGCCTTGCAGCGAAACCGCGTTCTTCCGCCCCGTCATCCCCGAGTTTACTGCCCATCGATCCCGCTTTTCGAATCCATTCTCCGCCCTTACCGCACTTGCGAATGAAGGAAGCCTGTCACGCTGACAACGCCGCAGCAGCGATCGATGCCATGACTTCACAAAGTTAATCCAGCTTATAATGGCCGCGTCAGGAACTGGCGGACAAAGGCTGCCTATATCGGCTCGGCGGCATGCCCAGCACCCGCTTGAACATGGTGGCGAAATTGCCTGGCGCATCATAGCCGAGATCAAGCGCGATGGCGGTCACCGATTCCCCCGCCGCCAGGCGCGGCAGCGCCACCGAAAGGCACGCCTGCTGCCGCCATTCGGAAAAACTCATGCCGGTTTCGCGCCGGAACAGCCGCGTGAAACGGCGGCGATTCATGGCCAGGTCGCCCGACCACTCGTCGATCGTCTCGCCCACACGCGGGTTCTCCAGAAAGCGGTGGCACCGTTTCGCCAGCGCCGGAAGGCGCGGGAAGGGCACGAGAATGGGAATGACCGGCGCCCGGCAGATTTCGGCGACGAGGAGGTCCATCACCAGCCCGTCACGCCCCCGTTCGTCGTATTCGGCGGGGACTTCCGCTGCTTCCACCAGCAACTGTCGCAAGAGCGGCGAGACGGCGACGACGCGGCAGCGTTCCGCCAGCGCGGCGCTTGCCGACGGGGCCACCAGCACGCTGCGCGTCTGCACCGCCCCCACCATGCGCACCGAATGCGGGGTGCCGGCCGGAATCCACACCGCGCGCTCGGCGGGGGCGACCCAGGCGCCGAACGGTGTGCTGACCGCCACCACGCCCCGCGCCGCATAGAGGAACTGGCCGCGCCGGTGGCTATGTTCGGCCAGCTCGAAGGAAGATGGATAGTCGTTGCCGATGCCCACCACGGGGCGCGGAACGTTCTCGTAGTCATCGGGATGGCGTTGCGGCATGAACTGTCCCACTCGCAGGATTGATTGACCCATATATCGAAGCGGGACGCATCCAAAGCGAATAGGTCAGCCCGACAAGCAAGGAAGCGCAAAGGAGGCGCAGCATCATGTTGGCAGGCAGGCCCAGCCCGACACCGCAGACGACACGGCAGGGGACGATCGACGGAACCGCGTTCGGCGTCATCGTCGCGATCAGTTTCTGCCATCTTCTCAACGATATGATGCAGTCGCTTCTACCGGCGATCTATCCGGCGCTGAAGACCGACCTGGGGCTGAGCTTCGGGCAGATCGGCCTGGTCACGCTGGCCTACCAGATCACCGCCTCGATTCTCCAGCCGCTGGTCGGGCTCTATGCGGACAAGCGGCCCACGCCGCTCGCCCTGCCGGGCGGCACGCTGTTCTCGCTCGCCGGGCTGACCGTGCTTTCGGCGGCGCACAGTTACGGGCTGGTGCTGGTCGGCGCCGCCTTGCTGGGCGTGGGTTCCTCGGTGTTCCATCCCGAATCCTCGCGCGTGGCGCGCATGGCAGCGGGCGGACGCCACGGCCTTGCGCAATCGCTGTTCCAGGTCGGTGGCAACGCCGGGCAGGCCCTGGGCCCACTGGCCGCCGCGCTGGTGGTGGTGCGCTGGGGGCAATCCAGCCTCGCGTTCTTCGCACTGCTGGCGCTGCTTTCGGGGGCCGTGCTGTGGAACGTGGCAGCCTGGTATCGCAGCCACGGCCTTGAGCGCCTTGCCGCCGGCCGCAAGGCGACCCTTGCCGCCGAGTTGCCGAAGGGCCAGGCGGCACGCGGCATCGCCATCCTGCTGGCGCTGATCTTCTCGAAGTACGTCTATCTCGCCAGCCTGACGAGCTACTTCACTTTCTACCTCATCCACCGCTTCGGCGTCTCGGTGCAGAACGCGCAGTTCCACCTCTTCGCCTTCCTGGCGGCGGTGGCGGTGGGCACCGTGCTGGGCGGACCGCTGGGCGACCGGTTCGGGCGCAAGTACGTGATCTGGTTCTCGATCCTCGGCGCGCTGCCCTTCACCCTGCTGCTGCCTTATGCCGGTCTGTTCTGGACCGGCCCGCTGACGGTGGCGATCGGCCTGATCCTGGCTTCCGCCTTCCCGGCGATCGTGGTGTTCGCCCAGGAGCTGGTACCGGGCAAAGTAGGCATGATCTCGGGCCTGTTCTTCGGCTTCTCCTTCGGCATGGGCGGCCTCGGCGCTGCCGCGCTGGGCTGGTTGGCCGACCGGACGAGCATCGAGACGGTCTATCAGGTCTGCGCCTTCCTGCCGGCGATCGGGCTGCTGACCGCCTTCCTCCCGCGCATCGGGGGAAAATGACGCCACGCCCGCGCGTCGCCCCGCTAAGGGCGGCGCGCTGGGCGCGTTTCCGAACGGACTCCGATAGTCTCGTGCGGAACTAACAATGACCCCTGTCGGAAATGAAATGTTCTAAGTTCTTGTTAGAAGGCGGGTTAGGCGCGCCCGTCGTTTGCAAGAAGTTGCGATGAAACGATAGTTTCTTTCCAGACGCTCCCGCCCGAAGTACCCTTGCTGAACAGTTGGACAGGAGTACCGGGGCAAGGAACAGGCGTTCGCAGGCGATTTCGGCCGGACGACACCGGCCCCGTTCTGCCCGCAACTGTTCCCAAAGAACCTCCGGACCCGTTCAGAAAAAAAAAGAATACGATCACGGGAGGAGAGAAATAGCATGAAGGCACGGAAGCTGAAACGCGCCAGGATCCGGCGTGTCCTGCATCGCACCCTGACAGGCCAATCCCCGATGGGAGGGCCCCTGATGAGAGGCCCCCTGCTGAGAAGCGCCCTGCTCGGCGGCGTTCTGCTGGGAAGCATTTCCACGGCAATGCCCGCGCTTGCCCAAAGCGAGACCCAGAGCAGAGCGGCCATCAATCCCGGAGAAATCATCGTCACCGCCCGCCGCACCGAGGAGCGGCTTCAGGACGTGCCGATCTCGATGACCGTCTACGACAGCGCGACGATCGAGAAGCGCAACATCGTCGTCGCCTCCGACCTTGCGACGTATACGCCCTCGCTCTCGGTGAACACACGATACGGCGCGGAAAAGGCCAGCTTCTCTCTGCGCGGCTTCAACCAGGACGGCGCCACAGCCCCGACCGTTGGCGTCTACTTCGCCGATGTCGTGGGCGTGCGCGCGCAAGGCGGCACGACCTCGGGCAACAGCGTGGGCGCGGGCACTTTCACCGACCTTCAGAACGTGCAGGTGCTCAAGGGACCGCAGGGGACGCTGTTCGGCCGAAACACTACCGGCGGCGCGATCCTGCTGGTGCCTACCAAGCCCACCGACATGCTGGAAGGCCATATCGAAGGCACCATCGGCAACTACGATCAGCGGCGTCTCCAGGCCGCGCTCAACGTGCCGCTGGCGGAAACCTTCAAGGTCCGCCTCGCCGTCGACCGCAACAAGCGCGACGGTTACATGAAAAACCGCTCGGGCATCGGCCCCGATGCCTACAACAACACCGACTACGTCTATGCCCGCCTCAGCATCGTGGCCGATCTGACGCCGGACCTCGAAAACTACACGATCTTCCACTACAGCCGGTCCGACACCAATGGTTATGCCAACCGCTACGAGAATTGCGACCGCACCCCGGCCAGTCCGCTGACGGGCGGGCCCTTCACGCGATACTTCACGGCCACGTCCGCCTGTGCCCAGCTTGACCGGCAGGCCGCACGCGGCGACGGCAAGCTGGACGTCGAGGTCAGCAATCCCGATCCGCGCTTCCTTCTGGAAACCTGGCAGGTCATCAACACCACCACCTGGCTGGCCAGCGATACCCTGACTGTAAAGAACATCGCCAGCTACGGCGAATTCCGCGAGGATTCGGCGTTCAACCTCTACAGCGACAACTTCACCATCGCCGACACGCCGGTAACGCGCACGTTCCAGTCGCTGGGCTACCTCACCGTTGGCGCGCCTTACAACTATATCGCGCTGGACATTCAGCCGAATTACCACGCCGCGGCGGAATCCACCGTGACCGAGGAACTCCAGCTTCAGGGCCGTTCCGCCAACGGCAAGTTCAACTATGTCGTAGGTGGCTATCTGGAATTCAGCCGTCCGATCGGATGGAACCAGCAGCGCACCGGGATCTACGGCAATTGTCCCGATGCCGGTAACCTGGGTTGCACCGGCGTGCTGCCGCTTGGCCTGCCTGCCACCACACTGGGCGTTGCCCTGGTATCCGAATCGCGCACCCGCTTCGATTTCGACAACCACGGCGTCTTCGCCCAGGGCACCTACAACTTCACCGAGCAGTTCGCTCTGACCGGCGGCTTCCGCTACACGTTCGACAAGATCGTGGGCGATTCCGAAAGCAACCGCTGGAACCTGGTGACGATCCCCGGTGTGGGAACGATCCCCGGCGGTCGCGTCTGCAACGATGTGCTCAACCATCCCACCGTCAACCTGCTGACCAACGGCGGCGACACCACGGCCTGCCGTACCCGCATCTCCAACAAGTCCAACCGGCCGACATGGCTCATCGACGTGGACTTCAAGCCCACGCCCGACATGCTGTTCTATGCCAAGTATGCGCGCGGCTATCGGCAGGGCGGCGTCAACTTCACCAATCCCGGACTTGAAACATGGAAGCCGGAAAAGGTGGACGCCTACGAAATCGGCGCCAAGCTAACCCTGCGCGGCGCCGTGCCGGGCTATTTCAACGTCGCGGGTTTCTACAACGATTTCAGCGACCAGCAGGTCTTCGGCGCGCTGATCGCCAAGCAGGGCAGCGGCCTGGCGGGCGGCGCCGCGATCATCAATGCCGGCAAGTCCAAGATCCAGGGCGTCGAAGTGGATACCGGCGTAACCCTGTTCGAACGGCTGCGGCTCTCGGCGGGCTACACTTATCTCGACACCGAGATCAAGGAACTGGCAGCCCCGGCCCTCAGCCCCGACAGCCCCTTCGAGCAGATCATTCCGCGCGGCGAACCAGGCGACCCGCTCAGCTATTCGCCCAAGAACCGCCTGACCGTCTCGGCGGATATCGACGTGCCGCTAGGCGAAAAGACCGGCGCGCTCTCGTTCGGCGGTAACTATACCTATACGTCGAGCCAGGCAGTGGACGGCTACTTCTACACGGCGGCCACGGCAGCCAATCCGGAACGGGTGAGGATCCCGGCCACCAACCTGTTCAACCTCAACGCCGCCTGGACCGATATCATGGGCTCTGGCATCGACCTCTCGGCTTTTGCCATCAACATCACGAACAAGCATTACAAGACCGCATCCGGTGGCGGTTTCGAAAGCTCGGGCGTGCTCGATTTCGCCTATGGCCCGCCGCGCATGTACGGGTTGCGGCTGAAGGTGAACTTCGGAAGCTGAAGCAGGACGGGAGCAGCACAGGAGCAGCAAGGGCGGGGCGTACATGGTGGGCTGGCGCCGGATAGAAATCCGCGCCACAAGCGCACCATGTCGCGCTCCCGGCCTAGGCCGTAAACTCATAAATGGCACCATCGAGGCGTCCAAATGGCGAACAGCTCGGGCCGAAGCGGCTGCCGGGCGGGCTGGTTGCCCGTCCAAGGTCGGTTCGGTTCGAGATGGAAGCCATTTGGACGTCCTTCGGATTTGACGCAAAATGGCCCATCGCTGCGTCGGCAGGACTTGAAATATAGACATATTCCTGCGTCCTGCCTTCTGGCGCTGAGCCATTTTGCCTCAAACCTCGATGGTGCCATTTATGAGTTTACGGCCTAAAGTGTTCTTCGACGGCGGCTGCCGCCCGAATCCCGGCCCGATCGAGGCGGCCGCCGTCATTCGGGGCGAAACCCATCTTTTCGACGATCTCGGCCACGGCGGCAACGGCGATGCCGAATGGCTCGCCCTGATCCGCGCGCTCGAACTGGCCACCGCGCTGGGATTGCGGGACATCGAACTCATCGGAGACGCCCTGCCGGTCGTGCGCCGGGCCAATGCCGCGCTGGAACGCGGCACCCCGCGCGACGGCCACGAAGCCGCCTTCCTGGCCCTGGCCGCGACATCCCCGCCGGGCCGCATCCGCTGGATCAAGCGCGAGCAGAACCTCGCCGGGATCGCCCTCGCCCGTCGCCACCCGCGCTGATCGCGTCCAGACGATCGGTCTGCTGCCTGCTCCGCGCACAAAAAAAAGGCCGGTCCGAAGACCAGCCCTTGAAAAGTTTTTGGGAGAGGATGCCTGAAAGGCCCGTCCCATGTGGTCGATAATCGCGCTTCGGGCAAATGAGGAAAAGCGACTGGTGGTTGCATGCAATGCAACTTTGGCCAATTTTATCGTTAACTTGCGCGGTGGTCAGGGTCGGGGAAAGCACTCAACATGCATGATCCGCAATCGCGGAACATCCTGGCCAAGGAAGCAGGCACATAGCGCCTGATTAATTATAACAGCCTGATATACATCGCTATTATTCGCACCAAATGGCGCCGCGCAGCCGAGACCGACCGGGCATGAACCGCCGCGATTCCGCCGGCGAAGCGGCAGGATGGCGATTTACCGAAGCACAAACCGCAACGATGCCCCAAGGTGGGTCATCGCAACCGCGCTGCGTCAGAAATGCGCCAGATAGCCACCATCCACGCCGATCACTTGCCCGGTAACGTAGCTTGCCGCATCCGAAGCGAGGAACACGACCGGCCCCGCCACTTCCTCTGGCCTACCCCAGCGCTCCAGCGATGTGCGCCGCGCCAGATGCTCGGCCACGGTGGGATCCGCAACCATCGCGGCATTGGCCTCGGTCGCGAAGTAGCCCGGCGCGATGGCGTTGACGGTGATCCCGCGAGGGCCGAGTTCCGCCGCCAGGGCCCGCGTCATTGCATCCAGCCCGCCCTTCGCCATCGTATAGGCCGCGTCTCCCGAACGGGCGATCTGGCCGGCGATGGAGGTGACGTTGATGATGCGTCCGCCCTCCCCCATGCCCGGCGCCAGCATGCGGGCAAGATCGAACGGGGCGACGAGATTCGTCTCCAGCATGCGGCGCAAGGCTTCGCGATCGAGCGCCGCCATGGGGCGACGATCGCGCAGGCCCGCGTTGTTGACCAGGATGTCCACGCTGCCAAGCCGCGCCAGCGCCTCCCGCGCCGCCTCGCCGTCAGCAAGGTCGAAGGCGGCTGTTTCCGCCATCCCGCCACCCGCTACGATCTCGCTCGACAGACCGTCGAGCTGCTCCGCCCGCCTGCCGTGCAACACGACGCGCGCGCCTGCCCGGGCCAGGGCCAATGCGATTTCCCGCCCGAGCCCGCCGGCGGCTCCAGTGACCAGCGCCGTCCTGTCGGCAAGCGCCTGACCGGAAAAAGCAGGAGCTTGAGGCATCGAGCGGCGAGAAGCGGAAGAAGCTGTCATCGGCTTTCGTTACAGCCCGTGGCTTGGCGGGGCCAGCCTTGTCCGCCGTCCGCAAGTGCAAGAATCCACGTCTTCGCCAAGCGGGCGAGACGAGCGAATTGCGTCTGAGATTCCCGATCACGACTAGCCAAATCGATTGCGGAGCCTATCTTCGAAGCTGCCGAGCGGGCTTTGTGAACTCAATATCGCATTGTAAAATATAACATTCCTCCAAATTCGCCAGACTGCCCAAAATCCCTGCCATAGGCGGCGATAGAAAACCTTGCGTTGACCGCGGTTTCTCAACCAAATAGCTAGACAAGCACCCCGCACGAAAACGGATGGCCAGGCCGAACGTGCAATCCAGGGACTTCCGGCCCGCGGCTTTTGATCGGGAAGCAGCTTGCTCCGCGTTACCAACGGCTAAAGCGCGCGATGCTCAGGCGACAGCGCCAGCATCGTGTTCCCCTCACGCCAACGATGAGGTGATACGATGCCGACCATGACCCGGCGCGCCTGACGCGCCGCCTAACGCAGGGCTCCTGACGCCAGCCGACCAACGGCAGCCGTCCGGCCCCTTGCACCTTCCAGGCAGACTCCACGTACCCAGACCGGAACCGGGGGTTCCGCGACGGGAAACGCACGTCCGAGGCGGATTTCCGGGCCTGACCGCAGGCTCCGGGCCCCTAATCGCGCGCATAAGCCGTCTGCCGTCCTGACATCCGCCCACACACCGAAGAATCAGCCCGACGAAAAGATCGGCGCGCCTGCCTCTGACCTGAGGCACCAAACAGGGATCGATTGAGATGTTTCGCAGTTTCGCCACCGCCACCAGCTCGCTTGCGCTTACGGTTTCGCTTCTCGCCGCCGCACCCGCGCTGGCAGCCGAAGATGCCCCCGCTGCCCCCTCCGCCGCACCCGCTACCGTCGCGGCGGAAGTCGCCGCCGAAGGCGGCAGCGGCGAGGCGATCGTCGTCACCGCCTCGCGCCGCCGCGACGAGAACGTGCAGGACGTGCCGGTCGCCATCAGCGTGATCAGCGCCGCCACCCTGGAAAAGCGCGGCGACTACACGCTCGGCTCCATTTCTCAGCAGGTGCCCAGCCTTCAGGTCATCACTTACAACGCGCGCAATACCAACATCAACATCCGCGGCCTCGGCTCGAACATCTCGCTCACCAACGACGGTCTGGAGAACGGCGTCGGCTTCTACATCGACAACGTCTATTACGGCCGCGTCGGCTTGGCGCAGTTCGATCTCGTCGACCTTCAGGGCATCGAAGTGCTGCGCGGCCCCCAGGGCACGCTGTTCGGCAAGAACACCACCTCCGGCGTGATCAACGTCACCTCACGCAAGCCCAGCTTCGATCCGGAACTGTCGGCAGAGGCCAGCATCGGCAACTACGGCTTCTACCAGTTCCGCGCCTCGGGTTCGGCCGGGATCTTCAAGGACCTGCTGGCCGTGCGCCTGTCCGGCGCGATCAGCGAAAACAGCGGCTTCCTCTGGAACAAGACCACGAATACCCGCGCGCAGGACTATCTGAACAAGTCGATCCGCGGCCAGCTGCTGTTCACCCCCGATCCGGACTTCGAGATCCGCATCATCGGCGACTATGCCAAGCAGAAGCAGAACCACGTCCTCAACGTGTTCGCCGGCCTGCACACCACTTACGACAACGGCGCGGTGATCGCCAACAACTGGGCCCAGCGCGCCGCGCGCTTCCCCGGCTATACCCCGCCCACTTTCAACGCCTTCGACCGCGTGGGCGAAGCCAACAGCCACTACCAGTCCAACATGGCCGGCTACGGCGTATCGGGCGAGGTCAACTGGAACCTCGGCAACGCTGCGCTGACATCGATCACCGCCTATCGCTGGTGGGACTGGAACCCCGCCAACGACGGCGACAGCACCTCGCTGCCGATCGTCACCAAGGCCCAGCAGGCCAATCGCCAGCGCCAGTTCAGCCAGGAGCTTCGCCTGGCCTCCAAGACCGGCGGCGCGTTCGACTACGTGGTGGGCGCCTATTACTTCTGGCAGATCGTGCGCGGTTACGGCGCCTCACGCTACGGTTCGGCCGCCGCCTTGTGGAATCTGCCCAACGCCAACCAGACGATCGCGAACGCCGCGCTCGACGGTTTCGAATCCAATTCCACCTCGACGCCCGAAACCAAGACCTTCGCGGTGTTCGGACAGACCGACTGGCACGTCACCGACGCCCTCACGCTCACCACCGGCCTGCGCTTCACGCATGAGAAGAAGGAGGGCGCCTATAACCAGTTCTGGGTGGACGGTGCCGACATCTCGGGCTTCACCGCCGCGCAGCAGACGGCGATCAACGCCATCCGCACCCAGTTCAACCCGGTGACGAGCTATGCCACCAGCTTCACCGACAACAGCCTCTCCGGCCTCGTCACGCTGAACTGGAAAGTGGCGCAGGACGTCAACGTCTACGGCAGCTATTCGCGCGGCAACAAGTCGGGCGGGCTCAACCTGTCGGTCCTGCCGGTGGGCGTCGAGCCCGACGTCAAGCCGGAGAAGGTCGACGCCTTTGAACTCGGCCTCAAGTCCCAGTTCCTGGATCGCCGCGCCACCTTCAACGCTGCCGCGTTCTGGACCGAGATCAGCGACTACCAGACCACCATCACCGACCTGCCCGCAGGCGCGGTGGTCGGCCGCCAGTATATCTCGAACATCCCCAAGGTCCGTTCACGCGGCATCGAGGGCGAATTCAACATCGCCCCCACCGACAACCTCAGCTTCAACGCCTCGGCCACTTATACCGACGCTACCTACGTCACCTACAAGAACGCCCCGCAGGCCTTCGAACGCCAGAACCTCGGCGCGATCCAGGATCTTTCGGGCGAGCGCCTGCCGGGCGTACCGAAGTGGGCCTGGACCGTGGGGGCGGACTTCAGCACCCCGCTCACCGAACTCGGCGGCAAGGAACTGGGGCTCTACGCCCATGCCGACTATGCCTATCGCTCGAACTTCAACACTTCGGCCTCGAACTCCGCCTGGGCGCAGATCCCCGGCTTCGGCCTCGCCAACGGCCGCATCGGCCTGAGGACCGACGACGGCTTCTGGGACTTCTCGATCTGGACCCGGAACCTGTTCGACAAGAACTACTACGTCAGCCTGGGCGCCGCCAACACCGGCGTGGTCACCGCCCAGCTCGGCGAGCCGCGCACCTTCGGCGCCACCCTTCGCACCAAGCTCTGATCCCGCTCCCAACCTGGAGGCGTCAGCCATGAAACACGAGACATTCCGAACATCGCATACACGACAGGAACACCTCGATGGCTGGCGCCTCCTGCGCTTCACCGCGATGTCGGTGCCGATCTACGCCGCCGCCCAGCCGGTGATGGCCTTCGTGCCCGCAATCCTCTCACGCCACTATGCCATTCCGCTCGCCGGCCTCGGCCTCGTCTACCTGATCGGACAAGTGGTGAATTCCCTGCTCGATCCGGTGATCGGCGCGCTGAGCGACCGCACGGTCAGCCGGTTCGGACGGCGACGGCCGTGGATCGCGGGCGGCGGACTGCTGTTCATCATCGGCAGCGCCATGCTGTTCTTTCCGCCCGAGGGCGCGACGCTCACCTGGGTCGGGATCGGCGTGATCTGCTACTATACCGGTGCCTCCACCACCACGACGACACTGATGGCCTGGTCCGGCGAAGTCAGCGGCGACTACGACCAGCGCACCCGCATCGCCTCGCAGTTCACGCTGCTCTCGTCGAGCGCGCTGGTACTGACCTTGCTGCTGCCCGCCGTGGCCGACCAGCTTCGCCCCGACGACGGCCCGCTGCGCCTGACCCTGTTCGGCACGCTGGTGCTCGTCACTGCCGTCCCCGGCCTGCTGCTGACCCTCACCGCCATGCCCGACCATAGCGCGCCTTCCACCGCCGAGCGCTTCGCCCTGGGCAGGACGCTGAAAGCGGTGTTCGGCAACCCGCTGCTGCTGCGGGTGCTGGCCGCCGATGCCGCCGTCACCGCCGGACAGGGCGTGCGCACCGCGCTGCTGCTGTTCATCGTCACCATCTACTTCCAGCGCCCCGAATGGGCGGCCGGGTTCTTCCTCCTCCAGTATTCGTTCGGCGTGCTCGCCGGGCCGATCTGGCGCCGGATCGGCCAGCGCCTCGGCAAGAGCCGCGCCGCCGTGGCCGCCGAACTGACCCAGGCCGCGATCAACTTCGGCCTCGTGTTCCTGACGCCAGACCGCTTCGGCCTGATGATGGCGCTCGCCATTGCCCAGGGCCTTTCGCAAGGCTCCGGCAACCTCATGCTCCGCTCGATGGTGGCGGACGTGGCCGACCTGCACCGCGCCGAGACCGGCGAGGATCGCGTGGGCCTCTATTACTCGGTCTTCAGCGTCTCGATGAAGCTGGGCGCCGCGCTGGCCTTCGGCATCGCCCTGCCGCTCGTCACTGCCTTCGGTTTCGATCCCAAGGCCGCGACCAACACGCCCGAGGCGCTGAACGCGCTGCTGCTGGTCTTCGCCCTCGGTCCTACCCTGGCCCATACCCTGGCCGCCGCGCTCGTCGCCGGTTTCCCGCTGAACGCCGACCGTCACGCCGAAATCCGCCGTCAGCTCAGGGCCCGCGACGAAGTTCACGCCGCCGCCCTCGTACCTGCTGAATGACCGTTCCCGAAATCAAGAAGAAGGAGTGAATGCCATGACTTCGATTGCCACTTACGCCAATGCCAAGGATCCCGCCTCCCCGCTCGACGTGGCGCCGATCACCGGCACCATCGGCGCCGAAATTCGCGGCGTCACCCTCTCGGGCGAGCTCGACGGCGATACCGTGCAGGCCATCAAGGACGCGCTCGTACGCCACAAGGTGGTGTTCTTCCGCGGCCAGCACGAACTGACCGACCAGCGGCACGAGGAATTCGCCTCGCTGTTCGGCGCTCCCGTCGCCCACCCGACCGTGCCGGTGGCCGAAGGATCGCGCTACCTGCTCGAACTCGACAGCAAGGAAGGCTACGCCGCTTCCAGCTGGCACACCGACGTGACCTTCACCGACGCCTATCCCGCCGGATCGATCCTGCGCGCCATCACCATCCCGGAAGCGGGCGGCGACAC
Source organism: Novosphingobium sp. (assembly GCF_032093395.1). GTDB lineage: Bacteria > Pseudomonadota > Alphaproteobacteria > Sphingomonadales > Sphingomonadaceae > Novosphingobium. The sequence continues at coordinate 12,741 of NZ_DAMDBA010000103.1, forward strand.
CGTCTGGGCCAATACCGAAACCGCCTACGAGGGCCTGCCGGAAAGCCTGCGCCAGTTGGTGAACAATCTCTGGGCCGTGCACTCGAACGACTACGATTACGCGCAAGTGCTGGGCAACGCGCCCAAGGATGACGAAGCCAGCCAGAACCGCGCCCAGTTCCAGAAGAACATCTTCGCCTCGACCGTCTACGAAACCGAGCATCCGCTGGTCCGCGTCCACCCCGTGTCCGGCCAGCGCGGGCTGCTGCTGGGCCATTTCGTGAAGCGCATCGTCGGCCTGAACCAGGCGGATTCGGCGCGGATCTTCTCGATCCTTCAGGAACACATCACCCGTCCCGAAAACGTCGTGCGCTGGCGCTGGCAGCCCGGCGACGTGGCGTTCTGGGACAACCAGGCCACCCAGCACCGCGCCGTGGCGGACTTCGGCCTCCAGCGCCGCACCCTGCGCCGCGCGACCATCGCCGGGTCGGTCCCCGTGGCCATCGACGGCCGCCTGAGCCGCACGATCCGCAAGGAAAAGGCAACCACTTACGAACCGGCCTGATCCCTCACTCCCTGCACGGGCCGTACCTTCACCCGCGCCGCACTCTCCAGTTGCGGCGCGGGGCTTTTCTACCAAGGACCACTTGATGAAATCCAAGCCTCTTGCCTTCGCCGCCGCCCTTGGCGCGGCCCTGCTCGCCTCCACCACTGCACCCGTCCTCGCCAAGGCGCCCGCATCTGCTCAGGCCGCCGCCGCCCGACAGCAGGCGCAGGCCCGTCCCAATTTCCTCGTCATCATCGCCGACGACCTCGGCTTTTCCGATCTCGGCGCCTTCGGCAGCGAGATCGCCACGCCCAACCTCGACAAGCTGGCGCTGGACGGCGTGCGCCTGACCGGCTTCCACACCGCCCCCACCTGCTCCCCCACGCGCTCGATGCTGCTTTCCGGCACCGACAACCACCGCGCGGGCCTGGGCAGCATGGCGGAACTGACCGCGCCGAACCAGAAGGGCCAGCCCGGTTACGAAGGCTATCTCAGCCGCGACGTCGCCAGCCTGGCCGACCGCCTCGCGGCAGGCGGCTATCGCACGCTGCTTTCGGGCAAGTGGCACTTGGGCCTGACGCCCGACCTCGATCCCCATGCGCGCGGCTTCCAGCACAGCTTCGCGCTGCTGCAAGGCGGGGCGAACCACTATGGCCGCGACCTTGGAACCGCGCCCGGCAAGGGGGCGACCTATACGCGCGACGGCAAAGTGCTGACCTCGCTCGACAAGGATTTCTATTCGTCCGACGCCTATGCCACCAACTTGATTTCCGAATTGCAGCAGAGCCGTCAAGAGAGCCCCGACAAGCCGTTCTTCGCCTATCTCGCCTTCACCGCGCCGCACTGGCCGCTCCAGGCCCCGGACGAGGACGTCGCCCGGCAGGCCGGCAAGTACGATGTCGGCTTCGACGAGATTCGCCACCGCCGCCTGGCCCGGCAGGAACAGCTCGGCCTGCTGCCCAAGGGCGTGACCGCGCACAGCGTGCGCGCGCCGCGTGGCGGTTGGGATAGCCTGTCCGCCGCCGACAAGCGCGAAGCCGCCCGCGACATGGAAATCTACGCCGCCATGGTCGAGCGCATGGACCGCAACGTCGGCCGCGTGATCGAGGAACTTCGCGCCAGCGGCGAACTGGACAACACGGTGATCGTGTTCCTGGCCGACAACGGCGCGGAAGGGCTGGACTACAAGACCACCGGCGCGAAAATGCTCGGCGGCCGGGTGACGGAGGCGGACAATACCTTCGCCAATCGCGGCAAGCCCAATTCCTACATCACCTACGGCACCGAATGGGCGCAGGCCGCCACGGCACCGTCCTGGCTGACCAAGGCCTATGCCTCGGAAGGCGGCACCCGCACCGTGGCTTTCGTCAACGGAAAAGGCCTCGCTCACGCCAAGGGCGTGGGCAAGGCCTATGTCAGCGTGGCCGACATCGCACCCACCCTGCTCGACTATGCCGGAGTGCCGAGCGGCGGCACCACCTTCCAGGGCCGTACCGTGCTGCCGATCACCGGCAAGAGCGCCCGTCCCTGGCTGGAGGGCAAGGCCGCGCAGGTCCACGCGGCGGACGAGCCGCTCGGCACCGAACTGTTCGGCAGCCGCGCCTTGCGCAAGGGCGACTGGAAAGCCACCGACATCGGCGACGGCCAATGGCGCCTGTTCGATGTCTCCCGCGACCCCGGCGAGACCAGCGACCTTGCCGCCGCCAACCCCGCGAAGCTGCGCGAACTCACCGCCGATTGGGATGCCTATGCCAAGGCCAACGGCGTGATCCTGCCTACCGAGGCACAATACCGGCCGTAAAAAAGGGACACGCGCCGGTACGCCTCGCAAAGAAGATCCCGGCCCGGTAAGGGGTCGTTTGAAAAAATGCCCGCACGGGCATTTTTAAAGCGGCACCGGCCCGCTCCCCCACCCTACCACCCGCAGGATACTACCGTTGGGTGGTAGG
>NZ_DAMDBA010000104.1:0-15165 GCF_032093395.1 Novosphingobium sp.
CTTGCCCCGCCTTGCTCGCGGCGTGGCGCCTCGAGAATTGCCAGCGGTCCCGGATCAAGTCCGGGACGACGCCCGCTCGCCTTCCGTCAGATCGGGAAATGACCCGGTTGCGTTTCGACGGTGATCCACCGGGTTTCGGTGAAGCTGTCGATGCCCTGCCTCCCGCCGAAGCGGCCATAGCCCGACGCGCCCACGCCGCCGAACGGCATCTGCGCCTCGTCGTGCACGGTGGGCCCGTTTACATGGCAGATGCCCGACCGGATCTGCCGCGCCACGCCCAGCCCGCGCGCCGTATCGCGCGTGAAGACGGCGGCGGAGAGGCCGTATTCGCTGTCGTTGGCGATCTCCACGGCGTGCGCCTCGTCGCGCGCACGGATCAGCGCGACGACGGGGCCGAAGCTCTCGTCGCGATAGAGTTTCATGTCGGAGGTCACGCCGGCCACGACGGTGGCGGGCATCAGCACGCTCTCGCCCTTGCCGCCGGCAAGCAGTTGCCCGCCCTTGACCACGGCATCCTCGATCAGTGCATTGACATGGTCCACGGTCTTGCGATCGACGACTGCGCCCAGCGGGGTCTTGCCCTCGCGCGGGTCGCCGGTAGCCATGGAGCCGACCTTGGCGGCGAACTTGTCGGCAAAGGCATCGGCCACCGCTTCCACCACGATGATCCGCTCGGTGGACATGCAGATCTGACCCTGGTTCATGAAAGCGCCGAAGGCGGCCGCTTTCACGGCCTCGTCAAGGTCGGCGTCCTCCAGCACCACGAAGGGCGCCTTGCCGCCCAGTTCCAGCAGGCATGGCTTGAGGAGGCCCGCCGCACGGGTAGCGATGATCCTGCCCACCGCCGTGGAGCCGGTGAAATTGATGCGCTTCACTTGCGGTGCGTCGATCAACGCGCCGACCACCTCTGCGGCCTCGGCCGGCGCATTGGTGACCACGTTGACGACGCCTTCGGGAAAGCCCGCCTCGGCGAAAGCCTCGATGATGAGGGCATGGGTGCGCGGGCACTGCTCGCTGGCCTTGAGGATCACGGCATTGCCGCAGGCGAGCGGCACGGCGATCGCTCGCACGCCCAGGATGATCGGCGCGTTCCACGGCGCAATGCCCAGGATCACGCCCACCGGTTCGCGGATCGCCATCGAGAGACAGCCGGGCTTGTCGGAGGGGATGACCTCACCTGCGATCTGCGTGGTCAGCGAAGCCGCCTCGCGGACGATGCCTGCCGCCAGCGTGAGGTTGAACATCGCCCAGCCGGCCGTGGCACCGATCTCGCCCATCATGGCATCGACGAATTCGTCCTTGCGCGCCTCCAGGGCATCCGCCGCCCGCAGCAGCACGGCACGGCGGGCGTTCGGTCCCTGCGCGGCCCAGGCCGGTTGCGCGGCACCGGCCAGCGCGGCGATGGCGGGCATCTGCGCCGCCGTCATCGCATCGGCGCTGGAAGCGACATCGCCGGTCAGCGGATTGATGCGCTCAAACTTCATGACGTGGATCTCCCAAGTGGTTTAGCTATTTTCTATAGCATTATTTTTGGAGTGGCAAGCGGCACCGGAAGCTGGCGGCTCGCTTCGGGTCGCCACTGCCGATGTAGTATGCCGCCTGGGGATAGGGACATAGCGGCCGCTGAGCCGCGATCGCCCCGTTCTCGCGCTTGACCGAAAGGATCGCGCCCGGAGCCTTCCCGCCGTCCAGCCAGCGCTCCAGCGCGGAGAGCATGTCATGCTCCGGCGCGCGGTCCAACCCTTCGCCGCCGGTCGCACCGAACAGGTCGGGGCCACTGCCGCCGATGCAATGGTCCATGCCGGGTACCATGTAGAGCCGCAGGAAGTCCGATGCATCGCCGCCCATTCGCGCATGGACCGCCTCGAAATAGGCGGTGGTCGATTGCGCCAGCACCAGTGGATCGGCCCAGCCCTGATACATCAGCAACTTGCCCCCTCGCGCTCGGAAAGCGGAAAGATCGGGATCGTCCGCGTGAAGGTTCATGACCCGGTCGATCGCGGGAAGATCGTCCGCAATGCGGAAGTTCCGGGCATCCCAGTCGGGATCGCGATGCACTCCGTCTCCGAACAGAGAGACGGCCAGATAGGGCGGCCCCGGCGTGAAAGGCTCCGGCAGCGGCGTCGCGCTGACGGGCACGCCGGGGAGTATGCCGGAATCGATCCGCTTCCCGTTCTCGTCGTGCAGGGGGCCATAGATCCTCCGGGCCAGTGCGACTTGCTCCGGCCCGAGGCATCGTCCCGCACCGGCGCTTGCCACGCCGGGTCGGCAAAGCAGTTCGCCCACGTCGAAGCGGCAGGCGGCAGGGTTGGCGACGAGCCCATCCCGCACGCCATCCTCGGCATCGCACCTGGAAACGCCGCTGCGGGCGACCAGCGTCCAGTCGGCGGCAGACATCAGCCCGGCATGGCGGCGGTGCTGGATCATCTCCCACATGCGCCGGGCGCTCATCTCGGGCGTGTTGACGCCCGGAGCGCCGGCGAGGATGCCGTCATAGTCCCCCGGATAGCGCTGGGCCTCGGTCATCGCCTGACGGCCCCCGCCAGAGCAGCCGGAGAAGATCGCCCGGCGCACCGGCTTGCGGTAGAAACCGGCGATCACCGCCTTGGCCTTCATCGCCAGCAGGTGATTGGCCCGCTCGGCATAGTTTACCCCGCGCTGCGGATCGCCCAGCAGCCAGTGCCGGTCGCTCGCCTTGTGGCCGGTATCGGTGCTGGCGGCCGCGTAGCCGCGCGACACGCCGCGTGCGAGTTCGCGATAGTTGAAGCTGCCCGCCTGCCCGCCGACGCCGCCGGTCAGAAGATGCCCGTTCCATACGCCCCGGAGCGGCAGCCACAGCTCGAAGCCGATCTCCTTCTCGATCACGCCTTCGATGCGGCAGAAGCCTGCTTCGACTTTCGGCGCGCGGGCATCAGGGGAGGCGAAGCCGCTGCCTGCCGCTACGGGCGTGGCCGTGACGATCCGCACATCGGGCACGGCGATCCGCGCCACATGGTCGCAGGCACCGCCAGCTCCCAGCGTCGCGGCGGCGAGCAGTGCCAGCAGCGCCATGTCAGCGGCCCGGGATCACGGGCAATGCGACGGACGAGGGGCGCGCCTTGTCGAAATAGACAGTGATGCGCGGCGGCGCGGCGATGTCGCGCGCGCGTTCGCGGTGGTCGGATCCGGTGACGGTGATCTGCATCCGGTGGCCCTTCCGGAACACCCAGGAAGTGGGCATCATGTCGAAGTGCAGGCGCACCGCCTCTCCCGCTTTCAGCGGCTGCGCGTCTTCCTTGTAGGCGCGGTGCCACGGCACCCCGGCGGGCATTGCCCAGGGAGCCTGCGTTTCCTTGCGCAGCGAGGCTTTCAGCCGCCCTTCCGTCACCACCTGCACCGTCCCGTCAGGCGCCACGTCCTCCAGATAGGCGAAGACATTGGCGTCGGGCTGGTCGGCCGAAATCCACAGGTCGGCGATGGCGTTGCCGGTCACTTCGGTGTCGGCGGGCAGGACCGCGCCGGTCATGCTGGCGCCGTTGCCCGCGACATGGCAGGGCTGCACTTGCGATCCGGAACCGGCCTCGGGGCATTTCACCGCGTAGTCGGCGGTGAACGTCACCGGCTTGCCATGACCTGCCGTGGCGGCAAGCTTCGCGCCGTCCAGAAACAAGGTGCGCATCCGCGTCTGCTTGAGCGGCCAGTCCACGGTAGACCGCCACTCGGTGCCGGGAGACGCGTTGACGGTGTAATAATGGATCGGCGCATCCTTCTCCACGCCGGTGTCGATACCCTTGAGATAACGGTCGTAAAACCGGTGCATTTCCTCAAGCAGTGCGAAGTCGTCGCTGTTGCAGTGTTTCCACGGCCCGATGATCACCCGCGATCCCGGTATGTTGGCATGGGCTATGAAGGCCTGGTCGCGCAGTTCGTCGTTCCAGCCGCCCTGGATGTAGAGCGGAACCCCGCCGAGGCGGATCTGGCCGGCATAGCTGGACGCGCTACCCTCCGCCCAGAAGCGGCTGGCGACCAGCGACGACCAGCTGTCGCGATAGGGAAGCTGCTTCCACATCTCGAACAGCGGCGTGGAAAGCTGGTGTTCCTCGGCCGCCTCGCGCAGGATCGCCTTGTTCTCGTCGCCGTCCACGGGCGAGACTTTCATGTCGTCCTCGATCGTGCGCGTCGGCCCGGTTCCCCATTGCGCGAAGATCCCGCCGCGCCGGAAGGCATCGAACTTGTTCCAGGAAAAGCAGCCCGCGAACACCGCTTTCAGCGCCGGATGACGCATCGTCATCACATGCATCGCCGCATCGCCGGTGTTGGAGCAGCCATAGACTCCTACCTTGCCGTCCGACCACGGCTGGGACGCCAGCCACTGCGTCATGTCGAAGGCATCCTGCGCCTCGTTGCGATCGTGGTAGCCGCGCCGGACGCCGGTGGACTGGCCATTGCCGCGCCGCGCCACCTGCACCACGACATAGCCATGGCGCGTCAGTTCCTGAACCCGCCGAAAGTCGCTTATCCTCCCGCCCGCGCCATCGGCGGTCTGCTGCGAGATCGACAGGGTGTGGTGCCAGATCACCGGAAAGCGGCCCTCTACCGGCTTGCCGCCCTGTGCCGGACGGTCGACGCGGATCGCCAGTTTCACCCCGTCGCGCATCTCGACGTAGCGGGAGGAGGAGACCATCCCGTCATATACGGCTGCGGGCTGGTAATGGCCGAAGCTGCCTTGCGCGGTTTGCGCATGGGCCGTCCCGCAAAGCAGCGATGCGGCGAACAGAGCGGCGGAAAGCGACTTCATCATGTCAGGGAAACCCTCAAGCGTTGTGAGCGCGTGATCGAAACGAAAAGCCGTGCGATCACTTCGCCGCGAACTGAGCCTCGGCATCGCGCCGGGCCTTTGCTTTCAGCATCGCCGCGTCTTCCGGCAGCAGCCAGCGCTGCGCCACCATGGCGTCCACTTGCGCATCGTAGCGTTTCACAAATGTCTGGACGGTGCCGTAGCGCGCCTTGAGCGTGGCGGCGTCCAGGTTGGTGCGCACGAAGATCGGGCGCCCCTTCGCTGGGGTGCAGGCAGGAAGATCGGTGCCCTTGTACGGGCCATAGGACGCCAGCGGCACCTTGAACTCGGCAACCGGCAGCCCGCCCACGGGGTTGCCCGTGGCATCGCGCCGGATCTTGTCTCCATCCCATGCCAAAGGCTGTGCACGGGGCGGGGCAACGCCCTTTTCGGTCCACTGCCGCAGGTTCTCCACTGCCGCGCGGGCAAGCGCCCCATGCGGCACGTCGCTGATCGGCAGGGGACAGGTGTTGAGTGCCTCTTCGCCCTTGGCTCCGCCCACGGGATAGCCTTTCGCCGCGAGCTGGACGAAGTTCGGCCGCCTTTCGCGGGGCGGATTGCCGTCGATCATGCTGGCGCCGTGAACCACCGCGCCAAGCTGGTAGAGGCGATGGGCACCCACCTTGGCATCGCTGTCGGGCAGTTGCGGTCCGGGCCCGGTCCCGACTTCGAACTCGGTCATGAACTCGATCACCGGCACGTCGATGGGCTTCAGGCTGCGGCGCGGATCGTCGTTGCGGGTGACGGCTTCCTCGCTGTTGAGCGGAATGTAGCCGCCGCCGTTCCAGCGCGATGAAATGCCGATCAGATAGCCGTCGAACACCGGCTTGCCGCTCGGCAGGCGCGCGCGGTCATGGAAGCCCTCGTTGATGAAAGTGCGCTGCACGCTGCCGGTGAAGGACCAGCCGCCCACCAGCATGCGCCGCACGTCGAGGCCCCGCAGCGGGTTCTCCGCGCGATCGCTGCGCAGCAGCGCGCCGATATCCGCCATGACCTGATAGCGGATGCCATCCTCCTTCGGCCACTGGATGGCGCCGTAGCGTTGCGGCTCGAACCATTGGAGCACCTGACTCTGCGCGGTGGGCACCGGCCCTTTCGCGGAAATCGCGCGCGAGGGCGCATCGTCTCCAAGCCCTACGGCCACATAGACGTCGCCATGCGCCATCATGTAGCCGGACATCGCCACCCAGTGCGAGGTTCCCCCCTGCGAGGGATGGATCGGCTCGAAGTGCACGACACCGCTGAACTTCGCCGCGTCCTTCGGCCGCCGCACGACGATGCGGGTGCCATAGGGCACGTCCTTCGCCAGTACCGCCAGTGCGCCCGCGGGGTCGCGTTTGAAGGCATCGGCGGTGCCGTGGAGGAAGTATTCCTCCTCCACGTAACCCCGCGCGGCAAGGTCCACCACCGGCAGCGCTCCGGGCACCCAGGCGGTGTTGTAGACCTGGCTATCGGCCGTGACCGGGATCGGGCCGTCCACCTTGTCCACCCCCGCCAGCGCGGCGACCGGAGCGGTCAGCGCACCCAGGGCGACGATGCAGGCGAGCGCCCGCATCAGAACGTCTTGCTCAGCGAAACGGAGATCATGCGGCCGACCGCATTGGTGGTCTGCGGATCGAAGCCGCCGCCGCCGCCGTTCGATGTCGGCGCCAGATCGACGAAGGGCGGGTCGCGATCGAACAGGTTCTGCACGTCCAGTCCGATCCGGACACCCTCGGTGCCGGGAATGCCGGTTCCCTCCAGGTCGTAGGCCAGACGCAGGTCCACGGTGGTGTACGACTTGATGCGCTCGACGGGGGTGACGTACGTGTTGTTGTACCCGTTCTGCCAGGCCACCACGATGCTGCCGTCGAACCCGCCCTTCGACCAGCCGGCGATGCCGCGCGCGCGCCACTTCAGCGGATAGTCGATGTTGTTGGCCTGGTCGATTACCGGGCTGTCGGGCGTGATGCCCACTTTGTAGGTGAAGAAGTGGGTACCCCGCAGCGAGAAGCGGAAATCGCCCGCATTGTCGGTCCGGATCGGCACGGCGAGGCCGAAGTCCAGGCCGCGCGTGATCGTGGTGCCGAGGTTGCTGGGCCGGCCGTCCACGAAGACGTTCGCGGCCAGGGCGTTCGCCGGCGTGCCTCCGTTCACGGTCAGCCCCGATGCGACCAGTTCGGCGATACGCGCCTGGGCAGCGGCGCCGCGGGTGATGATCGAGCTGTAGAGATCCTCCTGCCGCAACACGTTCAGGTTGGAGAGGTAGCCATTGATCTGGCCCTCATAGACGATGTCGAAGTAGTTCAGGCTGAGCTGCGCGCCCGGCAGGAACGCGGGCGAATACTCGCCGCCGAACGACCAGGTGCGCGCGGTTTCCGGCTTGAGGTCGAGATTGCCGCCGGAAAGCGCCACCCCCTGCACGGTCGTGCCCACGGTGGGATCGTAGTAGTTCTGGATATAGAGCTGCGATCCGCCCGCGCTGACGAGCTGCGTCAGCAGCGGCGCGCGGAAGGATTCCCCGTAGCTGCCGTGCAGCTTGAGGTCGGCCACCGGCTCCCAGTTGATGCCGATCTTCGGGTTCTTGGTGGTACCCACGTCGCTATACTTGTCGATGCGGCCCGCCACGTCGAGTTGCAGGCTGTGGAAGCCGGGAATGGCGTTGCCCGGACCGAAGATCGGCACCAGCACTTCGGCATAGGCCGACTTGACGTTGCGCGACAGGCTGATGTCCGTGCCGGTCTGCGATTCCCGGCGCCCGCGCAACTGCCCGGTCCGCAAGTTCAGCTTGTAGTATTCCAGGCCGACCGCCAGCTTCACGTCACCGCCAGGCAGTGTGAACAGAGTACCGTCCAGCTTGGCCTCTGCCGCCTTCATGCGGCTGATGCCTTGCGTGGTGCTGACGTTGTTCATGATCGCCGCAACCACGCCGGGATCGTTCACCGAAGTGCCGAAGGGGTTGAAGGCGGTCGCCGGGTTGCTGCTGGCCAGGGCCGCGGCGAGCGAGGCGGAATCCGTCTGGCTGCCTTGGGTGAAGACCCGATCCTTGTTCCAGCCATAGCTACCGTAGACGTCGAGCTGCCAGTCGCCGAACAGGTCCGCGGTGATGCCGGCCGTTCCCTGGATGGTCTTGGAGGTGATGTCCGACGTCGAGTAGGGGCCGTAGTCGTTGACGAAGGAATACTGCACCGTTTCGACGGCCGGATTGGTGCCCGCCGGTGCCACGAAAAAGGCATTGCTGCGCGGGACGTTGAGGTTCTGGGCAGCCACCTGCCCCCGGCGCAAGGCATCGCGGCGGGAAGCATAGACATCCGCGTAGAAGCGGATGCCGTCGGTGATGTCCTGGTCCAGGTTGATCGTGCCGGCGTTGATCTCCTGCTGCGGCACGAGGTCGATCGCCTTGAGGTTGTCGCACTTGTTGACGGTGCCGGCCACCAGGTTACCCGGCGTAGCGCCGCCCGCCGGGATCGCGTAGCTGCGCCCGCCGGTGACGATGTTGCCGGGCGCGCACTGCGTCACGCGATAGTCCGCGCCTCCCCGGGAGGTCAGGTCGGCGCCGTAGAAGTCTCGATCCTGGCCGCTCAGGTTGCTGCGGTAGGTGTGCTGGAACGAGGCGGTGACCTGGCCGGTCGACCACTTGTGCCCTGCGATCATGCCGATCTGGCTTTCGAGGTAGTTGTCGGCAACGCCATGCTGCACCTCGATCTGGGCGCCTTCGTAGTTGCGCCGGAGGATCAAGTTGGCAACGCCGGCCACCGCATCCGAACCGTAGACCGCCGAGGCACCGTCCGCGATGACCTCCACGCGTTCCAGTGCCAGGGTGGGGATCGTCGAAGGATCGATGGTGGCGCCGGTCGTGCCTTGCGGCACCGCGCGGCGACCGTTGATGAGCGTCAGCGTGGCGTAGGGACCGACGCCGCGCAAGTTGATCGAGTTGCCGTAGACCACGTTGCCCGCACCGCCCGCGCCGCTGCGGCTGGTATCGGAAACGCCGTAGTTGGTGATCTGCGGGGTTTCCTGAAGCACCTTGATGGTGGTGGTCGCCGCCGACTGTTCGATTTCCGCGCGGCCCACGGCGACGAGCGGCGAGCCGACCGGCGCGGCACCGCGAATGCTGGTGCCGGTGACGATGATCTCCTGGACCGTCGGAGAGCTGCCGTCATCCGTCTGCTCCTGCGGCGCGGCGGCCTGCCCCACTTCAGAAGAAACCTCCTGGGCCCAGGCGGGCGACGCTGCCAGCGCAAAAGCGGCCATGGCAAGGCGAGAAACGGGGTGACGCAAGGCAAGGCGCGACATCTATTGACCTCCCAACCCGGTCGTACCGGGCATTTATCGTTTCGGCGATGGGGCCGGCGCGAAGGGAGCAACAGCATGGGAGTGCCCGGCAAGGGACACGACACGACCTCTCCAATCGTCGCAGCGGCGTTTCTCGCCGTCCGCAGGCGCTCTGGCGCCATCGACAACGCAATGATGCGACTCAATCGTGGAGATTGTCAACTATCTTTTGGGACGACGGTATTGTTTTTTATTATAGCGAAATTCCAGGCTCGTCGTAGGCCAGGTACATCCTGTCCAGCAACTCGCGGAGAAGCGCCAGTTCCGCCTTTGTAAGCTGATGCAGGACGGCATCTTCCGTTTCCGCCAGGATGCCGAACAGCTCGTCCAGATAGGCTTTGCCCGCTTCCGTCACGAACAGGGCGTGGCGGCGCCGGTCCGTAGGCGAACGCTCTCGCACCGCAAGTTCGCGCTTCTCCAGTTCGTCGACGATCTGGACGGTGATGGACTTGTCCAGACCCACGGCTTTGGACAGTTCGTTCTGGGAAATCCCGGGATTGGCCGCCACGATCGATAGCGAGGAGAACAGGCCCGAGCGCATGTTTCGGTCCGCCGTGGCCGCCGCGAAATCACGGGAGAGCTGGTTCTGGATGCGTCGCAGCCGAAAACCGATGAATTCGTCCAGCCTGCCGAGCTTGATGCCCGTTTCCGCCGTTTCCGCCTGTTCCCGCTTACTGCCGCCGCGCACCAACGTTTCGTCCCTGTCTCAATTTCATTTAGTGTAGTTGACAGATAGTTGAATTTATCTACCACCATGCCTGTTACGTTATTAGACGGTTGAACCGCAAGGCTGTCAATAAGGCCGCCTTCAGGAGAGGAAGATGCAGAACGACCTGGATGCGGGCGACGAATCGCCCCCGCCTCCCGAGAAGCAAAGCGGCGCGACGCGCATTGCCTATCTCGTGGGCGGTACCGGCCTGTTCGTAGCCATGGCCACGGACGCCATCGCGGTACTCGGCCGCCACACCGGATTTACCCTGCTGGGCTCTATCGAAGTGGTTCAGACCTGCATCGTCCTCATCGCCTCATCGGCCATGATCTTCGCGACGCTGACGGGATCGCACGCCGCCGTCCACATCCTGACCGAGCGGCTCAGCCCGCCTGCCGTCCAGCGCCTGGCCCGTGTCGCCGCCGCGCTGTCCGCAGTCCTGTTCCTGATCCTGGCGACGGGGTGCCTCTGGCTGGTGGCCGACATGTGGAACGGCCACGAAAGGACCGAATTGCTGCATATTCCCATCAAGCCGCTGCGCCTGCTCCAGATCCTTGCCCTGGCCTTCGTCGCACTTCTTTTCCTGCGCAATGCGCTTCGCAGGAGCGGACGATGACCCCGGAACTGATCGGACTTCTCGGAATCGCCGCGCTGCTGGCGCTGCTGGCCGCCGGCGTTCCCATCGGCGTCGGCCTTGCGGGGGTCGGACTGCTTGGGCTCGCCGTGCTGATCTCGCCCGAAGCGGCCGTGATCAAGGGCGGCGTCGTCGCCTTCGAAACGGTGATGAAATACGAACTGGGCGTGCTGCCGCTGTTCCTGCTGATGGCGCACTTATGCTTCGCGGCAGGCGCCAGCCGAGACTTCTTTGACGTCGCCGCACGTTTCGTAGGGCATCGCAAGGGCGGCCTGGCGCTGGCCTCGATCGCCGGATGCGCCGGCTTCGGCGCGATCAGCGGCTCCAGCCTCGCGACCGTCGCCACCGTGGGTGCGGCGGCCCTGCCGGAGATGCGCCGCGCCAACTACCAGCCCGGCTTCGCCGCCGGTGCGCTCGCGGCAGGCGGAACGCTCGGTTCGCTCGTGCCGCCTTCTGGTGCGCTGATCGTCTTCGGCATCATAGCCGAACAGTCGATCGGCAAGCTGTTCGCCGCCTCGATCATTCCGGGCCTGACCCAGGCGCTGTTCTACATGATCGCCATCAGCATCCTCTGCCATCTCAATCCCCTGCTCGGCCCCAAGTCCGAGCGCGTGGGCTGGCGCGACCGCCTGCTTGGCATCGGCCGCATCGTGGACGTGATCGCCCTTGTCATCTTCGTCATCGGCGGGTTGATGATCGGCTGGTTCACGCCCACCGAGGCCGCATCCGTCGGCGTGGTCGCGGCTCTCGGCCTCTGCGCGCTGCGCGGCGCCTTCAACCGAGAGGCGATCGGCGGCGCCGTGGCGTCCACCCTGCGCACCTCGGGCATGATCTACGTCGTCATCATCGGCGCCATCCTCTTCGCCACCTTCATCAGCACGACGGGCATCGCCGACGTCATGTCCGCCTGGGTGCGCGACATGCACGCCAGCCCGGTCCTGGCGATCATCGCCATGGCCCTGCTGCTGCTGCTGCTCGGCTCCTTCCTCGACGGCCTGGCGCTGATGCTGCTGACCACGCCGATCTTCCTGCCGATCGCGCAAGAGCTGGGCTACAGCGCGATCTGGTTCGGCATCTTCCTGACCCGCACGATGGAGATCGGCTTCGTCCATCCGCCGCTCGGGTTGAACGTCTACGTCATCCAGGGCATCGCCAAGGACATCCCGCTTTCCGCGATCTTCAGGGGCATCATCCCCTTCCTGCTTGCGGACTTCCTCCACCTTGCCCTGATCATCGCGGTGCCCGCGCTGACCCTGTGGCTGCCCAGCGTGACGGGAGGTTGATCCGATGCGCCTGAAGTTCCTTCTGGCAGCGGCTGCCCTCGCCCTTTCGGGCTGCGGCCCTGCCCCGACCGTGGCCGAACACACGCTGACTTACGCCAGCCCCTACCCGCCAAGCCACCCCTTCAGTCGCGCCGACCAGGAATGGATGGCCGGGGTGGAGAAGGCCAGCAAGGGCCGCCTCGCGTTCAGGCCCTACTGGTCCGGCGCGCTGCTTTCCAACGACATGAGCATGGAGGAAATCCGCCACGGCGTGGCCGATATCGGCCTCATCACGCCGATCTACGCCAAGGGCGGTGCGCACTTGCTGCGGGTCCAGTCCGGCTTCTACGGCGGCGTGGGCGACATCGGCGAACAGATCGCCGTCTACGACTGCCTGGCCAGCCGGTTCCCCGGCTTCGGCAAGGAACTGGAGGGGCTCCATGTCCTGGCGGTGCAAGGGGGCAACTTCCCCGGCGTACTGACCCGAACCCGCCCGATCCGTCACCTCGAAGACTTCCGCGGCCTGCGCCTGCGGGCTCAGAGCGACGCCGTGGACGTGCTGAAGGAGCTTGGTGCCGATCCCGTCAACATGCCGATGAGCGAGGTCTACTCCGCCTTGGCCAAGGGCGTGATCGACGGCGTGGTGGCCCCCGCCGACACGATCAAGAGCCTGCACTTTTCCGAGGTCGCCAAGCACTTCACGGCGATCCGCTTCAGCCGCGGCGCCTATCCCGCGCGCGCCATATCGGACAAGGCCTGGCGCCGCCTGACGCCCGACCTCCAGCGTCTGCTGATCGCATCGCGCAAGGACTGGGAAGCCGCGCTGAACCGCGAACTCCTCAAGGCCGAGGCGGACGGCATCGCTTTCGGCAAGACCGACGGCGTGGACTTCTCTCCCCTTCCCGCCGCAGAGCAGACCCGCTTCGACCGCCTCTACAATGCCGATGCCTTCGGCCAGGCCCAGCGCCTCTCCCAGGTCGGCATCGACGGCGTGCCCGTGTTCCGGGCCGCCCAGCAACTCATCACCACCGGCACCGCCCACCAGTGCGCGCCGACGGAGGACCGCCCATGACCACTACCGAACGTCCGCTCGAGGGCCTGCGCGTCATCGACCTCACCCGCGCCCTGGCCGGCCCTTATGCCACACTCCTGCTGGCGGGTCTGGGCGCCGAAGTCATCAAAATCGAGGATCCGCGCGGGGGCGACCTCGCCCGCGAGAACAGCCCCTACGTGGGGCGCGACGGCATCGGCGTGGAACGCCGTCACGAGGACGACGTTTCCGTGTCCCACCTCACCCGCGCACGCGGCAAATACGGCGTGGCGCTCGATTTCAAGAAGCCCGGCGCGCAGGACGTGTTCCGCGACCTGGTGCGTTCCGCCGACATCGTCGTCGAGAACTTCACCGCAGGTACCGCCGATCGCCTGGGCATCGGCTACGAGGTGGCCCGTGCCGAGAACCCCGGCGTGATCTATTGCTCCCTCAGCGGGTTCGGCGCCACGGCGGCGGATGGCAAGGCGATGGACATCATCATCCAGGCACTGTCGGGTGCGATGTTCGCCAGCGGGGGACATAACGAGCCGCCCGTGCGCATCGGCATCCCCATCGCCGACATGCTGGCGCCGGTCTTTTCGGTGATCGGCATCCTCTCCGCGCTGGAGCAGCGCCACCGCACCGGCACCGGCCAGAATATCGACGTATCCATGCTGGGCGCGCTCACCAGCTTCGTCGCGATCGAGAACTGGTCTGCCATGGCGGCGGCGGGCATGCAGGCCCGAACCGGCCTCACCGTGCAGCGTTTGTCCCCGTTCGGTGTGTTCGAATGCGCGGACGGCTACGTGGCCGTGGTCGCGGTTCACGAGAAGCTGGCGCAGGGACTGTTCCGCGCCATGGGCGAGCCAGAGCTATCGCAGGATCCACGCTTCACCAACCGGGATTCGCGTGTCGCCAACGCGGCCGTGCTGGAAGCGCGGATCAATGCCTGGTCGCGAACCTTGCCGACCGCCGAAGTCGTCGCCCTGCTCGAAGCCGAAGGCGTGCCCGTCGCGCCGGTGCGCCATCCCGAAGACGCCCTCGTCGATCCGCGGGTGGTCGCGCGCGCGGAGACGATGGAAGTCCACCACCCCAGCTACGACACCCATATCGACTTGCGCACTGCCGGCATTCCCATCGTCTTTTCCGGCGCCCGCACCGGCTTCGACGATGTGCTGCCGGTGCGCGTCGGGGAACACGCGGAGACGATCCTGGGCGGCCATCTGGGCTATTCGGCCGAGAAGATCGCCCAGCTGCGCTCCGCCGGAGTGATCTGAGATGTCGGCCCGCACCGCTCTCGACGCGATCGCCGCCGCCTATGCCGACCCCGAGGGCATGGCGGATCGACTACGCGCCGAAGGTCGCCGTGTGCTCCGCGTGATCGGCAGCGACGCGCCCTTCCCGCTGCTGCGCGCGGCTGGCTTCGCGCCGGTCCGCATGGCGCCGCGCGCGGCCATGAAGACGCCCCGCGCCGATGCCTTGCTGGGCGCTTCGACTGGCCGGCAGCGTGCGCATCTTCTGGTGGAATCGCTGCTCGATCCGGCGATGACGGACCCGGTGCTGTTCACCCGCGCCGACGCCGAGCAGGCGCAAGTCTTCTCGGCCCTGCGCGAACACGCACGTCTCCAGCGGCTGGAAGCTCGCTCGGGAGAACGGGCATGCGGCAAGGCAACGCTGCTGGATCTCCTGCACATCGACCGTGCTGCCAGCCGCCGCTACAATCAGGCCCGGCTTGCCCAGCTACGGGGATGGCTTGAGGAAAGCGGCGGCCGAAGTTTCTCCGATGCAGACCTTGCCCGCGAAGCCGATGCGGCCGACGAAATCAAAGCTCTGCTGCGCGAACTGGACGCACTGCGGCCACGGCTTTCGGGAACGCGAATGCTCCAGGCCCTGGGCGCCGCCGCGATCCTTCCGCCGGAGGAACTGGCGCCACTGCTGCGCGCCGCGATCGTGGAGTCGGCTTCAGGGCCCGAAGCGACCGGCACCCCGGTGCTGGTGGTCGGCTCCGCGCACGAGACCGACCGGCATTATGTCGCGATCGAAGCCGAGGGTTTGCGGATCGTAAGTGAGGTCCACGATTGGGGCATCGCCCGCGCTGTGCATCCCACGCCTCGATCGATCGTAGAATGGGCCGATCCGGCACATGCCGTGCCCTCAGCGGCGGCAGAAGGCTCCGCGCTGGCGCAGGAAGCGTTTAAGGCCGTGGCGCAGCGCGGCGTGGAGCACGTGCTGCACCTTACACTCGATGAAGACGAGGCCGCGCCTTGGACCCTTGCGCCGCTCCATCGCGCGCTGGCGGGCATCGACATAAAGGCTTTCAAAAGCCCCCTGCACGACACCCGGCCCCTGACGCACGCGCTGCGCGGCGAAGATGCGTCACGCCCGCCGCGTTCCGTCCCG
>NZ_DAMDBA010000105.1:0-8698 GCF_032093395.1 Novosphingobium sp.
CCGGCCTGTCACGCCGGAGGTCGCGGGTTCGAGCCCCGTCACTCGCGCCACTTCCTTCAGGGAAGTGGAAAAGCAATGATACGAAACAGGCCGGGTTCACGCCCGGCCTTTTCTTTTGTCCGCTGAGAGCTGTTTCGAAAATGCGCGTGGGCATTTTTAATTGCGGCACCGGCCCACGCCCCCACAATTCGCGTCCCGCGAATTAAAAAGCGCCGGGGAATCATCCCCAGCGCCCGGTCTCCATCCAGATCAGGAACCGCTTCAGCGGCAGTATCCACACTATGCCGAGGGCAAGGTAGACCGGCGTCTGCAGCAGCACGTGCCAGTTTCCGATTACCGGCGACAGATATCTGGCGATCAGCAGGCCGTAGGCGCACAGGGCGACGAGCAGGCCAAGCACCCCGATGGGGATTCGCCATGTCGGCGTCTCTCGCAAGTCAGATCTCCCCCTCGTAGATTCGGGTCGGCGTTACGATCGCGTCGAGAATGCGATCGTGCGGCTCCATGGGGAGGCTTTCGGCCAACTGGCAGTCCCAGGCAAGGCCTATCGCGGGAACGTCGGGATTGGCTTCGAGCCAGCGGTCGTAGTGGCCGCCGCCCTGGCCAAGTCGATGTCCTCGTGCCGTGAAGGCGATCAGGGGAACCACCACGATGGCCGGAACCACCGGCCTGGCATCCGGCAGGGGTTGAAGGGCGCCCCATGGGCCGATGGTGAGTTGTTCCTCGTCGAAGGGATTGGCCCATTCGCGGAATTCCATGGCGCTGTCGCGCGCGGCGAACCAGGGCAGGGCGATGCGGCGGTCGTGCTCCGAAAGCCAGCGCGCCCAGCCGAATGCCGGCGCCTCGTCACCCACGGGGGCGTAGAGGCCGATGGTCAGTCCCTCGGGCATCATCTCCGCAACGGGAGCGGGCGGGCGGTTCAGCACGAGCGCGCGCATGCCTTGCGGCAGCGAGGCGACATGTTCGGCGCGCGCGGCCCGGTGCATCTTGCGCAGGGCGCCCTTATCGGAGGGTGGAGAGAGAGGAGGCGACGAATCCACCGTTGGTCCCATTCCTGCAAGCTTGGTCAGGGCCGCGACAATAGCACCGAAGGTCTTCCGCGGCATGTCGGAATTCCGGCACTGCTCATGCCGAAAAGGATAAGGCCGGAAGACTCCTTCCGGCCTAAAGAGCGGGTGACGGGCCCACCATGGGTCGTTTCCTAGAAATCCTCTGACGCCTCGACGTCAGGTGGGGATCATGTGCGTCGGACCAGGATCCGGGCAGGGACAACCCCCATTGGATTGCTTATAGCCTCAGGGATGTTCGAACGGCACGTGCCGGGCAGTTCCCGTCATCTCCTAGTTAGTCATTCGAGGCGTTCTGCTCAAGGAGGTCCGCAAGATTTTCGACATATTCGGCAATCCGCGAGAGTTCGTGCACGAGAACTTCGGGGATAGCCGGTACGGGTTCTGCCGGCACGGGGGCGGGCGCTGGAACGGGGGGCGCGGCGCGCCGGCGCAGTTCGTGCAATTCGTCTGCCAGCATCAACGACGCGAACAGGAGCATGCGCGGCTCGGTCTGGCCCACCACGCCGGCCTGGGCAAGCTTTTCGTCGATCATCCGGGCCAGGGCGGTGACGTGCGGCTCCTCGCCGTCCGCACAGGCGAGCATGAATTCGCGCCCGCCGATCGTAAGGGTGATGTTTGCCATCGCCTCAGGGTTTCCGTTCCGAAGGGAGACGCGGCGCGAGCAGGGCGTCTATCTCTCCCAGCGTCTCCTCGACCGTTCCGCGCAGGCGGGCATGGCGTTCCTGCAAGTCGCGGTTGTGCGACACCGCGCGTTCGAGCCGCGCGAGTGCCGCCCTTATCCTGTCGACCGCCTGTTCCGTCGCGGCCTCGTTCATCACCTTTTCCATGGTCGATGCGCTACCGTGAATTGACCAAAAGGCAATAAATCAGGCAGCCTTGTTCACAGTGCTTTCGATCAGCCGGGGCGAATGTGCCACCATGCGAATGGCACACGTATGTACAAGCCCCCTGTTCTCGGCCCATGCGTTTGGGCCTCAATCCTCCTTAGGTGAACTTGACGGGAGGCGGCCTCGGCCTAAAGGGGGTCGGCAAGTTCGAATCGTTCACTCTTTGCCGTTTCCGGAGCCTTCACGATGACCCTTGCTGCCGACCGTCTCGCGCCGATGGCCAATGCCATTCGGGCGCTGTCGATGGACGCTGTCCAGGCGGCCAACAGCGGCCACCCCGGCATGCCCATGGGCATGGCCGATGTCGCGACCGTCCTGTTCTCGAAGTTCCTCAAGTTCGATCCCGCCCAGCCCAAGTGGGCTGATCGAGACCGCTTCGTGCTGTCTGCCGGCCATGGCTCGATGCTGATCTACTCGTTGCTCCACCTGACCGGCTACGCCAGCCCGACGATGGACGACATCCGGAACTTCCGTCAGCTCGGTTCGGTCTGCGCCGGCCACCCGGAAAACTTCCTGATCGAAGGCATCGAGTGCACCACCGGCCCGCTCGGCCAGGGCCTGGCCATGGCGGTCGGCATGGCGATGGCGGAACGCCAGCTCAACGCCAACTTCGGCAGCGAACTGGTCGATCACCGCACCTGGGTCATTGCCGGCGACGGCTGCCTGATGGAAGGCATCAACCACGAAGCCATCGGCCTGGCCGGCACGCTGAAGCTGGGCCGCCTGAAGGTGCTGTGGGACGACAACAAGATCACCATCGACGGCGATACCTCGCTTTCGACCAGCGAAGACATCCCGGCGCGCTACCGTGCTTCGGGCTGGGACGTGTTCGAGTGCGACGGCCATGATTTCGCCGACATCGAACGCGCGCTGGCCGATGCCGCCGCATCGGACAAGCCCACCCTGGTCGCCTGCAAGACCGTGATCGGCAAGGGCGCCCCCAACAAGCAGGGCGGCCACGACGTTCACGGCGCCGCGCTGGGCGATGCCGAAGTGGCCGCCGCGCGCGAGTATCTGGGCTGGGCTTCGGCTCCGTTCGAGATCCCGGCGGAAATCCTGGCCGACTGGCGCTCGCTTGGTGAAAAGGGCGCCGCTGCCCATGCCGAATGGTTCGGCCGTCTGGCCGCTTCGGACAAGGGCGAGGAATTCAGCCGCCGCATGGCCGGCGAACTGCCCGAAACCGACGCGATCCGCGCCAAGCTTGCCGAATGGCTCGAAGGCGATTCCACCGTCGCCACCCGCAAGGCCTCTGAGAATTGGCTGAACGTGCTGGCCCCCGCGATCCCCGAGATGATCGGCGGCTCGGCCGACCTTACCGGCTCAAACAACACCAAGGCCAAGTGCCAGGCGCCGTTCACGTCCGACAACTACGGCGGGCGCTACGTCTATTACGGCATCCGCGAGTTCGGCATGGCGGCGGCGATGAACGGCATGGCGCTGCATGGCGGCGTGATCCCCTACGGCGGCACGTTCCTGATCTTCTCCGATTACTGCCGCAACGCGATTCGTCTTTCTGCGCTCCAGCAGACCCGCGCCATCTACGTGCTGACCCACGATTCGATCGGCCTCGGTGAAGACGGCCCGACCCACCAGCCGGTCGAACATGTCATGTCGATGCGCCTGATCCCCAATCTCTACGTGTTCCGCCCGGCGGACGTGATCGAGACGGCGGAGTGCTGGAACATCGCCCTCGAATCCGAGGACACGCCCTCGGTCCTGGCGCTGACCCGCCAGAACCTGCCGCAACTGCGCAAGACCGGCGACATGCTCTCGGCCCGCGGCGCCTACACGCTCCGCCACGCCGATGCGACGCGCAAGGTGATCCTGATCGCCACCGGCTCGGAAGTCGAACTGGCCGTCAAGGTGAAGGACGAACTGGAATCGCAGGGCATCGGCGCCGATGTCGTCTCGATGCCGTGCATGGAGCTGTTCGCCGCCCAGGACGAAGCCTACCAGCACGAAGTGCTGCCCAACGACGCCTCGATCCTGAAGGTGTCGATCGAGGCCGGTACCACCATGGGTTGGGAGCGTTATACCGCGCAGAGCCGCAACGGCGGCCTGAATATCGGTCTCGACCGCTTCGGCGCCTCGGCTCCGGCCAAGGATCTGTTCGCGCGCTTCGGCTTCACCGTCGAGGCTATCGTTCCGAAGATTCTCAACAAGCTCAGCGTTTAAAGAGGAGATTATTGCAATGGCGACCAAGGTTGCGATCAACGGTTTCGGGCGTATCGGGCGCAATGTCGCTCGCGCCATTCTCGAACGCACGGACCATGACCTCGAGCTGGTCTCGATCAACGACCTGGCGGACGCCAAGGCCAATGCCCTTCTGTTCAAGCGCGACAGCGTTCACGGCACCTTCGAAGGCACCGTGGAAGTCGATGGCACCGATCTCGTCATCAACGGCAAGCGCATCCACGTGACGGCAGAGCGCGATCCCGCGAACCTGCCGCACACCGCGCAGGGCGTGGACATCGTGCTGGAATGCACCGGCTTCTTCACCAACAGGGAATCGGCTTCCAAGCACATCGACGCGGGCGCCAAGCGCGTCCTCGTCTCGGCCCCGGCCAAGGGCGTGGACCTCACGGTCGTCTACGGCGTGAACCACAAGGAACTGACCGCCGATCACGTCGTCGTGTCGAACGCTTCGTGCACCACCAACTGCCTGGCGCCCTTCGCCAAGGTGCTGAACGAGAAGATCGGTATCGAGCGCGGTCTGATGACCACGATCCACTCGTACACCAACGACCAGAAGATCCTCGACCAGATCCACAGCGATCCGCGCCGCGCCCGCGCCGCCGCGATGAACATGATCCCCACCAGCACCGGCGCCGCCGTGGCCGTGGGCCTCGTTCTTCCCGACCTGAAGGGCAAGCTCGACGGTTCGTCGATCCGCGTGCCGACCCCGAACGTCTCGGTCGTCGACCTGACTTTCGTGCCGAAGCGCGACACCACTGCCGAGGAAGTCAACGCGCTGCTCAAGGAAGCGGCCGAGGGCGAACTCAAGGGCGTGCTGGGCTACACGGAAGAGCCGCTGGTCTCGATCGACTTCAACCACGACGCGCATTCGTCGACCATCGACAGCCTCGAAACCGCCGTTCTCGAAGGCAAGCTGGTTCGCGTCCTGTCGTGGTACGACAACGAGTGGGGCTTCTCCAATCGCATGATCGACACGGCCGGCGTGATGGCCAAGTTCCTCTGATGCGCCTGCTCTGAGGACCAGATGGAGGCGGGCCGCCTTATCGGCATCGCGCGGCGGATAAGGCCGCGCGCACCGATGGAAGAATTGCGGTCCGCCACCGTTACTGTCGCCGCGGGAGTCCAGGGGGACTTTCGCGGCGCGGTGCGTCCGGGCAGGGTGCCGCGCAGGCAGGTCTCGCTGCTTGCGGCGGAAGACTGGTTGGCGGCCTTGCGCGACCTGCGCCTGGCGGAAGGCGACTATCCGCCCTGGCATGCGCGCCGTGCGAACCTCCTGGTCGAGGGATTTCGGCTGCCGCGTGAAAAAGGCTGCGTCATCGCCATCGGGCAAAGCCTGCGCATCGCAGTGACCATGGAATGCGACCCATGCAGCCGCATGGAAGAAGTGGCGCCGGGGCTCAAGGCCGCGCTCCTGCCGGATTGGCGGGGCGGCGTGCTGGGCACGGTGCTGACGGACGGCATGATCGCCGTCGGCGACGAGATAAGGATCGAGCAATGAGCGCTTTCAAGACCCTGGATGACCTTGGTGACGTGACGGGTAAGGTCGCGCTGGTGCGTGTCGACCTCAACCTGCCGATGAACGACGGGCAGGTCACCGACGATACCCGCATCCGCGCCGCGGCGCCGACCGTGCTGGAACTGGCCGAAAAGGGCGCCAAGGTGCTGCTGCTGGCCCACTTCGGCCGCCCCAAGGGCGAGCGCGTTTCCACCCAGTCGCTGTCGATGGTGGTCGGTGCCGTGGAGAAGGTATTCGGCAAGGAAGTAATGTTCGTGCCCGAGATCGCCGGGGACATCGTGAAGCAGTCGGTCGGCATCCTGCGTGCGGGCGACATCGCCATTCTCGAAAACACCCGCTTCTGGAAGGGCGAGGAAAAGAACGACCCCGAACTGGTGAAGGCCATTGCCGCCAACGCCGACTTCTACGTCAACGACGCTTTTTCCGCCGCCCACCGCGCCCACGCGACCACCGAAGGCCTGTCCCATGTGCTCCCGGCCTATGCGGGCCGTTCGATGCAGGCCGAACTCGAAGCGCTAGACAAGGCGCTGGGCACCCCGGAAAAGCCGGTTGCGGCCGTCGTCGGCGGCGCCAAGGTGTCGTCAAAACTGGACGTGCTCAAGCACCTCGTCACCCAGGTCGATCACTTGATCATCGGCGGTGGCATGGCCAACACGTTCCTCGCCGCCAAGGGCGTGGACGTGGGCAAGTCGCTCTGCGAGCACGACCTCACCGGCACCGCGAACGAGATCCTAGAAACGGCGGACAAGTCGGGCTGCACCGTGCACCTGCCTTACGAAGTGGTGGTATCGAAGGAATTCGCCGCCAATCCGCCCAGCCTGCGCACCTGCAACGTCCATGAGGTTGCCGCGGACGAGATGATCCTCGATGTCGGTCCGCTGGCGGTGGAGGCCCTGAGCGATGTGCTCAAGACCTGCCGCACGCTCGTGTGGAATGGCCCGCTCGGCGCTTTCGAGACGGTTCCCTTCGACGCGGCCACCGTCGCGCTTGCGAAGACGGCAGCAGCACTGACTCGCGAAGGTTCGCTCGTTTCCGTGGCGGGGGGCGGCGATACGGTTGCCGCTCTCAACCATGCGGGCGTGGCCGGCGACTTCTCGTACATCTCGACGGCAGGGGGCGCCTTCCTTGAATGGATGGAAGGCAAGGAACTTCCCGGCGTGGCCGCGCTTTCGGCGTAAAATAGAAGGCACGCCGTCGTCCCGGACTTGATCCGGGACCGCTGGCAGTTCTTTAGGAGCGCCCCTGCGGCAGGGCGCTCCCCATCGTGTGGGGTATCGCCGCCAGGTGGGCTGTTCATGGCCAGCGGTCCCGGATCAAGTCCGGGACGACGAGAGGAAGATGTCCACTAAGACCGCGCACCCGCCCTGGCACGATCGCTATGTGACGCTCGACGGCATGCGCGGGATCGCCGCGCTGGCCGTCGCGTTGTTTCACTTCAACATCTCGCAGGCGCCGCACGGCTACGTCGCGGTGGACTTTTTCTTCGCGCTTTCGGGCTTCGTGCTCTGCACCAGCTACTTGCCGCGCTGGCAGGGCGGGATGGGCACCGGCGAATTCATGACGAAGCGAGTGGTCCGGCTTTACCCGCTGTTCCTGGTGGGCATCGTGTTGACGACCACGGTCGGTCTGACCCGGTACTACACGGGCGGCGACACCTCGCTGAAGCTTTCCACCATCGGTATCAGCACGGCGATCAATGCGCTGATGTTGCCC
Source organism: Novosphingobium sp. (assembly GCF_032093395.1). Classification (GTDB taxonomy): domain Bacteria; phylum Pseudomonadota; class Alphaproteobacteria; order Sphingomonadales; family Sphingomonadaceae; genus Novosphingobium. The sequence continues at coordinate 7,383 of NZ_DAMDBA010000105.1, forward strand.
TCTCCGCTGACCAAGACGCTGTTTCCGCTCAACGTGCCGGCCTGGTCGCTGTTCTACGAGCTTGTCGCCAATCTCGCGATGGTCGTGGTGCTGTTCCGACTGCCCCGTGTCGCGCTGGTGGCGGTATGCGCCGCCTCGGCCTGGTGGTTCGCCCCGGCGGTATTGCAGAACGGCTCCGGCAACATCGGCGCAATCTGGGGCGAGTGGTCGCTGGCGCTGGCGCGAACGCTCTATTCCTTCTGCGCCGGCATGCTCATCGCCCGGTTTCGCCAGCCCGCGCACCGGCCCGCAACGCTGGGCGGAATGATCTGCCTTGCCGCCATTGCGGCGATGCTGCTGGCAGATCCCAAGTGGATCGCCGTCACCCATTACGACCTCGCCTGCACGCTGGTGCTTTCGCCGCTGCTGGTCTGGTTCGGTTCGCGCGTCGAGCCCTCGCGCAAGCTGGCGCCGGCTGCCTGGTTCGTGGGTGAAGTGTCCTTCGCACTCTACGCGGTCCACTGGGCCCTGATCGAGCCGATGCGGTACTTCAAGGACGACCTGCAATACGATGAAGTGCTGATGGCTTTCGTGTTCCTCGGCGCGTGCCTCGTCACCGCCTGGTTCTGCGTGCGCTGGATAGACGTTCCCGCGCGCACGCTGCTGTCCGACATGCTGCGCCGCCGCAGGCAGGCGCGTGTCTTCGCCGGACCGGATCATCCGGTAGATGGATAGCCTTTTGCCGCAGTTGCGAAACGGAGCCCCTAAGAATAAGCCCGTTTCAGGTTGTTGATACGACTAGGAGGAGAAAAACCATGCAATTTACGGAAATGGCGGCCAAAATGGCCGACGGGAACGGCTTCATCGCTGCGCTCGACCAGAGCGGCGGCTCTACCCCCAAGGCGCTCAAGGGCTATGGCGTCGAGGAAGGCGCCTGGTCGACCGAAGAGGAAATGTTCGGCCTGATCCACCAGATGCGCGCCCGCATCATCGCTTCGCCTGCTTTCACCGGTGACAAGGTGATCGGCGCGATCCTGTTCGAGCGCACCATGGACGGTCAGGTGAACGGCGTTCCCACTCCGCAGGCGCTGATCGCCAAGGGCGTGGTTCCCTTCATCAAGGTCGACAAGGGCCTCGAAGACGAAGCCAACGGCGTGCAGCTGATGAAGCCGATGCCCACCCTCGATGCCCTGCTCGAACGTTCCAAGGCGCTCGGCGTGTTCGGCACCAAGGAGCGCTCGGTGATCCATTCGGCCAATGCCGAGGGCATCGCCGCCGTGGTGAAGCAGCAGTTCGAGATCGGCAGCCAAGTGCTCTCGCACGGCATGATGCCGATC
>NZ_DAMDBA010000105.1:8708-11305 GCF_032093395.1 Novosphingobium sp.
CCGAAGTGAACATCAAGAGCGAAACCCGCGCCGAGTGCGACGAGCTGCTTCTGGCCGAGATCCTTAAGAACCTCGACGCTCTGCCCGAAGGCACGCGCGTGATGCTCAAGCTGTCGCTGCCGATCGTGGCCGGCACTTTCGATCCCCTCGTCTCGCATCCCAAGGTGCTGCGCGTCGTCGCGCTTTCGGGCGGTTATGCCCGTACCGAAGCCTGCGGCGAACTGGCGAAGAACAAGGGCATCATCGCCAGCTTCAGCCGCGCGCTGCTCGAAGACCTGCGTTCGCAGATGAGCGATGCCGAATTCGACGCGGCGCTGGGCGAAGCGATCGACGAAATCTTCAAGGGCTCGACCCAGAAGGTGGATGCGGCCGCCGCCGCCTGATCCGCTTCACCGGATTTGCTTGAAGGAGAGGGCGGTGCCGCAGGGCGCCGCCCTTTCATCGTTCAGAGGCCGCCCATGAAGCGGAAACCGAACTGGTAGGCCAGCGGGGCGGATTTGCGGCCGGCAACGGGATGGGGCAGGGCGTCCAGCAGGTCCAGCTGACCATCCGCGATCTGCACGGGCTGGCCCAGGGTCATCTCGATCTCGCGCGGGCCTGAGCCCAGCTCGACGCGCACCCGCAGGCGCAGGCGTCCGGCCCAGACGCATTGCGTACCCTCGGCACAGCGGCTGTCTTCGAGAAGCGCCAACGGCGTCACGCTTGGGCCGTCTACATAGACCGCCTCGCCGATGCGGGTATAGGCCAGCGGGGGGCCGCTATAGGGACCGGGCGCCGCAGGTGATTGCGGTGTGTAGAAATCGGCGGCGGCCGGGTTCTCCGAGCGGGCTTCAGGCGTGTTGTCGACAACCTGCGGCTCGGTCTGGTTCGCAACGAAGGGTTGAGCAGGGGCGGCTCGGGCAGGCGCGGTGCCGGGCGATTCCGGAATGATCCGGCAGGCCGAAAGCGCGACCAGCACGGTCAGGAGCGGAAGGGCGGTCGATAAGGCGGGGCGTCTCATGATCCTCACACTGTCTGTCGATCGAGCGGCGTTGGCCGCAGAAAACCGCATGGCGGCTGAACCTTGTCCTAACTATCGCCTTTGCCCGGAGGACAAAGCCTTTTCCCGGAGAAGCTTCATCGAGCCAGGCTTGCCGATCTTTTCTTCGCCTGCTGCATTTTCCGGGCGGTCAGGTGATTCCACCTGCGTCGAAAATGCTCTAGGGCGGCGGGCATGGAAGACATCGAACGCGCACCGACGCAGCTCTATCTGATCTCGCCGCTTGAAGTGGCCGGCGCATTTCCCGACCGCCTTGCGCGCGCGCTCGACGCGGGCCCCGTGGCGGCATTCCAGTTCCGCGTGAAGGATCTCGACCAGCATGAGGCGGCGCGACTTGCCGAGCCCTTGCAGAAGATCTGCGGCGATCGCAGCGTGGCCTTCATCGTCAACGATTCGGTCAGCCTCGCCAAGCGGCTTGGCGCGGACGGCGTGCATATCGGGCAGGAAGACGGGACCGTCGAGGAAGCTCGCCAGGCGCTGGGCCGCGATGCACAGATCGGCGTCACCTGCCACGACAGCCGCCATCTGGCCATGGACGCGGGCGAAGCCGGAGCCGATTATGTCGCCTTCGGTGCTTTCTTCCCGACCACCACCAAGCAGGTGAAACACACCGCGGGGCTGGACCTGCTGGAATGGTGGCAGGGCATCTTCGAACTCCCCTGCGTCGCCATCGGTGGAATCACGCCGGAGAACTGCGGGCCGCTGGTTGCGGCGGGCGCAGACTTCCTGGCGGTTTCGGGCGCAGTCTGGAATGGCGACGAAGTTGCCGCCATCAAGGCTTTTCACGAAGCGATGGCTGCCATTCAGGGATAAGGGCGCGACGTGGGGGTATCCACAAGCTATCCTCACGTCTTCCCCAGCATCTCCACCGTCCATCAACCGCTTCTGAACAGCTTATCCACAGGCTTGCTCCCAAGGGACGGCAGGTGCAGAACGGCGCCATGGATCTCGATCGCTACTTCGCCCGCATCGGTCTTTCCGTGGCATTCCCGACCTCGCCCTTGGAGCTTGCCGAGTTGCAAGCCGCGCACCGCCAATTCATCGGCTTCGAGAATCTGGCGATCCCGCTGGGTGAGCGCATCCGCATCGACAGCGCCAGCGTGTTCGAGAAGCTGGTGCTGCGCGGGCGCGGAGGCTATTGCTTCGAGCAAAACCGCCTGTTCGGCGACGCGCTCGCCGCGATGGGGCTGGTCAACCGGCCTTTGCTGGCGCGCGTATTGCTGGGGCTGGACCCAGGCGTCGTACCGCCGCGCACCCACACGCTGCTTCTGGTGAACCTCGGCGGGGAGGCGTGGATTGCCGATGCCGGTTTCGGCGGCAGCTACGTTCCGCCACTGCCGCTGGAAGACGGCGCACAGGCCCGGACGGACGACGGCGCATGGCATCGTCTCCTGCGCACGGGGGAGCGCGGCGCATTAGGCGGCGAATGGCGGCTGGAGCGTGCTGGCCCTGCCGGAGCCACGGATGACCGCGCGGCCCAGCACGGTGATTGGCAGCCGCAATATGTCTTCGACTTGGGCGACGTGGCGCCGGACGATCTGGAGATGAGCAATCACTA
>NZ_DAMDBA010000105.1:11315-14912 GCF_032093395.1 Novosphingobium sp.
ATCACTGGACGTCGACACGGCCGGACACGCGTTTCACGACGCTCTGCATCGCCAGCGTGGTACAGGAGGACGGCTTCGCCTCGCTGAGCGATCGGCAGTTCACGCTCAGCCGGAACGGCGCAAGCGAGGTGCGGCAGGTCGAATCTCCCGCGGCCTATGCGGAGCTTCTGAACGAGACGTTCGGCATCACGCTGGGGGTGGCAGAGGCGGCGAGACTTCCGATCTTCCGCTGATCGGCTGTCCCTTACTTCTCGCGAAGCCTCGGCATCAGTTCCACGAAATTGCAGGGCCGGTTGCGGCTGTCGAGTTGCTCGGCAAGGATGCCGTCCCAGCCGTCCTTCACCGCGCCGTTCGAGCCCGGCAGCGCGAAGATATAAGTGCCGCGCGAGACGGCGGCGCAAGCGCGGGACTGGACGGTCGACGTGCCGATGGTCTTGTAGGACAGCCACCGGAACAGCTCTCCAAACCCCGGTATGTCGCGCTCCTTCACGCGGTCGATCGCTTCCGGCGTGACATCACGTCCGGTAAGACCCGTGCCGCCGGTGGAAACGATCGCGTCCACGTTCGGATCGTCGATCCAGGCGTTCAGCCTTGCCGCGATCACGTCCGCATCGTCCTTTTCGATCGCGCGATCGGTCAGATTGTGACCGGCGTCGCGGATGCGCTGGACGAGGATGTCACCCGAGGTGTCGGTATCGGGGCCGCGCGTGTCGGAGACGGTCAGGACGGCGATCTGGATGGGCTTGAAGACGCGTTCGGGATCAACGGCCACGCAGGATAGCTCCGTTCGCTGCCATGCGGACGGCTTGCGAGCCCGCGAGTCCGGGGAAAGTCGGCCACATGTCCTGGGCGAGCGCCATGCGGCTTTCGGACTGGCCACCGGCCTGCCGCTCGTACATCCAGTAATTGCGCAGCACGATGTTCACGTAGCCGCGGGTTTCCCAGTAGGGCAGCGATTCCATCCACAGCAATGGGTCGCCCTGACAGTTCACTTCGGTGTTCCAGCGGCGCACCGGCAGCGGCCCGGCGTTGTAGGCGGCCATGACCTTGGGCAGCAGGCCCTGGGTGCCGGAATCGTTCTTCAGCGTTTCGAGATGGCGCTGGCCGAAGGCGAGGTTCACTTCGGGCTTGTTGAGATCCGAGGCATTGCCCGAATAGCCCAGCGACCCGGCATGATCGCGCGCGGCGGCAGGCATGATCTGCATCAGTCCGCGTGCCCCCGCCGGGCTGACGACGCCGGTCTGGAAGATCGATTCCTGAAGCGCGTGGGCATAGACTAGCGCCGGGTCCACCTTCCAGCCGCCGATCGGCGTCCACTTGGGCGTAGGGAAGCGGCTGGCGGGCTCGGGCTTGCCGCCGAAGGGTGCGTTGTAGGCCATCCAGAGCTGGGTGGAGGGCAGGCCCAGATCGCGCGCGAGCCGCGTGATCGAGGCGTACTGGTCTGCCGTCCCGATACGGGCCTGATGGCGCAGCACTTCGTCCGCGAGGCTGTCCTTGCCGATCTCGGCCAGTTCCACGGCCGTGCGGATATTGCTGTTGGAACGCAGTAACTGCCAGTCGTTCTGCGTGAAATCGGCGGCGGCGTGCTGTTCGGGCAGCTTCATGCCGAGCTGCTCGGCGGCGAGCATGCCATAGAGCGTTTCGTCCCGCGCGGCGGCAAGGCGCAGAGCCGCCGAGGCCTGCTCGGGCTTGCGGCAGCGCACGAGCGCGCGGCTGCGCCAGTAATGTGCGGCGCTGGTCAGTTCCGCATTCTCGGAGGACTTGGCGGTCTTGTCGAATGCCTCCACCGCGCCGTCGCAGTCGCCCAGGCGCCATGCGGCAAGGCCTGCGGTCCACCACGCTTCCCCGACCCAGGGCCCGGTACCCATGGCGGCAAGCTGCGCCAGCTGATAGGCCTGCGCGTCCTGGTTCTCGATGTAGAAGCTCCAGGCCACTTTCTGGCGCCACTCGGCCCGCGCCGAAGAGCTGAGCCCCGCGTCGATGCCGTCAAGCAGCACTCTGGCGCCGGTGGGATCGTCGGCCTTGATCCGATCGTTGATGCCGTTGGCGATCATCGCCGGCATCGTCCCGTCGTCCAGCGAGGACGGGCGCACGCGCTTCGCCATGGTGGGCAGGCGCGCGAACTGCTGCTCGGCGGGAAGCGAGGGGACGGTGCTGGCCCCGCGCCTGAGGGCAAGCCGGCTGATCTGATCGGCGCCCGGCAGGCTGGTGCCCTGGGCAAGCCAGGATTCCAGCGCGGGAAGCTCGATCTTGGGGGAGCCCGCTGCCAGATAATAGGCGGCGCGAAGCTGCTGGTGAAGCGGGCCGTCGCTGCGATCCGTCAGCATGCGCTGCACGGTGGACCAGTCCTTGGCGTCGACCGCGTCGAACGCCTGCTTGTAGTAGGCGCGATCATCCTGGCTCAGCAGCGAGGGGACCGCGGTATTGTCTGCACGCGTGCGGAAATATTCCACGGCGGCGCTGTTGGCCAAGGCCGGGCTTGCGCCCGCAGCGGAAAGGACGGTGAGAACGGCAAGGGCAGCGCCAGTGCGCCATGCACCGTCGCGCCATGCTCCCTTGCGGAATTTCTCCCTGCCGGATCGTTTCAAATTCATTCCCCGCATCGTGCGACCGTTGTGCCGGGTGGGTCGGTCCGTTCGGGACTTCTCCTAGGAACCTTTAAGCTCCCGGCTCGGTTAATTTCGTTGTGTCCGTTTCGGACTTTGTCCACTCCAGCCAGGCATTCCAGAAGCTCGCCTTTGCGCGCGGTTGTTGCGTCAGCGCGGCGAGGCCCCACCCGGCCAGAAGCGGTATAACACACCCTTCATGCTGAAATTGTCTTAAAACGGCAGCGCGTTGCGGCAATTCGTGGCCGATGAGCGACAGGACGTTTCCGCCAAGCACCATGAGCCGCTGCGGCGAGACAAGGTTAACGTGGCGAGCGAGCGCGTCACCGATTCCGCGATTCCCTGCGGCGCGCCAATCCGGCAGCGGATCGTGGCGCGGCAGGGCGCTGGCCAGGTAAATTTCGTCGCGGCCGAGGCCGAACGCGGCGAGCATGGCATCGAGCAGCTTGCCTTGCGGGCCGCTCAGCAGGACGGCGCTATCCTGCGCCTCCGGCGTTTCCACCAGGATCATCAGCTTCGCCCCGGGCGGCCCCATCGGCGCGACGCGTCCGGCGACGCCGCCGTCATCCAGCAGCGATTCGCGCAGCCACCATTCCCGGAAGGCGGCGAGTTCGGCTGGCAACAGCGTGGGATCGATGCGTGTCGGCATCGGCGGAGGCGCGTTTTCCTGCACCGGAGGGCGGCGGCGCGGCGGCAGTCGCTCGCCGTTTTCGTCCTGCTCATTGGCAGGCACGATCCATTGGCGCGGCGCGTCCAGGAAATCGAAATCGACCCCGGCTTCGCGCCACCAGTCCAGCGCACCTGTGATATCGTCCAGAATTTGCCGATTTGGGACCTGATCCATCGGCTGGGTCTTGACCTCTTGCCTTCCACCAATCAAGGCAATTCGAGGAAATTAATCGAGCGACTAAATTAGGGGCCTGCTCAGTGGACGCAATGATTGAACGCGAAGAGATGCCTTACGACGTCGTCATCGTGGGCGGCGGGCCTG
>NZ_DAMDBA010000106.1:0-14731 GCF_032093395.1 Novosphingobium sp.
TCTCCTGTCCTCAAAATTAGGATAGAAGGCGTCCAGAAATCTAGGGGCTACTCAAAGAAGTTTTTCGTATATAGCAAAGCCCGAGCTTTCATATGGAAACATGAAATCGTACTGACACATGTTAATTTTTAATGGGATGCTGCTTCTTTCTGGGGGGCTCGGCGTTTGGCTACTGTCCGGACGATAGTCGTTCCGACCAATTTGACTGGAATGAACATGTCTGAGACTTCCCACGACATTTCGACGCTCAATTCCTTGATCGCCACCACTATCGACAGTGTGGACGGCTATACCGAAGCGGCGAAGGACAGCGACACCGGTCGGTTCGGATCATTGTTCACCAGCCGCGCTTCCGAACGCCGCGAAGTCGCCTCGCGGCTTCAGCAGGAAGTCGTCCGCCTGGGCGGCAATGCGGAAGATGACGGCACTGTTCTCGCCGGCGCCCACCGCATGTTCCTTAATCTCAAGGCGTCGATGACCGGCCATGACGACAAGGCGATCGTCAACGAAGTCGAAGCGGGCGAAGACCATATCAAGGCGAAGTTCGAGGATGCCCTCGAAGATCGCGAACTCTCGCCCGGAGTGCGTCAGTTGATCGAGACTTGCTACGCCTCGGTCAAGGCGGGCCACGATGAGATGCGCGACATCAAGCATTCGATGGAACGTTGAATGCCAACTTCTTGAGGAGAAGGGCTGGCGGCTTGGCCGCCAGTCCGCTCTTTAGGTCAGTCCGCTCTTTAGGCCAGCCCTTCTCTTTAGGAGAGTGCCGCGAGCACGCGGGCTGACGCGAGTTCGGTGACCGTAGGCGCTCTGTGGACCACGATCCGGTCCTCGGTCCAGGCGATCAATCCCGCGCGGTGGAAGGCGGAGAGCCAGCCCTCCATCGGCCATTGCCCCCACTTTTCCCGGAATATACGCGCGTTGCGCACGATATCTGCGAAATGCTGGAACGGCGGCTCGAACGTATCGTGGAACTGGTGGAAAGCTCCGGGTCCTCCCATGAACAGCAGCGGCAGGCCCGCCTCTCTTGCGCGAAATCCGAAATCGGTATCTTCCGCGCCATAGCCCGTGAAAGCTTCGTCGAAACCGCCGAGGTCATGGAAAGTGTCGCGCCGTATGCCGAACACCAGCGACCAGAATAATCCCGCGTCATGCACCGCACGCAGTCCGCTGGCGGGAAAACTGCGCGCCGCATGTCCCGACGAACGCGACAGCAGATCGGCCTCCTGCCACTCTTCCCGCGCGTCATCCGGCCCGAGATAGCGCACTTGCGCGCATACCAGCGCGTCGTGCGTTCCAACCACTTCCGCCATGGCCCCGACCAGACCCCGCATGGGAATACAGTCGACGTCGAGAAAGAGCAGCACTTCTCCGCCTGCTTCCCGCGCCGCCGCATTGCGCGCGGCTGCCAGGGGAAGACCTGTCTGGGCAAGGCGCAGGATTCGCACCGAAAAGGGTACGTCGTCCACGGCGACCGGGGGAGCACTCCCCATGTCCACGACGACCAGCTCGTCCGGCCTGGCCGCGCTGCGGCGCAGCCCTTCGACCAGTTGCGCCAGATGCGTTGGCCGGTCCTTGACCAGGGTCAGGACGCTAATCGTCATGGCAGCAGGCGCCATAGATCGAGCCTATAGTGCGGCATGCGATCCGCCGCGATAACCTCGACCCGCGTGTCCAACATGGTCCGTAGTTTGAGAACGGCCTCGTCCCCGCTTTGAGGATAGTCGGTTGCGCCGGTCCAGTGAACCAGCAGCACTTCTCCGTTCGGGGTTACATGCGAGCCCAGCCACCGGGCCGCCTCCAGCAAGTCGGGGTCGGACCAGTAGTAGGCGACTTCGGATAGCACCACGAGATCGAACGAGGGGGCTGGTGCCAGTCCGGGGAACGCTATCCTGGCAAAGGACACATGGCCGATAGCCGCGCAGCGCGCCCTTGCCGCGCGCAGCGCAGTCGGGCTGACATCGACGGCCAGCAGCTTGTCGCAATGGGGTGCCAGCATCTGCGTGAGGACGCCCTTGGCGCAGCCGATCTCTAAAGCGTTCTCGTAAGTCCGGCTCCCAAGAACGCCTATCGTATGCGCATATTTCTCACGCTCATAGGTGCTTGTTTCCAGGTCCCACGGGTCTTCGGTCTGTCGGAACATCTCTTCGAAATACTCGGGAGTGATGCTGGCGGATGGCCGGATCATGGGAATCTCCGCAGGAACAGGGTGTCGGCGGCAGGCATTCGCCGGCGATCTGGGGGCAGGCGAAAGCCTGGACCTCGAAAAGCAGTGAGTTGGCTGCGATGCGCGCGCAGGGCCTGTCGGCGTTTTCCGGCGAGCATCGACCGCGTGCCGAGCTTTCGGTAATCGCGCCCCTGCGGAACCTCGGCCCAAACGCAGTACTCTGCCACGATCAGCCTGCGTTTTGCGGTGGCACGCACGGCATAGGCGATGCTGGCGGCGGCGGCATGATCGCAGTGGGGTTCGTGCCGGGCGGTCACGGCGATGGCATCGACCCGCAGGCGGCGGCATAAGGCACCGAGCACCGAGGCCGTGCGGGCGAAGGTTCTGCTTTCGGGCGCCGCGGGCGCGGCGTCTTTCCAGTTGAGGTGAATGGGCCGGGAACCGCGGCTGCTTGTCAGCAGACAAAGAGCCGCAGCGGCTTCCCGTTTCCGCAGTGCCGCAAGACCGGCGCTATCGGCATGCGATCCTGATCCGTCGGTGAGATAGACGAGCGCTGCGAAATGGCCGCTGGCTGCGGTCTGGCTGATCAAAGCGCCGGCCCCCAGGGTTTCATCGTCGGGGTGCGGAGCGAGAACCAGCCAGCGCAAGTTGCGCCAGGGCCGGTCGGCGAGCGAGAACGTCACCATAAGGCGTCACCGTCGCCCCAGGCATCGCGATCGAGCCAGGCCAGCGCCGCCTGGTCGCGGGCGTGGTCCGGGCCGGCCTGGCGAAGGTAGAGGGCGAGGTCGCGGGTGATCTTGTCGATCCGGCCCCCGTCCATTGCGCTGCGGGTGCCGACGATCCGGGCGGACAGTTCCATCACGTCGAGCGCGGCGCGCTCGACCACGCCGCGGGTCATGCGGGCGAAGGCCGGGCCGTCCCTGTCGTCCCGAGCCGCGCGCATCGCGCATTCGCGGACCCAGAGATAAGCGGTGCGGGCAGCGGCTACGCCGTCTGCGAACTTTGCACGTTGCAGCGGGTCGCGTCGCGCGGCCTCGGACATGGCGAGCCGGGTCTCGGTAAGCAATGCCTCGATACCGCCAAGCTGCACGGCGGTGAAACGCCAGGCTCCGGTGGTGAAGCGCGGGTCGCGGTCGTAGTCGCCGGGCAGGCCCAGCAGGTCGATCTCCTCGATGGGGATGCCCGTCAGATTGTAAAGCCCGCTGTTGGTGGCCCGCATGCCGCGAACGCGCCATCCCGAAAGGTCGGCGCGGTCCGGGTCGTTGGCGGGCACGATCACCATCTGCCGTGAGCCTTCGGGCGGCTGCGCCGTGATCACGGCTGCGGCCAGCCCTCCAGCGCCGCTTGCGAAGGACTTGGCGCCGCTCAGCCGGTGCACACTTTGGCTATCGATGACGAGTGCCACGCCGGGGGGCGGTTCCGTGGCCCAGACGCCGTAGAATGCCCCTTGCTCCAATTCGCTTTCCAGGCGGGTTGCCTGCGCGGGAGAGCCATACCATTCGGACAAGGCGAGGGCATTCACATGGCCTTCGTAGAGACGGCCCAGACTGAGGTCGGCGCGGCCAACGATTCGCAGGACGTCCAGTAGTGCGTGGTGCCGGGTCGCTGCGTCGGCGAAACGGGTGCCGCCGCTGGCGAGCGAAGCGAAATCGCGGTGTAGTCCTGCCGAGGCGAGGCAGCGCATGCTGTCCGCCGGAAAGACCGGCGCCGCATCGTAGCGGGCACCAAGATCTGCAAGGCGCGGCGCTATGGCCGCCGCTCGCATCGGCGGTGCTTGCCGATCGGATGAGGCGAGGGTGGATGCCATTACGCGGCGTGCTCAAGGCAAGGGGCGGCCAGTTCGGCCAGCCAGGATGCGGCCTTTCGTGCACCGGCCGCATCGTGCAGGGCGCTTTGCGCTTCGGGCGGAAGGCGCAGGGCCTGTTCGATGAGGTTCGGCCAGCATTCGGCGACGGGCCATGCGGGCAGGACAAGCGCGGCCTGCACTGCGGCGAGGCCCGTGGCTGTGGCATGCTGCTCGCCGAAAGGGCGGCTTTCGGGAATGCAGATAAAGGGTCGCCCGGCTGCCATCACCGCGCCGACCAGACCATCTCCGCCCGCGCCCACGACGATCGCGGCCTGGGCGATCTCGCGCTCGGGTATATCGCTCCATCCGGCGAATGTCAGGTTCGGTGGGACATTCGCGGGGACATGGGCCGGGCCGATCACGCGCCATTCCCATGCGGGACATGTGCGAGCTGCGGCGGCAATCCGCGTCCCGTCGCCGGGCACTCCCGCGCGTCCGAAGACGACCAGCACCCGGTGCGCCATCGGGGCATCGCGGGCACGCGCGGCGGTGATGCCGGGGAAATAGCTGGTCTTCTCGCGCACCCAATCGGGTGTGCCGGGCGCTTCCAGCAAGCGAGAAAAGGGCGCCAGCAGAGCCGTCGCTCCCCGGAATGCCTCGAGATGGGCGGTATCGCCGCGCTCGCCATTAAGGCGGACGCAGATCGTCGGGACCGAGGCGAGCCGCGCCAGCATTGCCACTTCGACAGAGACGTCGACGACCATCAGCGAGGGGCTCTCCTGCGCGATCCAGGCGGCGATGCGCGCCACCCGGCCGCGGATGCCGGCATGATCGAGCGGCGCGTAGTGGAGCGCGGCGGGGCGGCAAGGCGCCTGATCCGATCCGTCGAAGCGGAGGGAGGGCGGGCGGTCGTCCGGCAGATCGATGCCCGCGTCACCGATGCCCGTGCCCAGCAGCACGACGGGCCGTCCAGACGCGGCGGCAATGGCGGCGGCGCGGGCGCGGTGCCCGGCGCCGTGGTGATGGACATAGTAGCCGATGGGGCGAAAGGTCACGAAACGAGCTCCAGGGTCATGTCATGCGGCATCGGCGGCAATTGCGGTTCCGTCTGCGCGATCAGGGCCGCGCCTTCCGGACTGGCCCGCAGGCGTTGCCGCCACATCGCCCGCTCGCGCCAGTGCGAGAATGCAGGTGCGCGGGGAGTCTCGCCGCGTGCGGCAAGGTCGAACAGATCCTGCATGGCCAGAGCCATGCCGGCATCTGCCCGGCCTTCGCGGCGGGGGGAGACGAAAGTGAAGACATCGGCGGGATGGGCGAGCCGTCCGCCTTTCGCCAGCGCGGCCACCACCAGCGCGCGGTCTTCGCCCGAAGCGAGCGGCGGCACCCCGCCGCAGCGAATGTAGAGTTCCGCCCGGATTGCCAGCGAGGCGCCGGTATGATCGCCGTGGCGCGGCGCCGGATCCCACGGCACCGGGTCGAGGTCGTCCTCGATGGCACGCACGGCCTGCCAGTATCGCTCCCAGGCCCGGCGCAGGACCAGCACGCCCGGCGGCAAAGGTTCGGCCGGTTCGATGGCGATCCGGCCGCCGACCAGATCGGCTCCACGCGCAATGGCGCGGGCTATGTTGGCGAGCCATTCGGACGGCGGCCGGGTATCGGCGTCGGTGCTGACCAGGACACCGCTTTCGGGTGCCGTCAGCAGGGCAAGGCCCATGGTCATCGCCATCCGACGGGCAAAGCCGGCGTGGGCACGGGCCGGGGGGAAAGTCGCCTCCTCGGCATGGATCAACAGCCGTCCGGCATGGCGATGCCGGGCCTGTTCCAGCACGGCGATACTGTCGTCGGTCGAATTGTTGACGGCGACCGCGACGATGATCGGCGCGTTCCAGTTCTGCGCCGCCAGGGCGTCCAGGAGTACCGGCAGTCGGTCCGCCTCGTCGCGGGCCGGAACGCAGACGCACAAGTCGAGGCGGTCCTCAGGCATGTATGCTGTTATCCAGCGGCGCGCCAACGGCAGCTTCCGCGAGGACCGCTGGTGACGCCGGCAGGGCATTGGCGCGTCCCATGGCGATCCGGCGCCGATAGAGCGCCTCGTAACCGTCCACCATCCGCCGGGCATCGCATATGTGCTCGGCGCGCTTGCGGCAGTCGCGCCGGTCTAGGGTGAGGGCGGCACGTCCGGCGGCGGCGAGCGAGGCGACATCGTCCGGCATCGCCAGCACGCCGCAGCTGGGATCGAGAATCTCCGGGATGGCGCCGCGCGCGAAGGCGGCCACCGGGACACCGCAGGCCAGCGCTTCGGCTACCACCAAGCCGTAGGGTTCGTCCCACATCGGCGTGCAGAGGAATGCCCGTGCTCCGCCGACCAGCCCAGCCAGGTCGCTATGCGCGAGATGGCCGACATGGACGGCATCGAGACCCAGTTGCGGGGCGATGCGGGTGCGGAAATAGTCCTGGTCGAGGATCGGTCCGGCAATGCGCAGCGGCAGGCCGATACGGCGCGCCGCGTCGATGGCGAAATGCAGGCCCTTTTCCGGCACGATCCGCCCGTACCAGACGAGATAGCCTGTCTCGTCCGCATGGCGGCGGAACGCGAAATCGTTCAGGTCGATGCCGTTCAGGATGATTTCGTCCGCCTTGGCGACATGTTCCCAGAGCGCGGCGACCGACTGCGAGACGGCGACGAAGGCATGGTTTCGCGCCGAACAGAGCCGCACGCCGCTTTCCAGCCAGCAGAAGGGCGGGGTGTGCAAGGTCGTCACCATCGGCATGGGGAGCGAATCCGCCAGGGTCACCGGCAGATAATGGAGCGAGTTGTTATGGATCACATCGAAATCGCGGTGCCGTAGCCCATTCATCAAGCTGAGGTAGGCGTGGTGCTCCTTGAAGAACGCTACGTTGGTCGCTTCCGTTGTGCCGACGGCGGCCAGCGCGGTCTCCGTGCAGATCGCTTCAAGGCCCAGTCGGCTTTCCGAGTGGGATGAGGCGAAAACCGTTACGGCATGGCCGCGTTCGCGCAGCGCCCGCGCGAGGAGGTGCGTATGCATTTCCAGCCCACCGGCGAACGGCTCGGCGATGGGATGCCGCAGGTGGGCGATGATGCCGATCCGCAAGCGCCGTTCCCGCCGTCGTTCCCACCCGCCGCCCGGAGACGAAGGGGCATCGGCTCCGGAATAGCGGGTGGAAGACATCGTGAGGTCAGGCTGCGGGCCGTGCATCCAGATCGACCTCCAGTTCGCGCGGCCAGTGGCGAAGGGCGCGGCAGGCCGTCAGGAAGGTTTCGGCATCCGCACTGGTTTCCAGCGGAATGCAGGCTTCGTCGAGATCCTCGAAAATGCCGGCCCTGTCGAAGATTTCCTCGGCCTCGTCGGTGAGCCCGATGAACTTGCAATGGGCGAAGGCATCGGTGACGAAGTCTCTCGCTGCGGCGTCGCGCGACAGCAATTCGGCCCCCTCGTCGGATACGACCACAGCAACCGCGTCGAACAGCACCGAAGGCCCACCGTCGATCTTGTGCTTCGCGGCAACGGTCGTCCCGTCCGACAAGGTGACGCCGGCGATCTTGGGTGCGATCACTTCGTAGACGGCGCCTTCGGCTTCCACCGCCTCCAGCAAGGCGGCGAAGATTTCGGCATCCGCCCCATCGCTGAGCACGATGCCGAGCTTGCGGCCCTTGAAGCTGTCGGGGCCGTTCTTGGCGATGCTGAGCTTGTCAGATGGGGGAAGATCGGTGATCGGCTGCCGCGCCGGGATGGCCGCATCGGGAAGCGCCAGGCCGAGCCCGTCCGCAACGGTGGCGGCCAGCCCGGCATCGATGTTCAGCAAGTGCGAGACGGTGCGCGAGCGAATGTCCGGACGGTCCACTTTCGACAGCTCGAAAACCAGGGCATCGCCGATGTGCTTCTGTTCGATGGGCGTCTGGCTGACGAAGAACTGCCGGGCCTGGCTATAGTGATCGGCGAAGCTCTCGGATCGGACCCGCTGCTTGGTGCCGTCGGCCACTTCCGCAAAGCTGGTGAAACCGCGCACCGGATCTTCGCGCGGACCGCCTACCGTAGGCCCCCAGCTGTTCGGCTCGTAGTTCGCGCGGCCTTTGGGGTTGCGCATGGCCATGTGCCCGTCCTGCTGGAAATG
Organism: Novosphingobium sp.; assembly: GCF_032093395.1. Lineage (GTDB taxonomy): Bacteria > Pseudomonadota > Alphaproteobacteria > Sphingomonadales > Sphingomonadaceae > Novosphingobium. Next base: position 8,088 of record NZ_DAMDBA010000106.1, read on the forward strand.
AGCCATCGGACATTTGGGCGCATTGATCGGGATATGCGTGAAGTTCGGTCCGCCAAGCCGCTTGAGCTGGGTATCGAGGTAGGAGAAATTGCGGCCCTGAAGCAGCGGATCGTTCGAGAAGTCGATGCCGGGAGGCACGTTCTGGGTGCAGAAGGCAACCTGTTCGGTCTCGGCGAAGAAGTTGTCGACCACGCGGTCCAGCACGAGGCGGCCGACGATGCGGATCGGCACGAGTTCCTCGGGGATCAGTTTGGTCGCATCGAGCACGTCGAAATCGAAGCTGTCGGCGAACGCGTCATCGAACAGCTGGACGCCGAGTTCCCATTCGGGGAAGTCGCCTGAATTGATCGCATCCCACAAGTCGCGGCGGTGGAAGTCGGGATCGGCGCCGTTGATCTTGACCGCCTCATTCCAGACGACCGACTGAAGGCCCTGTTTCGGCTTCCAGTGGAACTTCACGAAGGTGGACTTGCCCTGGGCATCGACCAGCCGGAAAGTATGCACCCCGAAGCCTTCCATCGTACGCAGCGAGCGCGGGATGGCGCGGTCGGACATCGTCCACATGATCATGTGGAAGCTTTCCGGCGTCAGGCTCACGAAGTCCCAGAAATTGTCATGGGCGGTCTGCGCCTGCGGAAAATCTCGGTCCGGCTCGGGTTTGGCGGCATGGATCAGATCCGGGAACTTGATCGCATCCTGGATGAAGAACACCGGGATATTGTTGCCCACGAGATCCCAGTTGCCCTCCTGCGTATAGAGCTTGACCGCAAAGCCGCGCACGTCGCGGGCAAGGTCCGGGGATCCCTTGGATCCCGCGACCGTCGAGAATCGAACGAAGGCCGGGGTGCGCTCTCCCACGCGCTGGAATACATCGGCGCGGCTGACGTCCGCCAGGCTGTCGGTCAGTTCGAAGAAGCCGTGCGCTCCGTATCCGCGCGCATGGACGACACGCTCGGGGATGCGCTCATGGTCGAAGTGGAACATCTTCTCGCGAAAATGCGTGTCCTCCAGCAGCGTGGGGCCGCGCGGACCCTGCTTGAGGCTGTTCTGGTCGTCCGCGACGGGAATACCCTGCTGAGTGGTGAGTGTTTCGATCTCCGCCCCGGCAACTTGGTGCGTATCGCCGCCGGGCGCCTGCACTTCGGCGAAAGTGGAAGGATATCGCAGCGTCGGCCGGTATCGCGGGCGCCTTTTGCGGAGATTCGCCTTCCACGTCGACCGGAGCGAAATCGCTCGGGGTTGCATTCTGCGTTGCTGCGGAAGGCGCTTTATCGGGCGTCTTGGCCATCTGGCTATCCTTTGTGAATAGAATGCAAGGTGGACAAAACGTCGGAACGACGGTCGCATGCCTTGGGTTTCAGTCCCCGCTAAACATGCCGATGGAGCGCCGGGTTGCCCGGCGGGGCGCAGAATTAACTTACGTCAGTACGTTTTCCGGCTGCTCGATCTGCAACGTCCGCGCGTCTGCGGATTTACGCCTAGTGAGGCCTGCCTCTCGCCGGACATGAAGGGAGTTCCCGTCTGCTTACCGACCGCTTTCTCAGGGAGAAAAAGGGCATCAACTTGTCCCCCCGCGAACGCGAAAGGCTGGAGGGGGGAGTCGTCGAGGTGCGCGCATTGGAAGCAAGGCAGATAATCGTGCGAGCAGGAACGCCGCTACGGCACAGCATGCTGCTGATCGAAGGCATCATGTCGCGCTACATCGACGATCGCAATGGCTTACGGCAGTTGGTGGCGATCCATGTTCCCGGCGACTTCGTGGACCTTCACGCCTATCCCTTGCAGGCGCTGGACCATGACGTTGCCACTATGACGTCGGCCAAGGTCGCGGTCGTGCCCCACGGCGAACTGGATGCCATGATTGCGGAAAGTCCCGTTCTTGGCCGAAAACTTTGGTTCGCGACGCTGATCGATGCCGCGATACACCGCGCATGGCTGTTCCGGCTTGGCAGGCTGGATGCGGTCGGCCGGGTTGCGCATTTCCTCTGCGAAACCAACATGCGTCTCGTCGCTGCGGGCCTCAGCGACGGTCGGCGCTTCGCGCTCCCACTGACGCAGACCGACTTGTCGGAGATCTGCGGATTGACCAATGTGCATGTAAACCGCGTGCTTCGCCAACTGCGAGAGGAGAGGCTCTGCGTGTTCAGATCGTCGCTGGTGGAGATCGCCGACCCGGCAAAATTAGCGGCGCGAGGCCAGTTCGACCCAAGCTATCTTTATATAGAAGCACAGGCGTCCGCCGCATGATGCCGGTCATCACTCATTTTCTAGAGCCAGTTCGAAAGGCAATGGAGGCAGCCCAATCTTCATTTTCAAGTGGCCTCGATTCTTTTGAGAGCGTTTTTGGAAATCCTCAGCGCCAGCACATCGCAGCCGAACGCGATGGCGCTGGCAGGAACGGGGCGCAAAGCTTCGTCTAGACCAGAAATCCCGCTGCTTGCCACAACCACGTAGCTCACTTCGCCGGAACGACATTCGATAAGGGCATCGACTGCTTTTCCGAGCGAAATGCCATCGGCTGCCACGGCGGGCATGCCGGCAATCCCGGAAGCGGTAAAAAAGAGAGGGGCCGGGCGCTTTCCTGCTGGCGATCGTGGCGGATCTGGCCCCGTCTTCGTGCGCGCGTTGCCGTCCAAGCCAACGCCAAATTCCCACGAGATTGACGAATGTCAGAAATCCGTTGGCGACAATCAGCGAAGTCTGCCCTGATGTGAGACCTACGATCGTCCACCAAATCGAACCCACGCAGAGTCGTCGGCGTCGCGCGCAAAGTGGGGGATGCCGAGGCCGAAGACCGCGCTCGTGCCGATGTGGACGATGCCAGGCGTGCTTTGGTGAACGCAGGCCGGTTTGGTGGAAGGACGGGGCGCCTGATTTCAATCGGCACATGATCCGAAACAGTCCCTATGCAACATAGTTCTCCTCAATTTGAAATCCGATTCACCTTGCAACGAAACATGTCGTCACCACTTATTGTTGCAGTGCAGCAAAATGGTTCGCGAGCCATATCCTGTGCGGATACCCTTCCAACTAGGACATGCTCATGCGCAACATTTCGGATACGATCGCTCACTTTTCGGCACTTCGCAAAGCTGCGATGAATGGCGGTGTCCATGGAGAAAGCCGGCTGACCGAGATATCGGAATTCGGCACCAATCCTGGATCGCTGCGCGCGCACGTGTACATTCCGCCTTCTCTTTCAAAGCGCGCAGCGCTCGTAGTTGTTCTCCATGGGTGCACACAGACGGCGTCAGGTTACGACATCGGCTCCGGCTGGTCGGACATGGCCGAGCGGCATGGCTTCGCTCTCCTGTTTCCTGAGCAGCAGGCGCAGAACAATCCGAACTTGTGCTTCAACTGGTTTACGAAGGCAGGCAGCGGGCGAGAAGCCGCTTCCATAAGGCAGATGATCGAAACTATCTCTGCCGAGCAGGATATAGATCCTTCGCGCGTATTTGTGACGGGCTTGTCAGCGGGCGGAGCGATGACCGCCGTTATGCTGGCGACGTACCCAGAGGTCTTCGCGGGAGGAGCAGTCATTGCCGGGCTGCCTTACGGTAGTGCAGAAGGTGTGCCTCAGGCCCTGGAGCGTATGCGTGGCCATAATATTGCCGAGCGAGGGAAACTGGAACGCTTCGTTCGGCGCGCATCGGCTCACCGCGGGCCCTGGCCGAAGCTGTCAGTCTGGCATGGCAGCAGTGATGCGACAGTTGCGGCTGCCAATGCGGATGCCTTGGTCGAACAGTGGACGGCCCTACACGGACTTCAAAGCTTGCCCGCCCGCCGCGAGACCGTCGATGGTCATATCCGCCGCGCCTGGCTCGACCGCAAGGGTCAGGAAGTGGTGGAAGATTATCGTATCCTGGGAATGGGCCATGGCACCCCCCTGAAAACCACCGGCGACGATGGATGCGGCCGAAGTGGAGCCTTCATGCTCGAGGTCGGCATTTCCTCTACCTATCGTATCTGCCGCTTCTGGAAGCTGATAGAGCGGGAAGCGAGGACAGATACTCTCGCTATTGCCCGAGATAAGGAGAAAATCGGAGAACTGGTCGGCAGCGATGTGCCATTGGCGAACGAGGGACGACACCTCCAAACTCGCCCGCATCAGGAACCAAGCCCTACCCCCCGAAATCCAGTGCGTAAAGTCATCGAAGACGCCCTGCGGTCGGCGGGGCTGATGCCTTAGCTAGGTCGGCCTTGCGCATTTTTTCTTGAGGATTTTCATTATTAATCCCTTCGAAAGCGATGCGAACTTTCAAGCCGGGCACTTCTTGCGAAACGTAACGTTGAGTCCGTAAAGTCAGGAGCAACGTCCATGAAGGCGCTTTTCCCTATCGTTCTGTCGGTTTTCGCTCTGGCCGCGTGTGATGGCCCAAACGAGCAAGCGGGAAAGAAGCAGGACGAAACCGCGGCGGCTGCTTCCGGTGTCGAATATACTGGGTCAGGCCCTGCCGAACGGGCTGGAGAGGTGCGGGACAGGGCCGACGCTGCGGCCCGCAAGTCGGCCGATGCCGCTGCTGCCGCGTTGAAAGCCGAAGCAACCAATGTCGAGCGGAAGGCGGAAGTTACCGCAGAAAAGTTCGACGCCGAGGCCGATCGTTTGAGAGCGGAGGCCAAGGAGCGGGCCAACGAATTAAAGCGCGAGGCGAAAGAGGTTCGTAGCGGAGTCGAGTAACCTGGATCAGGCGGCGATTGGTTGGAGCTCGCAAAATGCAGGCAGTTCGCAAAGCTCAGTTCTCGCCTAGAATCTCGCTGACTTTCGCTGACAACACCTGGATTGGAACGGCTTCGTGATCATAGCCATGTTGGTGCCGAGGAAACCGGCTCGAATCACGGCATTTTCCGCGTAGCCGGTGACGACCAGAATTGGGAGGTCGGGATGATGGTCGCGGGCGATTTCCGCCAACTGCCGCCCATTCATGCCGGGCAGGCCGACGTCCGACACCCTGAGATCGAAATGCTGGCCGAGCGAAGCATCTCGCTGGCATGTGTGGGCTCGGCCGACTCGAAAGTCCGATTGCCAAGATCCTCCAGGACATCACGGACGAGGAGCCGAACCGAGTCGTCGTCCTCGACCAGCAGCACGGACTGACCATCTCCTTCTCGTATCATCTCAGATGTCGCCGAGGCCTCGCTGTGGATCTCGACATCGGCCGCGGGCAGAAAGATGCTCACAGTTGTGCCCGCGCCGACTGAGGAGCGAATCCGGACCTTCGCGTTCGACTGCTTGGCGAAGCCGTAGACCATCGAGAGCCCAAGACCCGTGCCCATGATCCGCCGCATCGCGCCCACGGCCCTGCCGGTGATGGTGCTGGGCCCTAGCGGCACTGGCAAGGAACTGGTGGCGCGCGCAATCCACGCCGCCTCTCCCCGTGCCAGCCGCACACTGGTGCCGGTGCATTGCGGCGAGGTCCCGGCAGACTTGCTGGAAAGCGAGCTTTTCGGCCACCTCAAGGGCAGCTTCACGGGCGCCCATGCCGACCGGCTCGGCGTTGTCGAAGCCGCCGCGCACGGAACCCTGTTTCTCGACGAGATTGGCGAGATGCCAGCCCCTATGCAGGTCAAACTACTGCGGTTTCTCGCTGATGGCAGCTATCAGCCGGTCGGTGCCCGCGAGGTTCGCCGGGCCGACGTGCGTATCGTTGCCGCCACTCACCGCGATCTTGCCGCCGCCGTTGCGGACGGCAGCTTCGCGAGGACCCTTACTACCGCCTGAAGGGCGTCATCCTGCGGGTTCCGGCGCTGGCAGACCGCACGGGCGACATCGCCTTGTTGGCTCGGCTGTTCCTGCGCCGTGTCAGCGTCGGTCCTGCCAGCTTCGTGCCCGGCGCACTGGACCGGAAACGTGCGCGAACTACGCTCGGCTATCGAATGCACCGCCGCTCTTGCGCCTAGGAGCGCGAGCGGTTTGACGTCAGCATTGCCGACCTCGCTTTCGTGATGGGAGAGGACAGCGAGCCTGCGCCGAATACCGCAACGCTGCCACCATCCGGCCAGACCTTCTGGCCGAGGTGTGCCAATAGCCGAATATGATCGGTTGCCGTAGGATAGCGGACGGGCGGCAATTGGGAACGGATAATCAGGGGCAGAACGGCCGGAATGGGTCGGCTTTCATAGGCACGCTATGGAACAAGCCCGGCGTTCCGGCCAGATTCCTACAGGCGTCGGCTTTCGAAAGCGACCGGAACCGCTCAAGCTCCCAATGCCCGGGCTTGCCGAGACCGAGGTCCGGCACGAGCAGCCCGAAAGACCCGGCAAGGCCTGCCGACGTTGCCCAAGACGACGGCACCATGGACGTACCCGCCCCGCCAGTAAGGCGCGCGTGCAGCAGTGCCGATGCGACCTGGGAGGCCCTGCCGCCGGCGCATCTCAAGAAGTCCCGTCGCTTTCCTTCGGCAAGGCTGTTCTGCCGGCATCGCTGGCACGCTCGTCAGGCTCGATACTCCTCGACCGCCCCGCGCTGGAAAAGCTCCGCCGGGCGCAGTGGGTTGCCGCCATACACGGCGGCAGGCCCGATGAACTGGAACCGTCCCTCGCTGTCGATTTCCTAAGAAACAGCTGCCTCGGGCTCTGACGGCAGTTCCTGGAGCGAGAAGCCGAAGGCTTTCGCGCGGCGCTGGAGATTGCCGATTACCCGGCTG
>NZ_DAMDBA010000107.1:0-13780 GCF_032093395.1 Novosphingobium sp.
GTTGATGAGGCCCGGCATGATCATCAGGTCGGTGATCGAGCGCACGCCCTGCTGAAGCACTTCGTCGGCAAGCTGGAAGGCTTCCTTGAAAGTGGTTTCCGCCTTGGCGACCAGGAACAGGTTCTGGTTCGGAATGACGATCAGGGTATCGACGTGCTTCTGCAGTTCCTCGATGCCCGAATCCGCCGAACGCATGCGGCGCGTACCTTCGAACATGAAGGGCTTGGAAACCACGCCCACCGTCAGCACGCCCTTGGCGCGCGCGGCCTGTGCGATGATCGGTGCCGCGCCCGTGCCGGTGCCGCCGCCCATGCCGGCGGCGATGAAGACCATGTGGACGCCGTCGAGCAGGCGTTCGATCTCCTCGATCGTCTCTTCCGCCGCGGCACGGCCCACTTCCGGACGCGCACCGGCACCAAGACCCTGCGTGATTTCGGGGCCGAGCTGGATGCGGGTTTCGGCGATCGCGTTGTTGAGCGCCTGCGCGTCGGTATTGGCGACGACGAAGTCCACGCCCTCTATCTGGGCCTGGATCATGTTGGCGATAGCGTTGCCGCCTGCGCCACCTACGCCGATGACGACAATGCGCGGACGAAGCTCTTCGATCGCCGGCGGTCCGATGTTGATGCTCATTTCGATCTCCTGGCAGGCACGTGCGCGAAGAAATTTACCTTGACTAGCCTGATTGCACGGCTGCCTCCGTCAAGGCAAAGCGCATGGGCTTGTTGTCCACAGGCGAAACCGCCAATTCCAGCCAATCGCGGCGTTCGCGTCGCAGGAATTGCACGACTGGGCAAAGTGATCAAAAGTATTCCCTCAGCGCTCTATAGACGCGGTTGACCACGCCCAACCCGCTGTAACTGACTGTACCTTGGCGGTTCTTGCCGAACGTGCGAATGTCGATGGGGTCTGCCGCCGCGTAGAGGACCAGGCCTGCCAGCGTGGAAAAGCCCGGTTTCACGTGGGCTTCGGCAAGCCCCGAGAGATGCGGCACCCGGCCGATGCGCACCGGCTTGCCAAGCGCGGCCTGCGCATAGTCCGCCAGGCCCACCAGTTCCGCGCCGCCTCCGGTAAAGACCACCTGCTTGCCGCGCTGGGCATTGAAGCGCATCAGCTTGAGCGCCTTGTTGATTTCTTCCATCAGGATGCCGAGCTGGCCGGTGATCACGCCGATCAACTCGGCACGGGGAATGCGGTTCTTGTCATCGGCATGGCGTGCGATCGGACCAGTGCCTTCCTCGCCCGGCGCATTGACGGGGATCATTTCGCGGTGATCGTGCGGACTGGCGATGGCCGAGCCGTTCACGCACTTGAGGCGTTCGGCCTGGAAGCGCCGGATGCCGAAAGCCGAAGCGACCGCGTCGGTAATGTCGGCCGAACCCATCGGAATCGAGATCATGTCGATCAGCAGCCCATGCGAATAGACCGCGACATTCGTGACTTCCGCGCCGAATTCGACAAGCGCGACGCCCAGGTCGCGCTCCTCGGGCGAAAGACAGGCCTGCCCCGCCGCAATGGGAGAACCGACCACGGCCTCGACCTCGAGATGCGCGCATTGCACGGCTTCGGTCAGGTTGCGGATCGGCGCGCCATCAGCCAGCACGATGTGGATATCGACGCCGAGCCGCTCGGCATGGAGCCCGGTCGGGTTGCCTACGCCATGGGCGCCGTCCAGGCGATATTGCGCGGGCTGCGCGTGCAGCACCATGCGGCCGTCCGGCTGGATCACTTCCCGCGCCGAGATCAGCAGCTGGTCGATGTCCTCCTGTTCGATGCGGCGCCCGCCGATCTCCGCATCGAACTGGTCGATACGGCTGGCGAGCCCTGCCCCCGAACATCCGATCCAGACCTTGGACACGCTGGTATCGGCCATCTTCTCGGCCCGGTCGATCGCATCGCGCACGGCGTAAGTGGCCGCTGCCATGTCGGTCACGTAGCCGCGCTTGATGCCCTGGCTGGCGCGATGGCCGGAGCCGAGCACGATCATGTCGCCCATCTCCGACATGCCCGCGACGATCGCGGAGATGCGGAACGATCCGATGTTTACCGCGCCGAAAACGCGGGTGATGCGTGGCGGCGCCATTACTGCTCCTCCGCCGCGACGGTCGCGCTCGCTTCGACACCGGTATGCGGCACTGCCCCCGCCTTCATCGCCAATTCCTGTCCTTCGCCGTCCGGCACCCGCAAGTAGATCCGGTCCTTCGCCCGCATGTCGATCGCGGTCGCCTTCCCGCCGATCAGCCGATTGGTGCCGTCCAGCCGCGCGAACGTGACCAGCGCGCCGGCCGATTCCGTATCGCCTTCGGGCAGCGCAAGAACCTGTCCGGTCTGGAACGTCAGATTCCAGCGACGGTTGCCGATCCATTCGGCTTCCTGCACTTTCGGCTGAAGCGCCGGCGCGGCTTCCAGCAAGTGGCCAAGCTGCGTCACCTGCTGGCCCGCCCCCGGACCGGAAACGATCAGCTTGCCCTTGGCATCCTTGCGGGCGATCGCTTCCAGTTCCTGCCCGGTTTCGTCGATCAGCACGAAGCGGTCGGCCTTGCGCAGAACGGCATGCGGCTCGCGCTCGACGATGTCGATCACCAGAGTGTCGGGAAGCTGCCGCGAGACGCGTGCGTCCTTGACCCACGACAGCCCCATCAGTTCGCCACGCAGACCGTCGAGATCGACCTGGGTCATCGCCCGGTCGCGCTCTGCCAGGGCTTTTTCGTAGACTTTCAGCTCGTTGAGGTTCTTCACCCCGCGCACTTCGACGCGCTTGACCTCGAACCCGGCATCGGCGGCAACTTGCGCGAACTGCTTGCCCGCCAGCATCGGCACGCCCGCCGCATTGGCCACGACCCAGACGAGCAACCCCGCGCCGCCGAGGATGGCGACGAGAAATATCTTGTGAAGCTGCTCCTCGGTAAAGGGCAGCCAGCTCATCACCGTATCGACGGCGGTGCCGCTGGTCGCCTTGGCCTGGCGCACCTTCGCCTTGGTGTTCTGGGCCGCCGCGGCCTTTCGCGCTGTCTTCGGCTTGCGCCGGATCGTCTGGCTCATTTGCCCCCCTTGGCGACCTTTCCAGCGTCGGCCAGCGCTTCCGCAATTATAGCTTCCACGAGATCGGGGTACTCCATGCCGCAGGCGCGCGCCTGTTCGGGCACGAGGCTGAGCGGGGTCATGCCCGGCTGGGTGTTGACCTCCAGCAGGAACAGGCCTTCGATGCCCTGCGTGTCATCCCAGCGGAAGTCGGCGCGGCTGGTGCCCTTGCAGCCCAGCAACTGGTGGGAGCGCAGGGCCAGATCCTTGCAGGCCGCCGCAATCTCGTCGGGGATGTCGGCCGGGCAGACGTGTTCGGTCATGCCGTCGGTGTACTTGGCGTCGAAGTCGTAGAAGCCGGACTTCGGCTTGAGTTCGGTGACCAGGAGCGCACGGTCTCCGATCACGGCAGTGGTGAGTTCGCGCCCGCGAATGAAGGGCTCGGCCAGCAGGCGGTCGAATTCCTGCCACGGGCCCTTGGCATCGGCCGCAATGGGATTGCCGTAGTTGCCTTCGTCGGTGACGATGGCGACGCCGACCGACGATCCCTCGTTGACGGGCTTCAGCACATAGGGACGCGGCAGCGGATCGCGCTCGTGGATCGTGGCGCTTTCGACGATGCGGCCGCCGGGCATGGGAATGCCGTGCGGGACCAGCGCCTGCTTGGTCAGTTCCTTGTCGATGGCGATCACCGAAGTGGCGAGGCCCGAATGGGTGTACGTGAGGCCCATCAGGTCCATCATGCCCTGCACCGTTCCGTCCTCGCCCGGCGCGCCGTGGAGCGCGTTGAACACGACGTCAGGCTTCGCCTCCGACAGACGCAGCGCGACATCGCGGTCTATGTCGATGCGGGTGACCTTGTGGCCCTTGGACTCGAGCGCCTTGGCCACGCCTTCGCCGCTCATCAGCGAGACCGGCCGTTCGCTCGACCAACCGCCCATCAGGACCGCGACGTGGAGTTTGGGAAGGCTCACTTGTTTGACTCACTCTTGCTGTCAGCAGGCTTGCCCACCCGCTGGATTTCCCATTCGAGCGTGACGCCCGACTTTTCCTTGACCCGGCGGCGCACTTCCTCGCCCAGAGCCTCGATATCGCTGCTGGTCGCGTCGGCGACGTTGAGCAGGAAGTTGGTGTGCTTTTCGCTCACTTGCGCGCCGCCCAGCGTCAGGCCGCGGCAACCGGCTTCATCCACGAGTTGCCAGGCCTTGTGGCCCTCGGGATTCTTGAAGGTCGAGCCGCCGGTCTTGCTGCGCAGCGGCTGGCTGGCCTCGCGGCTGGCGGAAATGCGGTCCATCTCGGCCTGGATCGCCTCCGGTTCCCCGGCGCGCCCCTTGAAGCGTGCGGCGACGACCACGGCGCCTTCCGGCAGCTGCGAATGGCGATAGGTATAGCCAAGATCGGCATTACCCAGCGTCACCAGCGATCCGTCGCGCAGCACCACGTCGCAGTCGATCAGGATATCCTTGACCTCGCCGCCATAGGCGCCGCCGTTCATGCGCACGAAACCGCCGACGGTGCCGGGGATCGAGCGCAGGAATTCGACCCCGGCAATGCCGTTGTCGCGCGCAGTCGAGGAGACGAGAATGCCGCTGGCCCCGCCGCCGCATTCCAGCGTGACGTCATCGGCGCGGGTGACTTTCGCGAAAGCCTTGCCCAAGCGGATCACCACGCCCGGAACGCCGCCGTCGCGCACGATCATGTTCGAGCCGAGGCCGAGCGCCATGACCGGAACCGAGGGATCGAGATCGCGCAGGAAGCCTTGCAGGTCCGCCAGGTCCTTCGGCTCGAACAGCCACTCGGCCGCCCCGCCCGACTTGAACCAGACGAGCGGCGCCAGCGGCGCATCGGCCTTCAGCTTGCCGGAGACCTGCGGAAGATGCGCGGTTTCGCTCAAGCAGCCCTCCGCTTGACGATCGCGTCGGCCAGCCCCGCTGCCCACTTGGTGATGTCGCCCGCGCCGAGGCAGACCACCATGTCGCCCGGCTGGATCGAGGTCGCCAACACGTCAGCCAGTGCGTCCGGCCCGGCCACGACTTGCGCCGAGCGGTGGCCACGCGCCTTCATGCCCGAGACCATGTGCTCGGAATCGATGCCTTCGATCGGCTGCTCGCCCGCTGCGTAGACCGGGGCGGCATAGACCACGTCGGCATCGTTGAAGGCGCCTTCGAAGTCTTCCATGTGATCGCGCAGGCGCGTGAAGCGATGGGGCTGGACCACGGCGATGACGCGATTGCGCACGCCTTCGCGCGCGGCGGCGAGCACGGCGCGGATTTCGACCGGGTGGTGGCCGTAGTCGTCGATCACTGTCACGACGCCGTCCTCGACTTCGACTTCACCGACTTTGGTGAACCGGCGCTTCACGCCGCCGAACTTCGAGAAGCCGGTCTGGATGCAGTCGTCCGAACAGCCCATTTCCACCGCGACGCCCACGGCGGCGAGCGCGTTCTGGACGTTGTGACGGCCCGGCATGGGCAGTTCGATGCCTTCGATCCGGCGGAACGAGCCGTCGCGCTGGCGCAGGGCCACGTCGAAACGATTGCCGCCGGGGATCGGGGTGACGTTCTCGCCGCGAATGTCGGCCTGGGCCGAGAAGCCATAGGTCACCACGCGGCGGTCGCGCACCTTGGGGATCACTGCCTGCACTTCGGGATGGTCGATGCAGAGCATCGCCGCGCCGTAGAAGGGCACGTTTTCGATGAATTCGACGAAGGCGTCCTTCACCTTGTCGAACGAGCCGTAGTGGTCGAGGTGTTCGGGATCGATATTGGTGACGACGGCGATGGTACCGTCGAGGCGCAGGAACGAGCCGTCGCTCTCGTCGGCTTCCACCACCATCCAGTCCGAGGCGCCGAGGCGCGCGTTCGAACCGTAGGAATTGATGATGCCGCCGTTGATGACGGTGGGATCGACCCCGCCCGCATCGAGCAGCGCCGCGACCATCGAGGTCGTGGTGGTCTTGCCGTGGGTGCCGGCCACGGCCACGGTGTTCTTGAGGCGCATCAGCTCGGCCAGCATCTCGGCGCGGCGCACCACGGGAATGCGATTTTCCAGCGCGTAGACGACTTCGGGGTTGTCGCGCTTCACGGCGGTCGAGGTGACGACCACGGCCACGCCTTCGACGTTTTCCGCCGACTGGCCGATCATGACCTTGATCCCGCGCCCGCGCAGGCCCTCGACCACGTAACCTTCGGCAATGTCGGAGCCCTGCACCGAATAGCCGAGGTTGTGCATCACTTCGGCGATGCCGGACATGCCGATGCCGCCGATGCCGACGAAGTGGATCGTGCCGATGTCGGTGCCGACGCCCCTCACTGCGCGGACTCCTTCGCGAGCTTGCTCTTGGCGAGCGCCTCGCCGCCCTTGGCGGGCATGGCCTTCTCCATGCGGATCACGTCCATGATCGGCGCGGCGCCGAAGCTTTCCACGAGATCTGCGAGATCGCTGGCGGCATTGGGATAACCGCAGTTCCACGAGGCGTGGGCGGCATTGGCAAGGGTTTCGGGATGCTGGGCCATGGCCTGTATCTGTTTCGCGAGCGTGGTCGCGGTGAAGCTTTCCTGACGGATCGCACGGGCGCCGCCCGCAGCGACGATCTCGCGCGTGTTGGCGGCCTGGTGGTCGTCGGTGGCGATCGGCAGCGGGACCAGGATCGCGGGACGACCCACTGCCGTAAGTTCCGCGATGGTAGAGGCCCCGGAGCGGCCGATGAAGAGATGCGCACCGGCAAGACGCTCGGCCATGTCCTCGAAATAGGTCGCGAGTTCGGCCGGGATACCGTGCCCGGCATAGCGGGCGCGCACCGCCTCGATATCCTCGGGGCGGCACTGCTGGATCACCTGGAGCCGCGAGCGCAGCGCCGGGGGCAGCATGGCAAGGCCGTCGGGCACGACTTCGGACAGCACGCGCGCGCCCTGGCTGCCACCAGTGACGAGGATGCGCAGCAGGCTGTCGTCGGTAAACTCAGGGAACGGCGCGTCCCGCAGCGCGAGGACTTCGTCCCGCACCGGATTGCCGACCAGCGTGACTTTGTCCGCAAACTTGGGATCGAGCCGGTCGACGTCCGCGAACGCGGTGGCGATGGCGTTTACCTTGCCCGCGAAATAGCGGTTCACCCGGCCGAGAACCGAGTTCTGCTCGTGCAGGATCGCCGGGATTTTTGCGGAGTTCGCCGCCAGCATCGTGGGCAGCGCGGGATAGCCGCCGAAACCGACCACGGCCGTCGGCTCGAAGCTTTCGAACAGGCGCAGCGCCATGGCGCGACCGGACAGGATGCCCTTCAGGCCCTTGAGCCAATTCAGCGGGTTCTTTCCTGCGATGCGGCCCTGCGGCAGGACATGCGCGGGCAGATAGTCGGGCTTGCCGGGGATCGCCGCGCCGCGCTCATCGGTGATGAGAGCCACGTGATGGCCACGCCGGTCCAGTTCGGCGGCAAGCGCGAAGGCGGGAATGAGGTGCCCGCCCGTCCCGCCCGCAGCGAGAACGTAATGACGGCTTACCAAGCCTTTTACGGCCGAACTCATGAAGAAAAGTCTCCAACGGCGCGAAGCGAGAACTTCTCGCGCTTGATGAACGGATTGCGGCGCGTGATCGCCAGCAGCAGGCCCACGGTCATGCACATGGCGACCGTGGAGGAACCGCCGTAGCTGATCAACGGCAGTGTCATGCCCTTGGACGGGAAGAGCTGGAGGTTGACCAAGATGTTGATGAACGCCTGCCCGCCGAACTGCGAAGCGATGCCGGACGCGGCGAGCACGGTAAAGAGGTCTTCCTCCTCCACCAGGCGCAGCATGACCCGCGTCAGCAGGGCGAGGTAGATCATGACGATGATCATGCAGGCGATCAGGCCGAATTCTTCGCCGATCACGGAGAAGATGTAGTCCGTATGCGCCTCGGGCAGCGCCATCTTGCGGCCACCCATCCAGAACCCCTGCCCGAACCATCCGCCGTTCAACAGGGTCCGCTGGGCGAGGTCCACCTGGTCGAAGGCATTGCCGCCCGAGAGGAACGAGTCGATGCGATTTCGGCCGTTATCGTATGTGAAATACATCAGGACGATGCCCGCAACGCCCAGCCCCGCGAACATGCCGATGCGCTTCAGGGGAATGCCTGCCAGCAGGATCATCACGAAGAACGTGCCGGAAAACAGCATCGTCGAGCCGAAGTCCGGCTGCGCCATCAGCAGGGCGCCGAGCAGGCCCATCAGGCAGAAGCAGATCGCCACCACCGGGATGTGCGGGTCGCGCGCGCGCCACGAGAGAATCCAGGCAAGCAGGATCGGGAAGCCGGAACCCAGAAACTGGGACGGCTGGATGGAGATACCCAGCTTCAGCCAGCGCCGCGCGCCGTTTACCTCCGAACCGATCACCGGCACCAGCACCAGCCCCACCAGCATGAGCCCGGCGATCAGGATGCCCACGCGGCGCGCGCTGTCCTTCGAAAGGCTGGACGCCCAGAACATCGCGCAAAGGCCCACGAACTGCCAACGCAAGTGCAGCCAGAAGAAATGCAGCTGCGAAAGCTTCTCGTGGGCGGTGGAAAGGCGACGGGCGCTTGCGGGCGAGCCGGCGGCGACGGCCACGGCCCCTATTCCCATGAGGATCAGGACGATCGCCAGCACGGGGCGGTCGATCTCCTGCCACCAGATCGCCAGCTGGCCGCGACGGTTGCGGTTGTAGCGGACGTTGGCAGTCTGGGCTCCGGGCGCGGCAGTGGCCATCAGTGCTTCACCCCGTCTTCGGGTGCGCCATGCCCGTCCTGTAGTTCAAGCAGCGCCTCGACGATCTGGCGGAAGGCCAGGCCGCGCGCTTCATAATCGCGGAACTGGTCGAAGCTGGCGCAGGCAGGCGAGAGCATGATGACGTCGCCAGGCTTGGCGCGGGCCATCGCCTCGCGAATGGCTTCGGCCATCATCTCGCTGCGGTTCACTTCGGTATAAGGCGCGAGGATTTCGGCGAAGCGCGCGCCGGCATCGCCGATCGTGTAGGCGGCGGCCACATTGCCGAAGAACGGGACGCATTCGTCCAGATTGTCACCCTTGGGAAGACCGCCGAGAATCCAGTGGATGCGCGGCTCGGGATCGGGCGGAAACGCGGCCAGGGCAGGCGCGGTGGAGGCCGGGTTCGTCGCCTTGCTGTCGTTGATGTAGAGCACGCCGTTCGCTTCGGCCACGCGCTCCATGCGGTGCGGCAAGCCGCTGAAGGTGCGCAGCGCGGGCTGCCATTGCGCAGCGGGAATGCCCAGAGCTTCGACGATGGCCACGGCCACGGCGGCATTCTGGAGATTGTGCGGGCCCTGCAACGAAGGCCAGTCTTTCTGGAACGATACCAGATTCTGCCCATCCACCCGGCGCACGACGCCGGGCGCGCGGCGCAGTTCTTCGGTTTCGGCGATGTCGCCCGTCTCGCGGTCTCCGGTGCCGAACACGGCGGGATGTGCGGCGTCCTGCATCGAAAACAGGCGCGCCTTCGACAGGGCATAGGCCTCGAAACCGTCGTACCGGTCGAGGTGATCGGGCGTGACATTGAGCAGCGCTGCCACGTCGCAGTCGAGGCTGCGGGTCAGATCGATCTGATAGCTCGACAGTTCCAGAACATAGACGCCGCCTTCCGGCAGCGGATCTTCGCCCAGCACCGGCACGCCGATATTGCCGCCGACGCGGGTAGGCACCCCGGCGCTTTCCAGCAGATGGCAGACCAGCGATGTCGTGGTGGACTTGCCGTTGGTGCCGGTGATGCCGACCACGCGATGCGCGGGCAGGCTTTCACGGGCGAGCGCGAAAAGCTCGATATCGCCGATCACGGGCACGTCGTGGCGGCGCGCGGCTTCGGCGATCGGGTGCTTGTTGAGCGGAACCCCCGGCGAGACGACCACGCCGTCATAGCCCGTCAGGTCGGCGGTGACGGGATCGCCGAGCTCCACGCTCTCCTTGTCGCTGCGAGCGCAGAAGGCCTGACGCGGCTCTTCCCGCGAATCCCAGACCATGACGTGAGCGCCGCTGGCCAGCAGCGTCTCGACCGCAGTGAGGCCGGAACGGGCCAGCCCCAGCACCGCGTAGCGTTTTCCGGCAAAGACGGGGGAGACGATCAAGGCCCGGCGCCCCTTATCGCAGCTTCAGCGTGGACAGGCCGACGACGGCCAGCACGATCGAGATGATCCAGAAGCGGATCACGACAGTCGATTCCTTCCAGCCCTTCTGCTCGAAGTGGTGGTGGATCGGCGCCATGCGGAACACGCGGCGGCCGGTGCGCTTGAACCAGAAGACCTGGATGATCACCGAGGCCGCTTCCAGCACGAAGAGGCCGCCGACGATGGCCAGCACGATCTCGTGATGCGCGGCCACCGCGATGGCACCGAGTGCACCGCCTAGGGCAAGACTGCCGGTATCGCCCATGAAGACGGCCGCGGGCGGCGCGTTGAACCACAGGAAGGCCAGACAGGCGCCGATGATCCCGGCGCAGAACACGGCCAGTTCACCCGCGCGCGGCACATGCGGAATGCCGAGGTAGTTGGCATAGTCTACGCGGCCGGCCAGATAGCAGATGATAGCGAAAGTGCCCGCGGCGATGATCACCGGCATCGTCGCCAGCCCGTCCAGCCCATCGGTGAGGTTCACCGCGTTGCCCGCACCCACGATCACGAAGGCCGCGAAGACGTAATAGAACGGACCTAGCGGGATGTAACGCCCTGAGAGGAACGGCACGTAGAGGTTGGTATTGAGCTGGCTGACGATGATGTACGAGGCGATGCCCGCCACCACGAATTCCAGCGCAAGGCGCAGCCTGCTGGAAAGCCCGGCGGTGCTGCGCTTTGCGACTTTGTCGTAATCGTCCAGGAAGCCGATGATGCCGAAGCCCACCGTCACGGCCACGCAGGCCCAGACGAAGGGGTTGGTCACGTCCATGAACAGGATCATGGAACTGACCAGCGCCGTCAGGATCATGAGGCCGCCCATCGTGGGGGTGCCGCGCTTGGCAAGGTGGCTCTGCGGGCCGTCCTCGCGGATCGGCTGGCCCTTGCCCTGGCGCACGCGCAGCATGTTGATGAAGCGCGGACCGATCAACAGGCCAAGGCCCAGCGCCGTCATCAGCGCCGCGCCCGAACGGAACGTCTGGTAGCGGAAGAGGTTGGACAGTCCCTCGTAGTGGAACCAATCTGCGATGAGATACAGCATCTTGCGGGGTTGCCCCCTACCCTTCCTGTTTGTCGAGCGCGTTCACCAGGGAAGCCAGGCCTACCGAATTGGAGCCCTTCACGAGGATGACGTCATCCCGTTCGAGGCCGAATTCGCGCAGTGCGTCGAGAGCTTCCCGCACGCTCAGGCAATGCGCGAAGGGCACCGTCTTGCCAAGCGGAAGAGTAGCGGATTTCCCCAGTTCGCCTGAATGTCGGCCCTCTTCAAGGGCCTGCGCCAAGGCCTCCGCAAGCGGGGCCATCTCCTCGCCCACCAGCACGGCGAAATCGACGCCCGCCTCGCGGATCGGACCAGCCAGTCCGGCGTGATAATCGGGGCCGTGGCTGCCCAATTCCTTCATGGCACCGAGCACCGCGATCCGGCGATGCGCCGGGGTTCGGCCAAGCTGCTCCAGCGTCGCGCGCATGGAGGCGGGATTGGCATTGTAGCTTTCGTCAATCAGCAGCGCTTTTCCTTGGGCGGGGCGGCGGCCGTCAACGTCGGGCTCCCCACCCGGAACGTCGATCTGAAGCCGCGCGCCCCGGCCCGGCAGCCCGCCCATTTCGGCGAGCGCCACGCCTGCGGCGCCGAGGTCTCCCTTCACCCCGCGCACCGCGGCCATAACCGCAAGGGAATTGATCACATGATGTTCGCCGGGCGCGGCGACGGTGTAGCAGACCCGCCGGTCGCCCATGTCGATCGTCACCAGCGAGCCGCCGCCGATCGCCGGAACCGCGTCGAGCAGGCGCACATCGGCGTCACGCGCCTTGCCGAACGAGACGACTTGCGCACCTGCGGCGAGCGCGGCCTCCTTCAGGCGGTTGAAATAGGCACTATCGGCCGGGATCACCGCAGTGCCGCCCGCTTCCAGACCTTCGAAGATCTCGGCCTTGGCGTCGGCAATGGCCTCCATCGAGCCAAGCATCTCGATGTGGGCGGGCGCGATGGTGGTGATTACGGCCACGTTCGGACGCACCTGCCGGGTCAGCGCGGCGATCTCGCCCGCATGGTTCATGCCCATCTCGAAGATGCCGAAACGCGCGCGGGCGGGCATCCGTGCGAGACTGAGCGGCACGCCGACATGATTGTTGTAGCTCTTGACCGAGCGGTGCGCGTCTCCCCGGCTGCCACGGTCGAGCGCGTCGAAGATCGCTTCCTTCACGCCGGTCTTGCCCACCGAGCCGGTAACGCCGATGATCGGGCCGCGCGCGCGCTCTCGCGCCGCCGCGCCCAGTCGCTCCAGCGCTTCGGTGGTATCGGTGACGAGGATGTGCGGGCCATCCACCGGGCGGTCTGCCACGACTGCCGCCGCGCCCTTGGCGAAAGCGCCCTCGACGAAACGATGGCCGTCCATCGTCTCGCCTTTGAGCGCGAAGAACAGGTCGCCCGGCTGAACGTCGCGGCTATCGATCTCGACGCCGGAAACCGCGAACTCGCTGCTGGCCTCGCCCTTCATCACCCGCGCGAGCGTGGCGGAATCCCAGAGCGCGGGAGGCCACGGGGCAAGCTGGTTTTCCTCGGCCACATCGACGGGCCATTCGAGGATCCGGGCTACAGCATTCATCGCACTACCTTCCCTGCGGACCAGACATTTCCCTGGCCACGGTGACGTCGTCGAATGGCAGGACGCGCACTGCATCGCCGCTGCCGATGATCTGCCCCTGTTCATGCCCCTTGCCGGCGATGAGGACGATGTCCCCGCGTCCGGCCTCCGCGATCGCCGCGCCGATTGCCTCGCGCCTATCGCCGATTTCCCGCGCCTCCTTGCCCATTCCGGCAAGGATCATGGCGCGAATTTCCGCCGGGTCTTCGCCGCGCGGGTTGTCGTCGGTGACGATCGCCACGTCCGCGCCCTCGCTTGCCACCCGGCCCATTTCCGGCCGCTTGCCCTGGTCGCGGTCACCGCCCGCGCCGAACACGACGATCAGGCGCCCTTCCACATGCGGACGAAGCGCCGCGATGGCCGCCTCCAACGCATCGGGCGTATGCGCATAGTCGACATAGACCGGCGCGCCTACCGAAGAAATCGCCGCGCGCTCAAGCCGCCCGCGCACGGTGACGAGCCGCTTCAGCGCATCGAACGTCTGGTGCGCGCCACCGCCGCTGGCCAAGACGAGCCCCGCCGCGACCAGCGAATTGGCCGCCTGGTAGGCCCCGATCAGCGGAAGCTCGAGCACGTAGGATTTCCCATCGTGCTCGAGCTCCAGCTTCTGGCCGAGTCCGCCCGGCTTGCGACCCGAGAGGCGGATGCTGGTGCCCTTGGCACCCACGGTGAACG
Organism: Novosphingobium sp.; assembly: GCF_032093395.1. Taxonomy (GTDB): domain Bacteria; phylum Pseudomonadota; class Alphaproteobacteria; order Sphingomonadales; family Sphingomonadaceae; genus Novosphingobium. The sequence goes on from NZ_DAMDBA010000107.1 coordinate 13,470, forward strand.
TCTTGAGCCCGCGCTGTTCGGCATGGGCAATGGCTTTTTCGGACCAGGGATCGTCGGCCCAGATCACGGCGGTGCCGCCTTCGACGACGACTTCGTCGAACAGGCGCATCTTCGCCGCGAAATAGTCGTCCATGTCGGCATGGTAATCGAGGTGGTCGCGCGAGAGGTTGGTGAAGGCGCCTGCCGAGACGCGCGGCCCTTCGATGCGGAACTGCGACAGGCCGTGGCTCGAAGCCTCGTAGGCGACATGGGTCACGCCCTCGCGGGCAAGGCCGGTGAGATTGGCGAGGAAGGTCACGATATCCGGCGTG
>NZ_DAMDBA010000108.1:0-13430 GCF_032093395.1 Novosphingobium sp.
CGGCACAATGGGGGCAAATACCTCCTGCGGATCGAAGACACCGATCGTGCCCGCTCCACCGAGCCTGCGATCGACGCCATCTTCGACGGCCTGACCTGGCTGGGCCTGGAAGGCGACGAGCCGGCAGTGTTCCAGTTCGCCCGCTCCGACCGCCATGCAGAAGTCGCCGCCGAACTGCTCGCCAACGGCCACGCCTATCGCTGTTACCTGACATCTGAAGAACTGGCCGAACGCCGCCAGAAGGCTCAGGAAGAACGCAAGCCCTTCCGTATCGACAGCGAATGGCGCGATGCCGATCCGTCGACGTGGCCTGCCGACAAATCCTATGTGGTGCGCGTAAAGGCGCCTCGCGATGGCGAAACCACCATCACCGATCTCGTCCAGGGCGAAGTCACGGTCAAGAACGAGGAAATCGACGATTTCGTCATTCTTCGCTCCGACGGAACGCCAACCTACATGCTCGCGGTCGTGGTCGACGATCACGACATGGGCGTCACCCACGTCCTGCGCGGTGACGATCATCTCAACAATGCCTTTCGTCAGCTCGTGATCATCCGCGGTATGGCGTGGGACGAGCCTGTCTACGGGCATGTCCCCCTGATCCATGGCGCCGACGGTGCGAAGCTGTCCAAGCGCCACGGGGCGCTTGGCGTCGATGCCTATCGCGACGAAATGGGCGTGCTGCCCGAGGCGCTGTTCAACTATCTGCTCCGTCTGGGATGGGGCCATGGTGACGAGGAATTCATCGGCCGCGCCAAAGCGATCGAATGGTTCGACATGGCAGACGTGGGCAAGTCTCCCTCGCGCTTCGACCTCGCCAAGCTTCAGAATCTCAACGGCCACTACTTGCGCGAAGCAGACGATCAGCGGCTCGCCCAGCTCGTCGCGCCGCGGCTCGAGAAGGCCGGCTTTGAAAATCCCGACCTCGTTCTGCTCGCGCAGGCGATGCCGGTGCTGAAGGTCCGTGCAAAGGACCTCAACGAACTTGCAGAAGGTGCAGAATTCCTGTTTGCCAAGCGTCCGCTCGCGTTCAGCGAGAAGGCGCAGGCGCTTTTGACGGACGAGGCGCGGGGGCGCCTAGCCGCCATGCACGAGCGTCTTTCCGGACAGTCCGAATGGACCCTGGAGGCACTGGAAGGCAACCTGAAGGCAATGGCCGAGGATCTGGGATTGGGCCTCGGCAAGCTCGCGCAACCCTTGCGGGCGGCCCTGACTGGTCAGACGACCTCTCCGGGTATTTTCGACGTATTGGTTCTGCTCGGCCGTGAAGAAAGCCTCGCACGCATTGGCGCGCAGGCGGACGCCACGACCGGGTCGCACATATAAGGAGTAAGAACTGGTGGGTGATCAGGTAAAACTGAATGCTGGTGGCACGGAATTCGACTACCCTGTTCTCAAGGGCAGTGTCGGCCCGGATGTCATCGATATCCGCAAGCTCTATGCCCAGACGGGCAAGTTCACGTACGATCCCGGCTTCACCTCGACGGCCAGCTGCGAAAGCGCGCTGACCTACATCGACGGTGACGAAGGCGTCCTGCTCCATCGCGGCTACCCGATCGGCCAGCTGGCCGAAAACTCGTCGTTCATGGAAACCAGCTACCTGCTGCTGAACGGCGAACTGCCGAGCGCAGCCGAACTGGCGACTTTCGAGAACACCATCACGCGTCACACCATGCTGCACGAGCAGCTGGCGAACTTCTATCGCGGCTTCCGCCGTGATGCGCATCCGATGGCGATCATGTGCGGCGTGGTCGGCGCGCTTTCGGCGTTCTACCACGACTCGACCGACATCTCCGATCCCGAGCACCGCAAGATCAGCTCGCACCGTCTCATCGCCAAGATGCCGACGATCGCCGCTGCCGCTTACAAGTACTCGGTCGGCCAGCCCTTCGTCTATCCCGACAACAAGCTGAGCTACACCGGCAACTTCCTGCGCATGACCTTCGGCGTGCCGGCGGAAGAATACGAAGTGATCCCCGCCGTCGAAAAGGCGATGGACCGCATCTTCATCCTCCATGCCGACCACGAGCAGAACGCCTCGACCTCGACCGTGCGTCTTGCCGGTTCGTCGGGCGCCAATCCGTTCGCGTGCATCGCGGCCGGCATCGCCTGCCTCTGGGGCCCTGCCCATGGCGGCGCGAACGAAGCCGCGCTGAACATGCTCAAGGAAATCGGCACGCCGGACAAGATCCAGCACTACATCGACCGCGCCAAGGACAAGAACGATCCGTTCCGCCTGATGGGCTTCGGTCACCGCGTCTACAAGAACTACGATCCGCGCGCCACGGTCATGCAGAAGACCGTCCGCGAGGTATTCGACGCGCTCAAGGTCACCGACCCGCTCTTCGAGACCGCCCTGCGCCTCGAGGAAATCGCCCTCAGCGATCCGTACTTCGCCGAGAAGAAGCTGTTCCCGAACGTCGATTTCTACTCGGGCATCATCCTCTCCGCCATCGGCTTCCCGACCACGATGTTCACCGCACTCTTCGCCCTCGCCCGCACCGTGGGCTGGGTCGCGCAATGGAACGAAATGATCTCGGATCCCGGCCAGAAGATCGGCCGTCCGCGTCAGCTCTACACCGGTCCGACGCAGCGCGATTACGTTGCGATCGGCCAGCGCTGAGCTTCCCGCTCGCAAGAGCGGCAGCGGCAGTTTGTCGGCTTACAGGAAGGCCCTCGCGAAAGCGGGGGCCTTTCCTTTTTCGGGCGACGCTCCGTAAAAAGCCATGCCGCCAACCCTCTCAAGGTTAAGCGCTTGATATGGAAAGGACCCTGTTATAGTATTTGCGACGATCCAGAATATTACAGCGGGGCGTTAGCGAATGATCCCAAGTGGTTTCGGAGCAATTTCTGCGCTTTTGCTATCCGCATCGCTGGTTTTTCCTGCCCAGGCTCAAGACGTAAGGTCGCCTCAGGCGGAAACGATATTTCGGAACGTACGCGTCTTCGATGGTCAATCGGATCGACTTTCAAATCCAACCAATGTGATCGTCAAAGGCAGCCTCATCTCGGCGATCGGGCCTGCAATTCCGACACCCGATGGTGCCAGGATCGTCGAGGGCAAGGGCGCCACGCTCATGCCGGGGATGATCGACGTACATGTCCACCTTACGTTCAGCGCCCTTACCGAACCCCAGCTTCTCGCGCCCGATCTCACGCCCCAATCGGCGGAAGCAGCAGCCGCCGTGCAAGCCAAGGCGATGCTTCTGCGTGGTTTCACTGCGGTGCGTGACATGGGCGGGCCGGCCTTCGGCCTGAAAGCGGGCATTGACGCTGGAAAGTACCAGGGGCCGCGCATCTGGCCTTCAGGTGCGGTCATCAGCCAAACCTCCGGGCACGGCGATTTCCGCCTGCCTAACGAACGTTCGCGCCGGTTTTTTGGAAAACCTTCCCGAGCCGAGGATCTGGGCGCAACGTTCATCGCCGATGGCCGCGACGAAGTACTCACCGCCACGCGCGAAAACTTGCGCTTCGGTGCCAGCCAGATCAAGCTGATGGCGGGCGGAGGCTCTTCGTCCGAATACGATCCCCTCGACGTTACCCAATATCTTCCGGAAGAAATTTCGGCCGCCGTCGCGGCAGCGGAGGATTGGGGGACCTACGTCGCCGTACATGCCTATACGCCGCGCGCCGTGCGTCGTGCGCTGGAGGCCGGGGTCAAATCGATCGAGCACGGACAGTTGCTGGATGAAGCCACGATCCAGCTGATCGGTACGCGCGGCGCCTGGCTTTCCCTTCAGAACCTGCCCCCGCCGCTGCCCAGCGACCCGCCGGAGCGCCTCGCAAACAAGATGAAGGTGCGCGAAGGGTCCGATCATGCCTGGGCATGGGCCAAGAAGTATCGGGTGAAGCTTGCCTGGGGTACCGACTTTCTGTTCCGGCCGGAGGAAAACCGCGAACAGAACGCCTATATCCTCAAACTGAAGCAGTGGTTCACGCCCGCCGAGATCCTGAAGATCGTCACTCACGACAATGCCCAGCTTCTCGCCCTGTCAGGCGAACGCTCGCCCTACAAGGGCAAGTTGGGTGTCGTCGAGGTCGGAGCGCTGGCAGACCTCATTCTGGTGGATGGCGATCCGATTGCCGACATCGACCTGATCGCAGACCCGGATCGCAATTTCCGCGCGATCATGAAGAACGGTGTGTTCTATCGCGAACCGGCCTCCCCGCGGAGGGGACCTTGAAACGACCACACCGCCACGTCATTCTCTGATTATTGCTTGGGAGGAATTGTAATGCCGTTCCTCAGGATACTAGCCATCGTCGTCGGGCTTTCGGGGATCGTGATCGGCCTGCTCTGGGTCGGCCAAGGCACCGGCATAATCTCCTGGCCCGCACAGAGCATGATGATCGACGATCGAAGCTGGGCCGTGCGCGGAGCGATCATGGCGGCGGTTGGATCGGTCCTGCTCTGGCTTGCGCGGCGCGGCAACGGCAGCAATGACAACCGGCTTTGACGGTTGCACCTACCTTCTATCAAGCCTCGAGATCCGCTGGAACGTCCAGGATGAACCGCGCCCCCTGCCCCGGTGCGCTTTCGACGACAAGATCCCCCCCCATTGCCCGGGCAAGGCTGCGCGAAATGTAGAGGCCGAGGCCGGATCCGCCGTCGCCGCTGCGACCAAGGCGTTCGAACTTTTCGAAGACCCTGCCCTGCTGATCTTCCGAGAGGCCCGGCCCCTGGTCGGCCACGATGATCCTGGCGCGCTCTCCCACTGATTCCAGCCTGATCCAGACCTGCGAACCTTCCGGCGAATAACGGATCGCGTTGCCGATCAGATTGAGCAAGACCTGCAAGACGCGTCGGTACTCCGCGATGGCCGGAAGATTTTCCGCCGGATGCGGCGCCTCTATGAAGATGCCTTTTTCCCGAGCCCGCACATTGAGAATGCCCGCAGCCTGCCGCGCCAGTTCCGACAGATCCACGCGGTCGGGCGCGGTGCTGAAGCCCTCCGTCTCCACCACTTCCAGGTCGGCGAGATCTTCCAGCAGTCCCAGCAAAAGCTTCCCGGCACTGGCGATTTCGCCCGCGTACTCCGCATAGGCATCCGGCAGGGGCCCGGCGAGCCGGGTACGGATCGTTTCCGCATTGGCGATGATCCGCGAGATCGGCTGACGCAGGACCGGCGCGAGATCCTGCCCCACCAGGCTGCGGCGCAGCAGGGGCTCCATCGGCTCGCGCACGGTCGCCGCCGAACCGGCAGGCATATCGGAAACCAGCAGCAACTCGAAGCCCGCCGGATCGAAGCCGGGGCGCATATGCGGCACGAGAGAGATGCGCCAAGCCCGTTGCGACCCGGGAACGACCACTCGCGCGCCATCCAACAGTCGCCAATGCAGCGGCTGCTTGTGGGCGATCTTTTCGGGCGGCAGGAATTCCGTCCAGGCATGACCGAATCCCGCGCTCATGGACACGGCAAGAGAGGCCAGTTCGACGCTGTCCGAAGAGACGGCCAGCAGGCGCTGCTCGGAGTCCAGCTGGGCCGACAATTCGGCGAGATGACGATCGATCATCGTGCGCCGACGCTCTACCGACGCGGCGTCTTCCATGGGTGCCGGCGCCGTCTGCCAGTTCCGCACGACGATCTGGCAGCCTTCGCCAAACCCCTGCGGCTCGACCTCCACCCAGGCGGTTATGACGTCGTTGCCGTCATGCGCAGCTACGGCGCGGGCGAGCCGGAATCCATAGCGGCGCGCCTTGCGTACGAGTTCCAGGAGTTCCGGGACGGCAATCGCACCGGGAAGTTCCCCGCCGCATCGCCGCTGAAGGCCGGCAAGAGGCTCGTCGGCCTCTAGCAGCCGGTCTTGTGCATCGCTGACCCCGCGAGCAAGGATCGTGCCTTCCATCAGCATCAGCCGCCCTGCCGTCCGCTGGCCAGGATCGACACGGCCACATCGACTCCCAACCGTTCGAACCCTTCGGGGAGCATGGCTTCGGGATGGATGGCGAGAAACTGCTTCTCGATATCAGGCGCATTGAGGCCCGCCGCACGCAAGGCCAGAGCAAGTCGCGCCAGTTGCGCCTCGTGCGTGGCAAGAACCGCCGCTTCCCGCCGCAGTCCCGATCCCGCGGCGAGCGCCGTGAAGAACAACGCCACACCGGCGTGGCCTACGGACAGTGCAATGTGAGATGCTCCTCCGAGGCCCGTCAACAGGCGCGAGGCAAGACTCAGTCGCGTTGCGCCTTCATCGTAGCGACGGCGGATACCCGCTTCGGTGGCGGCAAGCCTTTCGGCCGCCGTCTTTCGCAAGGTGCCGGCCCTCACCGCCATCATGCCGCGAACCGCCAGCAGCACGCGATGAAGCAGATCGCCGGGAAGCTCGTCCAAGGGCAGGCTCATCCCGCGTTGCGCCTGACACCACCGCGCCTGCGCAGCCAGCCAACTGACGGCCAGTCCATGGATCGGCCCCTCTGCCGACGCGAGCATGGCTTGGACCAAAGGAGACACGACCGGATCGAGCGCCATGCGTGTCTGCAGGCGCTCCGTCATCTGCCATTCCAATGCCAGGGAATGAATGTGCGAAAGTAGCAGCGCGTCCGCCATGAAGGTGCGCGAAAGGTCTTCCAGATCCTCTGCAAACTGCCCGGCGTCCGCTTCGCCCAGGTAGAGCTGCTCGACGATCTGACGGGCCAGATCCGCGACCATTCCGCGCACCCGCGCCAGAATCTCGTCGCTGAACAGCGCGCTGTCTTCCGCAGCGAGCAGGTACTGCAGAATGGGCAGCACACTGTCGGCCATGGCATCGCCGCGCGCCAGATCCGCACGGAGCAGAGCTTCCGCGGTCTGGTCGTCGGCCGGATGAACAGCGTTGTCGATCATCCGTCCCGTTTACCCTGTATCTGGTTAAGCCCCGGTTAGTCCTTCCGACGTAGCGGAAGAGCCATGCCGATCACAATAAGCGCGATCGCCAGAACTTCCACCACCGGCTCAACTTGCCCGAATCTTGCGGCAAAAGCCAGCAGAAGTCCCAATGTGGCACGGTCTGCGGCAAGCGATGCGACCATACCCGTCACGTAGCGCGGAATCAGCGCAAGAAGCATCATCAGCATGGCCGCCGGGAACATCCACGAGATCAGCGATTCGCCACCGAGCCGAGGCACGCCGGCCAGTATGGAAAGCCCGAATGCGGCATCCAGCAGCCAGCCCAGAACGTTCGCGCGCGGGATTGCGGGGGGCAACTGTCCAAGCGCGTGACGCTCGACCGAGCGCAACAGGCGGCTTGCCTCGACCAGCAATGCAGCCACGCCAAGCAGGAGAAACGCGGGGACGAGAAATTCGAACCACGCAAGGCCCCCAGCAATAGCCACGGAACCGACAACCCCGAGGCTCAGCATGTTGCTGGCGTTGCCTGCATGAAGCAGCGTGGAGCCGAACCGGAGCACGCCCCGCCGCGCTATCAGGCGACCAGGTGATACATATCCGCCATCGGCAAACCGTTCGTTGAGCCAATCCTGCTCCACCGCGTGAGCTTCGCTCTCATCGCGAATCAGGCGCCAGTCCACACCGCTTCGAACGGTGGCGGGAACGTCTCGCATGGGCACTGCCGATTGCAGCGCGATTCGCGTCAAGGCCGAGTGCACATCGCAGTCTGCCGGCAACTCCTGGAGATTTTCGACGAGATGTCCGGGAATGCGCATCAGGCCTGCACTTGCGCGATTGATGTCGATCCGCTCGAAGCCCGCCGCGAGCCCTCCTTCCACCGGCTGCACCAGCACTGCGGGGGAGCGGCCCTCAAGCAGCGGAAGGACGCCGGTCGGCTCCACGAACAGGCCCTCGCCGATGACGACCAGTTCGTCGCTGGCCGTGACCAGCCCGGACAACGACCTGGCTCCCGATGCGATGTAGAATTGCAGGCCGGCGTCTTCCGCCATGCGCTGCACGGCGATCATTTCCGGTGATGTCCCGCGCGCCAGGCAGATGACCCGCTGGCAATCGAGCGCGAGCGCAAGCCCAAGCTGATGCTGCGCAAGCGTCGCCCCGCCAATGCGCAGAAAAGCGCGCGGCAGCGTCTGACCCGCCACGGCAGGCTCCATCATGGCGAGCAAGGCGATACGCAGTTCGATACACTCCAGCGACCTGCAACCCTTAGGCAAAGGCCTGGCCGGTGCCAAGCCGGGGCCCTCCAAATGGCTAAGGAAAACCTCTCAGGTGGGGGTCAACTCGGCAAGAAAGGCCCGCAACTGGCGCACGACGCCAGGTTCGCCCGGGGCGCCGTCCAGCGCACGGTCCGCCAGCGCAAGCAATTGCGCCGAGTGAAAGCTTGCAGCCAGCCCCTTGAGCCGCATAGCGGCAAGCTGCCAATTGCCGTCGCATCGGGATCGCGACAACAGATCGACCTGTCGCGCCACGCTTTCCAGGAAGGATGCGCGCAACTCCGCGAAAAGCGTAGGATCTCCGCCCGCCGCAGCGGCCAGCGTCGCCTCAAGGGCACCTGCTTCATAAGCCATTTCCCCAGCTTAATGCCCAAACAGTTAAACCAGGCTTTATAGACGCCTCCTGCGTGGTATCCTGAAAGCATGGCTGGGGAACACAGGATCATCGCGTTCGGCGCGAACAGCAGCGAAGACAGTTCGGATCTTGCTTCGAACGGGAAATCGGAACACCGCATGGACGAAACCCTGGCGCTCGCCCGCCCACCGCAGGACGGCGGAGAAGACATTTCGGAGGACGCATGGCGCAGCGCGTGGGTCGCCACGGACGAGCCCGCCACGGTCTTGCAGTCGCGCGAGTGGTTGGCGCCAGTCCTGGCCGGTTCCGTCGCCGTCGCCTGGACCGCGTTCTTCGTCTATGCGCATGTGGCGGCCGACGCTGTACCGATCGGCCTTGAAGCGCTTCCCGCAATGGTCGCGCAATGGGCCATGCCTTTGGCACTGATCGGCGTGGTCTGGCTGCTGGCGCTGCGAAACAGCAGCCGCGAAGGCAGGCGTTTCGGCAATATCGCACGCACCCTGGCAAGCGAATCCGCGCAACTCGAAGCGCGTCTCGTCACCGTCAACCGGGAACTCAGCCTTGCCCGGGAGTTCGTCGCCGCCCAGTCGCGTGATCTGGAGACACTCGGGCGCCTGGCCGCCGAGCGGCTTTCCTCGAATGCCGAACGATTGCAGGATCTCATTCGAGACAATGGCTCGCGCGTCGAATCGATCAGCGGCGTCAGCCAGGCCGCGCTCGACAATATGGAAAAGCTGCGTAGCCAACTTCCCGTCATCGCCAGTTCGGCCAAGGACGTCACCAACAATATCGGCAATGCCGGCCGCGCCGCCCATGTCCAGTTGGAAGACATGATAAACGGCTTCAACCGGCTCAACGAGTACGGATCCGCCAGCGAGCGGCAGGTCGGGCAATTGCGCCAATCCGTAGAAGGCGCCCTCGCAGAGATCCACGATCGCAGCGAACAGATCGGCGCTCTTGCCGAAACGCGTTTCGCAGCACTCGCCGAACGTGGCACCGCTTTCCGCGCGGAACTGGACGGTCACGAAACCGCCGCGCTCGCGTCCCTCCGCTCCCGCGCCGGCATTCTGGAAGCCGAGATCAGCAACACCAGGGCGCAGCTCGACCTCCATGAGGAAGAAAGCCTCACTTCGTTGCGTGCTCGACTGGTCGCGCTGCGCGAGGAAAGCGACGTCGTTTCGCGCGCCCTCCGCGATGGCGAGGGCCGGGCTGCCGAGGCATGGCGGCAGGCGCTCGATGAAATCCACGGGGAACAGGCTGAGATCGCGCGGGGCATAGCCCAGACCCAGGAAGCGACGGTTTCCGCGCTGCGCGGCAGCCTTAGCGTCATCGGCAGCGATGCCGAGGCACTGGACCGGGCGATTTCAGAGCGACGGGAAAAGCTGGCTGCCGAAACCGGCGAGCGCCAGGCGCGTCAGGCCGAGCAGGAGCGTCACGCGCTTGCCCGCATCGATCAGATGCTGGGAGACCTTGATCACGCCGTGGCCGAGCGGCTCGAACGGCATCGCCTCCAGGCCGTGGCCTTGAACGATCGCGCCGCCGCGGTGACGGCGGAACTCGGCGATTACGAGGCACGGTTCGCAGCCATCGCCAACAGCAGCGAGACGCTTGAAACACGCCTGCGCGACAGTCTTGCTTCCCTGAGCGAGCGCCTGACTGCCGCGCGGGCAACGATGGCTGCCACCGATGGGGATGCCGAGAAGCTCACCGAAACCAGCGTGCGTCTGCTGGAACTGATCCAGGGCAGCGCACGCTACGCCCATCACGAACTGCCCGAAGCGCTCGCGGTGTCCGAAGGCCGTCTGGAGCGGCTTCAGTCCGGAATTACGACGGTGCTCGACGCCCTTGCCCAATCGGCGCGCAGCGGCGAGGAACTTGCGGGAGGCGTGGAGACTTCAGGCAACAATCTGAAGGAGTTCGCAGACGAGCTCTCCGCCATGCACTCGGACCTTTCCGAGCACGGCGCAGCGCATGCCAAGCTGCTCCAGGTCTTGCATACCTCGCTTACCGACATCGACGCGGCGACCGAGGCTGCGGCGGGCCGCGCCCGGAACGAATTGCGTGAAGCGATCGCGGCCCTTGGCGTGACGATCGATGAATCCGTGGCTGCGATCGAAACCGATAGTGCCGCGCGCATCGCCAGGGTTGCCGAAAGCCTGGGCACGGAAAGCGCGCAGGCGATAGACCGATCGATGCGCACGCGCGTTGCGGAAGTGACCGGTCAGCTGGATCAGGCTGTCGCCCATGCTTCTGGCGCAACGCGCGAGGCGACGATCCAGCTTCGAGAGCAGCTTTCCAAGGTCGATGACCTAGTTGGCAATCTCGAAAAGCGCGTCTCGCAGGCCCGCGAGAAGGCCGAGGAGCAAGTCGATAACGATTTCGCGCGCCGTGCCGCACTGATCACTGAGGCACTCAACTCGAATGCGATAGACATAACCTCGGCCCTTTCCAGCGAAGTCTCGGACACCGCCTGGGCCTCTTACCTGCGAGGGGACCGCGGAATATTCACGCGGCGCGCAGTGTCACTGCTGGATGCCGGGGAAATCAAGTCGATCCAGCAGCTTTTCGAACGCGATGATGCCTTCCGCGAGCATGTCAGCCGCTACATCCACGACTTCGAATCGATCCTCAGGCAGGTGCTCTCCACCCGGGACGGCAACGCACTGGGCGTGACCCTGCTCTCCTCCGACATGGGCAAGCTCTATGTCGCCCTGGCGCAAGGGATCGAACGGCTGCGAAGCTGATCGACAGCGGCCGACACATCACAAGAAAAGAGGCCCGCCTTTGCAAGGCGGGCCTCTTTTTTGTTTCAGTATCCGAGGTCTTCGACCGGCGGCTTTCCGAAGAAATTGAGATCGCCGACCGTGATCCACTGCTCGGCGTAGTTCGCGTAGTAGAGCCCGAAAAGCACCACCGCCAGCACGGTCGCGCGCCCGGCGATCATGCGGGGGCGGAAATTGACTGGCGCGCTGTCGGCATGGCCCTTCTCGACCTTGTACCCTTCCACCTCGCTGGGGGTGCGCAGGCCGAACGGCATGACCAGGAAGGCGCTCAAGACCCAGAACAGGCCGTAAATCGCCACCATCGAGGTCCATTGCATCGCCATTGCGGTCAATCCTCCAGCAGCATCACCTGCACTTGCGGTTTCTTGCCCGACCAGCGCGTGGCAGCACGACGCGCCGCAAGGCGGGCCGCTTCCACGCGGACTTCGCGGTCGGATTTTTTCGCGCGCCCCAGCGCATCGGCGACATCGCGCTGCGCTTCTTCGATGAACTTCGGATAGTCCTCGTCAAGCGGCAGGCCGATCGCCGCCACCTGGACATGGCCCTTGCGGTCGGCCGCCACCGAAACAACGCCGTTGAACGCGATGCGGCGGCGCATGACCATGGCATCACCGTCGGCGGGCGCGATGATATCGCCGTCAAGGATCAGGCGGCCCGAATGAACCTCTCCGAACTTGCCCGGCTTGCCCGGCGCCAGACGGACCAGATCGCCGTTCTTCTGGAATACCGCGTTCGGAATACCGCTTTCCAGCCCGAGCCGCGCCTGTTCTCGCATGTGGCGGATCTCGCCGTGGACCGGCAGCAGGATCTCGGGGCGCAGCCATCCATAGAGCGCGACGAGTTCCGGGCGTCCGGGATGGCCGGAAACGTGGATCATTCTCTGGCGGTCGGTGACGATGACGATCCCGGCGTCCGACAGGCGGTTCTGGATACGCCCGATCGGGATTTCGTTACCGGGGATCTGGCGACTGGAGAACAGGACGACATCGCCCTTCTCCAGCTTGATCGGGTGATTGCCCTCGGAAATGCGCGAGAGCGCGGCGCGGGGCTCGCCCTGCCCGCCCGTGGCGACGATGAGCACTTCGCCGCGTGGGAGGTCCATCGCCGTCTCTACATCGACCAGTTCGGGCAGCTTCTTGAGATAGCCGCTTGCCTGTCCGGTCTCGATGATGCGGTCGAGCGAACGCCCTGCGACGCAGAGCTTGCGATTGGTCTTGCGTGCCACCTCGCCCAGCGTCTGGAGACGAGCGACGTTGGATGCAAAAGTCGTGACCAGCACGCGGCGGCCGCGATGCTTCTTCACTTCATCCAGCAGCCCGCGATAGACTTCGCCTTCGCTGCCCGATGCCTCGGGATTGAACACGTTGGTGGAATCGCAGACCAGCGCCAGCACGCCCTCGTCGCCGATCGCGGTCAGTTCCGCCTTGGTCGCCGGGGTGCCAACTTGCGGCTCGTCGTCGAGCTTCCAGTCACCGGTGTGGAAGATCTTGCCGAACGGCGTGTCGATCAGCAGCGCGTTGCCTTCGGCAATCGAGTGCGCCAGCGGAACGTAGCGCATGCCGAAAGGCCCGAGCTCGAAGCGGTCGAGGTGATCGATGACGATCAGTTCGATCTGATCGAGAATACCTGCCTCTTCCAGCTTCGCGGCCACCAGGCGCGCGGTGAAGGGCGTGGCGTAGATGGGGACGTCCAGTTCCTGCGCGAAATAGGGAACCGCGCCGATGTGGTCCTCATGCGCGTGGGTGAGCACGATACCGAGCAGGTTCTCCCGCTCGCCTTCGATGAAATCGAGATCGGCGAAGACCAGATCGACGCCCGGATATTCGTTCATGCCGAAAGTCATGCCCAGGTCGACCATCAGCCATTTACCCTGGCAGCCGTAGAGATTGACGTTCATGCCAATCTCGCCCGAGCCACCGAGCGCACAAAACAGCAGTTCGTTACCTGGAATCACGTCTTCGATGCCCTTTCGGCAAGAATGGCGAGGCCTTCGAGCGTCAGGTCGGGATCGACCGCGTCGAAAATATCGGAAGCCTCGTCGAACAATACGGCTAGCCCGCCGGTCGCGATGACCTTGGCGGGACGCCCGATTTCAGCGCGCATGCGGGCGATCAGGCCCTCCATCATCGCCACATAGCCCCAGAACACCCCGATCAGCATCTGATCCTCGGTATTGCGGCCGATCACGCTCTTGCTG
>NZ_DAMDBA010000109.1:0-13114 GCF_032093395.1 Novosphingobium sp.
CAAACACCCGCAGAGCGCTTTCAAGCTTGTGTTGCCTCCACCCGTTGAACCCACCTTCTCAAGCTGACATTCAGGAAAGTCCCACTCCAAGTCGTTCAGGTTAATTCGCTGCTCGGTGAACGGACGGTAGCTATCAGGGATTTGAAATGATGTGGTCTACGTCCGCTATGTCGGCGAAGAGCTTCTTTTTGATGTTTAAGCCAATTTCTGGCTTGATCTCTGCTGCATTCACGATGGACTTGGTGGCTGCTGACGCTTAGCCGAGTGATCCTAGCCGGGAAACGATTGCATATCCGGCGGGAGAGGGGTAGCGTGAAAGAAGTGCAGAGCATGGTCGTGTCCGGTAAGGAATCGACGGCGACCGCGAAGCCCACATGGGTGCGCCAGCGGATCATTGCGCTGATCTTTCTGATCACCACGATCAATTACGCGGATCGTTCCACTTTCTCCATCGCCGGTAGCGAGGCTTCCCGCGAACTGGGGCTCGATGCGGTGCAAACGGGCTTTATCCTGTCCGCCTTCGCATGGGCCTATGTCGCAGCTCAAATCCCGGCGGGTTTGCTGCTCGACCGCTTCGGAACGCGCAAGGTCTATACCATCGCGATTGCTTCGTGGTCGGTGCTGACCATGCTTCAGGGATTTGCGGGGCTTTTCGCGCTGCATGTCTTTGCGATGCTGTTCGTCATGCGGCTGCTGGTCGGCGCGGCGGAAGCGCCGTCGTTTCCGGGCAATGCGCGGCTGGTTATCGCCTGGTTCCCCGGTAGCGAGCGCGGCACGGCCTCGGCCATCTTCAATTCCGCGCAGTATTTCTCGCTGGTCGCTTTCGCACCGCTGATGGGCTGGCTGGTCCATTCCTTCGGCTGGCGCAGCGTGTTCTGGGTGATGGGCGGAATCGGCCTGGCCGGAGCGGCCACGTTCTGGCGCTACATCCGCAGCCCCGTCCAGCATCCGGCGATCAATCGCGCCGAACTCGACCTGATCGAGCAGGGCGGCGGTCTGATCCACATGGACGAAAGCGGCCGTGCATCCCGTGCGCCAAGCCTGCGCGACATGCGCCGCCTGCTCGCCAACCGCATGCTCGCGGGGATCTATTTCGGCCAGTATTGCATCAATGTGCTGACCTATTTCTTCGTGACCTGGTTCCCGATCTACCTCGTGCGCGAACGCGGCATGAACATCGTCGAGGCAGGCTTCGCCGCCGCGCTTCCGGCGCTGTGCGGTTTTGCGGGCGGACTGGTTGGCGGTTATGCCTCGGACGCGCTGCTCAAGCGCACCGGCTCGCTCGACATTGCCCGAAAGGGGCCGCTGACGGTCGGCATGGTCATGGCAAGTGCGATCATCGCCTGTGCTTTCGTGGAGTCGCAGTGGCAGGTCATCGCACTGATGGCGTTGGCCTTCTTCGGCAAGGGCGTGGCCTCGCTCGGCTGGGCGGTGATGTCCGATGTCGCGCCGCGCGAGCAGTCGGGCGTGGCCAATGGGCTGTTCAACATGTTCGGCAACATGGCGGGGATCGTGACGCCGATCGTGATCGGCTACATCGTTGCGACCACCGGCTCATTCGACTGGGCGCTGGGCTTCGTCGGCCTGCACTGCCTGCTGACGATCGTGGCTTTCCTGGTGATTGCCGGGCCAATCCGCCGGGTAACTCTGGCGGATTAAAACCCGAAAAATCTAGAGCAACGTTTCAAAGCAAAGCTGGCGCATCACGTCGAGCGCGGGGTTCTCGTTCTCGCGGTGCCAGGCCAGCAGCAGTTCCGCCGGCGCCTCGGGCGTCGTACGGATCGTGCGTAAGTGCACGTCGGTCATGTGCAGGCTCTTGGCTGCTTCCGGCACGATAGCGGCGGCAAGTCCCGAGCGGACGAGGCCGAGCATCGAGTGGATCTGCGTCACATGCTGCACATAGCTGGGGGTGACCGCAGCTTCGGCGAACAGCTTCACCAGCATCTCGTGGAAATATCCGGCGCCCTGCCGACTGTACATGATGAGCGGCTTGTCGTCGAAGTCCGACAGGTCGAGCGCGGCCTTGGCCTGCCTCGGATCGCCGGAAGGCAGGGCGGCCAGCATCGGTTCGCGGTGGATCAGCACGTGGTCGAACTCGGCCCGGTCGATCGGCGGGCGCACGAAGGCGAGGTCGATCAGGCCCGTCAGCAGCGCGTCGAGCTGCTCCGATGTCACCATCTCGCGCAGTTCAAGTTCGATGTTGGGAAGCTTGGCCAGTGCCTGCGCAACGATGCGCGGCAGCAGATCGTAGCCCGAGGCAGCGGTGAAGCCGATCACCACGCGCCCCGCATCGCCCTTGGCAATGCGCCGGGCGGCGAGCGCGGCGCCTTCGGCAAGGCGCAGGATGCGACGGGATTCGATCAGGAAGGCACTGCCGGCAGGTGTCAGTTGCACCTGCCGGCTCGTCCTTTCGAGCAGGGTGACGCCGAGGATCCGCTCCAGAAGCTGGATCTGCCGGCTGAGCGGCGACTGGGTCATGTTCAGTCGCCGCGCGGCGCGGCCGAAATGAAGCTCTTCGGCGGCCGCGACGAAGCAGCGCAGTTGGCTGAGATCGAACATCGCCAACCGACTAGGCCATCCGATCTGGCCTGTCACCCTGTGACACTCATGCTATCGAACGATCAGGCCGCAATCGGGGCCACGTCCGATACGCGCGCGATCAGTGCGGCCAGTTCTTCCTGCTCGGCAGCGGAGAGATCGGCCAGCGGCGTGCGCACCGGCCCGGCATCGCGGCCCACAGCGCGCATGCCTGCCTTGACGATCGAGACCGCATAGCCGCGTCCGCGACTGCGCAGGGCGATGTACGGCAGCACGAAGGTATTGAGCTGCTCGACGACGAAGGCATGGTCGCCCGCGCGCACTGCAGCGTAAAAGCGCAAGGCCCACTCGGGCAGGAAGTTGAAGATCGCCGAGGAGTACGTCGTCACGCCCATCGCCAGATAGGGCGTGGCGAAGGTTTCAGCAGTGGGAAGGCCGCCGATGTAGGTCAGGCGGTCGCCCATGCGGGCCTGGATACGGGCCATCAGTTCGATGTCGCCGACGCCGTCCTTGAAGCCGACGAGGTTCGGGTTGCGCTCGCACAAGTGGGCAAGCGTCTCGTCGGTAACGATGCCGTTGTCGCGGTTGTAGACAATCACGCCAAGGCCGGTTGCGCGGCAGACGGCTTCGATATGGTTGGCAAGGCCGTCTTGGTTCGAGCCGATCAGATAGGGCGGCAGCAGCAGGAGGCCGTCGGCCCCCGCCTTTTCGGCCTTGCGGGCGATGTCGGTGGCGATCGCGGTGCCATAGCCGCAGCCCGAGATGACCGGAATGCGTCCGGCGGTTTCGGCAACGGCGGCAGCAACTACTTCGCCCACTTCGTCCGGCGTCAGCGAGAAGAACTCGCCGGTGCCACCTGCAGCGAACAGGCCGGCCAGTTCATGCTCCAGCATCCATGCGCAGTGTGCGCGATAGTCGGCTTCCAGGAACCGACCCTCGGCGTCGAAATGGGTGACGGGAAACGACAGCAGGCCGGTCCCCAACTTCGATCCGACTTCCACGGGGCTAAACATCGTGAACTGACCTCTTCCAAAACAGTAAGACACACCTTTGTGCCAGTGGGCGTTATGGCAGGGGGTGGATCGGGTCCAACCCAATTAGGCAATCGATCGATGCCCTTGTTGGCTGGATTGTTATCCTTCCACGCTTGAGAGAGGCGTGAACCTCCGTATTATCGGGCTGTAGGTCCAAGTCCCATCGAACCACCAATCGATTGTCAGTGTGCGTTCGGCATGGATCAAGCCAGAATTGGCATTGGTATTTGTAGGGCAAATCCCGCAATGAGCCTTTCACCGCTGACAAGGCGGCGCAAGGCAATAGCGGACCGGAAAATCAGCCGGTCGCCAATCGGGGGAGTGACGATGGATCGCAGGAACTTCATGCTGGCAGTAGGCGCGGGCGCATCGCTGACGCTGGCCGGTGGGGCTCAGGCGGTCTCGGCGCGCTCCGCGAAGCCCGGCGCGGCGGGCGCTTCGGGTCGCAAGCCTTATCTCATGAAGCTCGGTTGCCAGAGCATGCCGTCCAGCGAGGCGCATTTTGCAGACTTCGCGCGCTTCGGTGTCACCAATATCTGCGCCCGCGCTGCCGTGGCTGACGGTCGGCTCTATCCGACCGTCGACGAACTCTCGCGCCTTCGCGAAAGGGCGGAGCGCCACGGCCTCAGTCTCGACATGCTGGAGCCGGACCTGCTGGGGTCAACCCATATCGACCGCGAGAAGCACCCTGCGATCATGCTGGGCGACGGTGCCGAGCGCGACCGCGATATCGAGGCTTTCGCCACCACACTGCGCAACTGCGCGGCAGCGGGCATCCCGGCGGTGAAGTACAACATGAGCCTGCTGGGCGTGCTGCGCACCGCGGCGGTCGAAGGGCGCGGCGGATCGCATTACTTCGCCTGGGACTTGTTGAAAGCGAAGCCCGCGACCCCGCTGACGCGCGCCGGAGTGGTCGATGCCAACCTGTTCTGGGAACGGATCACTTATTTCCTCGACCGCATCGTGCCGATCGCCAACGAGACCAAGGTGCGCATCGCCTGCCACCCGCAGGACCCCGGCACGCCGCCCGGTGGCTATCAGGGCATCACCAATGTGCTGGGCACCGTGGAAGGGCTGCAGCGGTTCGTCCAGATCAACGAGAGCCCTTATCACGGCCTCAATTTCTGCCAGGGATCGGTTTGCGAGAACCTGACCGATCCGGCCAATCAGATCTTCGACGTGATCCGCTGGTTTGGCAGCCGCAAGAAGATCTTCAACGTCCACTTCCGCAATATCCAGGGCCACCGCGACCGCTTCAACGAGAGTTTCCCGGACGAGGGCGACATCGACATGGTCCGCGCGCTCCAGACGTATGCGGAAGTCGGCTACGACGGCATGATCATGCCCGATCACGTGCCCGGCATGGACGATCCGCAAGTGGTGGACGGCAAGCCGGTGTGGACGCCCCGGGCCGAGAATTTCGCCTTTTGCTACGGCTACATACGCGGCCTGCTGCAATCGGCGCAGCGCCTTAGCTGACGCGACGACGGACGCCCAGAGGGGCGATGCCATACAAAATCCTTTGGAGGGGAGATTCATAAGATGACAAAGCGGTTCACCGTACTGGGCGGAGTGTCGGCGCTCGCCCTGTTCACGCACACGGCGGCCTTTGCGCAAGAGGCAGATGCTTCTGCAGATGAGCAACCTGTAGTTTCGACCGAGGACATCGTCGTCACCGGCAGCCGCATTCCGCTTTCCGGCTTCAACCGCCCGACGCCGGTAACGGTGACGAGCGCGGCGCAGCTTAATGCCGCGTCGCCCAGCACGCTTGGCGACGCGCTGAAGCAGCTTCCGGCGCTCTCGTCCTCGGCGGGGCCGCGCGGTGCGCAGACCTCCAGCGGGCAGGGCGGCGCCTACCTCAACTTGCGTAACCTCGGCACCACCCGCACGCTCACCCTGTTCGACGGCCGCCGCTTCATTCCCAGCGACGGCAGCGGGCAGGTGGATACCAACATGTTCCCGCAGGCGCTGGTCGAGCGCGTGGAAGTGGTGACCGGCGGCGCCTCGGCGGCCTATGGCTCCGATGCCGTGGGCGGCGTTGTGAATTTCATCATCAACAAGAAGTTCACCGGCCTCACCGGCAACGTCCAGAGCGGTATCACGACTTATGGCGACAATGACGAGCAGAAGATCGAACTCGCCTTTGGCACCCGCTTTGCCGACGATCGTGCGCATTTCCTGATCAGCGGCGAATACTTCCGCAATGCCGGTGTCGACGACCGCCTGGAACGCCCATTCTCGCGGCAGAGCTGCCAGCCCATTTCGCTCCCGGCAGGTTCGGCAACCAGGCGCGATTTCGCCTGCAACGTAAGGGTGGCCAATGCCAATTTCGGCGGCCTCATTACCAGCGGTCCGCTGAGGGGCACGACCTTCGATGCGAACGGCAACCCCATCGCCTTCAACTACGGCTCCAGCGTAACCGGGTCGACGATGATCGGCGGCGATGGCCCGCGCCCGCAGTTCGCACCGCTGATCGCCGGACTGGAGAAGAAGGTTGTCTTTTCGCGTCTCGCCTACGACGTCAGTGACAGCTTCACGGTCTTCGCGGAAGGCAACTACGGCAAGACCAAAAACGACTATCAGGTCGGCTCCTATTCGAACCAGCTCGGCACTACCGCGCTCAGGCTGACACGCGACAATGCCTACCTGCCAGATGAACTCGCCGCGATGATGGACCGGGCGGGTGTCACCACGCTCACCATGGGCCGCTACGACGGCGACTTGCCGCGCACCCGCGTCAAAGTAGCGAACGAGACCATTCGCGGCGTACTGGGCGCGGAAGGCAGCGTGCTGGGCGGGCTCAAGTGGAACGTCTATGCCGAAGCCGCGCGCAACACGCGCAACCTGGCGCTGCATCACGACCTCATCCAGGCCAATTACGTCAATGCCGCCGATGCCGTGGTGAACCCGGCCAACGGCAACATCGTGTGCCGTTCCTCGCTGACCAATCCGGGCAACGGCTGCATTCCCGTCAATGTCTTCGGCAACAACCCGGTCTCGGCCGAGGCGCTGAACTACGTGACAGGCACGAATACCGCCGACCAGAAGTTCAACGAATTCGTGACCGCCGCCTCGATCGCCGGTTCTCCCTTCGCGCTATGGGCCGGTGACGTCGGCTTTGCCGCCGGTGTCGAATATCGCCGCCAGAGCTTCAACCAAGTGGTCGATCCGCTGTCGGAAGCCTACAACCCGATCACCAATGCCGAAGGTGCCTACCGCGTCGGCAATGCCAAGGCACAGAGCGGCAAGTACAACGTCAAGGAAGCCTTCCTCGAACTCGACCTGCCGCTGCTGAAGGACCTGCCGCTGATCCGGGCGCTGGACTTCAACGGGGCCGTGCGCCGCACTGACTACAGCACCAGCGGTTCGGTGACGACCTGGAAGGCCGGCCTGACCTGGGAACTCTACGACGACCTGCGCCTGCGCGTCACCCGCTCACGCGATATCCGCGCGCCCAGCCTCTACGAACTGTTCCAGCGCGGTACGACCAGCTATCAACCGCAAGTCTACGATCCGTTCACCAACACAACTGCGACCAACGTCCGTTCGGTTGTGCGCGGCAACCCGGATCTACGTCCGGAAGTCGCCAACACCCTTACTTTCGGTGGGGTCTATTCGCCTTCGTTCCTGCCGGGCTTCAACCTTTCGGTCGACTACTATGATATCAAGATCCGCGATGCGATCGCCTCGCTGTCGTATCAGCAGGAGATCGACGATTGCTACAACGGCAGTGCCTCGGCCTGCGCGCTCATCAGCCGCGATGCGAACGGCGTACTCACGCAGATCGATATCGTCACCCAGAACCTTGCCTCGTTCGACACCCGCGGTATCGATTTCGAAGCCAGCTATCGCTCGAACCTTCCGTGGCTGCACAAGGATGCGGTGATCTCCACCCGCTTGCTCGGCAACTACATCGACAAGTACGAGCAAAGCTCGCCGGGCGTCGCCGCAATCGACCGCGCCGGGCAGATCGGTACGGCTCCGCACTGGCGCCTGACCGGGCAGGCGGACTTCCGGATCGGAGCGGTATCGCTGTTCAACCAGGCACGCTTCATCGGCGGCGGCGCCTTTGACAAGGGCACGGCGGCCGACGATCTGCCGCAGCGCCATTTTGCCGGTCAGGTGCTTTTCGACACTCGTATCGCAGCGAAGCTGCCGGTCGACCAGGATTGGGAAGCCTATCTCAGCGTCACCAACGTCTTCAACAAGCTGATAAATCCCTATGTGGCCAACGGCCCCTCGGGTATCTCCGACTTCGACGCGATCGGCCGCACGTTCCGCGTCGGCGTGCGCTTCACGATGTGATGGCCGGATAAAAGGGGACGGGATGATGAATGCGACGCTTTTCCGAGGCGTGCTGGTCGGCGCGCTCGCCGGGCTCTTGTTCGGTTTCGATACGGCGGTCATCGCCGGCACCACGGAAGGCATTCGCAACGCCTTCGGTCTCGACGCCACCGGCGTCGGGATCACCGTCTCCAGCGCACTCTGGGGTACGCTGGCGGGCGCTCTGCTCGCCGGCATCCCTGGAGACCGCTACGGCGCGCGGTCCTCGCTGACGGTTATCGCCTTGCTCTATCTCGTATCCGGCATTGGTTGCCTGTTCGCGCTGAACTGGCCGATGCTGCTCATCATGCGCGTGCTGGCGGGCTTCGCGGTGGGCGCATCCTCGGTGCTGGCGCCGGTCTACATCGCGGAGATCGCGCCTGCCGAACGACGCGGGATGATGGTCGGCGCATTCCAGCTCAATGTTGTGCTGGGCATTCTCGTCGCGTACCTGAGCAACTACTTCGTCTCCAGCCTCGAACTCGGTGCGCTCGACTGGCACGTGAAGTTCGGGGTGACCGCGCTTCCCGCGGTCGTGCTGCTGGTCATGATGCGCACCATTCCCGACAGCCCTCGCTGGCTTTTCGCCAAGGGGCGTGAGGCTGAAGCGGCGACCGTACTCACCAGGCTGGGCAATGCCGATGTTGCGGGTGAGATCTCCGTATGGCGCCGCGCGGAAGAGCAGGCGCACGCCCCGCGCCTCAACTGGAAGCGGCACCACAGGCCGATGCTGCTGGCCATCGCCATCGCCGCCTTCAACCAGCTCTCCGGCATCAACGCGATCCTCTATTACCTCAACGACATCTTCGCGGCAGCCGGTTTCACCGGCGTCTCGGCGGACCGGCAGGCCATCGTCATCGGCGCCTGCAACCTGCTGTTCACGGCGCTCGCGCTTACCGTTATCGACCGCATCGGCCGCAAGACCCTGCTGCTGATCGGCTCGGTCGGCCTTACCGCTGCGCTGTCGGGTGTCGCGGTGATCTTCGGCGGCGGTGCGCCGCAGAGCTGGCTGCTCTACCTGCTGATCGGTTTCATCGCGTTCTTCGCCTTCTCGCAAGGGGCGGTGATCTGGGTCTACATCAGCGAAATCTTCCCGACCGACGTGCGCGCACGCGGGCAGAGCCTCGGGTCCTCGGTCCACTGGTTCATGGACGCGATCATCGCTTTCGGCTTCCCGCTGATGGCCGCCCATGCCCGCGGCCTGCCGTTCTGGCTTTTCGCCGGTATGATGGCGCTTCAGTTCGTAGTTGTGCTGGCGTTCTTCCCCGAGACCAAGCGCCGCTCGCTCGAAGCTATCGGCGAGGCCATGTAAGTGATGATCCGGCTAGCAGCGGCAGTTCTCCTGACGGGCGCGGCATTCCTCGTGGATGCCGCGCCGACCACGGCAAAACAGCAGCAGGTGGCGGCGCTCGATTTGGGCGCGCGCAATCCGATCCTGCCCGGTTATTTCGCCGATCCCTCGATCGTGCAGCATGAGGGCGAGTGGTTCGTCTTTGCCACCGAAGACCCGTGGGGCGGCGACCGGCTTGGCCTCTGGCGCTCGCGCAATTTTCGTGACTGGACTTTCTCGGAGCCGAGCTGGCCGACCAAGCTGGCGGCCACCAGCCCGACCTCGAACAAGAGCAAGGTCTGGGCGCCTTCGGTCGTGCGCGGGCACGACGGGCGATTCTGGATGTACGTCTCGGTCGGCAGCGAGGTCTGGGTGGGCGTGGCCGACCACCCGGCCGGGCCATGGCGCGACGCCAATGGAGGCCGTCCGCTGATCCCGGGAAATTACCGCCCCGGCTTCCACATGATCGATGCCGAAGCCTTCATCGACGATGACGGCACTGCTTATCTCTACTGGGGTTCCGGGCTCAACTGGGTGAACGGGCGCTGCTATGTGGTACGCCTCAAGCCCGATATGGTGACCTTCGATGGCGAGCCGCAGGACGTGACTCCGGCGCACTATTTTGAAGGCCCGTTCCTGTTCAAGCGCGGCGGGCGCTATTTTCTGACGTACAGCTGGGGCAATACCACCAAGGACACCTATCAGGTGCGCTATGCGGTCGGCTCCTCCCCGCTTGGACCGTTCACCGAGCCGGAGGACGCGCCGATCCTCGCCACCGATACGGCCCGCAGCGTGATCAGCCCCGGCCACCATGCGGTGTTCGCGGCGGGTGGGCAGGACTTCATCCTCTACCACCGGCAGGCGCTGCCGTTTCCCTCGGCGGACGGCAAAGTACGGCGTCAGGTGGCGGTGGACCGGCTGGTAGTTGAGGGAGACCGTCTGCGTGTGGTCCGGCCGACGCACGACGGGCCGGATATCCCCGGCACTGCCGATCGCCGCCGGGCCGGGCAGGCCTTGCGGTTCAGCGCCTCCGCCATGCTGGATGCAGCCCATGCCGCAACACTGGCGGGCGACGACAATTACGCCACCGGCTGGGCCTCTCCAGCAAAGGGCAGTGCATGGCTTCAGGCAGACGTCGGGCGCAGGCGCCAGATCGGCGTCAGCGAACTGCGTCCCGCCGATCCGGTCACGCCGTTCTCGCTGCGCCTGCTTGCGTCCGATGACGGCAGGCAATGGCGCACGGTGCAGGAGATGAAGGGCGTTTCCGGCTCTCCCATCCTGCTGCCGTCTCCGGGTTCTGCCCGTTATCTGCGGATCGCCTTCGATGGCCCCGCCGCTATCCTCGAATGGAGTTTCGCCCAATGATGCCGCCGAGACACTTTCTGTTGGCAAGCGTAGGCCTCGCGATCGGCATCACCACATCCGTTTTTGCGGCCACGCCAGTGCCGAAGCCGATCCAGCCGCAAGTCTCTGCCGAGCGCCCCGACTGGGAGAATCCCGCTGTCTTCGCCAAGGGCAAGCTGCCCGCCCGCGCCACCGGCTTCCCGTTCGAGGACCGCGAACGCGCCGTAGCCAATGATCCTTCTCGCTCGCAGCGCTTCCTTTCGCTGGACGGGACATGGAAGTTCGATTTCACCCCCGATGCCGACAAGGCGCCGGAAGGCTTCTTCCGCCCGGATTACGACGTGTCGGGCTGGAAGCCGATCCAGGTTCCGGCTGACTGGCAGACGCAGGGCTTCGACCGCCCGGTCTACAACAACGTACAGTATCCGTTCCCGCCCAATCGCCCGCTGATCCCGCACGATGCCAATCCGGTCGGTTCCTATCGCCGCGATTTCGATCTTCCGGCGGACTGGAAGGGCAGCGACGTCATCCTGCATATCGGCGCGGCAGGCTCGGCCTACCGGGTCTGGGTGAACGGGCAGGAAGTGGGCTATAGCGAGGATTCCAAGCTCCCCTCCGAATTCGACCTGACGCGCCTGGTGAAGCCGGGGCGCAATTCGGTATCGATCCGGGTCTGGCGCTGGTCGGACGGTTCCTATCTGGAAGATCAGGACTTCTGGCGCGTTTCGGGCATCGAACGTTCGGTCTACCTAATCGCCGCGCCGCGCGCGCGGGTGGACGATGTTTTCGCGCGTGCCGGCCTTACCAATGATTACCGCGACGGCACGCTGGACCTGACGCTCAAGACCTCGTCCGCCGCGCGCGGGCTGACCGTACGGGCCACGGTGCTGGACGGCGACAAGGTGCTGCTCACTCGCAGCGCGAAAGTTGCAGGCGGCGAGATCGCCCTTAACGGCACGATCCCCGGCGTGCGCCCGTGGACGGCGGAAACGCCCGATCTCTATACGCTCATGGTCGAACTGATCGATCGCAAAGGCAAGACCGTACAGGCGACCGCACGGCGCATCGGCTTCCGCACGGTGGCGATCAAGGACGGTCTTGTCACCGTCAACAGCCAACCGATCACCATTCGCGGCGTCAACCGGCACGAACATGACCCGGAGCATTTCCATGTGATTTCCGAGGAATCGATGCGCCGCGATATCGAACTGATGAAGCGCAACAACGTCAACGCGCTGCGCACCTCGCACTATCCCAACGACGAGCGGCTCTACGATCTGGCCGACGAATACGGCCTCTACGTTATGGACGAGGCCAATATCGAGAGCCACGAATACCTCTCCGCCGCCAACCGCGCGAAGGACAATGCCACTTATCTGCTCGGCTACGATCCCGCCTGGGAAGCCGCGCATGTCAGCCGCGTCACCAACATGGTCGAGCGCGACAAGAACCATGCCTCGGTAATTTTCTGGTCGCTGGGCAACGAGACGGGCGTGGGGCCGACGTTCGAGAAGGCCGCCGCCGCTGCCCGCGCGCTCGATCCCACGCGCCTCATCTCGTTCCTCGGCCACTCGCAGATCAGCGACCACCGTCCGAACCCTTACGTCGATATCTATGCGCCGATGTACGACACCATCGGGCAGATGGTCGATTATGCCGCGCATCCCGAGAAATATCCGCAGCCGATGATCCAGTGCGAATATGCCCATATGCAGGGCAATTCCGGCGGCAATTTCAAGGAGATCTGGGACACCATCCATGCCCATGAAGACCGTCTGCAGGGCGGCTTCATCTGGGATTGGGTGGACCAGTCGATCTATCGCTATACCGCCGATGGGCGCCGCTATTGGGGAGACGGCAGTTCGTTCGGCCCCAATCCGCGCGGCGAGATCGAGTTCGGAGACGGTCTCAACCAGTCCGACCGTACGCCGAACCCGCAGCTTTTCGAAGTGCAGAAGGTCTATTCGCCGATCCAGTTTGCCGCGCTCGATGCCGGAGCCGGGCGGATCGAGGTGCTCAACCGCCACGATTTCCGCGACCTGTCTGGCTTTGCCTTCGACTGGGAACTGGATGAGGATGGGGTGGCCATCGCTCATGGCGCTCTGCCCGCGCTCGCCACCCCTGCGCGGGGCAAGCAGGCCTTCTCGGTGCCGCTCCCTGCTTTCGAACGTAAGCCCGGCTCGGAATACATGCTGACCGTGCGGGCCACCGCCAGGGAAGGTTCGGTGCCGCTAGTAAAGGCCGGAGCGGTGGTCGGTTGGGAGCAGTTCTCGCTCGGCACCAGCCCGACCCCCGATGTGGCGCGGCCGGTCAAGGTCGCGCTGGCGCAGGATGCGGGCAGCTATCGTCTTTCCGCCGGCGGCGCGACGCTGACAGTGGATCGCACGACCGGACTCGTTACCAGCTATGCCGCGGGCGGCAAGCCGCTGTTGACGGGGGGCGCGCCCTCTTTCACCCGCGCCTTGACCGATAACGATATCGGCACCCGGCCTGACGGCGCCAACGCACGCTGGGAAGCGATCGAGGCAGCGCGCAAGGTCACCGC
>NZ_DAMDBA010000110.1:0-12485 GCF_032093395.1 Novosphingobium sp.
CTATGGCTTCCTGTCCGAGCGCACCTCCTTCGCCGAGGCTCTGGCCGCAGAAGGTATCTAGTTCATCGGTCCCCCGGTAGGCGCGATCGCCGCGATGGGGGACAAGATCGAGTCCAAGAAGCTCGCCATGCAGGCCGGCGTCAACGTCGTGCCCGGCTTCGTGGGCGAGATCGAGGATACCGAGCACGCCGTGCGCATCTCGAACGAGATCGGCTATCCGGTGATGATGAAGGCCAGTGCCGGCGGCGGCGGCAAGGGCATGCGCCTTGCCTACGACGAAAAGGACGTGCGCGAGGGCTTCGAAAGCGTGAAGCGCGAGGGCCTCAATTCCTTCGGCGACGACCGCGTCTTCATCGAGAAGTTCATCCTCAACCCGCGCCACATCGAGATCCAGATCCTCGGCGACAAGCACGGCAATATCCTCTACTTGAACGAGCGCGAATGCTCGATCCAGCGCCGCCATCAGAAGGTGGTGGAAGAAGCGCCGTCGCCCTTCGTCACCGAGAAGATGCGCAAGGCCATGGGCGAACAGTGCGTCGCGCTGTCGCGGGCAGTGGGCTACTACTCGGCGGGCACCGTCGAACTGATCGTCTCGGGCGCCGATCCGACGGGCGAGAGCTTCTACTTCCTCGAAATGAACACCCGTCTCCAAGTGGAGCACCCGGTCACCGAAGCGATCACCGGCGTGGATCTGGTCGAGCAGATGATCCGCGTAGCTGCCGGCGAGAAGCTGGAAATGACGCAGGCCGACGTGAAGATCGACGGCTGGGCCATCGAGAACCGCGTCTACGCGGAAGATCCCTATCGCGGCTTCCTGCCCTCCACCGGCCGCCTCGTGCGCTATCAGCCGCCCGTCGATGGCTGGACCGAGGACGAGGACGCCAACGGGCGCCGCGGCGTGGATGGCATCCGCGTGGACGACGGCGTCTATGAAGGCGGCGAAGTCTCGATGTTCTACGACCCGATGATCGCCAAGCTGATCACTTGGGGCGAAACCCGCGACGAGGCGGCGGACAAGCAGGTGGCGGCGCTCGACCAGTTCGAGATCGAGGGCCTTGGCCACAACATCGATTTCGTTTCGGCCATCATGCAGCACCCGCGCTTCCGCTCGGGTGAGCTGACCACCGGCTTCATCGCCGAGGAATATCCCGAAGGCTTCACCGGCGCGCCTGCATCGGACGAACTGAAGGGCAAGCTGGCCGCCGTCGCCGCTTTCGTCGCCACCGCGCGGGCGGACCGAGCGCGCCGCGTCGATGGGCAACTGGCGCCGCATCGCCTTGCACCACCCTCGGAATGGACCGTCACCATCGACAAGGCGGCCTATGAAGTCGTCATCGACGACGAGGACGTCACGGTGAACGGCGTCGAGGTCGAGCTGGCGATGGAATACACGCCCGGCGATCGCCTGATCGAGGCCGAGATCGACGGAGAAACCATCGGCATCCGCGTCGCGCCTACACGCACGGGTCTGAAAATGACCACGCGCGGCGCGATCCACGATGTGCAGATCCTGCCCAGCCGCGTGGCGTCGCTCAGCCGGCACATGATCGAAAAGATTCCGCCGGATCTCTCGAAGTACCTGATCTGCCCGATGCCGGGCCTGCTCGTCGCGCTCCATGTGGGCGAGGGAGACAAGGTGGAGGCAGGGCAGCCGCTGGCCGTCGTCGAAGCCATGAAGATGGAAAACATCCTGCGCGCCGAGAAGTCGGGCACGGTGAAGTCCGTCAACGCCAAGGCCGGTGAGAGCCTTGCGGTGGACGCCGTGATCCTTGAAATGGAATAAATGCACCTGGAACACGATGCTGTCGCGCCTGCGGCAGAGCAGATCACCTTCGACGACTTCCTGAAAGTGGACATTCGCGTCGGCACCATCGTCGCCGCGGAAGTCTACGAGGGGGCGCGCAAGCCGAGCCTTAAATTGCGGATCGATTTCGGGCCCGGCATCGGTGAGCGCAAGAGCGTGGGGCAGGTCGCCGCGCTCTATTCCCCGGAAGAGCTGATCGGGCGGCAGGTGGCGGCGGTCGTGAACTTTCCCTCGCGCCAGATCGGCAAGGCCGTGTCCGAGGCGCTGACGCTCGGCTTCGCGGACGAGGAGGGCCGGGTGGTCCTTTTCGCACCGGACAGGCCGGTTCCCAACGGTTCGAGGTTGTTCTGATGACGGGTTTTGCCGCGCTGCTGGCCGCAGCGGAGGAGATCGAGGGCGGCTTCGTTTTCGACATCACCGAAGACTGGCTTCAGGGTCGCACCGCTTATGGAGGATTGACTTCGGCGCTGTCGCTGGCGGCGGCGCAACGCGTCGATCCGGAGCTTCCGCCGCTGCGCTCGGCCCAGTTCGCGATGATCGCTCCGCTGGCTGGCCGCGTGGAAGCGCGGGCACGGGTGGTGCGCAAGGGGCGCAATGCCACATGGGTCGCAGCAGAACTGTCGGACGAGAAGGGGGTGGGCTTCACCGCCAGCTTCGTTTTCATGCGCCGGATCGAAAGCGCGGCCGATATCGCCGGCTATCCCATGCCGGAGGGCGTGACGCCGCCCGCCGAGGCCAGACCGGTGCCGATGGAGCAGGCGCCGGCGTTCCTTCGCGAGAACTTCGATGCTCGTTTCGCCTTGCCGAAGTCTGCCCTGGGAGAGGCGGATCTGTGCTGGTGGGTACGGCTTCGGCAGCGCGAGGGGCTCGATCCGGCGCTGGAAGCGGTGCTGGTGGGTGATGCCTTGCCGACGGCGGTGCTGCCGCTCGTCAATTTCAAGGTGCCGATCAGTTCGATGCACTGGCACGTCAACATGCTGGAACCGGCGCCGACGACCGAGGATGGCTGGTGGCTCTTGCGGTCCACCAGCGAATTCGCCCGCAGCGGCGGGGCCAGCGAACACATCCTTCAGTGGAGTGCCTCCGGTGAGCCGGTGATCTCGGGGATGCAGTCGGTCGCCGTGTTCGGATAGACAGGCGATCTCGCCGCCCCGGCAGCCGGGACGGCGGTACTTCGAAATCAGGTTTCGACGATATTCCCCGCCAGCGTCTTGCCCAGCGCGATCTTGAATGCGGCGAAGGCGATCAGGCCCACGGCGGCCGAGGCGACGTGGATCAGCCAGAACGACACGGTATCCATCGAGGAATACCAGCCGCCCACTTCGCCCACCACCTTGTTCGCGCCGAAGAACGCCAGATAGTAGATGCCCACTACCGTCGCATTGAGCGCGCGCGGGGCGACCTTGGTGAACAGGGCGAGGCTGACCGGCATGATGTGCGCGAAGCCGATGGAGTTGAACAGGTGGAACATCACCGGCCAGAACAGGCCGATCTTGGCATCGCCGGCAGTGGCCGCCGCGATCACCAGACACATGCCGCCCATCATGCTGAAGACCGAGCCGATGATCATCTTGCCCAGTTCGTCCGGCTCGCGGCCGGTGCGGCCGGAATACCACTTCCAGAACGCAGCGACGACCACCAGCATCGAGAAGCTGAGTGTCGCATCGATCGTGATCATCCAGCTTGTCGGCAGGGTTTCGCCAAAGAAGGTGAGCTGGAACTTCTCGTCCGCCCAGACGAGGTAGGCGTTGAAGATTTCCTGGTTGCTCATCATCGCGACGGCAAGCACCGGGACAAGGACGGCCAGCGCTCCGAGGCGCGGCCAGTCGGAGCGGGTAAGGCGAATCTTCGGGGCCTTTTCACCCTTGCGGGCGCGGTTGTCGGCTGGAAGCCACGGTCCGGCCTTGAGGTAGATCATCAGGCCCAGCACCATGACCACGCCGGCCGTGCCGAAACCGTAATGCCAACCGACCTTTTCGCCCAGAGTGCCGGCGATCAGCGGGGCGGCGATGACGGAAACGTTGATGGCGATGTAGAAGATCTGGAACGCCATCGCCCGGCGCAAGTCGCCGGGCCTGTAGAGTTCGCCGACCTGGCTGGCGATATTGCCCTTGAACAAGCCCACGCCCACCACCAGCGATAGGAGCGCCAGCAGGAACATGCCCTCGAAGGCCATGAGGAAATGGCCGAACGACATCACCACGGCTCCGGCAATCAGCGTGGCCTTGCGGCCCAGCCAGCGGTCCGCGACAATGCCGCCGAGGATGGGCGTCAGGTAGACCAGCGAGGTGTAGTCGCCGAAGATCGCCGAGGCCAGCGGCTGCCCGTCAAGCCCTGCATAGTGCCAGCCGCGCAGCCAGGAGAGGCCGACGACCTGGCCGATATTCTCGGGCAGGAGCAGGTACTTGACCATGTAGAGCACGAGCAGCGTCTGCATGGAATAGTACGAGAAACGTTCGCATCCTTCGACGAAGGAAAGATAGCCCAGCCCTTTCGGGTGGCCCAGGAACGCACGGTCGTTCCGCTCGACTTCCTCGGGGAAGTCAAGTTCGGGGGTAGCTTCGGCAACGGTCATGGAATGTTAGTCTCTCTGGCCTGATTCTGTGACGACCCGGTATTTTTGTTATGTCAACGCGCACCATAGTGGCGCGTCACGGTAATGTCACGTCAGGTCGGGAAAGTGCCGAGAGATCAGAAGCAAGTCGCTGTAACAGAAGCGGAAGGGCACATAACGGAAAAGGCGACAGACCCGATCGACCTGTCGCCTTCCCGTACGCCCCCGGACCTCGAAAGGCCATCAGAATGGCGTGTCCTCTCGTAGGGGAGGAATAAAAACAACGCGCTAGGCCCCATCGGCGTTTCCGCCGGGCAGGGGGCTCATCGCGCCGCAGGCACGGTCCGGCCGCTGCGTGAAATTCGCTTTTGGAAAGGTTCCAAACGGGCTCTTAGTCCTGCCGGTTCAATTCGATGTCGAGGAAGGTGGCGATGTCTTCCAGCGAGACGTTCTTGTCGAGATAGGTATGCCCTATGCCCTTCATCAGCAGGAAGGGCAGGGTGCCGGCGTCCATCTTCTTGTCATGCAGCATGTGCTTCACCAGCGCGGCGCCATCGCAGGTGACGCCGAGCGCTGGCAGGCTTGCGGGCAGACCGACGCCGGCGATGTGGCTGGCCACGTGCTCTGCGCTGGCACGCGGCATCAGCCCGCGGTGGGCCGAGTAACGGGCCGCCAGCACCATGCCCAGCGCCACAGCCTCGCCGTGGAGGAGGCGGTCGGAGAAGCCGGTCTCTGCTTCCAGGGCATGGCCGAACGTGTGGCCCAGGTTGAGCAGGGCGCGACGGCCGGTGGTTTCGAACTCGTCCTCGGCGACGATACGCGCCTTGCTCGCCACCGAATGCGCGACGGCATATTCGCGAAGCTGGCTGTCCCCGGCGATCATGGCGGCGGCATTGGCATCGCACCAGGCGAAGAAGTCGGCATCGTCGATCAGGCCGTACTTCACCACTTCGGCATATCCCGCCAGGAAATCGCGCGGTGGCAGCGTCTCCAGGGCCGACAGGTCGGCAAGGACCAGCGAGGGCTGGTGAAACGCGCCGACGAGGTTCTTGCCGGCGGGCGTGTTGATCGCCGTCTTGCCGCCCACGCTCGAATCGACTTGCGCGAGAAGGGTCGTCGGCACCTGGATGAACTTGCAGCCGCGCTTGAGCACGGAGGCGCAGAAGCCGGTGAGATCGCCGATCACGCCGCCGCCCAGCGCAATGATGTGATCGCCGCGTTCCACTTCCAGCGAAAGCAGCCAGTTCACGGTAGCCGCCAGCTCGTCCCACGATTTCGTGCCCTCGCCCGGAGGCAGGATGCGCCAGTGCGGCTCGTGGCCGTTCTCGCGAAGGCTGTTCTCGACCACTTCGCCCCAGGCCGTATGGACATGGGCATCGGTGATGATCGGCACGCCCCGCTTGCGGAGGAGGCCGCGGCACTGGGGTACGAGTTCGGCGAGCAGGCCCGCGCCCACCCTGACCTCGTAAGGGCGGCCGGCGATATCGACGGGGATTACAGCCATTGCGAAATTCCCTGGAGTACCTTGTTGATCGTCTGGATGTGCGGCCCACTGTGGCTCATGACGTGGATCGGCGCGAGCGCATAGTGCGGTTGGCGATCTTCCCGCAGCCGGGCCAGGATATCCCTGGGATTGCCGCCCTGAAGCAACGGGCGGTTATCCTTGCGCGCGGTGCGCTCGACCAGGGTGTCCACTTCGCTGTCGAGCCAGATGGTGATCGCCTTGTCGAGGATCAGCTGCCGTGTTTCCGCATTGCAGAAAGCGCCGCCGCCGGTGGCGATGACGCAGCGACCGGCTCGGGGCTCCGGTCCTGCATCGATCAGGCGGGAAATCACCCGCCGTTCGCCATCGCGGAAATAGGCTTCCCCGTAAGTCTCGAAGATCTCCGGGATCGTCATCTGGGCGGAACGCTCGATCTCCTCGTCGGCATCGACGAAGGGACAATCCAGAAGCGTGGCGAGGCGCTTCCCCACGCTCGACTTGCCGACGCCCATCATCCCGACCAGCACGATGGGGCGGTCGATGCGCCGCGCGAGCGCGGCAATTTCCTGTGCGGAAAACCGGGTTTGTTGAACGTCCATTGCTCCAACGCCTATAGTTGCGCTAGGTCGCAGCGCAAGCATCGGTGAAGGAAGGCGAGTGACGATATCAAAACGCGGGCGCAAGTTCTCAGGCGTGGCTGCTGTTTCCATCGTCGCACCGATGGTCGTTCTGGTGGCGATCCTGATCGCAGTCTGGGCCTGGATGGACGGCGGGCGTTCGCCCGTGAAGGATATCGTCCAGCCGGTCGCGGTTCCGGAGTCGCCTGAATGAGCCGGGGTATCATGGGCCTGCGTATGACGGGTCTGCGTATCAGAAGCTGGCATCTGCTGGCCGGCGCCGCATTAGGGCTGACCTCCGCCTGGGCAGTGGCGCAGGACGCGCCCGAATCGCTGCTGCCCAAGATGTTCGACGAGCCCGCGCGCCCCGCGGCGACGCCAACGCCCGCCGCGCCTTCCGGCCGTCCCTCTTCGGGTGCCACCACCTCTGGCAATGCCGCGGCGCCGCGATCGGTCTCGACCCCGGTAGTCCAGGCCCTGCCGGTCGAGCCGATCCCGATCTTCGCTCCCGATGCGCTGATCACGACCAATGCGGAGGGCAAGAGCACGCTCACGCGCATGCCGACGCTCGAGGAACTACAGGGCATGTCGCCCGAAGCATTCGAGCAGTTGCTGACCGATAAGCTCAACCTCGACATGCCGGCCGGTGCACGTCGGTCGATGGAGCAGGTCGGCCTGGTGGATGAAGCGGAAGGTGGCATCGCAACCACCTCGCTCTCCGCGCAGAATCCCTATCTGGTGCAGACCGCCATCGCCGCCAATCGCGGAACGATGGTTTCTCGCTGGGGCCATATCCTGCTGCGCCGCGCGCTTGCCTCGCGGCTACAGGCGCCGGTCGGCATGAGCCCGCAGCAGTTCCTGTCGCTGCGCGTCGGCCTGCTGATCCGCATGGGCGAAACCGATGCGGCGCGCGCGCTGCTCCAGGGGCTGGACATCTCCAACTTCACGCCGGACATCACGCGCGCGGCCTTCGATGTCTACCAGCGCACCGCCGATTTCACCGGCATGTGCCCCGTTCTCTCGATCCAGGGCGCGCAGGGAGAAGGTTCGGAGTGGAGCGCGCAGCAGTCCATTTGCGATGCCTTTCGCGGTAGCGGCGCCGCCGCACTTTCGCGGCTGGAGAAAGCCCGTGTGAGCGGCAAGATGGCGCGCATCGATTCGCTGCTCGCGCAGAAATATGCCGGAGCCGCCGGGCGCTCGCGCAAGGCCGTGACGATCGAGTGGGACGGCGTCGATACGATGACGCCCTGGCGCTATGGGCTGGCGATCGGCGTCGGCCTCGCTCCGCCGGAAAGCGCCATGGGCGGTGCCGGCCCGGCCTACGACTATATCACGGCGCTGGCGCCGATGGTCGGGCTGGAACGTCGGGCCGTCGCCGCCGATCGTGCCGCTGCCAGCGGTGTGCTGTCCAATGCGGCGATGGTGGACCTGTACGCCCAGGTCTACGCCGATCCCGACGTCACCGGAGACTGGCAGAAACGCGCGGAAAGTCTGCGCGATGCTTATACGCTCGACGCGCCCGCCGCACGACTTTCCGCCATGCAGAGCCTCTGGAGCGGCGCCAACGGAGCAGAGGCAACTTACGCGCGCCAAGTGCTGACCGCTGCCGCCGCAGCCCGCATCGCGCCCAGCAAGGACATGGAAGGCGATGCCGCCGCGCTGATCGCCTCGATGCTGGCCGCCGGTTACGACACCAATGCGCTGGCCTGGTCGCCGATCGTGGCATCGGGCACCCAGGGCTGGGGTCTGCTGACGCTGGCCGCGCCGGGCCGCATTCGGGCGGTGGATTCCGGCGCCGTCGATACTTATTACGGATCGGACGAGAGCACCAACAAGCGTAAGAGCGCGTTTCTGGTAGCCGGCCTGGCGGGGCTGGGCCGGATCGATGAAGGCGCCTCTTCGCGCTACTCCGGAGAGTGGGGCCTGCAACTCGACAGCACCACGCACTTCACAACCGCGATCGACCGGGCCGCTACGGCTGGAGATGCCGCCAGCGTCGCTTTCCTGGCGGGGCTGGGGATGCAGGGAGGCAGCTGGCAACGCATGACGCCGCGCTATCTCTATCATATCGTCTCTGCACTTCGCACGGTGGGCCTGGAGGCAGAGGCGCGGATGATCGCGGCGGAAGCGGTGGCGCGGGCCTGATCCGGCGTGACGGGATCGAACAAGGCGAATCACGATTACGCCGAGCGATTCCTGGCGATGCTGGCCGCCGAGCGAGGCGCCGCCGCGAACACGCTGGCAGCCTATCGCCGCGACCTAGCCGCCGCCGAGGAAGAGCTGGGTGATCTGTCGTTGGCGGATGGCAATTCGCTTGCTGCCCTCGGGGATGCTTGGAGCGGGCTTGCCGCCTCCAGCCTGGCCCGACGGTGTTCGGCGCTGCGCCAGTTCTACGGCTTCCTCGTCGACGAGGGCCTGCGCGCGGACGATCCCTCCCCGGCACTGCCGAAACCCCGCACCCGGCGACCGTTGCCACGCCTGCTTTCGCATGAGGAAGTGGAACGCTTCCTGGCGACGGCGGAAGCCGAGGCGGCGGCGGAACGATCCGACGCGGTTCGCCTGCTGGCTCTGCTGGAGCTTCTCTACGGATCGGGCTTGCGCGCGACGGAACTCGTTTCGCTGCCGCTGGCGGCAGTGCCTCGCGATGCGCCGTTCCTTCATGTCACCGGCAAGGGCGGACAGCAGCGCATGGTGCCGGTGAGCGGTAGGGCGCGGACGGTGCTGTCACGCTGGCTGGCGGTGCGACGGGGAACCTCGAAGTTCCTGTTTCCGTCCAGCGGTGAAAGCGGCCATCTCACGCGGGTCCGGCTGTTCCAGCTGTTGCGGGCCTTGGCGGTGCGTGCGGAGATCGATCCCACACGGGTTTCGCCGCATGTCCTGCGTCATGCCTTTGCCACGCATCTGCTCGAAGGCGGTGCCGACTTGCGCGTTCTGCAAATGCTGCTGGGCCATGCCGATATCGCCACGACCCAGATCT
The DNA here is from genome assembly GCF_032093395.1 of Novosphingobium sp. Taxonomy (GTDB): domain Bacteria; phylum Pseudomonadota; class Alphaproteobacteria; order Sphingomonadales; family Sphingomonadaceae; genus Novosphingobium. Next base: position 9,436 of record NZ_DAMDBA010000110.1, read on the forward strand.
ACACCCATGTCGACAGCGCGCGGCTGGTGGCCCTGGTCAACGCCCGTCATCCGCTCGCGCGCGGTTGAGCGGGAACCACGCTTCGCCGCTTCCGTTGCTTGAAGGATTCATTCTTTGGAGGGGAAATTCATGCCAGCAGTCCAGTCGGCCCGACGAAATCCGGCGATAAAGGCTGCTTTCGTGGCAGGGGCTACAGGCGCGGTTCTGCTGGCCCTCGCTCCGAGTTCCACCGGCGTGGCGGTGGCCGCCGCGGCCTATCCCGCAACGGTCACGTCCATCAGCCGCGCGGACAAGGCCGCAGGCGCCAAGGCGCATCCCGAACTTCTGGCGGAGTTCGGCGGATCGGTAACGGGGCCGCAGGCGGGCTACGTCGAGCAGGTGGGCAAGACCATCGCCATCCAGTCCGGCCTCTCAAATGCGCGCGGCGACTTCACGGTCACACTGCTGAATTCGCCGGTCAACAATGCTTTCGCCATCCCCGGCGGCTACGTCTACGTTACGCGCCAGCTCACCGCGCTTATGAACAACGAGGCCGAACTGGCGGGCGTGCTTGGCCATGAAGTAGGTCACGTTGCCGCGCGCCATTCGGCCAAGCGGCAGGAGGCCGCCTCGCGCAATCAGTTGCTGGGCGTGCTGGGATCCCTGCTTTCGGGCGTCCTGCTGGGCGATAGTGCGTTCGGCCGGCTTGGCCAGCAGCTGGCCTCGCAGGGCTCGCAGATGCTCACGCTCAAGTATTCGCGCGGGCAGGAACTGGAAGCGGACCGTCTGGGGATCAGTTACCTCAAGCGCGCCGGTTACGATCCGCAGGCCATGGCGGGCGTGCTGAACAGCCTGGCGCGCCAGAACGCGTTGGAGGCGCAGTTGCGCGGCACGTCGAATCAGGTTCCGCAATGGGCCTCGACTCACCCCGATCCGGCTTCCCGCGTGCGCGATGCGTTGAAGCAGGCAGGTTCCGGTGCGACGGGGACGACGAACCGCGATGCCTTCCTCACGCGAATCGACGGGCTGGTCTATGGCGATGACCCGAAGCAGGGCATCATCGAGGGCAATCGCTTCACCCATCCCGACTTGCGTCTGGCGTTCCAGGCTCCGGACGGCTTCTATCTGGTGAACGGCACGCAGGCCGTTTCGATCAACGGCAATTCCGGCAAGGCGCAATTCTCCGGCGGACCGCTCGGAACCGGGCTCGATGCCTATATCCAGACGGTATTTTCCAGCCTGACCGAATCGGGGCAGGCGCGGATCGAGCCTTCGAGCATCGAGCGTACCAGCGTGGACGGCATCACGGCGGCTTACGGGGTCGCGCGGGTCCAGGCTTCCAGCGGGCCGGTCGATGTGGCTGTGTTCGCCTACGACTTCGGGGGCGGCAAGGCCTATCACTTCCTGACCATCACCCGGGTCGGCGGGGCAGGGGCCTTCAACGGCATGTTCAAGAGCATGCGCCGGATCACGGCGGGCGAGGCCGGGCAGGTCAGGCCGCGAAGGCTGGCCGTGGTGACTGTAAAGGCTGGCGACACCTTGCAGTCGCTGGCGGGGCGGATGGCCTACACGGACGCGGCTCTGGAGCGGTTTCTGGTGCTGAACGGCTTGGAGAGCAACGCGCGGCTGGTGCCGGGGCAGAAGGTGAAGCTGGTCACGTATTGAGAGGCGGGCGGTTCTGGGAACGGCGATGCTTTTAAATCGTCGTCATCCTGAACTTGTTTCAGGATCCATCTCGCGTAACAGACCGCCGCTGTTGGTCGCAAATAGATCCTGAAACAAGTTCAGGATGACGACGTGCTTTACAGCTTTTCTAAGTGATGCCGCAGATATTCTTAGCTCATGCGAAAAGGGCGGCAGGTTTCCCTGCCGCCCGTCCTTAAATCTTTTAGCGCCTTTATTAGGTGCCGCTGTTGCCGCCAGCGGCTGCGCCGTCCTGAGTCGAAGCAGTATTGCCTTCAGCGATGGCGCCGGAGGTCGTGGCGAACGTCGTCTTGAGGTTCGAGCCCAGGCCCTGCATGGCGGCGATCGCGGCGACGGCGATGAGGGCGGCGATCAGGCCGTATTCGATGGCGGTGGCGCCCTGTTCGTTGCGGCGCAGCTTGGCGAGAAACTTCATCTGGTGTCTCCTGAATGAAAGCAATCTTGTGTACCCGGTCCGCCCCGCCCCCCGTTCACCCGGTCAGGCACTCGCTTTGGCGCTTTGGACAGATTGGGTTCTAGCGGCGAAGTGTTGAAAAAAACCTAATGCCGAAAGTAATTACTGGCCGGAAATCGCTTCTGAGGATTTTTCGGAAACACTGGACCACAATGCGATCGTCTCCGATGCAAGGCTGTTCAATGCAACAAGTATGGCAAGCACGATCATCGCGAGAATCAGGCCGTACTCTATTGCTATAGCTCCTTTTGTATTTGTAAGGAGTCGAGCTAGAGTCGTTCGCAATGTCATGATTATTTGCAGTTTCCCCGATCTTGTTGTGAATTAGCGGCTCAACGTTAAAGAGTCCCTAAAGGAGGGCGTTTCTCTGGAAAATTTTCTGACACCACTGCTCGTCGTCGCCGTGGCGCTCGTGCGTGGGGATGGTCTGGTCCTGATGCAGCAGCGGCCCAGAGCCTCGCAGCATGGAGGGCTCTGGGAATTTCCTGGCGGCAAAATGGAGGCGGGCGAAACGCCTGAAGCCGCCGCCGCGCGGGAATTGCACGAGGAATTGGGCGTCGAGATCGTGCCCGACCATCTGCTGCCGGTCGGCTTCGCCAGCGGGCCGGGCAGCGTCGTGCCGGGAAAACCGGGCGGCCGGGCCATCGTCATCCTGCTCTATGCCTGTAAGGCGTGGGAGGGCGAACCCAAGGCGCATGAGGCCGAAGCGCTGGACTGGTACCTGCCCGAGGCTATCCCGGGACTCGCCATGCCGCCGCTCGATTATCCGCTGGCCGACGCCTTATCCACATTCTTGCGCGAAAAGGCGATATAGGCGTTGACGGCAATGCCAACCGCTCCTATTGGCGCCTCTCCAACGCGCCCGTAGCTCAGCTGGATAGAGCATCAGACTACGAATCTGAGGGTCGGACGT
>NZ_DAMDBA010000111.1:0-8499 GCF_032093395.1 Novosphingobium sp.
AACAAGGACCTGCCGGCGTTCCGCCGAGACACCTATCTCTCTGCCTATGGCGAGGGCTGGGCGCTCTATTGCGAGGCATTGGGCGAGGACATGGGCATGTACGAGACGCCCTACGACCGCTTCGGCATGCTCAGCTATCAGGCCTGGCGCGCGTCGCGTCTGGTGGTCGATACCGGCATCCACGCCATGGGCTGGAGCCGCGAGCAGGCGCAGCAGTACTTCCGCGACAATACCGCGCTTTCGGATCACGAGATCGAGACCGAAGTGGACCGCTACATCTCCTGGCCCGGCCAGGCGCTCTCCTACTACATGGGACAGTTGGCTTTCGTGGACGCGCGCAAGAAGGCGGAGACCGCGCTTGGTTCCAAGTTCAACATTCGCGCCTTCCACGACGCCGTTCTAGAACTGGGTGGGGTACCGCTTCCGGTGATCGACCAGCGTGTCGACCAGTTGATCAAGGACGGTGGCAAGGGACCCTATCCCGACGAGGAATGAGCCAGGATCATCATCTTCACCAAAGTTACAGCTCGCGCCGCCGGTCCCTCCGGCGGCGCGAGTTTCTTTTCGCACATGCAAAATTGCGATACTTGCAACAATGATGGCGCAGTGCATTCCGACGTTCGAAGCTCGAGCCTTCGTCTCGGGAAATCTCATTTTCTGGAGATTTTCTATCCCTGAATCAGCCAGCACTCTCGCGGTGATCCGATACTATTGCGCATAATGCAACCAGTGACGATTTGCTTGCATTTGCGGCAAGTGCGAAAACCAGCCACATCACGGCAATGTTGCATTGCAGCAGAGTGCTGCGCTTTCAGGTGGTTTCAGATGTTTTCGCTCGTATCGCTTTATTTCGCCTATCGTCGCGACGTCGTCATGGCCGAGCGTCACATTCCGGCACTGGCTCAGGCTCCGGTTTCCGATGCCGCCGAACAGGCCGGTAAGATCGAGATTTCCGCCGAGCAGCGCGAACTGCCGCTGGCTGCCTGAAGCAGCCGCAGCCCAACCCGCTCCGGCTGAAGCCGAAGGGGAAGGGCGCGATCTGTGGCGGGAATTCAGGCGCCGCGTTCGGAGATTCCTTCTCCGTCCTGTTCCTCTTCGAACAGGATGGCCACGTCGCCATTGGCAGATAGCCGTACCTGGCCGCCGTCAATGGCAGCCACGAGTCCGCCGGGGATGTAGTGGTGGTGGCTCTCGTGCGAGCCGCTGTCGGCCTTCGTCAGCTTGATCCTGTCGCCCTCGACCTTGTCGACGGTGCCGATATGGACGCCGTCCGCGCCGATGACTTCCATGTGTTCGGCGATATTGCTCAGATCAGCCATTGAGAACCTCCTTGTGGAACGCGCGCTGTTGCTGGAGCACGCGTGGTGACACGATGAGGAACGCGCGGAGCGAGCCGATCTATCCCTTGCGTGCCGACCGTTCGGCTTACGGGAAACGCCGTTCCTCGCGTCAGCGCGATCCTGCAAAAGCCCAGCGCACGATCCCGGCCATCGCCCGCGTGCCGGCAAGGGCAGGCAGGACGGATATTCCCGGCCGCCGCAGCCCCAGCATCGTCCGGGAGAACGGCGGCAGCAGATCGACAGCGGCTCCGCCCAGCGTGCGCATGACGGAACCGGGACGGCGGCCCGCGCTTCCTTCCAGCAGGAATGCTGCAACCTCGCGGGTCGCGGGGCCGCTCCGCAGATCGTTTCGCATTTCCGACATGAGCATGGCCGCCTCCGCACGACTGCGGGGAGCGGGAGCGGCGCCCAGCATGCCGGCGACGACGGCCGTCTGTCGGAAATAGCGGTCCTGCGCGTCCGGCGTCATGCCGGGATCGCCATAGGCCAGATAGGCTTCCAGGAAGCTCGTCGTCTCGGCAAGATGAACCCAGCCCAGCACGCGCGGATCGGTTGCGGAATAGGGAGCGCCGTTCGGCAGGGTTCCGCGTACGCGAGCGTGGATCGCGTTCACTGCAGCGATCGCCCGTGCAGCCTCGTCCCGATGGCCATATGTGGTGACGGCGATGAAGCGGGCGGTGCGGCGCAGCCGGCCTTCTACATCCTCGCGGAAGTCCGAATGGTCCAGCACCCCCTGAAGCGCCGCAGGATGCAGCATCTGCAACAGGAGCGCCCGCATGCCGCCCACCATCATCGCCACGACATCGGCATGGACCATGCGGATAGGACTGTCGGGCTCGAACAGAGCCTCGGGAGAAGGCACTACCGGCGCTTCGCCTTTGGCGCGGTCGTTGAATACGGCACGCACCTGCCGCCGGAGCAGCGTTCGCAAGGCATCGGCAGGACTCAGGGCATCGGCAAGAGTGGGCGGATTGAGCGCGGCCATGGCGCATTATGCCTTCGGATCGTTGGGCCGCAACAGGTTAGAACGCCGGCGGCCCAGATCCTCGGTTACCGCACGGTGAAGGTGTAGCTCCCCCGAACATCTTCTCGGTCCGCACCCGCCGCATGCCAGGTCAGAAGGTAGGTGCCGGTCGGCAAGGGGCGGGGCAGGGCAACGACCAGCTTGCGGCCCTCGGTCCGAGGCGCGATGCCCTTGATCGGCATCGGTTCGTGATGCGCCATGCCGGGCATGGCGGTCATCACCAGATCGATGCCGGAAAGCGGTGCTTCCAGGTCTTCCGAAAAGGTCAGGACGATCGATACCGGTTTCGCGACCGTTCCGTTTGCGGCGGGGGTTGCGGCCACAAGCGCCGGACGGGCTTGAGTGCTTGCGGGAATGACGGCGAGGGCCGCCGCGATGGCGGCCGTCAAGGCAGCGATAGAGCCATTGGAACGCATGGAAACTCCCGGTTTTCGGTATGCGGGCAAACCTGCTTGCCCGAACTTGCTGGATCCCATACGCAGAAGGCGATGGCCATCCCTCGTCCCGCCGGACTTTTTTGCATCGGCGGTGAGGGATGAGATGCGATCCGCGCGTAAGGTGGGTCGGAAAGTGGAAGTGGAATCGGGCCCGATGAAGCAAGTCGATCAAATGCTTTCGCTGCTGCGCAACGAGCCGCTGCCGCTCGCGCTCGGCACGATCGAAGTGTCGGTCATGGCGGGGCTGGCTGCCGGACGCGAGCGGGTGGCGGGGCGGCGCGGGTTCGCGCTTGCCTGCGGCGTGGCGGCGGTGGTGGGGCTATGGGGCGGGCTTTCCACCCCGGCTTCGAGCTTGCGGGATTCCCGCGCCGAACCGGTGCTGGGCGTGCCGGCCGCCGCGCCGTCGCACTTGCTGGCATTCTGATCATGGCGCAGGCCTACCGCTATGTTCTCGTGGCGCTGCTCTCCTTCCTGGTGGCTCTGGGCGCGCTCTGGATCGGGCGAACGCTGCGCGCGGATGTGCCGGATCGGGGCCCTATTCATGCCTTGATCCACGGCGACTTGGACCTCGATCGTGACCAGAAGCTGCGGATCGAGGAACTGGAGAAGGGCTTTGCAGCGCGCCGCGGGCAGTTGGAGCGGGAGCTGCGGGCCGCCAATGCGGAGATCGCCCGCGCCATCGAGCACGAGCACGCCTATGGCTCCGATGTCGAGAAAGCGATCGATCGTTCGCATGTTGCCATGGGCGAATTGCAGAAGGCCACGCTCCGGCACGTCCTGGCAATGCGCGCCGTACTCCGTGCCGATCAGACCCCTCGCTTCGACCGGGCCGTTGCCCAGGCACTGACCGCCGCACCTCAGGATTGACCGGGATGGCCCGGCCAGGACCGTCGTCGGCTTCCGATGCCGACGCCGTCGAAGCGGCGCTCGCCGGGCGGCAAGCGGGCTTCGCCGCGCTGATGGAGGCGCATCGGAGCGCCGTGTTCCGCATGGTGCATGGGCACTTGGGGAACGAGGCCGATGCCCTGGACGTAACGCAGGAAAGCTTCGTGGCCGCTTTCATGGCCTTGCGCCGCTACGATCCGGCACGACCGTTCAGGGCGTGGATACTGCGCATCGCGCTCAACAAGTGCCATGACTGGGCGCGGCGTCGGAAAGTACGGCGTTTCTTCGCTTTCGCGCTGCCGATCGAGGATGCTGCGGGGGTTGCCGATGCGGGAGGCGATCCCGAGCAGGCGCTTGCGTCGCAGCGTGAGGTGGCACACATCCACGCCGCCATCGCCGCCTTGCCCGATGCACTGAAGGAACCCTTGCTGCTCTGCGCCGTGGAGGGCCTGTCGCAGGAAGAGGCCGCGTCGGTACTGGGCATCAGCCGCAAGGCGGTGGAAACACGGATCTATCGCGGCCGACAAAAATTGTCGCATCTGTCCGAGGGATAGGCGCTGGGCAGCCGTATGGGTTTGCATGGCATCTCAGGATAATTCGCAAGGCGCCCTGCTGGAACGCAGACGCTTTCTGGCACTCGGCGGCGGTCTGGCTGGTAGCCTGGGGATGTTTCCCGCCTGGGCAAGGAGCGGCGCCTCGGGAACGGCCCATGCCCAGACGGGCTTCCAGGCCCTTTCCGGCGATGCCATCGCGCTGGAAATCGGCGAGACTCACTTCTCCACCGGTGGGCGTTCGGGCCACGCGGTGACGGTCAACGGCACGCTTCCGGGGCCGCTTCTGCGGCTGCGCGAAGGAAGGACGGTCCGCATTGCCGTTACCAATCGTCTCAAGGTGCAGACCTCGATCCACTGGCATGGGCTGCTGGTGCCGTTCCAGATGGACGGAGTTCCGGGCGTGAGCTTTCCCGGAATCGATCCGGGCGAGACGTTCGTCTACGAGTTCCCGCTGACCCATTCGGGCACGTTCTGGTACCATTCGCATTCGGGAATGCAGGAAGCGGAAGGCCTGTTCGGGCCCATCGTGATCGATCCGGCCAACATCGATTCCGTGGCGTCCGATCGGGAACACGTGCTGGTGCTGTCCGACTGGAGCCCGATCCACCCGCATGAACAGATGCGTCGGCTCAAGATGATGGGCGGCTACTTCAACCGGCAGCGGCAGACCCTGTCGAGCCTGCTGGCAGGCAAGGACCAGTCGCTGGCCGACCGGCTTGCCTGGGCCCAGATGCGGATGGACGCCACCGACATCTCGGACGTGACCGGGTCGACCTACAGCTTCCTGATCAATGGTCACGGCCATGCAGAGAACTGGACCGGCCTTTTCGCGCCGGGCGAGAAAGTGCGGCTGCGGGTGATCAATGCTTCATCGATGACCAATTTCAACGTCCGCATTCCCGGCCTGCCGATGACCGTGGTCGCGGCCGACGGCAATCCCGTTGCCCCGGTCGAAGTCGACGAATTCCAGATCGCCATTGCCGAGACTTACGACGTCGTCATCCAGCCCGGCGCAGCCGATAGCTATGGCGTGATCGCCGAGGCCATCGATCGCTCCGGGCTGGTCCGCGCCACGCTGGCGCAGCGGCCGGGCCTCATCGGCGAAACGCCGAAGCTACGCGAGCGGCCCATCCTCACCATGCGTGACATGGGAATGGACATGGACGGCATGGACATGGGGGAGGGCGGCGTCATAGACCTTAGCCAGCCCGCCAATTCCTCGATGAGCGGCCACTCGATGTCGATGCGCGACCCTTCGGTGGCGCCGGGCGTGAAGATCGGGCCGGGCGTCGCCACGCTTTCGCCAATGCCGGTGGACCGACTGGCGGATCGCCCGACCGGGCTGGAGAACGTCGAGCATCGCGTGCTGACATATGCCGACCTGCGCGCGCGCGATCCCAATCCCGATCCCCGCGCGCCGAGCCGGCAGATCGATGTCCATCTGACCGCCAACATGGAAAGATACATGTGGTCGATGGACGGAGTGGCGATGTCGGAAAACCCGGAACCGATTCCGTTCCGGCTGGGAGAGCGGGTTCGCGTCAACCTCGTCAACGATACGATGATGCCGCATCCGATCCACTTGCACGGTCACTTCTTCGAACTCGTCAGCGGGGAACCGGGGAATCGTCCGCGCAAGCATACGGTCAACGTCCTGCCTGGCGGCAAGGTCTCCTTCGATCTCACTGCCGATGGCGAGGGAGACTGGGCGTTTCACTGTCACATGCTCCTGCACATGCATGCCGGCATGATGCGCGTGGTTACGGTCCGTCGGGAGGGCCAAGGCTGATGGAGCGCGCCATTGCGACCATGGCGGCCCTGGTGCTGGGGACCACTCTGCTGGCGACCGCTCCGCTGGGAGCGCAGGCCCAGTCCGGCGCCGCGCCGCATACCGGCGATCAGTCCGCCATGGACCATTCCGCCATGGATCATGGCACGCACGCCATGGGCGCGGAGGAGATTGCCGATGCACCGGGAGACGCGCCGCCGCCGCCAGTGCCGACCGACTTTCCAGCGGACCGCTTTTTCCCGGCCGATCGCATGAGGGTTTCTCGCGAAGCGATGGTCAAGGAGATGACCTTCTCAACTTTCGCGCTTCAGGTGGATCGCCTGGAGTATCGCACCGGCAAGGGCGGCGATGGTTTCGGCTGGGAAGGACAGGCCTGGTACGGCGGCGATATCGATCGTCTGGTCCTGGAAAGCGAGGGAGAGGGTACGTTCGCGGAACGGGCGGAGCGCATCGAATTGGAGGCTTACTGGCGCCACGCACTGGATCCCTGGTTCAATCTTCAACTGGGCGTTCGCCAGGATTTTCGCCCCGATCCGCAACGCACTTACGCCCTGGTCGGCATCGAAGGGCTGGCGCCCTACTGGTTCGAACTGGGCGGACAAGTTCTCGTTTCGAACCGCGGTGACATTCATGCGCGCGGCAAGGCGGGATATACCCAGCGGATCACCCAGTCTCTGGTTGTGGAGCCCGAGGCGGAACTGGACGTCGCTTTCCAGGACGTACCCGAACTGAACGTTGGCGCAGGGTTTGAACGTCTCGAACTCGGTGCGCGCCTGCGATACGAGCGGAACCGATCGCTCGCGCCCTATGTGGGCCTTCATTGGGAGCGCAAGCTGGGCGCGACAGCGCGATCCGCAACCGCTGCGGGCGAGGCGGTTTCGGGGCTTTCGGCCGTATTCGGCATGCGCGCCATGTTCTGACCGGCTTTGCCGAACCAGGATGGTTTCTTGGTATAGGCCGGACGAAAAGCGGCCAAAAAGAAAGCCGGCCCTGAGGACCGGCTTGAAAAGTTTGGGAGAGGATGCCTGAAAGGCCTCACCTTCATGCGGCATGTTGCATTGCAGCGCAATATACAAAATTGCATGTGCAGTTGCAGCATCGCGAGGGCGTTGACGGAACAAGTCGATGCATCTTCCGTTTTTCCGGGAAAGGGAGATGCCCATGGCTCATCACACGCATGACGTTGCTACCGTGCCCGCGCTGGATCTCGACCGATATCTTGGAACTTGGTTTGAAATCTGCCGGCTGCCGCTGAAGTGGGAAGACGCCGAAGCGCGAGACATCACCGCTACTTATGCCCGAAATCCCGACGGTACGGTGCGGGTCGAGAACCGCTGCATCGACAAGGACGGCAAGCCCGACCGATCGATCGGGCAAGCCGTACCCATCGACGGCAGCAACGCGAAGCTGAAGGTTAGTTTTCTGCCGCAATTCCTGCGCTGGATACCCTTCGCCAAGGGCGATTACTGGGTGCTGCGGATATCTCAGGACTATTCGGTAGCGCTCGTAGGCACGCCTGACCGCGAGAATCTCTGGCTGCTGTCGCGTAGCGCCGATTTGGCACCGGAGATCAAGGCGGATTTCCTGGAGGCGGCGGAACGCGAAGGCTTTGATCTTTCCGCGCTCATCACGCCGGTGCAAAGCGGATATGTCGTACCGGAGGCCGCTTTCAGCGACTGACAGGCCACCCCTTCGGAAGCGCTTTTCTTACGGCGGGCGTCGTGTATCATGGGATAACATAGCATAATATGGGATCGAAGGGTTGCGGATCGGTCTGCCGACTTTCGCTCCCGTACGGGAGCCAAGATGACCACCAGCCCCTGCGCCAGCCCCTTTGATCGCCGTACTTTCGCGTTATCCCTGCTGGCACTGCCATTGTTGACCACCGGCCCGGATGCCTTGGCGCGATCCGTCGCGCCGGTATCCATCACGCAGTTCGGCGCCAAGCCCGACGGAAAGACGATCAATACCCGAGCGATCCAGGCTGCCATAGATCGACTTGCTGCAAGGGGCGGGGGGACGGTGCTGGTTCCCAAGGGCGTGTTCGTCAGCGGGGCCCTGTTTCTGAAGCCGGGGGTCCATCTCCATCTGGAGGAGGGGGCGGTCCTGCGCTGCACCACCCGCATGGAGAACTTTCCACCGCGCCGTACCCGTATCGAAGGTCATTTCGAGGCCAGCTTCACGCCCGCGCTGCTCAACGCGGATGGATGCCACGGACTGCGGATCACCGGCAGCGGTACGCTGGACGGCGCCGGCCGGCCGATCTGGGATCTGTTTTGGAAACTGCGCAACGCGGCGCCGGTGCCGGACGAATTTCCCAACCTCGGCTTGCCACGCGCGCGCCTCGCCCTGATCGAGAATTCCAGAGGGGTGCTTGTAGAGGGTGTGACCTTCAAGGACTCGCAGTTCTGGAATCTCCACCTCTATCGGTGCGAGGACGTGCTGGTGCGCAATGTGCGCTTCGAAGTGC
>NZ_DAMDBA010000111.1:8509-12192 GCF_032093395.1 Novosphingobium sp.
GAAGTGCCCGATGACTATCCGCAGGCGCCCAGCACCGACGGCATCGACGTGGACAGCAGCCGAAACGTGACGGTGGACGGCTGCGTGTTCTCGGTTACCGACGACTGCATCGCGGCGAAGGGATCGAAGGGGCCGCATGCGCTGGACGATCTCACCAGTCCGCCGGTGGAGGGGCTGCGCGTGCGCAATTGCCATTTCCGGCGTGGGCACCATGCCCTGGCCTGCGGAAGCGAGGCCACCGTGGTGCGGGACGTCGTGATGGAGGACTGCCGCGTTACGGGGAATATCGTGCTGGCTCGGTTGAAACTGCGTTCCGACACACCGCAGCGGTACGAGGATATTCGCTTGCGACGCATTCAGCTGGACAACGCCGCGGGGACGGTGATCGCGGTGCAACCGTGGAGCCAATATACCGATCTCAAGGGCATGAAGCCGCCCATGTCACGGGTAAGAGGATTGGAACTTACGGAGATTTCCGGCAGGTTCGGTGCGCTCGGCACAATCCGGCCCAATCCCGGTCAGACCGAGATCCGCGACGTGCTTCTGAAGAATATCGACTTACGTCTGGCAAACGACGTTCTCGATACAGCCGGTGTCGAAGATCTGGTTTTCGATCACGTCATGATCAATGGACGAGTGCGCCGGGCTCCTGGAAAGAGCGCCTGATCGGGACCTGAATCGGGCGGCCTCAATGCGCCGAGGGGGCGGGTTCGTCGTCGATTGCGGTATTCAGGGCGGCGCGGGCGCGTTCCAGTGCCGTTGCGAAATCGGCGCGCCGGATGTCCGTCGTAGAGCGGACCAGCTTGCGCAGTTCCCGGGCGGTCAGAGCGCGCAGCTTCGCATCGTCCAGGCGCTCGAACTGCTGGGCAAGCCACTCGACCGAGGCGGGCTTGGCGTTGCGATGCGACCGCAAGGCCAGTTCCACGGGTGGCACGAGGAAGGCCAGTGTAGCAATGCCTTCGTATGGCGGAAGACCGAACAATTCCACGACCCTGAACCTTTTTTCGACTGTGCTGCGATGCGCTCGATATCTTCATAGGATCAAGGCAGGGAACTCGGTCGCGGCTTCAAAGGAATAGTTAATAACGATTGCGGGGTCTTCTAACGCGCAACCAAAATGCGGCCCCGCGCGCCATGCGCACGAGGCCCAGTCAGGGTCGCTCTTGCAAATTCTTCGAATGGGCTGCCGGCCCAGGCGGTGCCGCCTACTCGGCGGGCACCGTGCCTGCGACTGTTCCGTCCAATCCGCGACGATAGCTGCGCAGGACCAGTTCGCTCCATTCCGCCATGTTCTGACCATAGGCACGCAGGGAATCGGAGATGTAGGAGGCGCCGATCTGCGAGGCGCGAGCCGGATCGCCAGCGCTTGCCAGCTCGTCCAGGCATGACAGCAGCCGTTCGCGTGCGGTGGAGGCCTGACTGGCCAGTCGCGTCCCGATCTCCTGACCGTTCTCGAGCATCTGCTCGGCGGCGGTGCGGGCGGTGGAGGCGAAATGCCCGTTCATCGATCGTGCGCGATCGATGCTCTGTTGAAAGCCTGCGAATTCAGTCATCCGTCGTCCTTGCCGTTGTCGATCGTTCATCATGACGCTCCGTCGGTCGAGGCGTCGTAGTCCTTATCACCGGGCCTGCTAATCCGCGTCCAGCACCGCCCAGAGCCGCTGTTGCAGAGCCTGGGATTCAACGGGAGACAGCGTCGTCCGGTCGTCCTTGCCCGAACGGGACCAGGACCGATGGGCAGGCGGCGCGACATAGGATGCCGCTCGCAGGTTTGACCTTCCTCTTCTTGAGGCGATGCTCATGACGATCCATTCCCTCCTCGAAAACGATCCGGAAGAGCGCGCCTGAGCTGGCGCTTTATCCCCTGTCCGGCGTAGATCGTATAATATCAGTATAGACGAACCGGTCGGTCACCTTGTGGAGGTCTATCTACAGACGGGGATCGATTAAAAAAAGGGTAAAACTTTGTACGGCGGCGTACATATAATCGCTTTAATCCGAAAGTATTAATCTCTGGAATGTTATCGCAAACAATCCACATTGCCATGGATTCACAACAGTTTGGGAGGGTGCGGTCGAGGTGTGTCAAATCGGAACCTCGGCCACGATCAATCGTTGTATTATCCCGATAAAATAGAATATCTCTTGGCTACGGCCAGGGGGAGGGCTCTGCCGATGACAGGCGGAATGATACGTGAAACAACGTGCAACAAGCTGTTGCTGGGGATGGCTACCGCTGACCGAGCAAGGCTGGAATCCTGCGCCAGGAGAGAGAAAATCCCGGCGATGACTTACCTCGAGCGGCGCGGCGTGTTGCAGGATAGGGTCTACTTCATCGAATCCGGGGTCGTTTCCAATCTGGAGACGAGCGACATACCTACTCCGCTGGAAGTCGGGGTTATCGGCTGCGAGGGCATGGTTGGCGCCAGTTCGACGTGCGCCTTGCTTCCGCAGAGAGACAGTCGCGTCCAGATCGAAGGGGTGGCGCTCAGTCTGGATCGCGCCGCGTTTCAGTCCATGCTGGAGGCCAGCCCATCGATGCTCCACTATTTCCTGCGCTACATACAGACCCAGATCGTGCAGTTGAGTCTGGCCGCCAGCGCGGGTGTAAGGGCGACAGTGCAGCAGCGGCTCGCGCGCAAGCTGCTGATGTATCGTGATCGGATCGGCAACGACGACCTTCCGCTGACGCACGAGAACATGTCCGTTATCCTCGGGGTGAGACGGGCCAGCATTACGCATGCCATTCACAATCTGGAAGCCGAGCGGTGGATCAGGGCGCAGCGCGGCCTCGTCCAGATTCGCGACCGTGCCGGGCTGGTGGCCTATTGCGGGCCGTTCTACGGCGTGGCCGAAGCGCGATACGCGGAAATCATGGGCCACCCCTCCTGAAGGCAGACCGGGACGGTATCTGCTTGGGCACGCTACCTCGTACTGCTTCAGGCAACTTCCGAGGTTTTGGTACATTGTGCTCACCGGGCATGACGAAACCCATCCGGGAGACAGGCAGTGCAGAGCCATGGCGCCGTTGCGCTCTTCGTGCGGCGGCTTTCGTTGAGAAGCGTCTTGACGCCGGATGAAGTAGCTGCGCTTCACGAACTGGGCGGTCGCCGGGTTTCCGCATCGCGTGGTCAGGATCTCGTGCTGCCGGGTCATGGCGTGAACCACTCTACTTTGCTTGTTTCCGGCTTATTGGCCCGCTTCGACCAGATGGCGGACGGCAAGCGGCAGATTACCGCACTGCATATCCCCGGCGATATGGCCGATCTGCACTCCGTGCCCATGCCACTTCCGGCCTGGGGCATTCAGGCATTGGTTCCCTCGATCGTCCTGCAAGTCCCTCACGTCGATATGCGGCGTCTTGCCGAGAGCAAGCCAAGCATCGGGTTGGCGTTCTGGCGTGATACGGTGGTCGATGCCTCGATCCTGGCGAAATGGACCGCGAACCTCGGCAGGGCCGATGCCGTCACCCGCACCGCGCACCTGATTTGCGAGATGGGCATGCGGATGGAAGCCCATGGCATGGACAACCGCGCCGATTTCTTCCTGCCGGTAACCCAGTCGCAGCTGGCCGATGCACTGGGGCTGACGACAGTCCACGTAAACCGCACGGTGTCCACTCTGCGCCAGGAATGCGGTTTGCTGTTCGAGCAAGGTCGCGTCCGCATCTCCGACTGGACGAG
>NZ_DAMDBA010000112.1:0-12086 GCF_032093395.1 Novosphingobium sp.
CCGCCACGCATACGCGCACTTCCACAAAACCGGCCACCCGATTATCGAAGGCTACGACCCACCCGAAGGCTGGGGCTGGTGCTACATCGACGAGGTGATGGTCCAGCTGCCCAACCAGACCCGACAGTGGGGTCCGATCCCACGCTATATCTAGCCGGTGGATCGCAGAAGGGGAAATAGAGCGGGTGAAGGGAATTCACATTGCTCTATTTTCTCGTTTTAAACCACCGTTTTAAAAATAACTTACCATAAAATACCCCCGCATAGTCCCAGGAATCTGTTGGCTGTAATTGGATTGCCTTGAACTGGGATGATTGCGGGCAACTGCCGATGAGCTGCCGGGCATGCTCAGCACTTTCCGATGCTCGTCATTTGCCGATGGTGCAAAGCAACTTGTCCTTGCGCCCAGCGAAGCGCAGCGCTTTCACTGGTTTTCCGGCTTAGACTGCGATAGCGGTTCACGATAAAGTTGCCATCAGGCTCGGACAAGTTCTTGAGTGTGCAACGCGCCTCGGGACCGGCAGACCCCAGCTCCTTGAAAAGCTCAGTCTTGGCCGCCCATTCGCCGTCACTATTGCCCTTATAGCGACGGTTGTGCGTGTCCGCCCAACCGGGAACATAATTATGATCCTGTGCCATAGCTGCGCCCGACGTTATCAAGGCTATCGTAGTGACAAGTATGGATCGGTACCAGTTCATCAAATCAGCCTTCTTGATGTGATGTAAAAATAACCCACAAGTTACCCGGATGATCCGTCACATTATCTCAAGCAAACGACCGATTAGCGGCGCTCACGATCCAGCAGGATTTCGGCTTGAGAGGTGGGGAGCGGACCTTGACTTGAAAAGACACGCGGGCGATAGGCTGATCCACGGGCATACGCGGACGCCCGTTCAGACGGTTTCGTCCAAGTCCGCTCCATCCGTCGCGATTGCGTCGAGGGAGCGTTTGGATGATGAACGAAACTGCCGCGGTATCGCCGGTCGAAGCTTCGCCACCACCTATGACATTGATGGCCTTGTTCCTGAAGTTTCTCGGCTTCGGCGCACTCGCGTTCGGCGGCCCGGTCGCCCAGATTGCAATGCTCCGGCAAGTGCTGGTCGAGAACGAACGTTGGATCGACAAGGCACGGTTCAACCGCCTCCTCGCAGTCCTGCAGGCATTGCCCGGACCTGAAGCGCATGAGCTGTGCGTCCACATGGGAATGATCGCCCGCGGACGGCTCGGCGGATTGCTCGCCGGGCTGGGCTTCATGTTGCTGGGCCTCCTGCTCATGCTGATTGCAGGCTGGGCATACGTTACGTGGGTGGCTAGCGATGCCGGACTTTCGGGCGTGCTTCTTGGCATCCAGATCGTCGTTCTTGCCATCATCTTGCGCGCGGTCATGCGGATCGGGCAGCACATCGTGGAGAACTGGCTGCTTGGCATGGTCGCGACCGCGAGCCTGGTCGTAACGCTGATCGGCGTGCCGTTCTGGATTCCTCTCGTGACTGGCGGGCTTGCCTACACCGTGTCGCATCGCCCTGTAGCTTTAGCGGTGGCGTCGGTCGTAGCCGGGGCTTTCGCGCTGGCAGTGTTGGTTCATGTGGATGCATCGCCATCCCCACTGGTGAAGGCATCCGGGCAAGCCTCCATAACTGCCTTCGCGTTGTTCCTTGCAGGTCTCAAAGGCGGGCTGTTGACGTTTGGAGGGGCCTATACTGCCATTCCCTATGTTCGGGCCGATACGGTGGGGCGTGGCTGGATCGGCGATGCAACGTTCATCGACGGCATTGCGCTGGCCGGGGTACTGCCCGCGCCACTGGTGATCTTCGCTACTTTCGTGGGCTACGTCGCAGGCGGTTTTACCGGGGCGTTAGCCATCACGGCAGGTATGTTTCTCCCGGCCTTCGCCTTTTCCCTTGTCCTGTTCGAGAGGCTTGAAGCTGTCGTCGAGAACCCTGCATTCCACCGAGCCCTGGAGGGCATTGCCGCAGCAGTAGTCGGAATTATAGCGGCGACGTTCCTGCAACTTTGCCAGGCGACCGGTGCCCGATTTTCGGGTTACTTCCTGCCAATTTGTCTGTTCGCGGCTGCCCTCCTTTTGGTTTGGCGGTTTAAAGGGCCATGCGTGACGCCCGCAACCATAGCGGTAGGCGCAGTCACGGGATGGATCCTGTTCTCATAGCTCTCAGGTCCGGATTGGGACGCTTACGATCCGGCAGGATTTCGGAGCAAGAGAGTGGTCCGCGGACATCAGTTTAAGCGGAATAGACGTCGCAGACACCCCCTCCAAGACGCCCGATTGACTACGCGACTGTCCACGCCTCCGAGGCGGGCGGACGGTTGACCCGCAAATAAGATGCTCAGCATATCTTTGCTCAGGCCGTTAGGAATTGCCACGATTGCCGAAGCAGAATCCTGACGCTGGCCATCGATGAACACTTCAATGGTTTTCGCATTTGCCCATACGACAACGTGATCCGATGCCCACTCGATGTCACCCACACCACACTCTCCGACATCACCTGATGCCTTCAACGCGACATTCGATTGAATCGGGATCACAAACTCTTCAGCCCATGGCTCAAGCCAGACAACGAGTTCATCCGGTCCGGGGTTGGAAAGGCTCCAGTCACAATCAACAATCGTCATCGGTGCGGCATTTCAGAAGACCTGCATATCCGCAACGGGGCGTGAGCCGTAAGACAGCTTCTCCCCAGATCGTCGCAATTCCCAGCCAGTCAGGATCCGCCCCAAGTCAGTCATCCAATTTGTAGGGAATGAACGGCGGCCTTCAAGCCGTCCCAGCTTCGAGCGCTACGGCATCGATGTCGGGGAAACGGACGATTCTCAATTCGCAGAATGACTCGCTCTTGCGGCTTCGTAGACGCTTTCGTCTACTTCAAGAGAAACTACGCCATTGTGCGTTTTCCAACGCTGCAGGCAGCGCCAGGCATCGTCCGTCGTACCCGGCGCTTGCAGGGTATAAACTTCAAACCCATATTTATCGGTGCTGCGCCGATAGTATTGCACGTTAGCCTTACAATATTTTGCAGCTTCACTCCAGTCTCTCTTGGTGCACTGACTTTGCACCCTATCGTTATATCGATAAGCCAGCGCCGTCAGAGAAATAAAAGCAGCTACGATAACAAGCGCCACACTGAAAGCTTGCCATGAGTTTTTACGACACGCTTGAATAAGCAATCGGGCTGCCGCCAAGAACGCAAGAGGAAGCGCAATACGGCTTATCGTTTGCATCAAATTATCGCTTTGGCATGGCGCCAAACCGTAGCTCAAGAAGATCGTCAACGGCCACACTACCGCGATGACAATGAGGATCGAGGCCAGCGGTGCCCCTATTCCGATGAGTAAACCGCGCTTCCACATGCTTGGCGATTAGCACATCGGTCGCAGATTTAAGAACGACTACAATGTCGGCGTGTCCAGAAGGACGGCTTTTGAACCGAAACTTCGGATGGCAGACCTTCGCTCACGATTGCGGCAATGACCGCCATGCCACCCATGTCTGCCGGTCCAAGGCAAAGGCCGTTCGCCTGAAACCGGTCATTAGCCGATCTCGTCAATCATATGCCGGCGAACGACCGCTAGCGGCGGACCCCGCCATTCTTCAGGTGAGCGATGAAAGCCCGGACCTGGGTCGAAACAGGCCGCTTCTCAAATTGGTCGAGAAGCAACTAGTTTTTCGCCTTGAGGCAGCAGTTCAACGATCATGCTCAAAGATGAGCGTTTCCGTATGGACAGCTCAATTGTCGCCGCAACGGGAACGTCCCGGAAATTTGATGATGTTGCCTCCGGTTTCCAAGCTCTGCTGGACGAGCCGCAAATTGCCTTGTCGCTCCGCGCCACGCAGCCGTCGTTCATGATCGTCGGAAATGCCATTCCGGTTCACACTCGAAAATGCTGCGTCATCGTTCTCCGACCGACCGCACGCATCGACATAGTCGCCCCAATCCTGAAGCATCGCCGCCCTTTGCATAAAATGCTGCGCGCTGTTGTAGGCAGCACGGACGGTATCATCCTCCACGTGAGCCAGAGCCAATTCGATCCAGTCCGATCGATAATTTTGCGATTCGTTTGCCCAAGTCGATGCCAAAGCCCGAAAACCGTGAATCGTCTGACGGCTTCGATATCCCATCCGGTAGCAGCCGTAGAGCATGGTGTTCTCCGACATGACGGTTTCCTCGCGGTCTCCAGGGAAGATGAATTCTCCAGGCGTCACCTTTGTCAGCTGCATGCGGCGCTTGAGGATCAGAACGGCCTGAGACGATAACGGCACGAGGTGCTCCCGCTTTTTCTTCATGCGCTCCGCCGGCACCCTCCATGCAGGTTGCTCTCCATCCAGGTTCTCGATCTCGCTCCAGACCGCAAATCGAACCTCGCCAGTTCGGGCCCAGGTAAGCAGGGTGAACATCATGGCGTCGCGAGTTCGATCACGCCTTCGGCTTCCATCCTCGCCATCGTACCCCGCGATGGCTCGAACCAGGTCCGGCACTTCCTGTAGCGGGACACGAGCCATGTGCTTCACGCGCGGCCGGGGCTTGAGGGCACCTAGCAAATGAACAGTAGGGTTCTCGCGCGCCCATCCGTTGGCGATCGCAAACCGATAGACCTGACTCACGCACTGGTTAGCGCGCCGGCTGATATCGAGTGCCCCCCTCGCCTCGATCTTCCTGATCATGGTCAGAATCTCGCTAACAGAGACCTCGGTGAGCGGTCGGTGGCCGATCATAGGGAAGACATCGCTTTCCATCCGACTCAGCACCCGTTTGGCGTGAGCAGCATTTAGGCCGTCCGAGCGATTGTCGTGCCATGCGCGGGCCACCTTTTCGAAGGTGCGCTCCGCAACCTCCTGCTCCTCGGCTAGTACCACCGCTGGATCACGGCCCTCGGCAAGACACACCCTTGCCTCGTCACGCTTGGTCCGCGCCGCGGCGAGCGGAACGTCGGGATATTTCCCGAAGCTCAAGAGCTTTTCCTTGCCGCCGAATCGGTACTTCATCCGCCATAGCTTCGAACCGTTTGGCTGCACGAACAGATGCAATCCACCGCCGTCCGTCAGCTTGTACGCGCGGCTTCTAATGGCCGCATATTTCGCTTCGAGTTCCTTGAGAGCCATCTGGGGGTATCGCCTGTTGGGGGTGTCGGCAAAAAATACCCCCAATTCCACCCCCAATTCAAATCGACGTGGGCGGTCCCGCATGGACGCGAGCGGACGCCAGCGTCCCAACGTGACCGCTATAAGTAGCTGATTTTATTTTGAAAAAAGACGTCTGCGGCTGACTGCGGACAAAACTGGACTACCGCTGAAAAGCGGGATTGGTAGCGGAGGAGGGACTCGAACCCCCGACACGCGGATTATGATTCCGCTGCTCTAACCAGCTGAGCTACTCCGCCAAACCAAGGCCGCTGCTTGAGCGGCTCGATCCGGTGCCCTACATCGCTGCTGGGCAGGTCGCGTCCTCTAGGGGCAAGGTCGGCATCGGTCAACACCCAAAAATGCGTTCAGCCGCGAAAAGATATCGAGCGGATCGGTCGCCACAATCCGTCCTCCCAGGCGTGCAGGCCGAAACCTCGGAAACGGAAGCCGACGGAGTTGAGCTGAGGCCCAAGTTCCGCCTGCAAGGCGCGTGCAGCAGCCCGTTCGACCTTGTTCTGGACGGTTATATGAAGACGCAGCGGACGGCTGTCCTGATCGGTCAACAACCCATGCATCCGCTCGGCTATCTCGCCGTGAAGGTCGACCATGCCCGGCGATTCGAGCGCGATCGCCGTGCCGTTGTCCAGTTTCATCAACCCGGCGATCCGCGCCTGAGGCGGCCTTTGCCGCGCGAGTTCGCCGAGAATCTGAAGCAGTTCCGCCTCCACGCGCGGCGGGAGCGCATGGAACAGGGTAACATGGGCCCGCAGATGGTTTCGCTCCGGCGGATAGTGCGCACGGCGAAGGCCGTCCGCCCACTCCAGCACATCCCCCGGCAGTTCCGCCGTCACTAGCAGCGGTGCGCCCTGCTTGCGGATGGGCGATAGGAACTCACCCTCACGATTCATCCATCCGCTCCTTCATTTCCAATGCCCTGCCCGCCCAGATGCTTGTAAGGTCGCTTGCCAGGTCGATGACGCCGAGGCAAAAATCAGGAAAAGATCGCGCCGTCATGCGAAAGGAAGCGGGCATGCGAAAGTTCCGTATCATCGCCGTCCTGATCCTCCTGTGGAACCTGGTGGGCGATGCTGCCTACCTGATGCAAGCCACGGCCAATCTCGACGAAGTTGCGCGCCAGGATCCGGTGCAGGCTCAAGCGTTTCGCGAAATGCCGGGCTGGGCCTGGGCCGCCTATGCCGTCGCCGTGACCAGCGGCACTATCGGCGCGATCGTGCTGCTGATGCGGCGAGGATGGGCCTGGGCGCTGTTCGCCCTGTCCTTCACAGCCGTCGTGATCCAGTTCGGCTGGACTTTCCTGGGCTTCGACCTGCTGGGGGCAAAAGGCCCCTCGGCAGCGCTGTTCCCCTTGTTGATCGCCGGAATCGCGCTTGCATCGACGATATATGCCTGGCGCAAGCGGCAAGACGGCACGCTTCAATAAAGCGCCGTCTCAGATCTCTCCGCGCTCTCGGCGGATGGCGAACCACTTTTTGACGTTCTCGTTGTGCTCAGCCAGGGTCGCGGCGAAGACATGCCCGCCCGTGCCATCCGCCACCATGTAGAGCGCGTCCGTCTTCGCCGGGTTTAGCACCGCCGCGATCGATTCGCGCCCGGGATTGGTGATCGGATGCTTGGGGAGGCCGCTCATCGTGTACGTGTTGTAATCGTTGACCGCGCGAATCTCGGACTGACGAATCCGCCGCCCCAGCGGCTTGCCCTTCGTGATCGGATAGATGATCGTCGGATCGGCCTGGAGCGGCATGCCGATCCGCACGCGGTTCGAATAGAGCCCGGCCACCATGCGCCGTTCGGACGGCTTTCCGGTTTCCTTCTCCACGATCGAGGCGAGAATAAGCGCCTGCTCGGGCGTCTTGACGGCGATGCCCGGCGCGCGTTTTTCCCATAGCTCCTTGAGCGTCTGCGTCATGGCAGCCTGCATGCGCCGCAGGATGGCGGCGCGCGGCTCGCCATTCTCGTAAGCGTAGCTGTCGGGAAGGACGGACCCCTCGTCCGGCGTCGAGACTTCACCGCTCAAATGCTCCTGCGCCTTGAGGCGTTCGTAGACCATGATCGAGGGCATGCCTTCCGGCACCATCACGAAGCGCCGGACCATATCGTCGCTGGACAGGATCGCAAGCACACGGGAAGCACTGGCGTGGGCGGGGATGGCGAACTCACCCGCCTTGATCGCGCCACCACCGCCGAACACGCGCGCGCGCAGGGTGAAGCCCTGCGCGCTGCGCACGACGCCCTGCTTTTCCAGTCGCTCCGCAACCGCAGAGAGGCTGGCACCGGCAGGTACCAGAAAATGGCGGTCTTCCTTTAGGGGACCGGAACCGTACCAGCCGCCTACGAACGACCACAGGGCGATGACAGCCGCGAGGCCGATGGCCGCGACGAGTATCCAGTTGCGCCGCGACATCATCGCCCCTCAGTCCTTCTCGATCAGTCGATCTTGCGCATCACCAGGCTGGCATTGGTACCGCCGAAGCCGAACGAGTTGTTCAGAACGGCGCGCACTTCGCGCTTCTTGGCGACGTGCGGCACCAGGTCGACGCCCTCGCAACCCTCGTCCGGATTGTCGAGGTTGAGCGTGGGCGGAACGATCTGGTCGCGCAGCGCCAGGATGCAGAAGATCGATTCGACCGCACCGGCACCGCCCAGAAGGTGGCCGATGGCCGACTTGGTCGAACTCATCGAAACACTGCCGATGGCATCGCCGAACAGGCGGCGCACGGCGCCGAGTTCGATGGTGTCGGCCATGGTCGAAGTGCCGTGGGCGTTGATGTAGTCGATGTCGGCCGGGGTCAGACCGGCCTTCTTCAGCGCCATCTGCATCGAGCGATAGGCACCGTCGCCAGTAGGCTCCGGGGCGGTGACGTGGAAGGCATCGCCCGACAGGCCGTAGCCGATCACTTCGCAGTAGATCTTCGCGCCGCGCGCCTTGGCGTGTTCGTACTCTTCCAGCACGAGGACGCCAGCGCCCTCGCCCATGACGAAGCCGTCACGATCCTTGTCGTAGGGACGGCTGGCCTGTTCGGGACGGTCGTTGAAGCTGCTGTTGAGCGCGCGGGCCTGCGCGAAGCCGGCAATGCCGATCGGGCAGACGGTCGATTCGGCGCCGCCCGCCAGCATGATGTCGGCATCGCCGTCCTTGATCATGCGCGCGGCGTCGCCGATCGAGTGGGCGCCGGTCGAGCAGGCAGTGACCACCGCGTGGTTGGGGCCCTTGAGGCCGTACTTGATCGAGACCTGACCGGAGATCAGGTTGATCAGGCGGCCATGCACGAAGTGCGGCGAGACGCGGCTCGGCCCCTTTTCGGCGAGCACCAGCGATTCGCTTTCGATGCCCGGCAACCCGCCGATGCCCGAACCGATCGAGCAGCCGGCCATGAGCTTGTCTTCCTCGCTCATGTCGGTCAGCCCGGCGTCTTCCAGCGCCTGGCCCGCGGCGTCGATGCCGTAGACGATGAAGGGATCGACCTGGCGCTGGACCTTGTGATCGACGCGCTTGTTGGGGTCGAAGCCATACTCGTGATCGGCCGGCTTCACCTCGCAGGCGATCTGGCACTTCTGGTCCGAGGCATCGAAGCGGGTGATCAGGCCTGCCCCGCTCTTGCTCGCAAGGATGTTGGCCCAGGCGGTCTCGACGTCGGCCCCAAGCGGGGTGACAAGACCAAGTCCGGTGACGACAACACGACGCATTCATGCTCTCCGAAAAAGCAATTTGGCCGAACCTGCGGCTGGCGCGAACCAGCCTGCAGAAACGGCAACAGGCCCGCCCCCTTAGAGGTCGAGCCTGTCGAGTTCAATCCGGTTATGAACCGGGATCGCAGCCGCCCGCAACCCGGCCCAAGGCCGAAAGTCGCGAGAGTAGCCGAAGAGCGGGGCTCAGCCCTTGTTCTCTTCGATGTACTTGATGGCATCCGAAACGGTGCTGATCTTCTCGGCAGCATCGTCAGGGATTTCGACGCCGAATTCTTCTTCGAACGCCATGACCAGCTCGACGATGTCAAGCGAGTCAGCGCCCAGATCGTCGATGAAGCTTGCTTCTTCCGTCACCTTGTCGGCTTCGACGCCCAGGTGTTCGACGACGATCTTCTTAACCCGATCGGCGGTATCGCTCATTGAATAAACCCCTTCAAAAATTCGCGAGGTGCTGAATCTCGCCTGCCGCCCTAATGATTGGGGGCCGCGCTGGCAAGCCTCGCACACAAGATAGGATCACGACGCCAAAGCGCCATGGCCCGATTTACCCACGACCCGCCCCCGTTTCCAGATTGTTGCTGGCTCGGAGTGTTTTCGGGATCGTGGAGGTTGGGCAGCGGAGCCGAGGCCCGCCGCCCGGTGGAAAAACGAAAAACGAACTCAGTTCTTCTGCGGTTCCACCACACGCATGTGCAGTTCGCGCAGCTGCTTGGATTCGGCCGGGCTCGGCGCGCCCATCAGCAGGTCTTCCGCGCGCTGGTTCATCGGGAACAGCGTGATTTCACGCAGGTTCTGCGCACCGCAAAGGAGCATGACGATGCGGTCCACACCGGCCGCCATGCCGCCGTGGGGCGGAGCGCCGTACTGGAAGGCGCGGTAGAGACCGCCGAAGCGATCTTCCACGTCCTGCTTGGTCAGGCCCACCATCTCGAAGGCCTTGACCATGAGTTCGGGGCTCTGGTTGCGGATCGAACCGGATGCAATCTCGTAGCCATTGCAGACGAGGTCGTACTGGAACGCCTTGATCGTCAGCGGATCCTGGCCTTCCAGCGCTTCCATGCCGCCCTGCGGCATTGAGAACGGATTGTGCGCGAAATCGACCTTCTTGTTGTCCTCGTCCCATTCGAAGAACGGGAAGTCGACGATCCAGCACAGCTCGAAGCGGTCCTTGTCGATCAGGTCGAGCTGCTCGCCGGTGCGAATGCGGGCCAGACCGGCCAGCTTGGCGGCCTGCTCTTCCTTGCCGGCGGCGAAGAACACGCCGTCGTTCGGGCCGAGACCCAGCGCCGCGATCAGCGCCGCAGTCTTTTCCTCGCCGTGGTTCTTGGCGATCGGGCCGCCGGGGACGCCGTCCTTGATGTTGATGTAGCCGAGCCCGGAGTAGCCTTCGCCGCGCGCCCAGACATTCATCTCATCGAAGAACTTGCGGCTGCCGGCGCCTGCGCCCGGAGCCGGGATCGCGCGGATCACGCCGCCGTTCGCGACGATGCCGGCGAAGATGCCGAAGCCCGATTCGACGAAGTGCTCGGTCACGTCCTTGATGATCAGCGGGTTGCGCAGGTCCGGCTTGTCCGAACCGTAGTCCAGCATCGACTGGGCGTGCGGAATGCGGCGGAATTCACCGGCGGGCGTCACCGGCTTGCCCTCGGCGAAGTCGGCGAAGACGCTCTGGAGCACGGGCTCCATGGTTTCCCAGACTTCTTCCTGCGTCACGAAGCTCATTTCCAGATCGAGCTGGTAGAACTCGCCCGGCAGGCGGTCTGCGCGCGGGTCTTCGTCGCGGAAGCAGGGGGCGATCTGGAAGTAGCGGTCGAAACCGGCGACCATCAGCAGCTGCTTGTACTGCTGCGGCGCCTGCGGCAGCGCGTAGAACTTGCCGGGATGAATGCGGCTCGGCACCAGGAAGTCGCGCGCGCCTTCGGGGCTGGAAGCGGTGAGGATCGGCGTCGAATACTCGGTGAAGCCGATGCCTTCCATCTTGCGGCGCATGTCCGAGATGATCTTCGTGCGCTTGACGATATTGGCGTGCAGCGTGTCGCGACGCAGGTCGAGGAAGCGATAGCGCAGGCGGATATCCTCGGGATATTCCTGCTCGCCGGCCACCGGCATCGGCAGCTCCTCGGCGCGGCTGATCACCGTGGCGGAGCGGGCATAAACCTCGATCGCGCCGGTGGCGAGGTTGGCGTTCACCGTCGATTCGGTGCGGGCCTTCACCACGCCCTCGATCGTCACCACCGATTCGACACGCAGCGAATCGAGCAGTTCCAGCGCTGCGCTGTCGGTGTCGGCAACGACCTGGGTCATGCCGTAATGATCGCGCAGGTCGACGAAGAGGACGCCGCCGTGATCGCGCTTGCGATGCACCCAGCCCGAGAGGCGAACGGTCTGGCCGACCTCGGCAGCGGTCAGGGCGCCGCAGGTGTGGGAGCGATAGGGATGAGTCATGGCGGGCTCGCGCTTCTTCTGATCGGAATTGAGTTGCAAGCCGAGGCCCCTAGTCGAGTGGCGCGGCGATTTCCAGAAGAGAAAGGGTTTCGCACGGAGGCGCGAAAGACCGCGCGCGCCCTCGCCCGGCCTCAAATCATCGCGCCTCCGCGCGAGACCCTTGAAATCCGAACACGCGCTAACCCGAAATAAACCATTGCATCTTACACTCTGCGGCAAAACGGGTTTCGCCAATGGATCGCATGGACGACACGCAGATTTCTGAAGCCGCCGGGGAGGAAGCTCGGGCCGAAGAAGGCCCGCAGGCCTGGCACCTTCCCCCGCCCGGCATCCACGTCACCGGCTCCCAGCTTCGCCATCGCCTGATCACGGCCGAGAGCATCGCCGAACTCCAGGCAGGCCCCGCGCCGAGCCTTCTGGGCCGGATCCTGGGTCGCTTGCGCCGCAAATAGGCAGATTCGTCATTTGTCGGAGAATATGACGAGCGGGAAACATTGATCCGCCGCCCGCTTCGCGTTACCGCGACGATCGAAATGAAAATCCATCCGCTGATAACGAAGACCGACGACCTCGCCGCGCTGTGCGAACGCCTTGCGAAATCCGATTTCGTGGCGGTCGACACTGAATTCATGCGCGAGAACACCTATTGGCCCGAACTCTGCCTGGTGCAGATCGCCAATACCGAGGAAGCGGCCGCGATCGACCCGATGGCAGAGGGGCTCGACATGACCCCGCTGCTCGACCTGCTCACCGACAACGAGGACGTCCTTAAAGTCTTCCACGCGGGGGGCC
>NZ_DAMDBA010000113.1:0-12076 GCF_032093395.1 Novosphingobium sp.
GCGGCCAGGAGCGAGGAAGGCGTGCGCAACGGGCGGAGCTGGCCGGGATCGGGGCCTCTACAGCTTGTTCTTCCGCGTCGCTCCGGGCATCGCGCCAACCGATGGCTGCTTTATGCGTGATGGTGCTTCGCTGCTCTATATCGGCACCGCTGGTGCCGACCTCGCCAAAGAAGGGAATCTGCGCAACCGCCTCTGGGTGTCGCCGGTCTGGGCGAAAGCGGGCGCGGCAAAAAGGCACGCGACCAGCGCGAGCGAAGCGTAACGCATCGTTCCTGTTCCTTCGATAAGGGGCTCAGCCGGGGGGAATGGAGTTCGGCTCAGGCCGTGAGTCGGCGAACGGTGAACGCGACCCCCGGCATAGGGTTCTATAAATTTATGTTTATTTTGCCGCGCCGGGGCAGATGATCGAGACGGTACTCCCCTGCGCGGCGAAGGCCAGGTCGAAGCCGTGCAGATCGACGATCGCCTTGACCAGCGGCAGGCCCAGCCCGACGCCCGGTTGGTCGGCGCGTCCGCGATAAAAGCGTTGCAGGACCAGCGCGCGTTCGGACGGAGGCACGCCGATACCATCGTCGGCGACGCCCAGCACGATGTCGCGGCCTTGCATCCCCAGCGTGACGCGCACCATGCCCCCGGGAGGGCCGAACTTCATCGCATTGTCGATCAGGTTGGAGACCGCCTCGATCAACAGGCTGGCATCGCCTTCGACCGGGGGCACGGGGTCGACCGTGTGGGACAGAGCGATACCACGATCCTCGGCGGTTGGGCGGTGGAGATCGCACGCATCCTCGACCAGCTGCGCCAGATCGACCGGCGCGAAGCGACTGCGGCGGGCGTGATCCTCCAGCTCGCGGATGCGCAGCAACGCAGCGACGATGCCCAGCAGCTTGTCGACATCGGCGAGCGTCGCCTCGGCGGTGGCGGCAAAGGCCGCGCGGTCGTCATCGTCGCGCATCCCCCGCTCGACCCGCGCGCGCAAGCGCGTGAGCGGCGTGCGCAGCTGGTGCGCGATATCGTCACCCACCCCGCGTACGTCGGCGACGAGCAGTTGCAGCCGGTCGAGCATCAGGTTGATGTCGGCGCAGAGCAGCCCGAAACTGTCGGGATCGCTCGGCACGCGCAGCCGCCCGG
Organism: Novosphingobium sp.; assembly: GCF_032093395.1. Classification (GTDB taxonomy): domain Bacteria; phylum Pseudomonadota; class Alphaproteobacteria; order Sphingomonadales; family Sphingomonadaceae; genus Novosphingobium. The sequence goes on from NZ_DAMDBA010000113.1 coordinate 1,132, forward strand.
ACAGGTCGCCGCCCATGATCCGCTCGGTCAGGCGACGGACCGCATCGACCTGCCGCGCCGCGCGCCGCCCGGCGATCAGCCCGAATACCAGCGCCATCAGAATGCCCGGCACCAGCCCGACGAGCAGCGACTGGCCGACCAGCCGCATCGACGCGACCGTGTCGTCCAGATCGACCCCGACCAGCAGACGCGTCCCGTCCGCCATCGGACAGACCTGCACCCGTGCCTCGTCGCTGTGCTCGCCCGGCAATTCGGTGGGCGCGATCGAGGCGACGAACGAGGCGGCAGGGGGCTGCCCCGACGGTAAGCGCGCGACGTTACCCGCAATCCGTCGGCCATCGGCATCAAACAGCGCCAGGAACAGATCGCGATGAATATCACGATCCAGCTTTTCGCGAAGCTCTTCGGGCCGCTCCTCCGTTGGTGTCAGGCGGAAGAAGGTACAGTCGTCGCTTAAGCGATGCTCGATCTCACGCCGGTGATTGTCGTTCGCCAGAACCCAGAAGACCGCCGCCAGCGCCAGCGACTGCAGGACCAGCATCGCCGCCAGCGTGCTGCCCCAGCGCCAAGTCGCCCGCGCGCGCGGATCAGTGAAAATCGAAGACATAACCCTGCCCCCGCACGTTGCGGATCAACACCGCCTCGCCCTCGCCGTCCACCTTGCGCCGCAGGCGGCCCATATGCACGTCGACGACATTGGTGTTGGGCTCGAAACTATAGCCCCAGACATCCTGGAGCAGCATCGATCGGGTGATGATCCGACCCGGCCGTCGGACCATATAGTCGAGCAGCTTCAGTTCGCGCGGCAGCAGGTCCAGGTCGCGCCCGGCCCGCGTCGCGCGTCCGGCCAGCAGGTCGAGATCGAGCGGCCCGGCGATCAGCCGTGTCTCGCGCGTGTCGTTGGGACGGCGCAACAGCGCCTCGACCCGCGCGATCAGTTCGACCAGCGCGAACGGCTTGGGCAGATAATCGTCGCCGCCTGCGCGCAGGCCACGCACCCGGTCGTCCAGGCTGCCGAGCGCGCTCAACACCAAAGCGGGGGTGCGCCGCCCCTGCCCGCGCAGATCGGACAGCAGGTCCAGCCCCTCGCCATCGGGCAATTGCCGGTCGAGGATCAACAGGTCGAAATCCGCGTCTGCGATCGCCCGGGACGCGACCGACAGGCTGGCGGCATGACACACGTCGTGCCCGGCGGCGGTCAGCTCGAGCATGATCTCGTTCGCCGTGCCGGCATCGTCCTCAATCACCAATATCCGCGTCATTCCACGCTGATCACAACACACGTCCGCCTGCGTCAATGAAATTGCGGTTTAGTATTGATAGTCATTACCAGCATCAAAGCACCGACCACCAAGAATATCGTCGCCAGCCTTCCCTAAATCGGTATTTAGTCGACGTTCCCGGGAGAACCGCCTAGCGCGGCAGGACGGACACACCGCGCAAGGACCGACATGCGGATCACGGCTTTGGCAGGACTGGCGGCGGCGGCGATGGCCACGCCCGCATCGGCGCAACAGGCGATGACGCTGGACGCGCTGGTCCAGAATGTCGTCGCCGGCAATCCCGAGCGGCAATTCTATCAGCGCCAGATCGAAACGGCAGGCGTCGAGCGCGAGGCCGCCGGGCGCTGGGCCGACCCGGAAGCGGTGGTCGAATTCGGCCAGCGGCGCGCGCAGGACCCGACCAGCGGCGCGGTCACCGGTGAGGGGCTGACCTATGCGGTGTCGGTCGTGCAGCCGATCGAATTTGGCGGCCGCATCGCGCTGCGCCGGGCGATCGCCGACGGACAGGTCGGGCTGGCGCGGATCGGGTTGCAGCAGTTCGACGCGACGCTGGCCGCGCGGGCTCGGTCGCTCGGCTATGGCCTGTTTGCCGCGGACGAGAAGGCGGCGGCGGCGCGCGAGGTGGCGGGGCGGATGCGCACGCTCGCCCGCGTGATCGTCGCGCGCGATCCGGCGGGCCCTTCGCCCCAGCTGGAGGCCGCCTCGCTCCAGGCCAGCGCGATCAGCGCCGAGCGCACCGCCGCCGCCGCCGATGCGGAAGCCAATTCGATTCTCTACGAACTCAACCAGCTGCGCGGAGCGCCCTTCGCCGCGCGCATCCGCATCGTGCGGCCCGACATGTCGCTGCCCGCCCTGCCTTCGGGGCAGGTGCTCGCCGACCGGGCGAGCGAGAATAATTTCGAACTGAAGGCGCTGCGCGCGCAATTCGCGCAACAGGGGCTGCGCGTCGACCTCGCCCGCAAGGCACGCATCCCGACGGTCAGCGTCGGCCCCTATTTCGACCGCGCCCGCTCCGACATTCGCGAGACCAATTACGGTGTCCGCCTGTCCACCACCATCCCGCTGTGGAACCGCCAGGCGGGCGATGTCGCGATCGAACAGGGCAAGCAGGCGCAGGCGAACGCGACGCTTATCAACGCCGAACGGCGGATCGCGCGCGACGTGTTCGACCAGGCCGCGCAATATGACGCCAAGCGCGAGGCGCTGGCGAAATGGGACGCCAATGCGCCGCAGCGTTTCGCGCAGGCCGCCGCCGATGCCGACCGCAACTACCGCCTGGGCGCGATCCCGCTGACCACCTACACCCAGATCCAGCAATCCTATGTCGAGGCGGTGAACGCCGTGCTCGACACCCGGCGTGAGGCGCTGGAGGCGTTGCTCCAGCTCCGCGCGCTGAACGGCGGAGCGGCGCTGGCCCGATGACGCGCTGGCTCGATCTCGTTACCCGCCACCGGCTGGGCGTGGCACTGGTCGCGGCGCTGATCGCGGCGATCGGGCTGTGGTCCTTCGCCAATCTCCAGATCGACGCCATCCCCGACATCACCGGGGTTCAGGTGCAGATCAACACCACGGTCCCGGCCCTCGCGCCCGAGGAGATCGAGCGGCTGGTGACCCTGCCCATCGAACGCGCCATGGGTGGCCAGCCGGGGCTGGACCAGACGCGCTCGCTGACCAAGACCGGGCTGAGCCAGGTTACGCTGCTCTACAAGGACGGCACCGACCAGTTGAAGGCGCGCCAGCTCGTCACCGAACGACTGGCGGCGGTGCGCGACCAGTTGCCGCCGGGCAGCACGCCGCAGCTGGCGCCGATCACCACCGGACTGGGCGAGATCTTCTACTATACGCTCGAATGGCGAAAGCCGCCGCCGGGACTGGATGCGCAGGCCCAGTTGATGGCGCTGTACGAGGCGCAGGAATATACGGTTCGCCCGATGCTGCGCGCCGTGGCGGGGGTCGCCGACGTCAACTCGAACGGCGGGCTGGAGGAGCAATATGTCGTCGAGCCCGATCCCGTCCGGCTGACCCTGCACGGCGTCACCGCGGGTGAGCTGGCCGCGGCGGTCGCCAAGAATGTCGAGAATGCGGGCGGCGGAATCATTCGGCGCGGCGCCGAGCGCTTCACCGTACGAACCGATGCCCGCGTGATGACCGCCGAGCAGATCGCCGCCATCCCGGTCAAGTTCGCGGGCGGCGTCCTACCGCTGCAGGTACGCGACCTCGCCAGCGTCGTCACCGATGCCGCCCCGCGCCAGGGGGCCGCGACCCAGAATGGCCGCGAGACGGTGCTGGGCACGGTCATGATGCTGGTCGGGCAGAACAGCCGCGAGACCGCGCTGCGGGTGCAGGAGGCCCTGCCCGGCATCTCCGCCGCCTTGCCCAAGGGCATGGTGATCGACCGGCAGTATAGCCGTGCCGATCTGGTCGATCAGACGATCCATACCGTCGAGCGCAATCTGGGCGAAGGTGCGCTGCTGGTCGCGATCGTCCTGTTGCTGGTGATGGGCAACTGGCGTGCGGCGCTGATCGTGGCACTCGTCATCCCGCTCGCCTTCCTCGTGACGGTCAGCGGGATGCACGCCATCGGCCTGTCGGGCAATCTGATGAGCCTGGGCGCGCTCGATTTCGGGTTGATCGTCGACGGGGCGATCGTGGTGGTCGAGAACAGCCTGCGCCTGCTCGCCCTGCGCCGCGCCGAGAAGGGTGAGGATCTGACGCCCGACGAACGCCGCGAGACGGTGGCGCGCGCCGCCCGCATGGTGGCGCGACCGACCTTTTTCGGCATCGCGATCATCGCGCTCGTCTATGTGCCCGTGCTCAGCCTGGGCGGGGTCGAGGGCAAGCTGTTCCAGCCGATGGCCCAGGCGGTGATGCTGGCGATCGTCGCCGGGCTGCTCTGGACCTTCACCGTGGTGCCGATGCTGTCGGCCTGGGCTTTGCGCGCGCCCGCCCGTGCGCATGGCGAAGAGGCCAAGGGCTTCGTCGCGGTCGCCGAGCGCGTCTATACCCCGGTGCTGGAGCGCTCGCTGCGCCATCCCGCCATCCTGGTCATCGGCGCGCTGGTGCTGCTTGCAGCGGCGTTCCTCGCCTTCAAGACGCTCGGCTCGCAATTCACGCCGCAGCTCGACGAGGGCGCGATCACCGCGATGGTCTATCGCCCGGTCGGCATGTCGCTGGAACAGAGTCTCGCCATCGAACAGGCGACCGAGCGCGCCATCCGTCGCAAATTCCCGCAGGTCAGTCACACCTTCTCGCGCATCGGCACCAGTGAGGTTGCGACCGACCCGATGCCGCCCAATGAGAACGACCTCTATATCTTCTATGCGCCGGTCAAGGACTGGCCGACCGGCGACGGCATGCCCCGCACCAAGCAGGAGCTGATCGCCGGGATCGAGAAGGTCGCGCGCCAGGTCTACAAGGGCCAGAACTTCGAATTCGCCCAGCCGATCGAAATGCGCTTCAACGAGATGCTGGAGGGCGTGCGCGCCGACGTCTCGGTCAAGATTTACGGCGACGATTACGACACGCTGGAACGCGCCGCCGGACAGGCCAAGGCGATCCTGGAGAAGCTGCCCGGCACCGAGGGCGTCGAGTTCGAAACGGCCGGGCGCCCCAAGAGCATCGTCGTCGAGCTCGACCGCGCCGCGCTGATCCGCCTGAACCTGGGGGCGCAGGCGGTCAACGACGCGATCCGCGACGCGCTGGCGGGGGCGGAGGTCGGCTTCATCCCGCACGGCCCCGCGCGCCATGCCATCGTGATCCGCATGCCCGAGTCGCTACGCGCAGACCCCGCCGCGATCATGGCGCTGCCCCTGCGGGTCGGCGACTATGGCATGGTGCCGCTCTCGCGTGTCGCCCGGTTGAAGGAAACCCGTATCGTCGAGCCGATCCTGCACGACGACACCAACCGCCGCGCCGCGCTGATGGTCAATCTGTCGACCAGCGATCTGGCGGGCTACGTCCAGCGCGCGCAGTCGGCAATCGACGGGCAGGTCAAGCTGCCGCCCGGCTATCGCATCGAATTCGGTGGCCAGTACCACCAGCTTGAGGCCGCGCAGAAGCGCTTGTCGATCGTCGTGCCCGCCGCGCTGATCCTGATCTTCGCTTTGGTCTATGCGGCGTTGGGCAGCGTGCGCGAGGCGGCGATCGTCTATACCGGTATCCCGTTCGCGGTGACCGGCGGCGTGCTGGCGCTGTGGCTGCGCGGCATGCCCTTCTCGATCACCGCCGCGATCGGCTTCATCGCGCTGTCCGGTATCGCCATGCTCAACGGGCTGGTGCTGATCGACCATATCAATTCCCTGCGCGACGGGCGCGAGGGCGATCCGTTGCCCGCCGAGGACGCCGTGCGTCGCGGGGCGCATGATCGGCTGCGTCCCGTCCTGTCGACCGCGCTGGTCGCCTCGGTCGGGTTCATTCCGATGGCCATCGCGACCGGCTCGGGCGCGGAGGTGCAGCGGCCGCTGGCGACCGTGGTCATCGGCGGGATCATCACGTCGACGATCCTGACGCTGATTCTGTTGCCCAGCCTCTACGCCTGGATCGAACGCCGCCGACCCACTGCATCCCGTCACGAGGAAACAGCATGAGCGACAACAATCCCTCTGCCATGGGCGAACAGCATCTGGTCCATCGCACCGGCTGGCTGCGTGCCGCTGTGCTTGGCGCGAATGACGGGATCATCTCGGTCTCCAGTCTGATCGTCGGCGTCGCCGCCGCCCCCGGCGCGACCGCATCCAATATCCTGCTCGCGGGAACGGCCGCGCTGGTCGGCGGGGCGCTGTCGATGGCGGCGGGCGAATATGTCTCGGTCAGCTCGCAGGCCGACACCGAACAGGCCGATCTGGCGCGCGAGCAGCGGGAACTGGTCCGAGCGCCGGAACAGGAGACGGCCGAGCTGGCGGCGATCTACGTGTCCCGCGGCGTCACGCCCGCCTTGGCGCGACAGGTGGCCGAAGAGATGATGGCCCATGACGCGCTTGGCGCGCACGCCCACGACGAGCTGGGGCTCAGCGACGATCTGGCGGCGCGGCCGATCCAGGCGGCTCTGTCATCGGCGGCATCGTTCACGGTCGGGGCCATCATACCCGTCCTGATCGCCGCCCTCGCGCCACGATCCCTGGTGAGCATGGCGGTTTCCGTCGCCGCGCTCCTGCTGCTCGCCGTGCTGGGCGCGCTGGGTGCAAAGGCCGGTGGGGCTCGCCTGCTTCCGGCCATCGCGCGTGTCACCTTCTGGGGCGCGATCGCGATGGGCGTGACGGGGCTGATCGGCCATGCCTTTGGCACCGCGATGTAGGGCGCGCGTGCGGCAGGTGATCGTGAAAATCGAGCTGCGCTCGGAACTTAGGCAAGGATGCACAGGGCTGACTACACGAAAGTGCGTTTTACGTACGCCAGGGGGGAACCTTTGGCGAACGCGGGTGAATGGCATCATGCGGCCAGGAGCGAGGAAGGCGTGCGCAACGGGCGGAGCTGGCCGGGATCGGGGCGGCTTTCGACATTCCAGCGATAGTCGCCGGTGAGCGAGATATGCTCCCATCCCAGCGGGGCGATATGGCGCGCAACGTCCTCCGGGATCGCCAGCGCCCCGACCGCCCGTTCGAGATAGCGGGTGTTCCACAGGATGATGGCGGCCACGAGGAGATTGAGGCCGGAGGCGCGATAGGTCTGGTTCTCGAACCGCCGGTCGCGCAGCTCGCCGAGCTGGTTGAAGAAGAGCGCGCGGGCGAGCGCGTTGCGGGCCTCGCCCTTGTTGAGACCGGCCTGGGTGCGCCGGCGCAGGTCGAGATCGCGCAGCCAGTCGAGCATGAAGATCGAGCGCTCTATCCGCCCGACCTCGCGCAAGGCCAGCGCGAGTCCGTTCTGGCGTGGGTAAGCGGACAATCTGCGCAGCATCGCCGAAGCGGTGGCGGTGCCGCTGCGGATCGAAGTGGTGAGGCGCAGCAGTTCAGCCCAATGGGCGGCGACATGCCCGATGGCTACCGGATCGCCGGTCATACCGGCCAGCAGCGGCCCCGCTTCCTGGCCCGGCAGTAGATGCAGGCGCCGGTCCTTCAGGTCGCGCAGGCGCGGCGCGAAGCGGTAGCCGAAGAAGGGCATGAGGCCGAACACATGGTCGGATGCGCCGCCGGTATCGGTGTAATGCTCTTCGATCGACAGGCCGGTGGCATGGTATAGCAGCCCGTCGAGAACATAGGGAGCCTCGCCGGCGGTCGCCGCGATCACGCGGCTCGAGAACGGATCATATTGGTCCGAGACGTGGGTGTAGAAGCTGACGCCGGGTTCATTGCCGTTGCGCGCATTGATGTCGCCGATCGCGGCGCCGCGCCCGCCCGCATGGAAGAGCTGGCCGTCACTGGAAGAGGTGGTGCCGTCGCCCCACAGCGCGGCCAACGGCACGGTGCGGTGAACGTCGATCAACCGCCCCAGCGCCTCGCTATAAGCGGCTTCGCTGATATGCCAGTCGTGCAGATGGGCGAGCTGACGCAGGGTCGCGCCCTGACAGGTCTCGGCCATGCGCGTCAGCCCGAGATTGATGCCATCGGCCAGGATCACGGTCAGGAGCGCGTTACGATCGTCCGCCACGCGACCGGAGCGGCGATGGGTGAAGCACTCGGAAAAGCCAGTCCAGCTATCGACCTCCAAAAGGAGATCGGTGATCTTCACGCGTGGCAGCCGATCATAGGCGACGCGGCGCATATTCTCTGCATCCGGCGGCGTGATCGCCTTGAGCGGGGATACGACAAGGCCATTGTCGTCAAGGCGCACCTGGGGCAGTTCTCCCTGTCGAGCGAGGATCGTCACCCGCTCGATCGCGGTGTCGAGACTGGCGCGGCGACCGGCGACGAAGCTGTCGAAATCAGTATCGATCGCCAGTGGCAGCGGTCCTCGCGCGCGCATCGCATCGAAGGTTGCAGGCGGCAGGAGATAGCTGTCGAAGGCGCGATAATGACGGCTCGCCGCCACCCATATGTCGCCGGCGCGCAGCCGGTCGCGCAGTTGGGTGAGCACGCACAGCTCATAGGCGGCGCGGACGACCACGCCATCGCGCAGCACGAACGGCCGCCATGACGGCGGCACGAAGCGGAGCGGTGGGTTATCGGGCAGGCGCCGTCGTCCGGTGCGATAAATGTCGGCGATCAGCCGAACCGCATCGAGCAAGCCCTGCACCGCACCGGCCCCGCGAAACTCAAAGGCGTTGAGGAACGGCCCGATCACGGAGCGCAGCGAGCGCTGCCGTTCGATCAGTTCCGCCGTGCGGTCGATTGTTTCCGGCGCGATCAGTAGCTCGGCGTCCACGACCGCCGTTCCCAACCTTTCCCAGTCGATCGAACTGATGGCGGCAAGAGAATCGACGCCTCGCGCCCGCGCGTCGAGCAATGTCCGGCATGAGCCGGTGAGCAGGCGAAGCTGCGCCTGCAATGACCGGATCGTGCCGATCGCCTTGTCCTTGGTCCGATTCTCGGCCCGTCGCATCATGCTCCCCAGGAGCTTGTCCATCATCGTCAGCACCGCATCGGTCAGGCTTTCCTCAAGCCGGATGCCGGCAGCGACAAGGATCGCATGACGGCGTAGGTCGGGCAGTTCCGCCAGATGCTGCGGCGTGATGCGCGCCGCCTCGTCGGCGATCCGGTCGAATGCCGCCTGCGGGATGGTCGCGGCGCGCGAGGCCGCCAGGCCCAGCGCGCGAACTTGGTCGAGCCGTTCGATCAGTCGCAGGATATTGCGCGGGGCCGGCGATAGGGGCGGGTTGCGCAGCCATGAGAGCCAGGTCGCGCTTTTGTCGTCGCGCCGCGACAGGAGGGCGTCGAGCGTCGCGCGTTCGGGTTCGCCGAGATCTCCGGCGAGCACGTCATGGACCAGATCTCCGGCCTGCTGCCGCGCCCGTCGCACTATCGCCTCAATCACCGTCACGGGCGGCAGCAGCAATCGCCGGCGTCGCATCTCGTCGATGACGATGCCCGCAAGCCGCGAGGACTGGGTGACGGTCTGCGCGATCGGCATGGCGAACGCGACCAGCGCGTGGAAATCCGCACGACTGAAAACGAGATGACCGAAGCGCCGCGACAGGTCGGCGAGGTGCGACCGCCGCGTTTCGTCGCGGCGGGCATAGTCGCGCCATGATGCGGGCGACACATCCAACTGATGGGCCACGAACGCGAGGATCGGCATGGGCGGCACTTCGCCGGCTTCCAGCACGCGCCCCGGCCAGCGCAGATACAGCATCAGCATCGCATAGCCGAGACGGGTGACGTCGCCACGCCGGGATGCGATCAGTTCGAGGTCGTCACGGGTCAAGGTGAAGTGACGCGCGATCTCGCGTTCATCGAGCGACGGATCATAATGGCCCGCAAGCATCTCGCGGGTTAGCAGGTGTCTTCTGGCCAAGGTCGAACCCCTCCATGTCGCTGTCCGTCAGACGTCCGTTGGACGGTCACTGGGAATGTGTCCGTCAACTCTGGACGTTCGATGGCGATTCGGACAAGATCGCATTATGATGGGAAAACGGACAGTATGGGGCGGCCCGTGGCGCTGATCGGCTATGCGCGGGTATCCACCCCCGACCAGAAGCTCTCGCTTCAGCACGACGCACTGGAGCGGGCAGGATGCGACCGTGTTTTCGACGATCATGCGTCGGGCGCCAGGACTGACAGGCCCGGTCTTGCTGAAGCGCTGGCCTATCTGCGCGCCGGCGACACGCTGGTGGTGTGGAAGCTCGATCGGCTCGGCCGCTCGATGAGCCATCTGATCGAGAAGATCGGTGAATTGGCGTCGCGGGGCATCGGGTTCCGCTCGCTCACCGAGAACATCGACACAACCACGCCGGGAGGCATGCTGGTGTTCAACATCTTCGGCTCCCTCGCGCAGTTCGAGCGCGATCTGATCCGCGAGCGCACCCAGGCGGGTCTGCGCGCCGCGCGCGAGCGCGGCAGCAAGGGCGGTCGCCGCCCTGTCGTCACTCCCGACAAGCTGCGCAAGGCCCGGGCGCACATCGCAGCAGGCCTTACTGTGCGGGAGGCCGCCGCCCGCCTTAAAATCGGAAAAACCGCCCTTTACAAAGCGTTGGAAGGCGCAACGGCGGAATAGCTATGGCACCAAATATCGATCAGATCCGTTACCACGCTACACCAGCGCGGTCCCGCGTAGACGCACGTATTCGGGTTATCATGGGAATCTACATAGCCTGCTTCGGCCTCGGTTTTTTCAATCATGCGCGAGACTTTGTAGCATACGGATGGAGGCCCTATGATTGGGGACCATTTCAACTCGAGCTATTTTGGACATCACTGATATTCTTAGACGCGCTTGCTATTGTGCTACTTCTATCGCGCTTCAGACGGGCGGGATTGGTTTTGGCCGCGTCAATAATGATCGGTGACGTCGCTGCAAACACCTACGCTCTGGTAGCTTTGAGCATTCCGGCATTTGGCTTTTCGGTGCCGCTTCAGGCAACGTTTTTGGGCTTTATCCTAGGCTCGCTACCGTTCGTTTGGCCCGCAAAACCTTCTATGTTCCGATGAGCGCTGGCGCCTGTAGCAGCCTTCCCCCGTAATCGTACTGCATTCGTTCGTGTATCGCGTACGTAAAACTCACTTTCGTGTAGTCACCCCATGAGGGTCAGGAGGTCATTGCCCGAGGACTCGATCGTGTTGGCATATTTGATC
>NZ_DAMDBA010000114.1:0-11743 GCF_032093395.1 Novosphingobium sp.
CGTTTTCTCGCGGCGGCAGCGCCTTCGCTTTGACTTGAACCCAATTTTCCACGCTGATCGGCACGGTACATGATCTCATTCTTCCGCAACGTCCTGAGTTCCAAGATCGGCGCCGGCATTGCCCTGGCGGTGCTGGTGCTCATCACGCTGGCCTTCGTGGGCGGCGATCTCACTGGCCTGCGCGATTCCGGGGGCATCGCCAGCGGCAACTCCGTCGCCACCGTCGGCAAGGACGAGGTCGAGGAGAACGAACTCGCGCTCGCGGCCAAGTCTGCGCTGTCACGCGTTCAAGCTCAGGATCCCGCGATGACCATGAAGGTGCTCATCGCGCAGGGCGGGCTGGAACAGGTGCTGGACGAACTGATCGACCGCACCGCCACCGCGTTTTTCGGCAAGAAGATCGGTGTCGTCGCCGGCGACCGCCTCATCGATAGCGAGATCGCGCGCATACCGGCCTTCCAGGGGGTCGACGGCAAGTTCGACCAGGCAACCTTCCGCCAGATTCTGGGTCAGCAGGGTCTTTCGGAAAAGTCGCTTCGCGAAGACATCGCCCAGGGCTTGATCGCACAGCAGCTGATGCTGCCGGCGCAGTTCGGCACCACGATGTCCAGCTTCGCCGCCAAGCGCTATGCCGCACTGCTGGACGAAAACCGCTCCGGCACGGTCGTAGCCCTTCCCTCGCAGGCGTTTTTCCCGGCGAATGCCCCTTCCGACGCGGAACTTCAGGCTTTTTACAAGAGCCACACGAACGCGTTCATCCGCCCGGAGCGCCGCGTGATCCGTTACGCCACCTTCGGCGAGGATGCCGTTAAGGACATCGCCGCCCCCACCGACGCAGAGATCGCCAAGCGCTACCAGACCGACAAGGCGCTCTACGCCGCGCAGGACAATCGCAAGGTATCGCAGCTCATCGTTCCTACAGAAGCGGCAGCCAAGGCCGTCGCGGCGGAAGTCGCCGGCGGCAAGTCGCTGGAAGTCGCGGCCAAGGAAAAGGGGCTCTCGGTGGCAAAGCTGGAGTTCTTCAGCAAGGACCAGCTTTCCAGCCAGTTCTCACCAGCGCTGGCCGATGCCGTTTTCGCCGCACCGGTAGGCAAGCTCACCGCACCGCAGAAGAGCGCGCTGGGCTGGCATCTGATCCGTGTCGAGGAAGAGCAGAAGAAGCCTGAGCGTTCGCTTGCCGACGCCCGGGAAGAAATCGTCGCCAAACTGGCCGTCGAAAAGAAGAACACCGCCTTCACCGACCTTCTCGCCAAGATCGAGGATGAGTTCGGCAACGGCGCCAGCCTGGTCGAAGTGGCCAAGTCGCTCGGCGCGACGGTTCAGACGACGGCTCCGATAACGGCCAACGGCGTGGTTTACGGCAAGCCCGGCGAAACCGCTCCCGCGCTGTTGCAGTCGGTGCTGAAGACGGCGTTCGGCATGGACCAGGAAAAGCCGCAGTCCGCGCAAGTTACGCAGGAAGGCAACCCCGTTTCCGCCGAGCGCAACTTCGTCCTCTATGACGTCACCCAGATCACGCCTTCGGCTCCCGCTCCGCTCAAGGAAATCGTCGAGGACGTGAAGACCGCCTGGCAGCTCGACAAGGGTGGTGCTGCCGCAAAGGCGGCGGCGATGCAGATCCAGGCACAGGTCCGCAAGGGCAAGAGCCTGGAGCAGGCCGTAGCCGCAACCGGCAAGACGCTGCCGCCGGCCGAGCAGGTCTCGATGTCGCGCGCCACGCTGACTGCGGCGCTCCGCTCGGGTCGCCAGGTGCCCCCGCCGGTTTCGCTGATGTTCCACATGGCCAAGGGCACGGTGAAGGTTCAGGCCGCCGGGCAGAACCGTGGATGGTTCGTGGTCCTGCTCAAGGATGTGGTGCCGGGCAAGGTCGAGTCGGCCCAGCTTGTGGAAGGTACCCAGCGCGAACTCGGTGGCCAGCTTGGCCAGGCCTACACCGATGCCCTGGGCAAGGCGATCCGCAAGGAAGTGGGCGTCACCAAGCACGAAAAGGCCATCAAGGCCGTACGTGATCAACTCGTCGGCACCGCCGGCACGGAATAAGCGACAGCAATGAAGACCGGGGTCATGGAACGCGAATCGGATCGCCTTGCGGCATTGGCGCAGCTCTCCGAGGGCAAGCCGGCGCTGCTCTGGCGAAAGCTCGTCGCGGATACCGAGACCCCGGTCGCCGTCGCGCTCAAGCTCTTCGAGGAAGGGCGCGGCGATTTCCTGCTCGAATCGGTCGAGGGCGGCGAGACGCGCGGGCGCTACAGCCTGATCGGCCTCGATCCCGACCTGGTGTTTCGCGCCGAAGGTCACGGCTGCGAGATCAACCGCGACTGGCAGACCGACCGGGAAGCCTTCTCGCCGCTGGCGGGCGACACCCTGGCGGAACTGCGCGCCCTGGTCGAAAGCTGCCGCTTCGACGTGCCGCCCCAGTTGCCGCCCGCCCTCGCCTGCCTGGTCGGCTACTTCGGCTACGAGACCATCGGCCTTGTGGAGAAACTTCCGCGCGCGCCGCAAAGCACGCTCGCCCTGCCCGACATGCTGTTCGTGCGCCCCTCGCTGATCCTCGTGTTCGATCGGCTGAGCGACGAACTGTTCTGCGTGGCGCCGCTCTGGCCCGAGGCGGGAGCGGCGGAACGGCTTGTGGAACAGGCAGAGGAGCGAATCGAGGAGGCCCTGCGCAAGCTCGCGGCGCCCGCCCCGGCAGCACCCGCAGCAACCGAGATCGCCGAGCCGGTTCAGATTCCGGCGATGACTGCGGCGGAATACCAATCCATGGTTCTTCGCGCCAAGGACTATATCGAGGCCGGAGACATCTTCCAGGTCGTGCTGGCTCAGCGCTTCACCTGCGAATTCCCGCTGCCGCCGCTGGCGCTCTATCGGTCCCTGCGCCGCGTCAATCCGTCGCCATTCCTCTACTTCCTGGACATGCCGGGCTTCGCGCTGATCGGTTCCAGCCCCGAAATACTGGTCCGCGTCCGCGAAGGCGAAGTCACGATCCGGCCGATCGCCGGAACGCGCCCGCGCGGCAAGACCGCCTCGGAGGACAAGGCCAACGAAGTCAGCCTGCTTGCCGACCCCAAGGAACGGGCCGAGCATCTCATGCTGCTCGACCTCGGGCGCAACGATGTGGGCCGTGTCGCCGCTGCGGGCACCGTCGAGGTGACCGACAGTTACACGATCGAACGGTACAGCCACGTCATGCACATCGTGTCGAACGTGGTCGGCCAGCTCGACACGGCGAAGCATGACGCGATCGACGCGGTCTTCGCCGGCTTCCCGGCCGGCACGGTTTCCGGCGCTCCCAAGGTCCGCGCCTGCGAGGTCATCGCCGAACTGGAGCCCGAGACGCGCGGCGCCTATGCCGGGGGCGTGGGTTATTTCGCGCCGGACGGTTCCGTCGATTCCTGCATCGTTCTGCGCACCGGTGTGCTTAAAGACGGCATCCTCCACGTCCAGGCCGGCGCCGGGATCGTGGCCGACAGCGATCCTGCCTATGAACAGCGCGAATGCGAGGCCAAGTCCGGCGCGCTGTTCGCCGCCGCCCGCGAAGCCGTGCGCGTCGCCGGGGAGCCGGGCTTCGGACAATGAAGCGGGCCGCCGCCGCGGCCTCGCTGTTTCTGCCCGCCGCGGCGGCGCTGTTCCTCGCCGCCTGCTCGTCGGGCGATGCGAAGCAGGAAGCAGCCGCGCCGCGGCCGCCCGCCTGCAACGGCGCGACGTTCGAAGACGCCTCCTTCACCCATTGCCTGGCGGATCCCGCCCGCCATACCATTCACATGGTCCTCGGCCCATCGGGCAAGCCGCCCTATCGCAGCCTGTCGCAGCTGGCCGTAGACCGGCCGGGCAAGAACCATGCGGTCGCCTTCGCCATGAACGGGGGCATGTTCGATCAGGACGGGCAACCTATCGGCTATTACGTCGAAAACGGCGTTCGCGGGCACAAGCTCAACACCAACGAAGGCCGGGGTAACTTCCATCTCCAGCCAAACGGCGTCTTCTACGGCGATGCGGCCGGAAAATGGTCCGTGCGGACGACTACATCGTTCGCGAAGACGGTTTCCAACCGACCCGACTTCGGAACCCAATCGGGACCGATGCTGGTGATCGACGGCAAGCTTCATCCGAAGATCGACCCCGATGGCGAATCGAAAAAGCTCCGCAACGGCGTGGGCGTCGATCGCCAGGGCCGCGCGCATTTCGTCATTTCGGACGAGCCGGTATCCTTCGGCAAGCTCGCACGCTATTTTCGAGATGCCCTGAATTGCCCCAATGCGCTGTTCCTCGACGGCAGCGTATCGTCGCTCTGGGATCCGGAGCACGGGCGGGTGGATGGCGGACCACCGCTCGGCCCCTTGATCGTCGTCGAGAAAGCGGCGAAAGGCACAAGATGATCCTCGTCATCGACAACTACGACAGCTTCACCTGGAACCTGGTCCATTACGTGATGGAATTGGGCGCGGAAGTGGAGGTCGTCCGCAACGACGCAATAACTGCGGCCCAGGCCATTGCAAGCGGTGCCCAAGGCTTTCTCCTGTCGCCGGGGCCTTGCACGCCGAACGAGGCTGGTATCAGTCTCGACCTCGTCGCCGCGGCCGCCAAGGCCGGAAAGCCCTTGCTCGGGGTATGCCTCGGGCATCAGTCGATCGGGCAGTATTTCGGCGGGAAGGTCGTTCGCGGCGGGTTGATGCACGGCAAGACATCCCCGGTCACGCATGACGACACGGGCGTGTTCGCAGGCATCCCCTCGCCCTTCACGGCAACCCGCTATCACTCGCTGATCGTCGAGGATATTCCGGATGTCCTGAAGGTTAACGCGCGCTCCGACGATGGCCATGTAATGGGGTTCCGCCACGCCGAACTGCCCATCCACGGCGTGCAGTTCCATCCCGAAAGCATCGCCACCGAACATGGCCACGCCATGCTGGCGAACTTCCTCAAGGTTTGCGGCATCGACGCAAGGCTGCCCGGCAGGATCGCGGCATGACGGTTCGCACCACCCTTCCCGATCCGCTTCATCCGATCGAAGAATCCGAAGCCGAGCATGCCTTCGGCCTGATCCTCGACGGCAAGGTCGAGGACGAGACGATCGTCCGGTTTCTGATCGCGCTGACCGAGCGCGGCGAGACCGCCAGCGAGATTGCGGGTGCCGCGCGGGCCATGCGCACCCGGATGATCCCGATCGCCGCTCCCGCTAATGCCATCGATGTCTGCGGCACCGGGGGAGACGGCCATCACACGCTGAACGTATCAACGGCGGTTTCGCTGGTGGTTGCGGCCTGCGGCGTTCCTGTCGCCAAGCATGGTAACCGTGCCGCCAGTTCCAAGGCGGGTGCGGCCGATACGCTGGAAGCCCTCGGCCTCAATCTCGATCGAGCCGCCGAAACCGCCGAAGAGACGTTGGGCGATCTCGGCATCTGCTTCCTCTTCGCGGCGCGCCATCATCCGGCGATGGGCAAGATCATGCCGCTCCGCAAGGCGATCGGCCGGCGTACGATCTTCAATCTCATGGGCCCGCTGGCCAATCCCGCCAATGTCACCCGCCAACTTGTGGGCATTGCCCGCCCCGCCTATGTGCCGATCTATGCCGAAGCGCTGATGCACCTGGGCAGCGATCACTCCTTTGTCATTTCGGGCGACGAGGGGCTGGACGAGTTGAGTCTGGCGGGCGGCAACGAAGTGGCCGAGATCAAAAGCGGCGAACTTTCCATGCGCCGTGTCTCGCCGGAGGATGCAGGGCTTCCTGTCTCCCCGGTCGGCGCGATCCGCGGCGGCGACGCAGCCTATAATGCCGAAGCTCTACGCCGCCTGCTGCTGGGCGAGCATGGACCCTATCGGGATGCGGTCCTTCTCAACGCTGCCGGGGCGCTGATCGTCGCCGGCGAAGTCGAGACCTGGCGCGAAGGCGTGGAGGAAGCCGCCGAGGCTATCGACAAGGGCCTTGCGAATGCCCTGCTCAATTGCTGGATTTCCGCGCTTCGGCCCTGAGCCGCCGCGCCTTCGAGGTACCCATGTCCGACAAGCTCACTGAAATCTGCGATACCAAGCGCGTCGAAGTGCAAACCCGCAAAGGGTTCGCCACTATCGAAGATCTCGACGCACGCGCGACGGAACAGAGCGCCCCGCGGGGTTTCGAAGCCGCGCTGCGACGCAAAGCCGTATCCGGGTTTGCGCTCATTGCGGAAATCAAGAAAGCATCTCCTTCCAAAGGTTTGATTAGGGCCGATTTCAGGCCCGCCGAACACGCGATTGCTTACGAGCGCGGCGGAGCGGCATGTCTGTCCGTGCTGACGGACGCCATCTATTTCCAGGGCCACGAGGATTTCCTTGTCGATGCCCGCGCGGCCTGCTCGCTGCCGGTGATCCGCAAGGATTTCATGGTGGACCCCTGGCAGGTGGCCGAATCCCGTTCGATGGGCGCCGATGCGATCCTGATCATCGTTGCCGCCCTGGACGACGTGCTCATGGCGGAGATCGAGGCGGCTGCCCTGGAGCGCGGGATGGACTGCCTCGTCGAAGTTCACAACGAGGCCGAAATGGAACGCGCTGGCCGGTTGAAATCCCGCCTGATCGGCGTCAACAACCGAGACCTGAAGCGCTTCGTGACCGACATCGGAACGACGGAACGGCTTGCTCCGCTTGCCCCGCCGGGAACCCTTCTTGTCAGCGAGAGCGGCATCAACGGCCACCAGGATCTCGAACGCCTCTCTGCCTGTGGGGCTCGCACGTTCCTGGTAGGTGAAAGCCTGATGCGCGAAACGGACGTCGAAGCGGCAACCCGGCGGCTGCTTTCCGGAAGCTGAGCTTCCTTTCCTGCCTGTCCGGTCGCTGGTTCCAGGGGTTTACATGAGCAAGTCTCTCACGCACATCGACGCTGAAGGAACCGCACGGATGGTGGATGTCGGCGCGAAACAGGAAACGCGCCGTGTCGCCGTCGCATCGGGGCGGATCACCATGGCCGCCTCGGCGCTCGCCGCCATCCGCGCTGGAGACGCACCGAAAGGCGATGTCCTGGGGACTGCACGCATTGCTGGAATCATAGCGGCCAAGAAGACTTCCGAGCTTGTCCCGATGTGCCATCCGCTCCTTATCGACGCCGTCAACGTCGATTTCACTTTCGAGGAAGCAGCGATAGAGGCCAGGGCCACGGTTTCGCTCACCGGCAGGACGGGCGTTGAAATGGAAGCGATTACAGCTACTTCCATTGCCCTTCTGACAATTTACGACATGGCCAAGGCGCTCGACAAGGCCATGGTCATCGGCGAGATCCGCCTGATCGAAAAGCTCGGCGGCAAATCCGGGCACTGGAAGGCCGAGGATCTGTCGCGATGACGCCGCCGATGCTTCTCGAGGAAGCGCAGGCGAGGCTCATCGCCCTTGTCGAACCTCTCCCTATCGAACACGTCGATGTCGAAAGCGCTGCCGGTCGTTATCTTGCAGCGCCGCTTCTCGCCCGACGCTGCCAGCCCATGGCGGATATGTCCGCGATGGACGGTTATGCCGTAAGCCCGGGGGATCTTGCCGGCCCCTGGAAAGTGATCGGGGAAAGCGCCGCTGGCCATCCTTTCGCAGGCACGATCGCCAGGGGACAGGCGGTGCGTATCTCGACCGGAGCCTTGCTCCCCGCAGGTGCCGGCGCCGTGATAGTTCAGGAAGACCTGACCCGCGAAGGAGACGACCTCACCCTCACCGGCGACGCCCCCTCGCCGGGGAACAAGCATATTCGTGCCAAGGGCCTGGACTTCCAGAACGGCGCCCCTCTGCTCGCCGCAGGATCTTTGTTGGGACCGGCACAGATCGGGCTCGCGATCGCCTCGGGCCATCGTCACTTGCCAATTCGACGGTTGCCCCGACTTGCCGTGATCGACAGCGGCGACGAACTTTCGGCCGATCCGGAAGCTTGCGGGGATCATCAGATTCCCGCCAGCAACGGCGCTATGCTTGCGGCGCTCGCACGCAGCGTTCCGGTAGACGCAAAGCGAAATGGACCGATCCCCGACGATATCGACGCCATCGTGGCCGCTTTTTCATCGGCTCAGGATGCCGATGTCATCGTCACCAGTGGCGGAGCTTCGGTTGGCGACCACGATCTCCTTCGTCCCGCGCTGAAAGCCTGGGGCGCCGATATCGATTTCTGGCGCGTGGCGATCAAGCCGGGCAAGCCGCTGCTCGTCGCAACCCGCAGACAAGGCGCCCGCAAGCAGATCGTCATCGGCTTGCCGGGCAACCCGGTTTCCAGCCTCGTAACGGCCTACCTCTTCGTGCTTCCGGTGCTGCGCGCGCTTTCTGGCGCGTCCGGAGCGCTTGCCAGGCCGATTACGGCCCGGCTATCGCAGCCGCTCCAACCCGGCAGTGCGCGTCGTGAGTTCGTGAGGGGCTGTTGGGACGGAGAGACGGTGCACGCTCTATCGCTCCAGGATAGCGGAGCCCTGTCGTCGCTCGCAGCCAGCAACGTGCTAATCGATCGCCCAGCGCAGGCCGCGTGCGCGGAAGTGGGGGACACGGTTCAGATGTTCTTGCTCCAAAATGGCGGTATTGCTTGACGATACCCTGTTCGTTGCATAATTGTTCCCTCAATGTTCACGAATGCGATACTTGAACGGCCGCCGGCCTGACAAGGCTGTTCGTCGGACGGGATTGGGCCAAGTGCCGCAGAACACATGAGGCTAAGCAGATGTTGACGCGCAAGCAGCACGAGTTGCTCCGGTTCATCCAGGTCCGGCTTGAGGAAAGCGGCATTTCCCCCAGTTTCGAGGAAATGAAGGAAGCTCTCGATCTCAAGTCCAAGTCGGGTGTTCACCGGCTGATCTCGGCGCTTGAAGAGCGGGGATTCATCCGCCGCCTTCCCAACCGCGCCAGAGCGCTCGAAGTGCTTCGCCAGCCTGAAGATGCAACGAGCAAGCCGGCCAAGCCGG
This sequence comes from Novosphingobium sp., assembly GCF_032093395.1. Taxonomy (GTDB): domain Bacteria; phylum Pseudomonadota; class Alphaproteobacteria; order Sphingomonadales; family Sphingomonadaceae; genus Novosphingobium. The sequence continues at coordinate 8,898 of NZ_DAMDBA010000114.1, forward strand.
CGTCCGCCAAGGAGATAACGTCTCGCGCACCGGCGATTGGCCGTCCGGCGAACGACGTCATAGAAATCCCCCTCCACGGCCGCATCGCAGCCGGTGTTCCCATCGAGGCGCTGGAAGGGCAGTCCTCGCTACCGGTACCCGCTGCACTTCTGGGTTCTGGCGACCATTACGCCCTCGAAGTGTCGGGGGATTCGATGGTGGAAGCGGGAATTCTGGATGGAGATTTTGCGCTGGTGAAGCGCACCACTACCGCACGGGACGGCGAGATCGTGGTCGCGCTTATACGTGGGGAAGAAGCTACGCTGAAGTACCTGCGGCGGGAAGACGGAATGGTTCGGCTTGACCCGGCAAATGCGGCCTATGAACCTCAGATCTACGGGCCGGACGAAGTCGAGGTTCAAGGCAAGCTCGCGGGTTTGCTGCGCCGGTATCACTGATCGGCAGGAGGGGGGACTGAACGTCCTCCCTGCCTGTCCGATATAGCCACCTCAGCTAGCGTTGCACATGCTGGAGCACGCCATTACGCCACCAGCCATGGTCGCCCTGCGTCTCGGCTACTGATGTCAATCGACGGTTTTTCAAGTCAATCGTGATGCCTCCCGTACGGTCCAGCATTCGTCTATCGATCTTTAGCCATTTGGGACGGCATGTAGTGGGCAAGCGGCGGTGCGCGATGACGATATCCGATCGCGCGCAAGCCTCTGCCAAGGCATCTTCCGGTACGGGCAGATTCCCTCTGGCGATCAGAAGATGGCGTGTGGAATAGCCGTCCTTCAGCGCCACTTTACAAAAATCTTCGTTGCACTTGGGCTGGGAGGTCGGTCGCATCAATTCCGGAGCATCCAGGGCGCCGGCTGCCTCCATGATGTTGTCCAAGGCATAGTCGCTCGAACTGTCGCGTAAGGTAACAAGGCGTTCGCTGGCGGGATCGATCCATGCCACGTGATGGCCGTCGCCAGAAATCATGACGTCCGGCGCCTGGATCATCATCAGCCCAAGGTATCCGGCCGCTATTGCTGCCAATCCCCAGAGACGTGCAGAGCTTTGAACCAGACAAAGCCACAGCCCTCCGACCACGAATAGCATAAAATGCCATTCTCCCATGCGCGGCAGCACCTTTACAGCACCCGGCTGCGCGGCGACCCATCGGGCAATCTCCAGCAATGCATCCACCGCATGGTGTGCCAGCCACCAGATCGGCGCCCCAAAACCCACGACATCTAATGCCAGCGCCAACGCGACCAGGGGCATGACGACCAGAGTCGTCAGAGGAATCGCCAGAAGGTTCGCAAAAGCTCCGTAGAACCCCGCGCGATGGAAATGGTACATCCCGATCGGCATCAGCGCCGCCTCGATGGCGATACCCATGACAAGCATGAGTGCGAAACTGCGGAGCGTCTTGGCTGAAATCGCTTCATCTCGCGGTGCCAGCCATTGCTTGATCGGTGCGGAGTCGCTCAGCGCCACCAGGACCATCACAGCAGCGAAGCTCATCTGAAAACTGGGGCCGATTACCGACTCGGGCCAGATCAGCAGAACAAGGAAGGCCGCTGCCGCCAGCAAGCGCATCGATAGGGCTTGGCGCCCCAAAGCCAGTGCCGCCAGCACCAGCAACGCGCTCAGGCAGGATCGTACGGTCGGCACCTGCGAGCCGCTAAGCAGCGTATAGCCTATGCCCGCAAGCGCGCCCATCACCGCTGCGAGGATCGGAAGCCGTACTCTCAAGGCGATCGCGGGAAACAGGGCCAAAGAACGCAGCACCAGGAAATATATGCACCCGATCGCCGCGCTGACGTGAAGCCCGCTGATCGACAGCAGGTGCGCGAGGCCCGCGTCGCGCATCGCTTGCGCATCGTCCTTGCCGATCGCGCCCATGTCTCCCGTGGTTAACGCCGCGGCGATACCACCCGCGGAGCCGGGAAGTTGCCGGTTGATGTGCTTCGAAAGCGCCAGGCGCTGTCGCGCAATCCAGTCGCCGCCGGCACCCTGAGCCAGAACCTCAATCGGTGAGTTGATCCTTCCCGTTGCCGAAAATCCCGAAAACCATGCTGATCGTGCGAAGTCATAGCCGCCGGGAAACATAGCCGATGCCGGAGGCGAAAGCCTGCCACGGAAGCGAATGAGCGTGCCGCTCGTAACACGATCGCCCACCCATGAAGCAGGAACGTTCATCCGAACTTTGATCGCACGACGGCTTTCCGGATAACGCAACGCCAGCACCAGGCGGACGCGCTCCAAGGCCGGTTGCTCTTCCCGCTCCAATACGCGTGCTGTAAATAGGCCTGCGACAGGCCGAGAGATTGCGGCTTGTCCGATGATTTCCGATCGAGTCCAGATCGTCAGACAACCCGCCAGCACCATGAGCGAGAGTGCGAAAATCGCCCTTCCGATATAGGGGAAACGAGAAAGCTCATTCTGCCGGCTTCGTGAAAAAACCGCAATCAAGACGCATACTACGCAAACGCCTGCCCAGACTTCTGCTTGAGCCAAGGAAAACCACGCAATTATGCCGGTTCCGAAGGCAACTGTCAGCCACGGCGCCCGCGCGAAACCGCTGTTGGAAAGAAAACACTCGACACCGGCCAAACTCCTCGACAAGTGGCTCTGGCTGATCCATGGGCGATGCTGCAATGCAGCGCCTCCGGTTATAGCCGGGGGCTCGAAATCGACCATCGTGGCGGCGTTGCTGACCATGGTGAGCATAGGACAGGAAGGTTTTTACAATGGCAAGCGGCAGTGCATCGGGCGAAGCGGCGGCAGGCAAGACCGTTGTAACGCGCTTTGCCCCCTCGCCCACGGGATATCTCCACATCGGTGGGGCTCGTACCGCACTCTTCAACTGGCTG
>NZ_DAMDBA010000115.1:0-11290 GCF_032093395.1 Novosphingobium sp.
AATACTCGATGCTCCCTCGCGCCACCCACACGCGCGGCAGCCGTGAAGCCGCCAAGGGCAAGCAGTCGGGCCGTACGCAGGAAATCCAGCGCCTGATCGGCCGCTCGCTTCGCGCCGTGGTCGACATGAAGAAGCTGGGCGAGCGCCAGATCGTGCTCGACTGCGACGTGCTCCAGGCAGACGGCGGCACCCGCACCGCCTCGATCTCGGGCGCCTGGGTGGCGCTGCGCCTCGCCGTCGACAAGCTGATGGCCGAAGGCAAGATCAAGGAAGACCCGATCACCGGCCGCGTCGCCGCGATCTCCTGCGGCATCTGCCAGGGCACGCCGGTGCTCGATCTCGACTATATCGAGGACAGCGCCGCCGATGCCGACGCCAACTTCGTGCTGATCGAAGGCGGCAAGATCGCCGAAGCCCAGGCAACTGCCGAAGGCGCGACCTACGACGAGGAAGGCCTGCTGCGCCTGCTCCGCCTTGCCCGCATCGGTTGCGACCGTATCTTCGCCGCCCAAGCCAAGGCCGTCGGCCGGTGAGCAATCGCCGCCTGGGCGGAGAACGCCTCGTCATTGCCACGCACAATGCGGGCAAGCTGCGGGAAATTTCCGCGCTGCTTGCGCCCTTCGGCATCGACTGCGTCTCCGCCGGAGACCTCGGCCTGCCCGAGCCCGAAGAGACCGGCACCACTTTCGTCGAGAACGCGCTGCTCAAGGCCCATGCCGCCGCCAAGGCCGCGCAGCTTCCCGCGCTGGCCGACGACAGCGGCATCTCGGTGACGGCGCTGGGCGGAAGGCCCGGCGTCTACACTGCGGACTGGGCCGAGAGGCAGTGGTTCGAGGGTGAATCCGGTCGCGACTGGTTCATGGCCATGGGGAAGGTCGAAGGCCTGCTCTGCGAACAGGGATCGGACGTGGACCGCTCGTGCTGGTTCTCCTGCGTCCTGGCGATCGCCTGGCCCGATGGCGAGGAAGTGGTCTACGAAGGTCGCTCCAACGGAGCCTTCACCTGGCCGCCGCGCGGCAAGCTGGGCTTCGGCTACGATCCCTGCTTCGTGCCGGACGGGCTCGACCAGACTTTCGCTGAGATCGCGCCCGAAAAGAAGCACGAGATCAGCCACCGCGCCGATGCTTTCGCCAAGCTGGTCGCGGAGCAGTTCCCGAGCTAATCTGACACGATGGCGCGCGCGCTCTATATCCACTGGCCGTTCTGCCTCGCAAAGTGCCCCTATTGCGACTTCAACAGCCATGTCCGCGAGCGCGTGGAGCATGACCGCTGGCAGGCCGGCCTGCTGGCGGACATGCGCCATGAGCACGAGGTCGCGGGTGGGGAGAAGCTCGATTCGATCTTCTTCGGCGGCGGCACGCCTTCGCTGATGCCCCCTGCCCTCGTGGCGCGCCTGCTGGACGAGGCGGAGAAGCTCTGGGGCTTCTCTGACGGGATCGAGATCACGCTGGAAGGCAATCCCTCCTCGGTCGAGGCGGGCAACTACGAGGCGCTGGCTGCGGCGGGCGTCAACCGCGTTTCGCTGGGGCTCCAGGCGCTCGACAACCAGACCCTTCGCTTTCTGGGCCGGCTGCACGACGCACAAGAGGGGCTGAAGGCGCTTGAAGTCGCGCAGAAACGCTTCTCCCGCGTCAGTTTCGACTTGATCTACGCGCGTCCGGGTCAGACGCTGGACCAGTGGCAGGCGGAACTGGCCCATGCCCTGTCCTACGGCACCGGACACCTCTCGCTCTACCAGCTCACCATCGAGCCGGGCACGAAATTCGCGACCATGGTGCGCCAGCACGAATTCGAGCCGCTGGACGAAGACGCCTGTGCCGACATGTTCGCCCTTACGCGCGAGATGACGGCCGGCGCGGGCCTTCCGGCCTATGAGATCAGCAATCACGCCCGCCCGGGAGAAGAGAGCCGCCACAACCTCACCTACTGGCGCTATCAGGACTATTGCGGCATCGGGCCCGGCGCTCATGGACGGCGCGGTGGCGTTGCCACCACCCGCCACCGCAAGCCCGAAAACTGGCTCGAAGCCATCGACCTCCACGCACACGGCATCAACGAGCATCGCGATCTCGGTCGCCGGGAACAGGCGAGCGAGGCCATGCTCATGGGGCTGCGCCTGCGCGAAGGCGTGGATCTCGATGCCATGTCGGCCCGCTTCGGTCTGGACGCCGTGGAGCTTTGCGATCCCGCCAAGGCCGCTTTCTACGAGAAGCAGGGCCTCGTTCGGCGCCAGGGGGCAAGGCTGCATGTCACCGAGCAGGGCATGCCGCTGCTCGACGGGCTGCTGGGCGAGATCGTGCCCCTCGATCTGGTGGAGCCCTGAGGTCCATGACCAAGGCCGACCTGCTCGAAGCCTGGGGCAACCACCTCAAGAACGGCAGGCGGCGCAGCCCGCACACGGTACGGGCCTATGTGGCTACCGCCGCGCGCCTCATCGATTGCGCCAGGCCCGCCGACTGGGCGGCACTTGCCGGGTTGGAAGCCGCGGAATTGCGACTTCACCTGGCCGAGCGCCGCGATGACGGCATCGGGAATACCTCCGCCGCGCGCGAGCTTTCCGCGCTCAAGAGCTTTCTTGCCTTCGCCCGCGAGCAGGCGGGCGTGGCTCATGCCGCCGCACCGCGCCTGCGCGGGCCGCGCGTCAAGAAGGGCCTGCCTCGCCCGGTCACGCCGGACGAAGCCGTCAATCTTGCCGCGATGGTGGAAGAAGAGGCCCGCGAGCCATGGATCGGCGCGCGCGACCGCGCCGTGCTGCTGTTGCTCTACGGTGCAGGTCTGCGCATCGCCGAGGCGCTTGCAGTCACCGGAGCGGCTCTGCCGCTGGGCGAGACGCTCATGGTGACCGGCAAGGGCGGCAAACAGCGCATGGCCCCGATCCTGCCGATCGTACGCGAGGGCGTGGCGGACTATATCGCCAAATGCCCTTGGCCAATGATGCCCGACATGCCGATATTCCGGGGCGCCAAGGGTGGGCCGCTATCACAGGGCATGGTGCAGAAGGCCGTCGCCCGCGCGCGCGTCCTGCTGGGACTGCCGGCCAGCGCCACGCCCCATGCCTTGCGCCACAGCTTCGCCACCCATCTGCTGGGTGCCGGAGCGGACTTGCGCAGCCTCCAGGAACTTCTCGGCCATGCCAGCCTTGGCTCCACGCAGATCTACACCAAGGTGGATGCGGCTACGCTGCTCGACGTCTACCGCAATGCCCATCCACGCGAGCAGGGCTAGGCCGAATCGTTAGCGGTCCAGTCAGAGAGCGCCTTCGTCGGGTGCCAGCAGGCCACGCCAGATCAGTGCGCCGATCGCGGCACCGATCAGCGGCGCCACCCAGAACACCCATAGCTGTCCGATCGCGGCCGTCTCTGCGAAAAGCGCGACGCCCGTCGAACGCGCGGGGTGCACCGAGGTATTGGTGACCGGAATGGAGATCAGGTGGATGAGGGTGAGCGCCAGGCCGATCGCGAGCGGGCCGAACCCGACCGGCGCGATCTTCGACGTGGACCCGAGAATGACGATGAGAAAGCCCGCCGTCAGGATCGTCTCGATCAGCAGGGCGGAAGAGAGCGCGTAGCCGCCTGGAGAGAGTTCGCCGTAGCCATTGGTGGCGAAACCTCCGGCGGTCCAGTCCGCCTTGCCCGAAGCGATGGCGTAAAGTGCCGCTGCCGCAACGATGGCGCCAAGTACTTGCGCGATCCAGTAGGGAATGAGGTCTTTCCAGTCGAGCCGGCCTCCCACCGCCAGACCTAGGGAAACGGCGGGATTGAAGTGCCCACCCGAAATGCCGCCTACCGCATAGGCCATCGTCACGACTGTAAGGCCGAAAGCCAGTGCCACGCCGGCAAAGCCGATGCCGAGATCGGGAAAGGCCGCTGCAAGGACCGCTGAACCGCAGCCTCCGAACACGAGCCAGAAAGTACCGAAGAATTCCGCTGCCAATCGCTTGGACATAAACCCCGCTCCCAAATGGTTGCGCAGCGAATACTACGGGATTGTTTCTAAGGGCGATACCTTAGCTCTTGTACGAATCTGATCAATATTACCCTTACTGGTCTTTTCCGCCATTTGCGGAAGGTCGCCAGGTTAACACCCGCCAGAAGTACCAGGCTGCCGCCGCCACGGCGAAGACAAGCGTGGCCCAGCTGATCCAGGTTTCCGCTTCGACGAAGCGCTGGCCCAGCCACCGCCCCGCCAGGATGAGCAGCGTGTTCCAGATCGCCGCGCCCGCAGCGGTATAGAGCAGGAACGTCCCGTGACGCATATGCGCGAGCCCGGCGGGGATCGAGATGATCGATCGGAACATCGGCATGAACCGCACCACGAACACCACCCAATGGCCATGCTTGCGCAGATACGATCCAGCCCGCTCCACTTCGTGCCAGTCCATCGTCAGCCAGCGTCCCCAGCGGTTCACGAAAGGCTTCAAGCGCTCGTAACCGAGGCGATCGGCCGCGAGGAAGAGCACGTAGTTGCCAAGTGTCGATCCCGCCGTTCCCGCCGCCAGGACGGGCACGAAATCCATGCGCCCCTTCGCCGTGGCAATGCCGGCAACGCCCATGATGAGCTCGGACGGGATAGGCGGCACGATGTTCTCAAGCATCATGAGGAAGAGGATACCCCAGTATCCCCCTCCCTCGATGAGCGAGAAGACCCACTCATTCATGGCCAGTCAGCTCCGCAGGTATGCTTACATCGCTGCGTGGCGTGCCTCGATCGCGTCCCAGATCTTCGCACCGGTGTCGGTACCATTGAACAGGTCGATGGCGACGATGCCCGTGGGTGAAGTCACGTTGATTTCGGTCAGCCATTTTCCGCCAATCACGTCGATGCCCACGAAAACAAGGCCGCGGGCCTTCAGTTCCGGGGCAAGCGCCGCGCAGATTTCCTCTTCCGCCGAAGTGAGCCCGGCGGCCTCGGCCGAACCACCCACTGCCAGGTTGGAGCGGAACTCACCCGCACCCGGCTTGCGGTTGATGGCGCCTGCGAATTCGCCGTCGACGAGCACGATGCGCTTGTCTCCCTCGGCCACATCGGGAAGGAACGGCTGGACCATGAACGGTTCCACCCAGGCGTTCTCGAACATCTCGATCAGCGCGCCAAGGTTGCTGCCATCGGTGGGGACGCGGAATACCGCCTTGCCGCCATTGCCATGGAGCGGCTTGATCACGAGGTCGCCCCCGAAGCCTGCCTCCACATTGCGCTGCTGGAACAGGCGCACGTCCTCGATGCGCCGAGCGATGAAGGTCGGCGGCATGAACCGCGCGTAGTCGAGCACGAAGACCTTCTCGGGCGCATTGCGGACCGAGACGGGATCGTTGACCACCAGCGTCTGCCCGGCCAGTCGTTCCAGCAGGTGCGTGGCGGTGATGTAGCCGAGATCGAAAGGCGGATCCTGGCGCATCAGCACGACGTCGATGTCGGCTACCAGGTCGATCAGGCGGTATTCTCCCCGCGTGAAATGCGCGCCTTCCACCCGCTGCACCGTCACCGGCGCGCCCCAGCAGGTCAGTCGCCCCGCAGCGCCCGAAGACGCGTCATAGGCGAGCGTGCGCACGTCGTAATGAAACAGTTCGTGCCCGCGCGCCTGTGCCGAGAGCATGAGCGCGAACGAGGAATCACCCGCGATCCTGATCGATTCCAGCGGGTCCATCTGAACGGCGATGCGTAAGGTCATGAAAAGTCTGGTCCTCGCGGATATGTACCAAGCGGTATCTTACGGGAAAGCGGCTTAATCAAAATCGGCGGCAGGCGCGAATGGTTTTGCGCGTCATGCTCCCGGCTGCCAGGCATTGACGATGCGGCGGGGCCAGCAACCCGGCGTCAGCAAGAGTACGTCGACCCTCAGGTCGTCGCCGGGCCTCTGGTGAAGGTGGGCGACAGCCTCGGCAGCGGCGGCCACGCGGCGCAGGCGATATCGATCTATCGCCTGGTCGAGATCGGCCTGGCGCGCCCGCCACTTCACTTCGACGAAACACAGGGTACGGCCGCGCCGCGCCACGATATCGATTTCGCCGCGTGGGGTTTTCACGCGCGTGGCACGGATGCTCCAGCCCGTCAGCCGCAAGTACCACGCAGCCATGGTTTCGCCGCGCCGCCCCTTGCGCTCGGCCTCCGCGCGGCGCTGGCTCATCGCCATTCGCTCATTTCAGCTCCATTGCCCGGGCATAGAGAGCCTTGCGATCCAGCCCGGTCGCCTTCGCCACGCTCGACGCTGCCTGCGAGGGTTTCGCCTGTGCAAGCTCGGCGCGTAGCAGGGCGTCGACGTCGATCTCGCCGATCGGCTCCTCGCCCGGCGGCCCAACCATGAGGACGATCTCACCCTTGGGCGGATGCGCGGTGTAATGGGCGATGAGATTTTCCGGTGTGCCGGTGCGGCATTCCTCGAACTTCTTGGTCAGTTCGCGCGCCACCGACACTTCGCGCCCTGCCAGCACCGATCCTATCGCCTCCAGCGAATCCTCCAGACGCGGTGCCGTCTCGTAGAAGATCAGGGTTGCGGGGACTTTCGCAAGGTCGGCCAGCACCGTCTCGCGGGCCTTGGCCTTATTCGGCAGGAACCCGGCAAACAGGAAGCGGTCGTTGGGCAGCCCGGAGAGCGTCATCGCCATCACAGCCGCGTTGGCGCCCGGCAGGCTGGTGACCGGAATACCCCGCTCGCGCGCGATTTTCACGAGCCGGTAACCGGGATCGGATATCAGCGGCGTCCCCGCATCGCTGACGAGGGCGACGGGTTCGCTCTCCATCAGTGCCAGCAGGCGCTCGCGATCGCCCTCCCCGGCATGATCGTCGTAGCGGATCATCTTCTGCTTGATGCCCAGGTGATGCAGCAGCTTTCCGGTAACGCGCGTATCCTCGCAGGCTACCGCGCTAACGCCCTTGAGTATCTCCACGGCGCGAAAGGTAATGTCCCCGAGGTTGCCAATCGGGGTGGCCACTATGTAGAGGCCTGAAGAGAGAGTGTGTTCCATCACGGGAACTCATGGCCCAGGTACTAGGGGAGCGGCAAGCAATGTTCTATAATCGCCTCAACCGACGCAATCTTCTCGCGGCGGCAGCGATGGCGGCCCTGGCGGGCTGCGCCGTGGTTCCCAAGGCACCTGCTCCGGCGCCTGCACCGGCGCCCACGCAGCCGGAAGGCGATATTCCCGCCGATACCCAGCATCATCGCGTGGCCCTGCTGGTGCCCACAACCGGACCGAACGCCGGCGTTGGCCAGTCGCTGGCCAATGCCGCCAACATGGCGCTGCTCGATACCGGCGCGAAGAACCTGCGCATCACCACTTACGATACCGGCACCAATCCGGGCGAAGCCGCACGCCGCGCCCTGGCCGACGGCAACAAGCTGATTCTCGGGCCGCTGCTCTCGGACGACATCGCCGCGGTGGCGGCGATCGCGAAGCCCGCGCACGTGCCGCTGATCTCCTTCTCCAACGACGAGAAGGCCGCGAGCAAGGACGTCTTCATCATCGGGAACCTCCCCGGCCAGTCGATCGCCCGTACCGTCGCCTACGCGCGTGGCAAGGGCGTGACCACCTTCGCCGCGCTGGTCCCCAAGGGCGATTACGGCGAGCGTGTCAGCACCTCGCTGCTCGCCTCGGTGCGCGGGGCCGGCGGCACGGTGGTCGCCATGGAGAATTACGACCGTTCGGCCGCCTCGATCAGCGCCGCCGCGAACCGGATCAAGGCCAAGAGCGGATACGGTGCCCTGCTCATTGCCGACAGCGGCAGCCTTTCGGCCAAGGCCGCGGTTTCCTACCGCGCGGCGGGCGGCGGCGCGGGCGTGCGGCTGCTCGGAACCGAACTCTGGGGCGGCGAGCGTGAACTGGCTACCAGCCCCGCTCTGAACGGAGCATGGTTCTCAACCGTGTCCGATGTCCGCTTCGCGCAGTTTTCCAAGAGCTATCGCGCCCGCTTCGGCGCGGCGCCGTTCCGGATCGCCACCCTGGGCTATGATTCGGTGCTCCTGACCCTGCGCGTCGCGCGGGACTGGGTTCCCGGCAAGGCCTTCCCGGCTGCCGAGATGCTCGATCCCGGCGGTTTCCTCGGCGTCGACGGACCGTTCCGCTTCGGCAAGACCGGCCTGATCGAACGCGCCCTGGAAGTGCGCGCGGTGGAAGGCGGCGCGGTCAAGGTGATCAGCGCGGCCCCCAGCGGTTTCACCAAGTAACGGCGCCTTTCGGACCGCAGAGGGATCAGAAAGCGAACATCTCTTTGCGGATAAGCCCAAACCCGTGCTTGATCGCGGGTTTAGGCACCCTATAGTCCCCCCATGTCCGACGACCTCTTCGACAAGCTCCCGTCCTCGGCCGGGGAATCCTACGACGGTTCCGCGATCGAGGTTCTGGAGGGGCTCGAGCCCGTCCGCCGCCGACCCGGCATGTATATCGGCGGCACCGACGAACGTGCCCTGCACCACCTCGCGGCCGAAGTGCTCGACAATGCGATGGACGAGGCCGTGGCCGGTCACGCCAACCGCATTGAGGTCACGCTCGATGAGGGCAACCGCCTGACCATCACCGATAACGGTCGCGGCATTCCGGTGGACGAGCATCCCAAGTTCCCCGGCAAGTCGGCGCTGGAAGTGATCCTCTCCACGCTGCACTCGGGCGGCAAGTTTTCGGGCAAGGCCTATGCCACTTCCGGTGGTCTTCACGGCGTGGGCATCTCGGTGGTCAACGCGTTGTCCAGCCATACCCGCGTCGAAGTGGCGCGTAACAAGGAACTCTTTGCGCAGGAATTCTCGCGCGGGGCGACGCTGGGGCCCTTGCAGAAGGTCGGCGCGGCGCCCAACCGGCGCGGCACCGCCGTTTCCTTCACGCCCGATACCGAGATTTTCGGCGACCAGCAGTTCAAGCCCGCGCGCCTGTTCAAACTGGTCCGCTCCAAAGCCTATCTCTTCGCCGGGGTGGAAATCCGCTGGAAGTGCGCACCCTCGCTGACGGACGACAATGTCCCGGCCGAAGCGACCTTCCAGTTCCCCGGCGGCCTTGCCGATCACCTTGCCGAGCAGATCGGCAGCCGCGAATGCGTGACCGCGCAGTTCTTCTCCGGCACGCAGGATTTTCCGCGCGGGGACGACGGTTCCGAACAGGGCCGGGTGGAATGGGCCATCGCCTGGCCGCTTTATTCGGACGGCTCCTATTCCTGGTACTGCAACACGATCCCCACGCCGGATGGCGGCACCCACGAACAGGGCCTGCGCGCGGCCTTGACCAAGGGCATCCGTGCCTTCGCGGACCTCGTGGGGCAGGCCAAGAAGGCCAAGGACATCACGCCCGACGACATGGTGACCGGCAGCGAGATCATGCTCTCGGTCTTCGTCCGCGATCCGCAATTTCAAAGCCAGACCAAGGACCGACTGACCAGTCCGGAGGCCGCACGCCTTGTGGAGGCGGCGGTGCGCGACCACTTCGACCATTTCCTCACCGACAATCTCGAACGCGGCAAGGCGCTGCTCGGCTCGGTGATGGAGCGGATGGACGAACGGCTTCGCAGGAAAGCGGAGCGCGAGGTCAAGCGCAAGACCGCCACCAATGCGCGCAAGCTGCGCCTTCCCGGCAAGCTCACCGACTGTTCGGGCGAAGGCGAGGGCGAAACCGAACTCTTCATCGTCGAGGGCGATTCGGCAGGTGGCTCAGCCAAGCAGGCCCGCAACCGCAAGACCCAGGCGATCCTGCCGATCCGCGGCAAGATCCTCAACGTCGCCTCGGCCACGGCCGACAAGATTCGCGGCAACTCGGAGATCGCGGACCTCGGCCTCGCGCTCGGCTGCGGGACGCGCAAGGACTGCAACGCCGACAACCTGCGCTACGATCGCGTGATCATCATGACCGACGCGGACGTTGACGGGGCGCACATCGCCACCCTGCTGATGACCTTCTTCTTCCAGGAGATGCCGGACATCGTGAAGCGAGGCCACCTCTACCTCGCCCAGCCGCCTCTCTACAGGCTGACGGCGGGCTCGACTTCGGCCTACGCCCGCGACGATGCCCATCGTGCCGAACTGGAAGCGACGGTGTTCAAGAACAAGAAGGTCGAAGTGGGCCGGTTCAAGGGCCTCGGCGAAATGAACCCCGGCCAGCTGCGCGAGACCACGATGGCGCCCGAAAGCCGCTCGCTGATCCGGATCACCCTGCCCCCCGAGTACGAGGATCGCGCGGCGGTGAAGGATCTGGTCGACCGCCTGATGGGTCGCAATCCCGAACATCGCTTCCAGTTCATCCAAAACCGCGCGGGCGAGATCGATCCGGAACTGATCGACGCGTAGGGCTTGGTAACTCAGGTCAGCTCGGCGCCGCCACGATGCGGCGCCAGATGGTCCAGAACAGCAGCACCATTGCCAGAGGCATGATCGGCACGCCGATCTGGAGCGCCAGCGGCCGCGCCAGCGCCGGTGCGGCAAATGCCACGAACAGGGCAAGACGTTCCCAGTCTCGCCATCCTTCGCCCTGGCGACTTCCGTGCAGCCCCTGCCCTGCCAGCCAGAGCATAGGGAAGCTCAGGATAACCATGTCGTAGTCCAGCACATAGGGTGTCGCGAGCGGCGCACCAGCCAGGGTAAGCGCCGCCAGTCCCTGTGTCCATTTCCCACGCCATGAAGCCTTGAGCACCAGCACGGCGACCGCCAGAGTCGTCACCGCCTGCACCGCATAGCTTACCGCCATGGAAGCCCCCAGCAGGCGCAATGCCGCAAATGGGCTCATCATCTTGCCGTAACCTATCTGGCCGTGGGCCATGGCCGCCTGTGCCCGTTCGCTGGCGCCCAGCCAATCGATCCACGCATGCCCCCCGAACAGCCCGGCAGACAGCAGCGCTAGCAGGAGCGCCGTCACGCCGGCTGCGGCGATCACCCGCCATTCTCCAGTCGCGAGCAGAACTAGCGGCAGCAGCAGGCCGAACTGGGGCTTGATCGTTGCCAGCCCGAACAGCATCCCTGCCAGCCACGGCCTGGCCGAAATGAGGCATGCTCCAAACCCAAGCAGGCCCGCCACCAGAAAGGCCGTCTGACCATGCGTGACGACGATGGGGACGGCCGGAAAGGCAGCGAACAGCAGCCAGAGCGGCACACGGGTTCCGGTATCGGTCCACCAGCGACGCAGGGCAGCAAGATAGAGCGCCCCCGTCGCCAGCAACCAAAGTCCAAGCGCGGGAAAATACGCCAGCCCGCCGAGCGGCCAGCAGAACAACAGGAACGAGGGCGGATAATAGAAGGCGGTATAAGCGCCTTCCGCCGAATAATAAGTTCGCTGCGCCAGGATATGCGCGGCACCGTCATAGGGATTGGCGTGATCGACCA
>NZ_DAMDBA010000116.1:0-10936 GCF_032093395.1 Novosphingobium sp.
GGTTCCGCGAGGATCGAGATGGACGGCACCACGATCTCGAACTTGCCCGCGCCCAGCTTCTTCTCGGCCAGCAGCGCCTCGTTCTCCCAGGCGAGGAGAACGTCGCCGATGCCGCGTTCCACGAAGGTGGTGGTGGCGCCGCGCGCGCCGCTATCGAGCACCGGAACTTGCGCGAAGAGGCGCTTCACGTAAGTCTCGGCCGCAGCGTCGGAGCCGCCGGCCTTGCGGCCATAGGCCCAGGCCGCCAGGAAGTTCCAGCGCGCGCCGCCGCTCGTCTTCGGGTTGGGGGTGATCACCTGCACGCCCGGCTTCACCAGGTCGTTCCAGTCGCGAATGCCCTTGGGATTGCCCTTGCGGACGAGGAACACGATGGTCGAGGTGTAAGGCGCGCTATTGTCGGGCAGGGCCTTCTGCCAGTCCGCCGGGAGCAGCTTGGCCTTGTCGGCGATTACGTCGATGTCATAGGCGAGCGCCAGCGTGGCGACGTCGGCTTCCAGACCGTCGATGATCGCGCGGCTCTGCTTGCCCGACCCGCCGTGGCTCATGCGGAAGGTCACGTCCTGGCCGGTCTTCTTCTTCCAGTAAGCCGCGAATGCCGGGTTCACGGCCTGATAGAGTTCGCGAGTCGGATCGTAGGAAACATTGGTGATCTCTACCGAGTTGCCGGACTTGCCGCCCGAGCAGCCCGCCAGCGAAACGGCAAGGACACCGGCGCCGGCCAGCGAAAGGAACAGGCGGCGATGGAGTGTTCCGGCATTCATCGTGTCATGTCTCCCGTGAGGTGGCCCATGCCTAAACTCAATCCATTTGGTTGACATTAAATATGTCATTGCAGGGTGGCAAGGATACCTTTTGGCGGAGGCCGGCAGTAAGGTTGACCTCGCCTTTTGGCCGCCGCGCTCGCTATTTGGCCCCCTTTCACTATTTGGATCGTAGGCATTCCAGGGGTTTGCACGAGGATCGCCGCTCCATCCCGATTTTTCAAGAGCCTGTGCTTTCCGGCGGCACCACTCGAACGGGGAAGAAGTTCAGGCGAGCGCGCTGCCCGCGATGGTGATGCGATGCATTTCGCGGCGATGGCCGTGATAATCGTTGTAGGCATAGTGCCAGGTCGCGCGATTATCCCAGAAGGCGATCGAGCCTTCACGCCAGTGGAAGTCTTCCTGGAAGTCCGGCCCGCTGCAATGGGCGTAGATTTCCTGGAGCAGATCTTGCGAACCCTGTTCCGACAGGCCCTGGATATGCAGGGTGAAGCTTGGGTTGACGTATATGGCGCGCTTTCCGCTGAGGGGATGGGTGATGATCACGGGGTGGACCGGGTCATCGAGCACGTCGGCGGCCGCGGAGTTGCCGATGCGACCGTCGCTGCGGGTGTCCTGAACCGCCTCGTAGGCAACGGCTTTGCTGCCGAAGACATGCCGCGCGGAGTGGACGGCCTTTCGGCCTTCCAACTGCTGCTTCAACCGCTGCGGCAGCGCATCATAAGCCGCATACATGGAGGCAAATGCAGTCGCGCCGCCTTGGGGGGGAAGTTCGCGCGCGACCAGGATGGAGCCGAGCGCCGGTTCGAAGTCGTAGGAATGATCGGTGTGCCAGCCGCCGCCGATATTGTGCTGCTGATCCGGCTCCTTCACCACCAGCGCGATTTCCGGATGATGGGGATGGGCGGCGAAGAAGCGGTTGATGTTGATCGGGCCCCACGCACGGGCAAAGGCGATGTGCTGCCCTTCGCTAATGGACTGGTCGCGGAAGAAGATGACGCCGTGTTCCGCGAAGGCGGCGCGCACTTGCTTCAGTTCGTCTGCAGACACGGGATTCGAGAGGTCGATACCAAGGATTTCTGCGCCGACGCGTCCATGCTTGCGGATTTCGATGGTCATCCAAGTCTCTCCTTGCGGGTATCCTGTCTCCAGTTGTCAACTTATTTGGTTGAGTTTATCCGGTCAATCGGAGAGAGCGACCGGCGTCCAGAACTTAAACTGTGGCGGATGAAACGCCAGCTATGCCGCGACGTCGCAGAGCACGGCGTCCAGCAATTGCCGGGCGTCATCGCCCTGAAGCCGCACTTGCAGCCCCCGCTGGCCGCCGTTCAGGAAGATCGCGTCCCACAGTACCGCCGTTTCATCGAGCGCCACCGGAACGCGGCGCGTCTGGCCGAAGGGACTGATACCGCCGATCTTGTAACCTGTAAGCCGTTCCGCGTCGGCGGGCTTCATCATCGTCGCGGCCTTGGCACCGAAAGCGGCGGCGGCTTTCTTCATCGAGACTTCGCCGCTGCTCGGCGCGACGATGCAGGCAGGCTTGCCGTCGGCCAGGATCATCAGCGTCTTGAACACCTGTCCGGGATCGGCGCCCAAGGCGTGGGCTGCCGCCACGCCGATGCTGTCGGCGGTGGAATCGTACTCGTAGGCGTGCAGGCTGAAGGCAATCCCGGCCTGTTCGAGCGTCCTGGTCGCGCGGGTCGATTGGGCCACTTTCTTCTCCTTGCCCAGTGAAATAGAGCAACCCAAGGCAAGAACCAAGAGCCTGCAAAGCACCTGCGATTGTATCCGCGAAGGAGACAGTCTGTTGCCGGGCGAGCGGCTAGTGGAAGTTCCAGGGACGCCGTAGCCGCGCAGGATGTGCAGCATCCCCGGCCAGCCGTTTTCCGATCCGAAGCGTCCCGGGCGCGGGCCGTACTCGTGAGCGGGGCGATCGCGCGGTCCAGAGCCGCGAAATTCGGGGTGGCCGAGGCGGTTTTTTCGCTGAAGTGCCTGCTGGCGCCGAGGCTGGCGGCAAGCAGGGGCGATCCGCAGGACTGACAGCGGCCTTCCGGGCCGGCGTCAACCCTCCATAACAATGCATTCTGCGACGGCGCCACGCGCGCTCGCTGCCGGTATAACGCGCCCGCGATCAATGGTTCCCGCGCATCGCTCCTGACTGGACCCAAGTTCGGACCCGAAATAATGCATTATCCATCGTGATGCACATGCGGTGGGGGCAAGCCCTTGTCCGCCGGGAAAAGGGATCTCAACAGACATGGCTACCATCACCAGCGAGAAGGAAGTCGGCGCCGCACCGGCAGAGGGCAAGATCACGCCCGAGGCGATCAAGGCGGCCGAGAACATGATCGGCATGCAGTTGCGCCCCGAAGGTCCGTACCTTCAGGATGCGACCGAGGACACGATCCGCAACTTCTGCAACGGCATTGGTGATCTCAACCCGCTCTACCGCGATCTCGAAGTTGGCCGCCTGACGCGCCATGGCTCGATGCTGGCCCACCCGAACTTCCCGATGGCATTCGGCTGGGTCGGCCGCACGCGCTGGGGCCTGCCGGGCGTCCACGGTTTCTACGCCGGAAACGACTGGGAGATGTTCCGCCACATCCGCCCCGGCGACCGCATCAACGCGATCGAGCGCGTCGTCGGCGTGGACGTGAAGGAAAGCCAGTTCTCCGGCACGCTCGTGCTTCAGTATGTCGAAGCGAGCTACTACAACCAGCGCGGCGAACTGGTCGCCCGTGCGCTCGGCACCTGCACCCGCCACGAGCGCAAGGCCGCGCGCGAAGCCGGCAAGTACGCCGACATCAAGACCCATGAATATACGCCCGAGGAGTTCGAGAAGATCGACAACGCGATCCTCGACGAAGAGAAGAACATTCGCAGCGGCAACGTGCGCTATTGGGAAGAAGTGCAGGAAGGCGAAGTGCTGCCAGAGATCGTGCGCGGCCCGCTCAGCCTGATGGACACCATGGGCTTCCTGGTCGGCTGCGGCCGTGGCCACACGCACGGCGTGATCTTCAAGAACGCCGTGAAGCACCCCGGCCATTTCTTCCGCAACCCCGAAGCGGGTGGCGGCATCGAATACACCGGCATCGGCCACCACCGCGAATCCACCGCCAAGGAAGTGGGCGTCCCCGGCGTCTACGATTACGGACCGCAGCGCTCGGCCTGGATGGCCAGCCTCATCACCAACTGGATGGGCGACGCCGGCTTCCTGAAGCGCATCCGCACGCGCATGAGCCGCTTCAACACCATGGGTGATTGCACCTGGGCGCGCGGCACCGTGACGCGCAAGTACAAGAAGGACGGTTTCGCCCTCGTCGATATCGAGATCAAGGGTGAGAACCAGCGCGGCGAACTGACCACGCCGGGCCTGGCGACGGTGGTGCTGCCTTCGCTCGATCCGCAGACCAAGGTCTTCGTCGATGGCTCCGGCTTGGATCTCGAACTGCCGGTGGTTCGCTGATTTCAGCGGGGGCACTGGCGGTGGGAACTCCTCCTCTCGATGGGCTTCGGGTCGCCGTCCACGCTTCGGGCGTGGCGGCGGCCTACGCGGCACGCCTGCTGGGCGTGCAGGGGGCCGAGGTGGTCTTCGTCGAACCGCCCTGCGGTTCGGCCTTGCGCAGGGAGCCTCCATTCCTTGCGAAAGGAGAGGGAACGAAGCCCACCTCGGCCCTTTTCGCCTATCTGGCGGCGGGCGCGCGCAGCATGACTTGCGATCTGGCGACGGGCGAGGGTCAGGCTGCGCTCGGTGCCCTGCTGAGCGAATGCGACATCTTTATTGACGATTCCCTGCGTGCGGGGCGGCGGGGCCTGAGCCTGGACGAAGCGGCGCTTTCCGCGCGCCATCCGCAGCTCGTCCACGTCTCGGTCCTGCCCTTCGGCGCGCATGGGCCCAAGGCCGACTGGCAGGCGAGCGAGATCACCGTCCAGCATGCCTCGGGCGAGGGCAACCTGCTGCCGAACGGGCTTTCGGTGGAGCTGTTTCCGGACCGTGCGCCGGTAAAGATCGCCGGGCATTTTGCCGAGATGCAGGGCGGCATCGCCGCTGCGCTGGGGGCGCTTTCCGCGCTCTGGGTGAGGGGCGAGGTGGGCGGTCAGTTCGTGGATATTGCCAGCCAGGATGCCGCGCTGGCGGTGGGGGCTTTCGCGATCCAGCGGCTTGGCGACGGCTCCATCGAACACCGGGTGGAGCGGTCCTTCCGCTATGGCGGTGTGATCCCCTGCGCGGACGGCCATGTCGAACTGCTGACCCTGGAACAGCGGCAGTGGGACGGTCTGGTCAAGCTGCTGGGCAGCCCGGAATGGGCGCTCGATCCGGCGCTCTCGGATAGCCTTGAGCGCAGCCGGCGCGGGCCGGAGATCAACCGCCACATCCGCGCATGGGCGATCGTGCGCAAGGTGGACGATATCGTGGCCGAGGGGCAGAAGCTGTCGGTGCCGATCGGCCGCTACAAGACGCCTGACGATATCCTGCGAGGGGCCCAGGAGCATCATCGCGGCCTGTTTCAGCCCGTCCCGATTTCGGAAGTCGGTCTGGTGAACATGCTGGTCTCGCCGGTTCACATAGACGGCGCCACCCTGTCGCTGCGCGGCGGGCCCCCCGAATTGGGCGAAATGAACAAAGTGGGCGCCGAGGTGCTGTCATGACGCTGCCGCTGAAGGGCATCCGCATCGCCGATTTCACCGTGCATAACGCCGGCCCGTTCTGCACGCAGCTGCTCTCGCAGCTTGGCGCCGAAGTGGTGAAGGTGGAGAGCGCCATGCGCCTTGACGCCTTCCGCAAGCCTCACCCGGTTTACGGCCGCATGGGGCCGGCGACGTTCGATCAGGTCGCGTCCAACAAGTTGTCCGTGCGCATCAATCTGAAGAAGGCGGAGGGCGCGGCGCTGGCCAAGCGGCTCGTTGCCGTGTCCGACATCGCGGCGGAAAGCTTTCGTCCCGGTGTGATGGACCGGCTGGGGCTGGGCTTTGCCGCGTTGCAGGCGGTGCGCCGCGATCTGGTGATGCTGTCGGTCTCCTCCTCCGGACAGACCGGGCCGGACAGTCACTTTGCCGGCTATGCTCCGCTGTTCGGCGCATGGGGCGGATTGGGCGAATTGACCGGCTATGAGGACGGGCCTCCGGTGGAGATGCGTCACGTGATGGACCACACCGTGGGGATGAACGCCGCCGTGGCGGTGATGGCGGCGTTGCATCGCCGCCGGGCGACAGGCGAGGGCGGGCATGTGGACGTGGCCGCGCGGGAAGTTGCCGCGTCGCTGGTGGGGGAGGCGCTGTTGCTGGCCGCCGCGGGAGGAGAGGTCCGGCGTGCCGGCAACGATCATCCGCGCATGGCCCCGCACGGCGTCTATCCCTCGGCCGGGGAGGATCGGTGGATCGCGATCGCGGTAGAGAGCGATGCGCAGTGGCAGGCGCTTTGCAGCGTGACCGGGATGGCGGCCGAGCCACGTTTTGCGCGGGAGGCGGATCGTCATGGCCATCGGCGCGAACTGGATGCGCTGGTTTCGGCGTGGACGGCAACGCTCCCCGCAGAGGACGCGGTGCAGCGTTTGCAGGCGGCCGGCGTGGCTGCCCATGCGTCCTGGACGACGCCGGAGATCGTCACCGATCCGCATTTGCGGGCGCGGGGCGCCATCATCAAAGTCACCGAGCCGGACGGCAAGCGCCGCGCCGCCGTGGGCGTGCCGATGCGCCTTTCGAAGGGCGCGGAGATCGGCATCGCACGTGGCACGCCGGCGCTCGGCGAACATGAGGATTATGTCTACGGCGAACTGCTGGGCATGGGCCGCGACGAGCGCAAGGCACTGGAAGAGGCCGAAGTTATCTGGTGAGATGGGCGCGAAGTACCTGAAAAAGATGCGCCTGAAAAACATATTGGGGACTTTGGGAAGATGAGTGAGACGGCACCGACCTTGGGCTTCATCGGCCTTGGCGTGATGGGCGGCGGCATGTGCGCGAACGCGGCCCGAAAGCACGCGGCGCCGCTCCATGCCTTCGACATGAATGCGGAAGCGCTGGCCGTGCAGGTCGGCGGTGGCGCCGTGGCGGCGGGATCGGTGGCGGACGTGGCGAGGGCCGCGACAGTGATCTTCCTCTCGCTGCCCGGCGGCAAGCAGGTCCGCGCGGTGTGCGAGGAGATTGCCGAGCACGGCTCGGTGGGCTCCGTGGTGATCGACCTTTCCACCACCAGCGTGGCCGAGGCGCGCGAGGTGGCGCAGCTTCTTTCGGCAAAGGGCATCGCCTTTGCCGATGCTCCGGTGGCCCGCACGCGCCAGGCCGCGATCGACGGCACGCTCTCGATCATGGTCGGCGCGGGGGAGGAACTCTACACGCGGATCGAGCCGCTGCTGCGCTACATGGGGTCGGACGTCACCCGCTGCGGCGAAGTGGGCTGCGGGCAAGTTGTGAAGCTGATCAACAACACCTTGCTGTTCGAACAAGTGGCCGCGCTGGCCGAGATGTTCGTGGTGGCGGAACGCGCGGGCGTCGCTCCGGGCAAGCTGGTGGAGGCGGTTTCGCTCGGCTCCGGAGACAGCTTTGCCCTGCGTAACCATGGGCTGAAGGCAATGGTGCCGCGCCGGTTTCCTGAGAAGGCGTTCCCCGCGCCCTATGCGCTGAAGGACTTGGGTTACACCATCGAACTGGCCGAGCAGATGGGCGTGGAGCCGCGCCTGCCGCGTCTGGCTGCCGAATACTATCAGGCGGCGGTCGATGCCGGGATCGGCCAGGCCTATTTCCCGGCGATCATCGAAGTCGTGGATCCGCGTTGAGAGGGAGAGTCCCATGGAACTGCGCAAGCTGGAATACCGCGTCGTCACCGATGGCCTGATCTTTCCCGAAGGCCCGATCGCCATGGCTGATGGATCGGTGCTGGTGGTGGAGATCAAGGGTGCCCGCCTGATCCGCGTTCAGCCGAATGGGACCAAAAACGTCGTGACCCATCTCGGCGGCGGGCCGAACGGCGCGGCGATCGGCCCGGACGGGGCCTGCTATGTCGCCAACAATGGCGGCTTCCACTGGGTCAGTGAGGATATCCAGGGCGTGAAGGGCTACAACCGCCCGCACGGTCGCGCGGCGGACTATACCGGCGGCGGCATCCAGCGCGTGGACCTCGACACCGGCGAAATGACCACGCTCTACACGCATTGCGACGGCGTGCAGATCAATGGCCCGAACGACATCGTGTTCGATGCGGCGGGCGACATGTGGTTCACCGATCACGGCAAGACCTATGACCGGGTGATGGACTGCGGAGTGGTCTACCACGCGGCAGCGGACGGTTCGTGGATTCGGCAGGCGGCGTTCCCGCTGGTGACGCCCAACGGCTGCGGCCTCTCTCCGGATGAGAAGACGCTCTATGTCTCCGAAACCGAGACGGGGCGGCTGTGGCAATGGCCGATCACGGGTCGTGGCGAGCTGGGTCGAATTGCATGGCCCTCGCCCAATGGCGGAACGATGCTGGGGCAGGCGACCGGTTACCAGCGCTTCGATTCCATGGCGCTCGAAGCCAACGGCAATATCTGCGTCGCCACGCTGGTGACCGGCGGCATCACCGTGTTCTCTCCGGAGGGCGAGAAGCTCGAATATTGGCAGGGGCCGGAGCCCTATTGCACCAACATCTGTTTCGGCGGGCCGGACATGAAGACGGCGTGGATCACCGTATCCGGGCACGGACTGCTGATCGCCGTCGACTGGCCGCGCGCCGGGCTGCCACTGCTTCACCAAAGGAACTGACAAGTGAGCGAATTCGAAGACTGGATCGGTCGCAGCCAGAGCGTGATCGACGTGCTGGAACCAGCGCGCAGCAATGCTCTCGATGTCGCATTGAGCGGCGAGGGCGGGGGCAAGACCGGCGATCCGCTTCCGCTGCTGCACCACTGGCTCTACTTCTGGGACGTGAAGCAGCCGCAGGGGCTTGGCGTCGACGGGCATCCGGCAAAGGGTGGGTTTCTGCCGCCCGTGCCGCTGCCACGCCGCATGTGGGCAGGCGGGCGCGTGACTTTCGTGAAGCCGCTGCTGCTGGGGCAGATCGTCACGCGGACCTCCACGATCACTGCGATCAAGGAAAAGACCGGCAGCACCGGCCGTCTCGTTTTCGTGACGGTGCGCCACGATCTAGACGCCGGACAGGGCGTCGCAGTGAGCGAGGAGCAGGATCTGGTCTATCGCGAACCCGCCTCTGCCATGCTGCCCACGCCGGTCGCCGCGCCTGCGCCCGATGCGGTGTGGCGGGAGGAAGTGATCCCGGATTCGGTGCTGCTGTTCCGCTATTCGGCGCTGACCATGAACGGCCACCGCATCCACTACGACCGTCCCTACGCGATGGAGGAAGAGGCCTATCCGGGCCTTGTGGTCCACGGACCGCTTCAGGCGACGCTGCTGGTCTCGCTCGCCGCGCGCCATCTGGATGCGCCGGTTACCGGCTTCGATTTCCGAGGGCAGCAGCCCGCTTTCGACGGCGTGCCGCTTCATGTCTGCGGGCAGGCGACCGAGGGTGGTGCCGAAGTCTGGACCCAGCAGGGCAAGGGCAGGAATATGGTCGCCACCGTGCGAACAGCGGTGCTGGCAGGAAACCCGCAATGACCGAGACTTACGGCCTCTTCATCGACGGCACGTGGCGCCCCGCTTCGGACGGCGGCACGCTTCCGGCGATCAATCCCTACGACCAGTCGGTCCATGCCGAGATCGCCGTCGCCACGGCGGGGGACGTGGAAGATGCGATCTCCGCCGCCCGCCGCGCTTTCGACAGCACATGGAGCAAGACCACTCCCGGCGAGCGCGCGAAGCTGCTGAACAAGGTGGCGGACCTGCTGGACGCCGATGCCGATCGCATGGCTCTGCTGGAGACGACCGACAACGGCAAGGTCATCCGCGAAACGCACAACCAGATGGGCTATGCGGCGCGCATCTTCCGTTACTACGCGGGCTGGGCGGACAAGATGCACGGCGATGTCGTGCCGCTGGACCAGAAGGACACGCTGGATTTCGCGATCCGCGTGCCGTTCGGCGTGGTGGCGGCGATCACCGCGTGGAATTCCCCGGTGGCGATCCTGACCAATACGCTTCCCGCAGCGCTGGCGGCGGGCAACTGCGTGATCCTGAAGCCCAGCGAACATGCGTCCACCACGACACTGGAAGTGGCGAAGATGTGCGAGAAGGCAGGCTTCCCCGCCGGTGTCGTGCAAGTCGTCACCGGCGCGGGCGATGTCGGCCGCGTGCTGACCGAGAGCGCCCGCGTGGACAAGATCAGCTTCACCGGCAGCCCCGGCGTTGGTCGCATGATAGCGCAGGCAGCGGGTGCGAACCTGAAGCCTGTGACGATGGAACTGGGCGGCAAGTCGCCCAACATCGTGTTCGACGATGCCGATTTCGACCGCGCGCTGATCGGCGCGCTAGCGGGCATTTTCGGCGCCACCGGGCAGACCTGCATCGCTGGATCGCGCCTGCTGGTGCAGCGCGGCGTCTATGACCGCATGGTCGAGGGGCTGGCCGCGCGCGCCAAAATGATCCGCATGGGCGACCCGCGCCTGCCCGAAACCGAGATGGGCACGGCCGCCAACCAGCCGCAGTTCGAGAAGATCCTCTCCTTCATCGAAGCCGCCAAGGGAGACGGCGCGCGCCTTGTCGCGGGCGGCGGCCGGGCGGAAGGTCCGGGGCTGGAGAAAGGCTTCTTCATCGAACCGACCATCTTTGCGGACGTGCGCAACGACATGAAGGTCGCCGCCGAGGAAATCTTCGGCCCGGTTCTTTCGATCATCCCCTTCGAGGACGAGGAGGCGGCGGTGCAGATCGCCAACGACACGCCTTACGGGCTGGCAAGCGGCATCTGGTCGGAGAACATCAGCCGCTGCCTGCGCATGATGCGCGCGATTCAGTCGGGTGTGGTCTGGGTCAACACCTACCGCGTGGCGGCCCCGCAGGCTCCGTTCGGCGGGATGAAGAACTCCGGCTTCGGACGCGTGCGGGGCGAGGCGGGAATCCAGGAGTTCACGCAGACCAAGAACGTCTTCATCGATTTTTCAGGCGACCGTCGCGATCCCTTCTCGATGAAGTTCTAGACGCTCATACTTTTCCACAAGGAGCCGGGGCGGTGTGGAAAACTTTCTATAAAAACGGTTTGACCGAATCATGGGTGGGTCTTAGAGGGCCTCTCACCGCAGCGGAGCAGACGC
>NZ_DAMDBA010000117.1:0-10409 GCF_032093395.1 Novosphingobium sp.
GATCAGCATGGTATCCCCTACCATCAGCAGGCTCTCCTCGCGATCGAGCCCCAGGCCTTCGGTTTCGGGTGTGATCAGGATCTCGCGCGCAGTGCTCGCCCCGAACACATCGCGGAAGAAGGCGTCGCAAGCCGGGCGCGCGGCGTTATCGGCCAGGGCCCAGCTGACATGGACGAGCGGCATCGGCTTCATGAAGCGACGTTCAGTAGGTTTCAGGCGCGCCGGTGCCCATGAAGCGGGCAAGGTTCATGTGCAGGCTCGCCACCGAGCGCTCCATATAGGGATTGGGCTGCGCGCCCCGGAAGCCCGCGTTCTTCATCCCTTGCTGGACGGCGGCCATATTGGCGAAGTCCTGCTGGAGCACCGGCGGCCAATCGGCGG
Source organism: Novosphingobium sp. (assembly GCF_032093395.1). GTDB lineage: Bacteria > Pseudomonadota > Alphaproteobacteria > Sphingomonadales > Sphingomonadaceae > Novosphingobium. Next base: position 382 of record NZ_DAMDBA010000117.1, read on the forward strand.
GCTCGGTATAGTCCCATTCGGTTTGGGGCGCCTCGCCTTCGGGCCAGAGTTCGTAGACCGCCGCCTCGAAGATGCATTTGTCCGGGTCGGTGCCGTAGGGCCGGGCCTGGTAGCAGAGCATGTTGTTGACCGCGTGGCCGATCTGGAAGTTGGGGAATATCTGCCAGGCCGTGCCCGCCTGCGCGGTGTGCTGCGGGTCCACCTGTGCCCAGAGCACGCCGCGTTCCGCGTCCTCCTTGCGCGCCGTGCCGATCCAGTAGGCGGAGACTTCGGCGGCGGGCGTACCCTCCGGCAGTTCGTCCTTGAGGCGATTGGCGACGCCCACCAGCGTCATCGTCGTATTGGTATTGGCATTGGCCCAGGTGAAGTTCTGCATGTCCGCCGTGGTCAGGCGGGGGTCTTCACCGGCGCCCAGGCGCAGCTTGCCGGAGTCCTCCTCCTGCCCCTTGGGCGCCTCGTAGCCGATGTTGGAATGCAGCCCCTGGTTCCGCGCCCAACCACGAAACTGACCGAATTCCATGAACTCCGGATGGGTGGTGGAAACGTGGTAGGTTTCGCAGAAGGCCTCCATCGCGACCTTCCAGTTGCATTCGAACACCACCCACTTGCGCCAGCGCGGGCGCATGTTCTGGAGGCCGTAGGGATCGAGCATGCCCGCTGCCGGGTGCAGGTATTCTGCCAGTGGCATCGCTTCGGGATCGAGGTTGATCCAGATCCAGCCACCCCAGGTGTCGACCTTGACCACGCCGAGATCGGCACGGCCGCCGCACAGATGGCCCTGCCAATCCTCCTGATGCTCCAGATAGGTGTTCGCGCCGTCTAGCCCGAAGGTCCAGCCATGATAGCCGCAGATGAAGTTGCGGCGCGTTCCGCGCGCATTGCGCTTGCCGACCGGCGTATCCACCAGCTTGCGGCCGCGATGGGGACAGACATTGTGGAAAGCGTGAATCTCTGTTTCGGACGCACGGACGACGATCACCGAATCGTCCAGGATGTCGAACGTGATGAAGTCGCCGACTTCGGTAATGTCCTCCAGCCGCCCGGCCTGGAGCCAGACCTTGCGCCACAGCCTGTCGCGCTCGGCCCTTGCGTAGTCCGGCGAGATATAGGCCTCTGCCGGAACGCGAACCGGGACAGCCAGATCCTCGGCCGACTGCACGATCCTGCCCTGCTCACCCATAGCTCTCATCCCAACTCGTTATGCACCGATTTGCGGTCGTTATCCCATTATTCGCACGCAAGGCCAATCGCCGTGACGCTACCCGGCGGCGACCGGCGCGAATTTCAGGCTGCTACGTGGCAGGGTGCCGATAGCAAGGCTGCTCGCGGCCATCGTGGCGATCGCCAGGTAGAGGAACATTTCGTAGCTGCCGGTGCGGTCGTGGATGAGAGCGGCGACCAGCGGGCCGACTGCCGTACCGATCGACAGCGCCGCCAGCACACCGCCGTAGAGCCCGCCGAAGTTCCTGAGGCCGAAATGCCGGGTGATCAGATAGACCACCACGTCGATCTCCGCCCCAAGGGTCAGCCCGATCAGTCCCGAGGCGAGCGCGAGCGCGACGAACGACGTGCCCGAGCCGAGCAGCAGGAAGCAACCCAGCACCGGCAGCAGAAACACGGCTGCGCCGACCAGCGATGCCGGAAAGCGATCGAGCAGCACGCCGGTACCGAGCCTTCCCGCCAGCGAGAACCAGCCGACGAACGAGGCGATCGCCGCCGCCGTCATCGGGTCGGCGCCGCGATCGCCCAGAATGGAAACGAAGTGGACGACGATGGCGATGATCGTGAAGGTGAACAGCAGGCTCGCCACGAACAGGCGGTGATAGACGCTGGAGCGGAGCCCTTCTCCCAGCGTCGCGCCGGCGAGGTCGCGCTTGGGTGGCGCGGGCTCCTTGCGCCGGCCGCGATCGTGCGCGCCGCGAAAGAACAGGAAGATCACCGGCGCCGCGATCACGAACCACAGCCCGCCGTGCACGGCGAAGGCCAAGCGCCAACCGAACGTCTTGATCGCCCACGCGCCCATAATCGGGAACAGCCCCGCCGCGATCGAGGCGCCGCAGAGCGTCACCGCCAGAGCCATTCCTCGCGAAAGCTCGAACCGGGACGCCACCGCGCTCGTCCAGACCGAGGCCTGGACCGGCAGCGAAACCATCGCGATCAGCCCCCAGAGCAGGTACCACTGCGACAGGCTGGCTCCGGTAGTGCCGAGCAGCGCGAAGGCCAGAGTCAGCAGGACGATGCCGATCACCCCGAACCGGCGCGGGCCGAAACGATCGACCGCCAGACCGATGAAAACGCCGCCCACCGCCTGCACCAGGGTCGCGATCGTGAGCCCGAAGGTCACTTCGGTGCGGCTCCAGCCCATCGCCTCCGCCACCGGGCCGATATAGGGCCCGATGCCGTAGATATGGATCACGCTGGTGGCATAGCCGAGCCCCGCCGCCACCGGCACGAGCCCGAACTGCCGCCACTCCTGACGGGCCGTCACCTCAGTCACCGTAGGAAAGCTCGAGCCGCGTGGCCTCGCCGTTCGGCCCCATCGGCGAATCGTACTCGATACAGGTGCAGACCGGGTTGGCGTGGCTGGCGAACAGCTTTTCCTCGTCCGCCTTGGTCATCGGCAGGCGCGTCGGATCGCTGATGATCGCCTGCGAGCGTTCGAAGTCCGCGCGGCTGTTCCACCAGATTTCCATCACGCAATCGAAGCCCGGATCGTGCACTTCACCGGTGATCGGGTTCTTTTCCGGCACCAGATAGCGCCGCACGTAGCGCACCGCGCCGGGGATCGCCGGTTGGGCGCCCATCTTCTTGGACAGCTGCGAGTGCTGGTTCTCGTAATAGTCCATGAACTCGTCCATGGTCATGTCCGGGCGTTTCCGGAAAAAACAGATCTGCTTGAGCATCTTACGCTCTCCTGAGTGCAAGCACAGTGCCTTCGAGGTCACCGCAGATCCACACCGTGCCGTCCGGCCCCACGTCGAGCCCGGTCATGTTGCCCATCGGCCCGCACATGTCGCCCACGCCGCCCAGCGGCTTGGGGTCCGTGCCTTCTGGCGCGCCGACCGGCAGGCCGGCCGCGATCACTTCGCGCGCTCCGCCGGAAAGGTCGCACTGGATCGCTTCGCGGCGCTTCACGTCGAGCACGGTCACGGTGCCATTGCGGATCGCGAGGCCTTCGGGACGGACGAGATCGTCCAGCACCGTCTCGCTGCGCGCGCCGACCAGCTTCACCACCCGCCCCGCGCCGCTTTCGGCGACGTAGACAGTACCGTCCCCGGCCACCGCCACGCCCTTGGGCCGGTCAAGCCCGGAGGCCAGCTCCTCTACTTTGCCATCGTGCACCGAATGGACCTTGCCGGTGCCGTATTCCGCGAAGACCACCGCACCGGAAGGAGCCAGCGCCACGCCCATCAGCTGATCGTAACCGCTCGCCAAGACCTCGCTGGACGGCCCGGCGGGATGAAATTTCGCGACTTCGCCGTTGGCGGTGGTGACGATCATCGTCCCCGCTCCCGCCGCCGCGACGCCGCGCGAGTAGCCGGGGAAGCTGGGGCTAAACAGCATGCCTTCCAGCTTCACCGCCTCCCCCGCACGGAGCGAAAACACGAAGCCGCCATCGGCGACCCACAGTACGCCATCCTCGCCCATGGCGACGTCCAGCGGCCATTGCAGGCCCTTCTCGATCAGTGGCTTCACCAGGCCACCCGCCGCCTTGGGCGTGGTGATCTCATGGATGGAGCCGAGGATGTGCGAGATGAACAGGCGGTCGCCCACGAACGTGCAGTTGTCGAGGCCCGCCCCGATATCGGCCAGCACCGTCTTCGCACCGGTGCGCGGATCGATGCGCAGCACCTGACCGCTGGCGACCTGGGTGGAGACGATCATCCCTTCGCTATCGAACTTCACCGAGTCCGGCACGCCAAGGTCGCCGCAGACCACTTCGGGTTCACCACTGCCGTCGAGGTCAATGCGCCAGATCGCGTTGGCGCCCATCACCGGGATGTAGAGCTTGCCGTCCGGGCCGACTTCGAAAGCATTCGGCATCGGCACGTCCTCCGCGATCACGCGCGGCGCGCCACCGCCCCGATCGAGTTCGAGGATCTGCGATCCCATGCGGCAGCCCGCCGCGATCAGCCGGCCTTGCGAATAGGTGATCGGGTTGGCCACCGGCAGATCGCCGCAGACCACCGCGCTGCTGCCGTCCGGCCGCAACATCGTCACGCGGCCCTCGGTGATCTCGGTAGCGTAGAGGTTGCCCGCCTCGTCGAAGGCCAGATCGTCCGGCGCGGTGATCGCGCCGCCCATCGGGCTGATGATCTCCACCGCGCCGCTATCGGGATCGACCGCGCTGATCTGGCTGCCGCCCACTTGCGCGACATAGATGCGCCCGTCCGCACCGGTGCGCAGACCGTTGGCGCTGTAGAGGCGCGTGGGCGGGGTCAGCCGGTGCAGCATCCAGCCTTCGGAGGGGCTGGCAGAAACGACGCCGTGGTTACGTCCTGCGGGTTCGAGCATCGGTGAAATCGTCCTCTCGTCCGGCACTCTTGCGGCCGTTCTGTTCCGGCCAAACCTATCCAGCGCATCCGAGGCAGGCAACGTGAAGGCCCAGCCGACATGCACTATCGCCCCGGCGACGTTCGCGCGGCTTTGTTCGATTGCCCCCGCCGGCTGCGTGCGCATATTCGACCGTCAGACGGAAAAGAGACCGCTTCGTCTTGCGGCCAACCCGGAGAGCTTACCATGGAAGAGATGCGTTTCGACGGCCGGGTGGCCGTGATCACCGGGGCCGGGCGCGGGCTGGGTCGGGCCTATGCCCTGCTGCTGGCCGAGCGCGGGGCCAAGGTGGTGGTGAACGATCTGGGCGGCGCGATCCGGGGCGATCTCGATGCACCGGGCGCCGATGTCAGCGTAGCGCAGAGCGTAGTCGACGAGATCGTGGCGGCGGGCGGCGAGGCCATCGCCAACACCGATTCCGTTGCCACGCCCGAGGGCGGCAAGGCCATCGTCCAGGCCGCACTCGACAAGTGGGGCCGCATCGACGTGTTGGTCCACAATGCCGGTAACGTGCGCTATGGATCGATCCGCGACCTTTCCAGCGCGGACCTTCACGCCGTGCTGGATGTCCATCTGCTGGGCGCGTTCCATGTGGTGCAGGCCGCGTTCGGGCCGATGTGCGATGCCGGATATGGCCGCATCGTCCTGACCAGCTCGGTGGGCGGACTCTACGGCAACGAGAATTGCGTCAACTACGGCATTTCGAAGTCGGCGATGCTGGGGCTTTCCAACATCACGGCCCTCGAAGGCGAGGCGCACGACGTGAAGTGCAACGTGATCGTGCCCGGCGCGGTGACGCGCATGGCCGAAGGGCTGGACATCTCGCAGTACCCGCCGATGGAGCCCGAACTGGTCGCCCCGGTGGTCGGCTGGCTGGCGCATGAACAATGCCCGGTGACCGGCGAGTTGATCGCCTCGATGGCGGGCCGGGTGGCGCGCATGTTCGTGGCGGAAACGCGCGGCGTCTATCGCCCGCAGTGGACGATCGAGGATGTCGCCGCCGCCTCCGAAGCCATCCACGACAAGAGCGAACTGATCGATTTCGGACTGCACGGCCATGTCGATCACATCGGCTATTCGTTCAAGATGGCGACGGGAAACGTCGAGGCTTAATGAACAACACTGTTGACAACTAAACCATTGCTGCGCCAATTTCAGCGGCAAGAGGGCGGCCGAAGCAGAGTCGCCGCCGAGAGGATGCCCATTCGATGGAAATGACCTGCCTCAAGTCCGACGTGCCTTCGCCCGAGGAACTCGACATCCCCGCGCTCAAGGCCAAATATCGTCAGGAGCGCGACAAGCGCATGCGGCGCGAAGGCGGCGAGCAATACGTGCGGCCGACCGACGACTTCTCGGACAATTACGCGCATGACCCGTTCACTCCGGTGGCGGAGCGTGAGGCGTTGGTCGAGGATATCGACGTCGCCATCTTGGGCGCCGGTTTCTCGGGCATTCTGGCGGGTTATCATCTGCACAAGCAGGGTGTCTCCAACGTCCGCAACATCGACCATGCGGGCGGTTTCGGCGGCGTCTGGTACTGGAACCGCTATCCCGGCGTGCAGTGCGACAACGATGCCTACTGCTACCTGCCGCTGCTGGAAGAAACGGGCTTCATGCCCAGCAAGAAGTTCTCCGACGGATGGGAGATCCAGAAGTATTGCCAGGACATGGCCGAGCGGTTCGACCTGGCCGACAAGGCGCTGTTTCACACGCTGGTCACCGGCATCCGCTGGGATGAGAGCATCAAGCGCTGGCATGTGACCACCAATCGCGGCGACGACATTCGCGCGCGCTTCGTCGTCATGGCAGGCGGCGTGATGAACATGCCCAAGCTGCCCGGCATCCCCGGCATCCATGATTTCAAGGGCAAGATGTTCCACACCAGCCGGTGGGAGCATGACTATACCGGCGGTTCGTGGACCGCGCCGGAACTGGAAAAGCTGCGCGACAAGCGCGTCGCCATCATCGGCACCGGGGCTACCTCGGTCCAGGCGGTGCCTCACCTCGCCAAGTACGCCAAGCACCTCTACGTCCTCCAGCGCACCCCCTCGAACATCGACGAGCGGCCCAATCCGCCGACGAATCCCGAATGGGCCGCCTCGCTCCAGCCCGGCTGGCAGCAGGAGCGCATGGCCAACTTCCACCGCGCCGCGCAGCAGTTCTTCATCCCCGGCGAGCCCGACCTGATCTGCGACATCTGGACCGAGATCAGCCGCAACCTCGCGATCGAACTGGGCGAGGAAGGCTGGCCCGCGCTCGATCCCCTGGAATTCATGGACCGCCGCGAAGTGGTGGACTTCCAGGTGATGGAACGCCTGCGCCGCCGCGTGGAATCCATCGTCGAGGACAAGGACACGGCCGAGAAGCTGAAGCCGTACTTCCGCTTCATGTGCAAGCGGCCGCTGTCCAACAACGACTACTACCCTGCCTTCAACCAGCCCAACGTGACGCTGATCGACGTCTCCGCGACGCAAGGCGTGGAACGAATGACGGAAAAGGGCTTCGTTGCAGACGGGGTGGAGCATGAAGTGGACCTGATCGTCTTCGCCTCCGGCTTCGAAGTGACCAGCGATCTCAAGCGCCGCTGGGGCATCGACACGGTGGAAGGGCGCGGCGGCAAGTCGATCTACGACCACTGGACCAATGGCGCGAGCACGTTCCACGGCGTGATCACCGACGAGTTCCCGGCGATGTTCTACATGGGCTACATCCAGGGCGCGACGAACTCTTCCACCACCGAGCAGTTCGGGCGCCAGGCGGAACACATCGCCTTCATGATCGGCGAGACCCAGCGCCGTGGCGCCAGCACGGTTTCCGCCACGAAGGAAGGCGTCGAGGGCTACTGCGCGCACTGCAAGGAAAACGAGGTCGACTTCTCGGAATTCCAAAGCGAGTGCACGCCCAGCTACTTCAACAACGAGGGCGAGAAGAATCCCAAGTGGGCGCTTTTCCGTGGCTACATGGCCGGGTGGGACGCTTTCCGCGACATGCTGGGCGACTGGCGCAGCGGCGGCACGCATGAAGGCGTAAAGTTCGAGAGCTGAGGCGGCCAGAGGGTCAGGCCAACCGGCACGCGGACCGCGTCCCGGGCGTCAGAACTCAGACCAGTCGTCCTCCGCCAGGACCGCGCTGCCCGTCATCGCCCGCTTTTGGCGGGCCGGTGGCGGGAGGGCGGAAGCACGCATTGAAGAAGCAGGCAGCGGGGGCGGGACCGGCTCCCTGTGCTCCAAGCGGGATGTCGCGACGCGGCGTGGAGCCTCCGCATCGCCTTCCGAAAAACGCCCGACCATCGCACTCATGCGATCGGCCTCCCCGGCCAGGCTGCGCGCAGCGGCGGTCGATTCCTCGACCAGCGCCGCATTCTGCTGCGTGCCGGTGTCCATCTGCGCGACGACCGCCTCGACCTGACGGATGGCCGCCGCCTGGTCCTGCGCGGAGCCCGCGATCGTGCCGATCATGGCCGATAGCGCCCCCGTTCGGCCGACGATCCGTTCCAGCGACTCCTGCGTCCGTCGCATCATGTCCACGCCGTTGGAAACCTCGGCCGCGCTGGTCCGGATGATGCCGGTGATGTCCTTTGCCGCCTGCGCCGAGCGCTCGGCCAGCGTGCGCACTTCGGTCGCCACCACCGCAAAGCCCTTGCCGGCGTCCCCCGCCCGCGCAGCCTCCACCCCGGCATTCAGCGCGAGGAGGTTGGTCTGGAACGCGATCCCGTCGATCAGCGAGACGATTTCCTCCATCTTGCGACTGGAAAGCTGGATTTCCTCCATGGCCTGGGCTGCCCCGCGCATGATCTCTCCGCCCTGCACGGCCTCTCGCTCGGTATCCTGGGCATTGCGACGCGCATCTTCCGCGACGGTCGCGGTCTCGCCGATGGCTTGGCTGACATGCCGAACGGAAGCGGCAGTCTCCTCCAACGAGGCCGCCTGGGAAGACGTGCGCTCGGCAAGGTCGCCGGCCGCGACGGCGATCTCCGAGGAACCGTTGCTGACGCTTCGCGCCGCTTCGGCCACATCGCCGATGACTTGCGCGAGCGTTTGCGTCGTATCGTTGAAATCGATGCGCAACCGTTCATATTCGGCCGGGAAAGCCTGGGCGATCGCGCAGTCCAGACGCCCGGCCTTCAACAGCCCCAGACCATGCGCAAGCGCCTCCACGACTTGCCTCTGAGTTGCGGCCTGGGTTTCGGTTGCAGCCCGGCTGCGCGCGGCCACCCCGTGCTTGATGCCGCGCAGGGCGGCGGCGATGTCGCCGATCTCGTCCGCCTGCTCCTCTCCGGGGATGTCGCGATCGAGATTGCCGCCCGCCATGTCGCCCATGGCATCGGTCAGACGACGCAGCGGCAGGGCCAGACGGTTCGTCAGCAGGACCAGCACCGCGGCCACCCCGATCAGGATCGCCGCCTCCAAGGCCAGTATCCACACGAAAGCGCTTCGCACCTCGGCCTTGCCTGCGGCACCATCGGCTTCGCCCCTGGCCCGGTTGAAGTCCAGTTGGGCGCGCAGAGCAAGGTCCAGCGCCTCCCCGCCGCCCCGTACCGATCGTTCATAGATCGCATCGGCTTCTTCCCGGCGCCCTGCCCGCAGCGCCAGGCGAACCTCCCCCGCCGCCCGTTTCCATTGCCCCCAGGCTGCGTTCAGTCTTTCGAACAGTCGCCTCTCGCCAGCGTCCGAAACGTGCGGTCGATAGCGGGCGATCCGGGCATCGACATCGGCGATCCGCGCGGAGAGCGCCGCATCCGGGTCACCCTTGCGCCTATCGCGCGATGGACGCATCTGCTCCACCACCGCCAGGCGTGCCCGGCTGGTCCCTTCGTCGATCCCGGACAGCAGCATCAGGCTGGGCACCGTGTCGTCGGTCGAGGCTTCGAGTCGGTCCCCTATTCCATCGATGAAAATAAGGCTGCTCATGCCGCAGACGAGCGCCGTCCCGCCGATCGCCGCGACGGCCGCCATGGTTACGGTCTGGATCCGGAACTGCCCAAGAATGGCCATCTTCGCCCCTTTCGCTCGCGATACGATCGCTAAAGCGGAGAGCGGAAAGATTGGCCTTGCGCCGACCTAGCTATATCTGCCTAGCTATTTCTGCCTAGCGCCCGGTCCACTCCGGCTTGCGCTTCTCGGCAAAGGCGCGCGGGCCTTCCTGGGCATCGCGGCTGTTGTAGGGGTGCTCGTGCGCGGCGCGCGCGGCTTGCAAAGCGGCGGAGCGTCCCATCTCGGTTGCCAGCATCACCGTTTCACGCGCAGCCTTCACCGACAGCGGAGCGCCCTCCAGCACCTCGCGCGCCAGTTCGAAAGCGGCATCCAGCACCGCGCCGGGTTCGGCCAGCCGATTGACCAGTCCGATTTCGTAAGCGCGCTGGGCGGTGATCGGTTTTCCGGTGAGCATGATCTCCATCATGATCCGCTGCGGGATCATGTGGATCAGCGGCGAGGCCCAAGGGCTGCCGCGCCCGACTTTCACCTCGGTAATGG
>NZ_DAMDBA010000118.1:0-10268 GCF_032093395.1 Novosphingobium sp.
AGGGTCATTGGCTCAGCAATCAGCGCCGTCTACGTGGGGCGCTCGCACCGCTAACCGGCGAACACCTCCCCAACATATCAAATATTTTTGACCATCCGCGGCGGCCGAAATTAATGACCATTGTTCCGGCGGGGTGATCGTGCGGCGCTACAAGGCGCGCGCGCGGCAACCGGGGCGCAAGCTGGCGACGATTTCGGGTCGCGAGGGCTGGGATCTGCGCAAGACGCTGCTCAAGCCGGCGGTGCCGGCACGCTCCGAATGCACGGTGGGGCAGGTGCCTTGCCCGATCTGACCCGCGACGATCTGGCGAGGCTGCTCGGCCAGGTGAGCGAGCATTCGACGCGGGTGGGGCTCAACCAGACCTGTTCGCCAGCGGCGAGCACCTCGCCGGGATCATGGATGCGCTGCGCTGGGAAAGCCCGCGCATGCCGCTTGCCCGCAATCGTAATTTGGCTGCCGAAGCCGGGGCCGTGGGTCGTCTCGCACGCAAACTTGGATGACTGAGTCTGGGACCTTTGCGACTGTCGGCGTCGGAGCGCTAGAGGCAAGAAACCGGATACTGGCAGGGTTCATATTACTGAGAATTTTTGGCAATATCCGTCCCGTTCTTGCCGGTCGATGCAACCCGGGCAGGTGCCTACAACCAGTTATTCATAGACGCTAGATGGGATAGAGCTGTCATCATAATGACCCATGCGCGATAGATCTGGGCGAGCTGGAGAATCGTCGAGCATGTCAGTTTGCCGCCAGCATATCGTTCGATGGGTTTCGCTCCACATCGTCCCGCAGGAGCCGAAGGTCAGGGCGTCCCTGCGTCGGCTCGGCATTTCCGACAGCGACATCGACGATCTCGTCCAGGACGCCTACTGCCGATTCGCGGCGCTCAGCGCGGTGGATCATATCGACCGGCCGGGCGGCTATTTCATGCAGATCGTCAAGAACGCCTGGCGGGACAATCTTCGGCGGGCCCGCGTCATCCGGATCGAGGACTTTACGGAAATCGCGCCCGAAGCCGTCGGGGATGATGCAGTCAGTGTCGAAGCTACGGTTATCGCTCGGCAGCAGCTGGAAATGGTCGAGGCGCTGCTGCAGACATTGCCCGACAGATGCCGCACGATCTTCACGCTCAAACGGATCGAGGGTTTGACACAGCGCGAGATTGCTGCCCGTCTGGGGGTGAGCGAGCATATCGTAGAGAATGACATTCAAAAGGCGCTTCGAATCCTGCAGAGGGGTTTGAGGGGAGCGGACGAAGAACAGGACATCCGGGAACTTGGCGAGCAGCGGCGGAAAATTGGTTGATATCGAAGCCGAGGCGGCGGCCTGGGCGGCAAAGCTCGATGCCGCGCCCGATCACGATCATCCGGGGCTGGACGAATGGTTCGTGCAGGACCCCCGGCACGCGGGCGCGTTGCTGCGCGCGCAGGCGCTGCTGGCCGCTTTCGCCCCTGTCGACGACACAGCGCTGTCGCAGGCCGAGGAGAGCGCAGCCGCACCGCCCCCATGCTGGCCGCGCCGCGCAGTGCTGGGAGGCGGGCTGACCGTGCTGGCGGCATCGCTGGCGGCGTTCCTGCTGCTGACCCCGCGCCCGGAAAGCTACGAGACGCAGGTCGGCGAAGTTCGCTCGCTTGCCCTTGGCGACGGGTCGTCGGTCTCGATCGACGCGAGAAGCCGGATTGACCTCGATTTCGATGGTGCCAACCGCGATGTCCACATGCTTGCGGGCCGGGTGCTGTTTCGCGCCGCGCACGAAGCGAAGCGGCCGTTCCGCGTGATCCTCGGCAATGTTACCGTCACCGACATCGGCACCGCCTTCCAGATCACGCGGGACGAGGGAAGCGGCGCGGTCGATGTTCTCGTGACGGAAGGGGAAGTTCGCGTCGACGGGCCTCAAGGGCGGGTCAGCCTTGTCGCCGGTCAGCGGGCCAGCTTCGCACAAGGCCCTTCGTCGGGGCCGGGGGCAGCATCGCCGGTCGTCCGCGTGGCCGCCGCGGACATGGACCGCTACCTCGCGTGGCGAAACGGGCAACTCGACCTCAACGGCGAGACGCTGGACAGCGCCGTCGCCCAGTTCAACCGCCACAGCCGCGTCCAGCTTCGGGTGGACGATGCCGCGCTGGGGCGTGAAAGCCTCTACGGCTCGTTCCGGATGGACGATCCGGCGAGCTTTGCCCGCACCGTCGCGCTTGGCCTGAATGCCGAGGTGCGCAGCGAGGATGGCGTCATCGTCATCGCCGCCGGAAAAAAATAGCACGCGAAAATACGGAAAGGTTCGGCCGGGGCGTCGTGTGAGCGGAACCAGCGTTTCGATCAACTCGGGGTACTCATGCATAGCAGTTTTCGCCGGATGGCCTTTGGTGCGGCCGCCTCTCTTGTCGTGCTGGCTTCGCCTGCATTGGCGCAGACGCGCGCCTTCGATGTTCCCGCGCAGGATGTGACCGGCGCCGTGCGCCAGCTTGCGCGGCAGGCGAAGATCCAGATCGTGGTGACCGGCAGCGTGGCCAAGGGCCGCAGGAGCAGTCCCGTCTCGGGTTCGCTCTCGGTGGAGCATGCGCTCGAGCGCATGCTGGCGGGCACCGGCCTCGTCGCCCGCGCGACGGGTTCGGGCACCTATGTGGTGGTTGCCAGTCCGGGCACCGCATCGCTTGAAGACGACGCACCATCGCTGGCCGGGGTGAATTCGGACATCGTGGTGACCGCGCAGCGCCGCCAGGAAAGCCAGCAGAGCGTCCCCATTTCGCTCACTGCCTTCGGGCAGGAGACCATCCGCGACTTTCGCCTGCAGAACCTGCGCGACGTATCGCGCCTGACGCCGGGGTTGCTGGTATCGAGCTTCAGCGTTTCCAGCCCGATAATCGCCATTCGCGGCGCGACCAACACCTTCAACCAGATCGGCGCGAACAAGCCCGTCGGCGTGCTGGTCGACGATGTGTTCATCGCCCGCAACAGCGCGGCGGCATTCGAGCTGTTCGGCCTCGATTCCATCCAGGTGCTGCGTGGACCGCAGGGCACGCTGTTCGGTCGCAACGTGACCGGCGGCGTCATCATCATCGACAGCGGCCGCCCGGACTACGACGCGTCCAGACTGGACCTCCAGTTTTCGGGCGGAAGCTACAACACGGTCAATGCCGATGCGCTGGCCGACCTCGTCGTCGCCCCGCAGACCGCCGTGCGGATCGCGGGTTCGGTGCGGCGTCACGACGGCTATGGCCGTGACCGGCTGACCGGTCAGGAGCTGGACGATCAGGACAGCGTCAACCTGCGCGGGCAGGTCCGCACGGCGCTGACAGACAGCCTCGAACTGCTGGTCGGCGGAGACTATGCGGTCGATAGGACCAACGGGCGCACGCTGTCCTCTATCGGTGCGGGCGACGATGGCGATCGCCGCACTTCGGAAACCGGCTTCCTGCAGGGCTTCACGCGCAAGCAGGGCGGCGTTTCTGGCCGTCTGTTCTGGGATACCGGCGCGGGCGAACTGACGAGCATCACCGCATGGCGCCGCTCGAACACCAGTGACGTCTATTCGGGCGTGGGCGCCAACTATCGGTTCCTGACCGGATCGCAGACCCAGGCCGTCACCGACGACGCGGACCGGGTCACGACCTTCTCGCAGGAACTGCGCTTCGCCTCGCAGCGCTGGGACATCGGCGACTTCGTCGTAGGGGCCTACTTCGCGAACGAGGACGCGACGCGCCTGCTGCAATCGCGCAACCTTGCGGCCATCACCGGCCGCGTTACCGGCAACCAGCTGACCTATGCGGCGATCCAGTCGCGAACGTTCGCCGTTTTCGCGGACGGCACGCTGCGCCCCGCCCAATGGCTCGCGGTGAAGGTAGGCGGACGCTACACCTGGGACCGCAAGGAGGCGGATCTCACGCGCACCAACCTCATCAACCCGGCGGCAGGCTTCACCGCAAGCGGCCAGTCCGCTTCGTGGAGCCGCTTTACCCCGCGCGCCGTGGTCGAAGTGACGCCGCTCGACACGCTCATGATATATGGCAGCTATTCGCGGGGCTATACGGCGGGCAGCTTCAACACCGAGGCGAACACGCTGGCGATCTTCCAGGCGGGCTACGATCCCGAGACGGTCGACAACTACGAGATCGGCTTCAAGAGCGACTGGCTCGACAGGCGCCTGCGCGTCAACGTCAGCGCCTTCAACATGAAGTACAAGGACAAGCAGGAGCAGTACGCCGACCTCTCGTTCAATCCGGCACGCTTCAACATCTACAACGCGGGCCGGGCTACGATGCGCGGCATCGAAGCCGAAGTGCAGGCCCGCCCCACCGATTGGCTGTCGCTGGGAGCGAACTACTCCTACCTCGATGCGCACTACGACGAGTTCGTCATTCCCGGCGGCGTCAACTACACCGGAAACCGCCTCGGTTCGGCCCCGCAGGACAAGTTCGCCGTCAACGGCAGTATCGACATCCCGGTCGGCGCCGTTCGCGTCATCGGTAACGCGGTCTATTCCTATACGGGCGGGTACTACACCGGTGCGGCGAAGGATCCGGGGCTCTACGTAAAAAGCTACGACCTCGTGAACGGGCAGATCGGCATCGCCAGCAGGGATGATCGCTACAGGATCGCGGTATTCGCGCGGAACCTGCTGAAGAAGGACTACCTGCTGATCCCCTCGACGCAGACCGTCCGGGCCGAGTACCTCGGTGAGCCGCGCACCATCGGCGTCACGGTGAACGGGAAGTTCTGACCATGAAACTGGGCCGCCGCGACGCGCTGCTCGAAGGGCTCGCGCTGGGCGGTACGCTTGTGCTCGGCCCGGCCATGTGGCTGGCGACGACGGGCAGGGCGCGGGCGGAGGCGGCAACGCTTCCGCCCTGGGCTCCCGGCCTGCTCGACATCCATCACATCGACACCGGCGTCGGCAATGCGACCTTCATCCTCGCGCCGGACGGCACCACCATCCTGATCGATTGCGGCGCGACGCGGGGCGGCCCACCGGCATCGACGCCCATGCGCCCGGACGCGAGCAGGCAAGCAGGCGAGTGGGTGGCCCGCTATGCCCTGCGCCATGCCCGCGCGGCGAAGCGAACCACCCTCGACTACATCATTGCCACTCACGTTCATCCCGACCACGTCGGATCGCCGCTCGAGGGCGATGCACGGACCCGCGACGGATATGTGCTGACAGGGCTCGCGCAAGTCGATTCGTTGATGCCTGCCGACCTCGTGATCGACCGCGGCTTCCCGAACTATGCGCCGCTGCCGCTGATCGACGCGCCGTTTGCGGCCAATCACCGCGCCTGGCTCGACGCCCGCAGGCGCGGCGGTCGACGGGTAGAGCAGGTGAAGGTCGGATCGCTCGGCCAGCTGACGCCGCGCCGGGATGCCGCGGCCTTCTCGGCGCGCTTCGTCGGCGGCAACGGGCGCGTCTGGACCGGAACGGGCGAGCAATCGCGCGCGCTCTTCCCCGACCCTTCCGAATGGACGGCGGAAGCCCGACCGGAGGAAAACCTGCTGTCGATCGCGATGGTGCTGTCTTACGGCGGTTTCCGCTACTTCACCGGGGGCGACCTGACGGCGGACAGCCACGACGGTGCGGTGCCGTGGCTCGATGTCGAGACGCCCATCACCCGCGCCGCAGGCAAGGTCGACGTCGCCTCTGCTGACCACCATGGCTATTTCGATGCGAATGCGAAGGGCCTGGTCGAGGCGCTCGACGCCGATGCCTATGTCGTCCAGGCCTGGCATGCCACGCACCCGGACCCCGCGCCCCTGCAGCGCATGCTGAATGCCTGGCGCGGCCGGAAGCAGCGGGACGTCTTCATCACCCGGCTCGATCCCGCAAGCCAGGCCGTCAACAACCGCTTTTTGCGCGACGTAAAGAGCACCGAGGGGCATGTGGTGGTCCGCGTCTTTCCCGATGGAACATACCGAATCTTCGTGACGGATAGCCGCGATGAAAACGACCGGATCAGTTTCGCGGGCGAACGCAGAATATCCAGGAACGATTGATAACGTGGTCTGAGATCTCAGGGATTACGTGTAGTTTATCGACCGATTACGTCTGCGAAAAGCACAGCTCACACCCGAGCGGTTTGATCACGATTTTCGTGAAATCTATGACGCTAGGTGCCGCCGCTCCCGGTCAACGTAACGCTTGCATCGCTTGAGGCGGTTCATCGCACGATATATCCGTATGATGAAACAGAGTTGTAAATAGAGGGATGCATGATAGTCTTCCTGATGGGATGAGGAACAGGACAGGAAACCCGAGTGCGTAGACGCGCTAGAGAAGCCGTATTTTGGACCTTGGCGACGACACCCGTGTTGATTGGCGTGGCCGAGGCCACGCCCCGGATGATTACGCCGCTGCAAGATGACTGGCGCTTCATTCAGGCTGACCCGGAGGGTGCCGAAACGTCCACGCTGGATGATGCATCCTGGCGGGCCGTTACCGTTCCGCATGACTGGGCCATTGCCGGCCCGTTCGACCCCGATGCAAAAGCCGCTGGAGAGAACGGCTTTCTGCCCAGCGGAGTCGCCTGGTATCGCAAGACACTCGATCTGAAGCCACAGCCCGGGCGGCGCTATTTCATAGAGTTCGACGGCATCATGGAGCGAAGCGGCGTCTGGGTGAACGGCCATCACGTCGGCTATCGTCCGATGGGCTATGTCAGCCAGCGCTACGAACTGACGCGCCATCTGCGGACAGATGGCCGCAATGTGATCGCCGTGCGGTCCGACACCTCCGCCGCACCCTCGTCGCGCTGGTACACCGGATCGGGCATCTATCGTCATGTCCGCCTGATCGAGACCGACGATGTCCATGTCACGCAGGGCGGCGCCTATGTGCGTGCGACAGCGATCAGCGATGGGCAAGCGACGATTTCGGTCACTGCGGAGGTGCAGAATGACACTGGCGCCGCGGTCGCGGCGAAAGTCGAGCTTCTGCTGATCGATCCCGATGGGCGTGAAGTCGCCCGAACGGTGACGGCGACCAGCGACATCGCCTCCGGCCGCAGCAGGGCCCTGCCTGCCGAGATCGCGCTGCCACGCCCGCGCCGCTGGGACATAAACGATCCCGCGCTCTACCGCGCCGCCATCCGCGTGCTGGCCGCAGACGGCACATTGCTGGACAATGAAGATGTCCGCTTCGGCATACGTGAAGCCCGGTTCGATCCGGCAACGGGTTTCTGGCTGAACGGCCGCAACTTCAAGCTCAAGGGCGTGGCGCTGCATCATGACGGCGGCGCGGTGGGGGCGGCGGTGCCGCTTGCGGTCTGGCGCCAGCGTCTGACCACCCTCAAGGCGCAGGGCGTGAACGCGATCCGCACTGCCCACAATGTCCCCAGTCCGGAATTTCTCGATCTGGCGGACGAGCTGGGACTGCTCGTGATGGATGAGCTGTTCGACCAGTGGAATGTCGCCAAGACGCCGGAGGACTATCACCTCTTCTTCGGCGACTGGCACAAGCGCGATGCGCTGGACATGGTGCGCCGGGATCGCAATCATCCCAGCATTGTCCTGTGGAGTGCCGGCAACGAGATCCACGACACCGCCTATCCGGTGCAGGCGAAGGCCGCTCTGCGCAGCATCCTCGATATCGTTCATGCCGCCGATCCTTCGCGGCCGGTGACGATGGCGCTGTTCCGCCCCAACGTCACCAAGGATTATGAAAACGGTCTGGCGGACATGCTCGACGTGGTCGGACAGAATTACCGCGAGAACGAGTTGATCGCCGCGAGCAGGCAAAACCCGAAGCGCAGCATCGTCGGCACCGAAAACGCGCATAACCGCAGCAACTGGGTGCCGGTGCGGGACTATGCGCCCTTTTCGGGCATGTTCCTGTGGACCGGCGTGGATTATCTCGGCGAAGCCAATCGGTCCGGCTGGCCGAATATCCAGAACCCGGCAGGGCTGCTGGATCGCACCGGTCGTCAGAAGATCAGCGGCATGGAGCGGGAAAGCTGGTGGTCGGATCGGCCGGTGCTGCATCTCGTGCGGAATGCCGATCCGGCGGCCGCCGGGCCGCCGACCGATGGAGCCGGAGGGCCAAATCAGCCTGTCCTGCCGACCATGATCGCGGTGGCCACTCCCAAACCCGAGGTCGCCTTGTTCGATGACTGGACTCCGCAGGATCGCAGCCAGCATGACGAGACGATCGAGGTCTACAGTAATTGCCGGCAGGTCGAGGCATTCCTCAACGGGCATTCGCTCGGCACGCTGCCGATCAATGCGGATGCCTCGCCGCGGCGCTGGACAGTGCGATACGCGCCCGGCGAAGTGCGGGCTACCTGCCGCGATCCCGGCAGAGAGGCTGTTTCCGACCGGCTGCGAACGGCGGGAAAACCGGTGCGGATCGATCTGCAGGCGGACCTGCCGACGGTCGGCTCCACTTTCGACGACATGGTATATGTCCGCGCGAGGGTAGTCGATGCGAACGGCGTCACCGTGCCTTCGGCCAACTCCCGCCTGCACTTCGCCGTCAAGGGCGCGGGGCAGTTGATCGCGACCGACAATGGCTCATCGATAGATCATACGCCGTTCTCGTCAGCCGACCGCGTGGCGCAGGACGGCGTTGCGGTGGGTCTGGTCAGAGGTGCAGGCGATGGGCGCTTCACCGTCACCGCCACGGCTGAGGGGTTGAAGGCAGGTGCCGTCGATCTGCGGTCGACGAAGTGACGGGTGTGCTCGAGCACTCGCGCCGCCAGCTTATGGCCGGTATGCTTGCCTGCGCGGCTTTCGTCCGTCCTGCCTGGGCGACAGGGCTAGAGGATGAATTCGAAGCGGCAGCCGGTGCCATCGCAAACGGGATCCAACCGCCGCGCATCCCGCTGCGCGACTTCCCGATTGCCGCTTTCGGGGCAGTATCTGACGGCCGAACGGACGACAGCGCCGCTATCGCTCGCGCAATCGCCGCCTGCGCCGAGGCAGGCGGAGGACGCATCCTGTTGCCAGGCGGCGTGACGCTGTCAGGTCCCGTGCGGCTGCGTTCACGCATGGAATTGCACATTCCCAAAGGCGCGCGCCTCAAATTCATTCCCGAACCTGCCCGCTACCTGCCGCCGGTCCATACCCGTTGGGAAGGCGTGGAACTGATGGGTTACCACCCGCTCATCTACGCCTTCGAGGAAGAGGACATTGCCCTTACCGGAGGCGGTATTATCGATGGATCGGCTGACGATCGAACATGGTGGCCGTGGAAGGGCCCCTGGGCCGATCGCTACAGCGACACCCCGGAAAAGGAACGGCAGGCCGCCGATCGCGCTCGCCTGTTCGATATGGCCGAACGGGGTGTTCCAGTCGCCCAGCGGGTGTTCGGTGAAGGTAGCCGGCTGCGTCCATCCTTTTTTCAGCCCTATCGCTGTCGGCGCGTGCTGATGGACGGTATAACCGTGGAAGCTGCGCCCTTCTGGCAGGTTCATCCGGTTGATTGCGACAACGTCACCTTTCGCAGCGTCGCCTGTTCAAGCCACGGGCCGAACAATGACGGGATCGACCCCGAATCCTGCAACGGCGTGCTGATCGAAAACTGCACTTTCGATACGGGTGACGATTGCATCGCCATCAAGGCCGCCCGTAATGCCGACGGGCGGCGTCTGGCCAGGCCTTGCGAGAATATCGTCGTCCGCCGTTGCCTGATGAAGGACGGCCACGCCGGCGTCGCCATCGGCAGCGAATTGACCGGCGGCGTGCGAAACGTCTTCGTCCACGACTGCCGCATGGACAGCCCGAACCTGACGCGGGCGCTCATTATCAAGTCGAACAGCTATCGCGGCGGCCTCATCGAGAATATCCACCTGCGCCGTATCCAGGCCGGAGCGGTAGACAAGGCCTTCATCCAGATCTGGATGCTCTATGAAGAAGGCGAAGGCGGCGGCCATTTGCCGCAGGTTTCCCATGTTTCGGCGCGGGATTGCATGGTCGGATCGACCGAACGGGTTCTGATCGTGCGCGGCCTGCCTCAGGCGTCGGTTCGCGATCTGCAGCTGGCAAACATAAAGGTTGGGCGCGAAAACAAGCCGTCGGTTGCCGTGGATGTCGATTTGTCGCGCCTGGAAAACGTCGTCGTAGGAGGGCGGCGCTGGAGCCGGAACTATCTCCGCGAACTGCCCGGCGCAGACAGTATTCGTTGCGACAAATGGGCCGTCTGCCGATAGACGGTGCAAACAAATGGTTGGGAAATCCGCGCGTAATTATGATGACCAAACCGTCTATGGGCAGGCACTTAATTAGAGATGTTTGGCAATAGTACGTGCGCGAAACCAAGGGGCCGGGCTGCGATCGCTCCAGCGTATTGAGGA
>NZ_DAMDBA010000119.1:0-10202 GCF_032093395.1 Novosphingobium sp.
CTGAAAGCGAATTTTGCGGCACCAGCCCACGCCCCCACCCTACCACCCAACGGTATTATCCTGCGGGTGGTAGGGTGGGGGCGCCTGAGAAAAACGGGGGGCTGGTGCCGCTCTGAAAATGCCCTCTCGGGCATTTTTCAAACGGGCTCTTATCAAAGGCACGATGCGCATCGACGCAAGCCAAGATGCAGAAATGGCATGCGTAGAGCTTCAGCCCCGCATCAGCGTCATCTCCGACCCCATGTTTGCACATTGTCATGGAAGTGTACGAAAAATCGCACGGTTCCGACATATACCCCTCCTAGTGGCCCCGTTCCGCGACATACCGCGCAACAAAACGAAAAAGGGTCCACATGCATTTTCAGGGAAGCCGCACGCTGCGCTTCATGTTCGGTTGCAGCTTGGCGGCATTATCGCTGCAGGGCGAAGCCTGGGCCGCAGAGGCGCCCGAGAGCGTCACTGCCGATTCCGCCGAAGACACGCTGACCTCCGACATCATCGTCAACGGCCACATCGATCGGACGGCGCTGGAAATGGAGCGTAATGCGATCGGGACGGTCGATATCCTGACGACCGGGGACATTGCCACCAGTTCGAACACCGGCATCGCCGACATCGCCCGCGCTCTGCCCGGCATTTCGACCAGCTACGATCAGGGCGCCAACCAGACGGCAGTCGGCGAAGCGCAATTCGTGACGGTTCGCGGCTTCGACACCAGCTTCAATGCCTATACGCTAGACGGCCTGCGTCTCCCGCAAGTGGCGGGGGATTCCCGCGCGATCTCGCTGAACCTGTTCTCGCCGTTTGCGATCGGCAACATCTCGGCCGACAAGACGCCCGGCGCCGACAAGGATTCGGACTCGATCGCGGGCGCCATCGATCTGCACACGCCCACTGCCTTCGATTTCACCAGCAACTTCGGCCGCGTTCGTGCTCTGGGCCAACTTGCGGCCATGGCGGCGGATTCTCACCAGCCCAGCCTGGGTGGAGCGATCGGCGTGGACACCGCGCGCAAGTTCGGCGCCGGCGACCAGTTCGGGATCTATCTTGCCGGCTATTACGAGAAGCGTTCGAATGCCGCGCAGTCCATCGCCGCGCAGAGCGGCTATGTGACGACCAACCGGAACGTCGGTTCCACGCGCGACAACTATGATGCCCTGTCGGCGCAGGGACTGCAGTGGAACGCCTTCACCAACAAGGTGGAGCGCTACGGCGCCACCGGCTCGTTCGATTACCATGGCGACGGTATCAAGACGTACCTGCGTATGAACTACGCACGCTACAAGAATACCAACACGATGAACCAGACCGGGCTGCGCAGCGAGCTGACCAGCAACGCCGACGGCACGAGCCAGCCCAATCCCAATGTGGCCACCGGCGGCAGCGGCAATTACAACGCGGACGGCGTCTTCGTGGGAACTGGCATCAATCCGGCCGGCTACTTCCGCACCGAGGACACCGACCAGAAGCTGTTCTCCACCCAGCTTGGCGGCGAGTTCGATCTGGGCGGCGGCTTCGTCGCCTCGCTAGAAAGCGCCTATGCCTATGGCGCCTACAACCAGCCCAACCGCATCGAGGCGGCCTGGCGCGGTGTGGGATACGGCGCATCGGGCGTGACGGTGGACCTTACCAATCCGCGCGCGCCACAAGCCGTCATGTCGCCGGAAGCGACGGCCTACGTGTCGTCGCTGGACACGCCGGGTCAGTATTACGTCCAGAAGGGCTGGAGCTTCGATTCCGAACGGAAGAAGACCCTTCGCGGCAATCTTCACTGGGATAGCGACGGCGGTGTTTTCCGTTCCTTCGAGATCGGCGGGCTTTACGAAGACTCGCATCGCGAAGGCCGCGAACTTGCGCCCGACAATACCCGCTACGTGTTCTCGCGGCCGTTCGACCAGCGCGATGTGGCCGGTCTTCCGGTTTCGCAACTGCCCGGATATACGCTGAAAGACTTCATCGGCGCCTATCCTGCCCGACCGATCCGCATCGTCTCGCGCTCCGCGATCGAGGAGCAGGTTGCGCAATATGTGGATTCTGCCGGGGGCACCGCGAGCAAGGTTTCGCAGGAAACGCTCGACCAGGGCGTGACCGACAGCAAGGAACGCCGCGCGGCGGTCTATGCCAACGCCCGCTTCCAGGCCGGCGATTTCGAGGCGCTTCCGGGCGTCCGCTACGAAGCGAACCGTTTCGCGGCGAACTACTTCGAAGGCTCCAGCACGGCCGGAGGGAGCGGCGGTTTCGTCTCGTCCTCTCGCGAGTACGATCGTGTCGATCCCAGCCTGCTGCTGGCCTACCGCCCCAGCGACAGCGTGGTGGTGCGCGGTTCGGTCCGGTCCAGCTATGCGCGCCCCGGCTTCAACGACCTTGCCGGTCCCGCTACCTATTCGTTCAACGATACGACGGATGAGCTTGAGTATATCACCAAGCCCAATCCGGACCTGAAGCCGACGACCGCCTGGAACTTCGACCTGGGCTTCGAGTATTACGGCGATGTCGGCCAGTATCTTCAGGTCGCGCTCTACTACAAGAAGCTGCGCAACATCATCGTGCCTACGGCCGGGCAGAACTACGTCGAATCCACCGGCGCCACGGTTACCACCCTGATGCCCCAGAACGGTCGCGGCGGCAGCGCGAAGGGCGTGGAAGTCTCGGGCCGCTACACCTATCACGGCAGCGACGTCTCGTTCCTGGACGGCTTCGGCGTGGGCGGCTCCATCACATGGCAGAAGACGCGGGCGACTTACGCCTTGTCGGACGACGATGTCCGCACGACCAGCCTGCCGCAGGCGCCGGACCTCATCTACAACGCCAATGTGTTCTACACCGGCGGCCGTTTCCGGGCCAACGTGAACTATCACCATACCGGACGGATCCTGGCGACGGTGCAGAGCGCGGACCCGGACATCTACATCCAGCCGATGGGCTCGCTAGACCTGGGTGCGGCCTATGAACTGAGCGATGCGGTGGAGATCGGCGTATCGGCGCGCAACGTCCTCAACCAGCACGCCTACTGGACCACGGTGGGCAAGTCGAAGAAGTACATCTCGAACGACCGCAACGGCGGATACTTGAAGACCGGTAGCGTCTATCAGGTCAGCGCGACGGTTAAGTTCTAAAAGAACGGTTACGTCCTGGTCCGTCCCCATTTCCCGCAGGCATGCGGGAAATGGGGACGATCGCCTGCTCGTGTCAGGCTCGCGAAAGTCTCACCATGTCCTGTCGTCCTTTTCTGTCGCTCCTGCTGACCCTCTGCGCCTCCTTCGGTGCCTTTCCCGCCGTCGCGGGCGATAACCCGCCCTTGCGGGTCATGACCTTCAACGTGCGCTATCCGGCGGACGACGGGGAGAATGCGTGGCCGCATCGCCGGTCGATCCTGGTCGAGACGGTCGACAAGGCCGATCCCGACGTCATCGGTACGCAGGAACTGTTTCGCGAGCAGGGCGACGACCTGGTTTCCGCGCTGCCGAACTACCGATGGTTCGGTGTGGACCGGCGCGGCGGGCATGGCGACGAGCACATGGGCATTTTCTACCGTGCCGATCGGATGGACGTGCTTCAGCAGGGCGAATTCTGGCTTTCCGCCACGCCCACGCAGGCAGGCCGCGCGACATGGGGCGAGACGTTGCCCCGCATGGTCAACTGGGCGCTGTTCGAGCGCAAGTCCGACCACCGCCGCTTCTACTTGCTGGATACCCACTTCGCCCACCGCGACAAGGACGAACGTGCCCGCGAAAAGTCCGCCGCGCTGATCGAAGCCTGGATCGCAAGGCTGCCGGAGGGCATTCCGATCGTCGTCACCGGGGATTTCAACACCGCCCCGAAATCCCGCCCCTACGCCATTCTCACGCGCAGTCTGGCCGACGCCTACGAAGTCGCCGCAAGGCGCAGCGGTCCGCAGGGCACCTATCACGATTTCACCGGCAATCCAGGCGCGCGCATCGATTGGGTGCTCGTGCGCAATCTCGTCCCCTTGCGGACGACCACCGTCACCACGTCTGTCGGAGGCCGCTATCCTTCGGATCACTTTCCGGTCCTGGCCGAACTCGCCTGGCCGAGCGACCCTGTTGCGAAAGTTGGGGCCGGCTCTGTCAAATAGGTGTCATGCCAGGCCTCTAGCTGCACATCCCCATCACCCTGACGCCTCGAACCTTCCCTTAGGAACCATCATGATTTCACGCTTCTCCCTCGTTGCCGCCCTGGCCCTGGCGGCGCAACCGGCGCTTGCGCAGGATGCCTCGGATCTCTCGCGCGCGGCGAAGGGCGATCTTCGGGAAGCAGGCGGGGCGCGGCGTATCTCGGGCGATCGCACCGAGGCGTTCCGCAAGCAGATCGTCGGGGGGAAGGCACGCAACGTGATCCTCCTGATCGGAGACGGCATGGGCGATTCCGAGATCACCCTGGCGCGCAACTATGCCGAAGGGGCGGGTGGCTATTTCAAAGGCATCGACGCGCTGCCGGTGACCGGCCAATACACGCATTATTCGCTGGATCGCGAAACCGGCCTGCCTGACTACGTCACGGATTCCGCCGCTTCCGCCACGGCCTGGGCCAGCGGCGTGAAGAGCTACAACGGCGCCATCGGCGTCGACATCAAGGGCAAGCTGCATCAGACCCTGCTGGAGCGCGCCAAGGCTGCCGGGTTGGCGACGGGTGATGTTTCCACCGCCGATATCGAGGATGCGACACCGGCTGCGCAATATGCCCACGTCACCCAGCGCAGGTGCTTCGGCCCGGAAGCGACCGCGAAGTTCTGCCCGACCAATGCCCTCGAAGCGGGCGGAGCAGGTTCCATCGCCGAGCAGCTTCTGGTGGCTCGTCCCGACGTGACGCTCGGCGGCGGCGCCTCCACGTTCGATGAAACCGCGCGGGCCGGCAAGTGGAAGGGCAAGACGCTGTTCCAGCAGGCCAAGGCCCGTGGTTTCACGATCGTGCGGGACGCTTCGGGGCTGGACGGCGTGACCACCGCGAATGCCCAGGCGCCGTTGCTCGGGCTGTTCGCGCCGGGCAACATGCCGGTGCGCTGGCGTGGCCCGCGCGCCAGCTATCACGGCAACATCGACCAGGCGCCGGTCAAGTGCGAGGCCAATCCCGAGCGCACCGCCACGGTGCCGACGCTGGCTGCAATGACCCGCAAGGCCATCGCGCTCTTGAAGGACAAGCCCAAGGGCTTCTTCCTCCAGGTGGAAGGCGCTTCGATCGACAAGGAAAACCACGGCGCCAATCCTTGCGGCCAGATCGGCGAGACGGTGGACCTCGACGAGGCGGTGCAGGTCGCGCTGGAATATGCCCGCCAACATGGCGACACGCTGGTGATCGTCACCGCCGACCATGCCCATACTAGCCAGATCATCAGCAACGGATCGAAGGCGCCGGGCCTCACCAAGGCACTGGTCACCAAGGACGGTGCGGTGATGACCGTGAATTACGGCACGGCCGAAGAGGGCGCGATGGGGCACACCGGCACCCAGCTTCGCATCGCCGCTTACGGCCCCGGCGCGGGCAATGTCGCCGGACTGATCGACCAGACGGACCTGCAGTACATCGTGCGCGGCGCTCTGGGTCTCGACTGAGGCGGATGCCGGAGCGGATCGCGCCCGATCCGCTCCAGCCCGGCCGGGCGCCCTTCTGAACTCCGTAATAGTTCGCGTGCCTTAGGAGGCGCGGCGAGCCGTAGGCGTGCGAACCTATGGCCTTCGAATACCGCGCGGGAGCGTGCCTGTGCGGAGACATGCAATGTAACACGCAATACATTCGCGCCTGCCGTTGACGCGATAGAGGCCCCCCGTCGCATTACGGGGCCTTGAGCGGCTTCCGTCGAAGAGGAAGAAGCATCGATGGCAGCCGGTCCGCAGGAACGGATAGACTGGGGCACATTCATGAACTGGGCGCGGGGCGTGCTTGCGCCCGACCGTGCCTTCATGACCATGGCGATAATCTACGGCGCCGCGATCGGCCTGCTGTCGCTCGCCACGCCGATTTCCGTGCAGATGCTGATCAATTCGGTGGCGAACACGGCCTTGCCGGTGCCGCTGTTCACGCTGGCCGCCGTGCTGTTCGGCCTTCTGGCGCTGTGGTCGCTGCTCGGCGCGTTGCGCGGCTATGTGATGGAGATTTTCCGTCGCCGCCTGTTCGCGCGCTCGGTAGCCGAGATCACGCTTCAGGCCGTCCATGCCCAGAACCCGTTCTTCCAGGACGAGCGTCGCAGTGACCTGTTCAACCGCTTCTTCGAAGTGGCGAACGTTCAAAAGGCGGTGCCCTCGCTGCTGATCGGCGGCTTCACGATCTTCTTCCAGGCGATGATCGGATTCATCGTCACCTCGTTCTACCACCCGGTCTTCCTGGCCTTCAACCTGCTCTTCGTCCTGGCCGTCTGGTTGATCTGGAAGATCTGGGCGCGCAGTGCGATGGAGACGGGCGTGGCGCTCAGTCATCGCAAGTACGAGACCGCACATTGGCTGGAAAGCGTGGGCGCCTCCAATGGTTTCTACAAGTCGAGCCGCCACCTCGACTATGCCATGGACATGTCGGAGATGCGCACGGCCGCCTATGTCGATGCGCATAGCCAGCATTTCCGCGCGACTTTCCCGCAGAGCGTGGCGCTGCTGCTGCTCTACGCGCTGGCCAGCGCGGCGCTGCTGGCATTGGGCGGTTGGCTGGTCATTCGCGGCCAGCTTTCGATAGGCCAACTCGTCGCGGCGGAGCTGATCCTGTCGAGCGTGTTCTACGGCGCGGCGCAACTTGGGCCCTACCTCGATACTTTCTACGACTTGGTGGCGGCGGTCGAGGAGCTATCGCTGTTCCACGCCATTCCCGTGGAGGAACTCGCATCGCGCGGCGAGGGCGATGCCCGGCCGCGCAACGGAGCCCTGTCCCTGCGCCGCGTCGCGATTGCGGTGGGCGGCGGCAGCGCGCGGTTCGACCTTGATATTCCCGCCGGCACGCATGCCGTGGCCGCAAGCGATCCTGGGGTGGACCGTCTACTCAGTCGCCTGCTCAAGCGCCATTACCGCGCCGACGAGGGCCTGATCAGTCTGGGCGGCGCGGATATCGCCGCGCTCAACATCTATCGCCTGCGCAGCGACGTGATCGTACTCGACCGTCCCGACATCGTGGAGATCACGATCCGCGATTACCTGCGCCTGGCAAATCCGCAGGCCGATCCGGCCGAAGTGCTGGACGTTCTCGACGCAGTGGGCCTTGGCGACCGGATCGTCAGCCTTGAAGGCGGCATGGACTGCCTGCTGTCCTCGACCGGCTGGCCGTTGACGCGGGCGGAAACGATGCGCCTGAAGCTGGCGGGGGCGCTGCTGGCCCGTCCGCGCGTGCTCATCCTCTCGGGCCTGTTCGACATGGTGCCGGTGGAGGAGCTTCGCCCCGCGCTGAAGCGGCTGGACGACAGGGAGACGACCATCATCGTCTTCACCTGCCGCCCCGATGCCTTCGATTTCGATCACATGCTCTGGCTTGGACGGGATTCCCAATTGCTGGCCCAGGACCGTGCGGCCTTCGCCGCCGCCCGCAATGCCGCGAAGGGAGGTCTCCATGCCCTTTCGCGATGACCACATCGTCCATTTCAAGACGCTCCAGAGCCTGCGCCCGCCGCGCCCGGCACGGGTGCTGGGCTGGATGCTGCTGATTGCGATGATCGCGGCGGTAGCGTTCCTGCTGCTGGTGCCCTGGGTGCAGACCTCCACCGGCACCGGCTCGGTGATCGCGCTCGACCCGCGCGACCGCGTGCAGAACATCACCGCGCTCGTCCCCGGCCGGGTCGAGGAATGGTATGTGACCGATGGCGAACTGGTGAAGAAGGGCGACAAGATCGCCCACATCACCGACAACGATCCCAACCTCATCGCGCGGCTCCAGGCCGAACGCGCGCAAGTCGATGCCGAAATCGCGGCGACCCGGCAGGCGATGGACGTCGCCCGGCGCGACGTGGGCCGCATGGAGCAGCTCTACGGCGAAGGACTGGCGCCGCGCCGCGATCTCGAACTCGCGCAGATCAAGGTTGCGGACTACGGCGCAAAGGTGGCCAAGAGCCTGGCCGACCGCAACCGGCTGGACATCAACATCAATCGCCAGTCGGTGCAGATGATCCGTGCCCCGCGCGACGGTCGCATCCTGCGCATCCTGGGCGGCGACAGCGCGACGATGGTCAAGGAAGGCGACGTGATCGCCACGTTCGCGCCGGAGCAGGCGGTGCGCGTCGTCGAACTCTACGTCGATGGACGCGACGTTCCGCTGATCCATCCCGGGCGCCCGGTGCGGCTGGAATTCGAAGGCTGGCCCGCGATCCAGTTCAGCGGCTGGCCCTCGGTCGCCGTCGGCATGTTCGACGGGCGGGTGCGGGCGATCGATGTCTCCGCCTCTGCCAATGGGCTGTTCCGCGTGCTGGTGGAGCAGAAGCCGGGTGCGCGATCCTGGCCGAAGGAGCCCTTCGTGCGGCTGGGCGCCAAAGTGCGCGGCTGGGTGATGATGGATACCGTATCGAGCGGCTACGAGCTCTGGCGCCTGCTCAACGACTTCCCGCTGCAATATCCGGTGAACGCGCTGGATACGGCTACTTACTCGGGCAGTGCCGGAGCGAGCGCCAAAGGCGGCTCGGCCGAGAAGGAAGGCGGCAATGCCAAGTAGACGCCTTTCGTCCTGGCTGCTGGCGGCGGGGCTATATGCAGTGTCCACAGGGGCTCTCGCCCAGCAGATCGCGCCTTTGCCGCGCCTGGCACCGGTCGATGCGCCGGTGCTGGAGCTGGAAGACCTGCTCGCCAATTCCGCCCGGCAATCGCCGCAGATCATCGAGGCGCTCGCCCGCACCCGCGCCGCCGATGGCCGGCGGCTGACGGCGGAAGGCGCCTTCGATACGGTCTTTTCCGCAGAGGGCGGATCGCGGCTGATCGGCTACTATGGCGGCACTTATGCCGACACCCAGGTGGCACGTCCGCTGGAGAACTGGGGTGGGCAGCTCTACGGTGGATATCGCGTATCGAGTGGCCGCTTTCCGATCTACGAAGACAAGAAATATACCAACGAGTTCGGTGAGATCCGGGCCGGCGCAGTGTTCTCGTTGCTGCGGGACCGGATGATCGACGATCGCCGCTTCGGCCGCGTCACGGCGGACGCGGATCGCGCCGTGGCCGATGCCGAGCGCCAGATGGTGGCGATCGGCGTGCAGCGAAAGGCCGTCGACGCCTATCTGAACTGGGTCGCGACCGGGGAACGACTGAAGATCTATCGCCAGCTTCTCGATCTGGCGGAGGCGCGGCAAAGGGGGCTGCAACGCGCCTATCAGGCCGGGTTGCGCCCGCGTATCGTGCTGACCGAGAACGACCAGATGGTGCTGCGCCGCCAGGCCATGGTCGTCCAGTCCGAGCAGGCGATGGCCTCGGCCGCCAATACCCTCTCGCTTTACTGGCGCGACGGCGATGGCACGCCTACGATCCCCCGCCGCGATCAGTTGCCGACCGCGCTTCCGGACCCCGTGGTCACTTCGGTACCGCTGGATGTGGAGCGGCCGGACCTGCTGGTGGCCGAACTGAAAGCGCGGCTGGTGCAGGACCGGCTGGCGCTCGACCGCAATGCGCTCTTGCCGCGTCTCGACCTCAACATGGAAGTGGCCCGCGACATCGGCGACATCGGACCCGGCGGCGCCTCGCGCAGCGGCAACGATGTGCGCTTCGGGGTCAAGTTCTCCGTGCCGCTCGAACAGCGGACGGCGCGCGGGAAGCTGATGCAGACTCAGGCGGAACTCGATGCCAGTCGCACGCGCGCGCGCTGGCTGGACGAGCAGATCCGCGCCGAAGTGGATGGGATCGCGATCGCTTTCGACGCGGCCGCGCAGATCATTTCATTGACCGAGCAGGAGCGCCAACGCGCCGATGCCATGGCCGTGGCGGAGCGGCGGCGATTCGAGATGGGCGCCAGCGATCTGTTCCTCGTCAACACGCGCGAGGAATCGGCGGCCAGCGTCGCGCTCAACCTGCTGGACGGGCGGCTGAAGCGGCTGGCGGCGAGCGCGGATCTGGCGGCGGCTTTCGGAAATGCCGCTGCGCTGGGACTGCCGTAAGCGGACAACGCGTTGACCAGATAAGCGAAAACCCGCCATTCGCGAGACTGTCGCGAATGGCGGGTTTTTCGGGCGCGGAGTGCCGTCAGGCTACGGAAGCGAGCCTGAAGCCGCGGGCCTGAGCACCGGTGTCGAAGCG
>NZ_DAMDBA010000120.1:0-10004 GCF_032093395.1 Novosphingobium sp.
GCATTGCGCTCCCCCGTGCCCGGCTCCCACGATAACGACGTCTGCTCGATCGGCCATCACACGCGCTCTATCAGCAGGGCAAGCCCCTGCCCGACGCCGATGCACATGAAGGCCAGCGCATAGCGTCCGCCGGTGCGCTGCAGCTCCTCCACCGCCGACATCGCGATGCGCGCGCCCGACATGCCGAGCGGATGGCCCAGCGCGATGGCGCCGCCGTTGGGGTTCACGCGCGGATCGGCGGGATCGATCCCGAGATCGCGCAAGGTGGCAATGGCCTGGCTAGCGAAGGCTTCGTTGAGTTCGATGACGTCGAGCCGATCCACGGTCAGGCCGTTGCGGGCCAGCACCTTGCGCGCTGCCTCGATCGGCCCGGCACCCATCACGCGCGGGGCGATCCCGGCCGCCGCCATGCCTATCACCCGGGCGCGCGGGGTGAGGCCGTGGCGCTTCGCTGCTTCCTCGCTGGCGACCAGCATGGCCGCCGCGCCGTCGTTGAGGCCGGAGGCATTGCCTGCCGTCACGGTGCCGTCCGGCTTCACCACCGGCTTCAGTTTCGCCAGTGCCTCAAGACTGGTCGCGCGCAGATGCTCGTCGGCGGAGAAAAGGACCGGATCACCCTTGCGCGGCGGGATCGAGACGGGGACGATCTCTGCGGCAAGGCGGCCGCTGGCCTGTGCCCGTGCGGCCTTCTCCTGACTGGCGAGGGCGAAGCGGTCCTGCTCCTCGCGGCTCACCTGCCACTGCTCGGCTACGTTCTCGCCGGTCTGCGGCATGGTATCGACACCGTAGGCGGCCTTCATCGCCGGGTTGACGAAGCGCCAGCCCAGCGTCGTGTCCTCGATCTTCTGGCCACGTCCGAAGGCGCTGTCCGCCTTGCCCATGACATAAGGCGCGCGGGTCATACTTTCGGCGCCGCCCGCGATCAGGAAGTCCGCATCCCCGCTGCGGATCGCCTGCGCGGCGATGCCGATGGCATTGAGGCCCGAGGAACACAGGCGGTTGACCGTCACGCCCGGCACCGTCTCTGGCAGCCCGGCCAGCAGCACGGCCATGCGCGCGACATTGCGATTGTCCTCGCCCGCCTGGTTGGCACAGCCCAGAATCACGTCGTCGAGCGCAGCCCAGTCCACATTGCCGTTGCGTTCGGCCAGCGCACGCAACGGGATCGCGGCAAGATCATCGGCGCGCACGCTCGACAGCGATCCGTTGAGTTTGCCGACGGGAGTGCGAATGGCGTCACAGATGAAGGCTTGGGCCATGTTCTTCAGCTTTCCAGAAATGAAGCGAGGGCCGCCGCCAGCGCCTGGGGCGCTTCGAGCGGCGCAAGGTGCGCGGCTTCGAGTGCTACATGCGCCGCGCCCGGGATGCGTGCGACGAGATGCTCACCGTGCCCCTCGAACGGGGTCGAGGTGTCGCGGGTGCCGGTGACGACCAACGTCGGCGCGGCAATCGCACCGATGCGCTCGGCAAGATCCATGTCGCGGATCGCCGCGCCGCAACCGGCGTAGCCTTGCGCATCCATGGTCAGGAGCTGGCGGCGCACGGTTTCGTAAATGGCAGGTTCGCCGGCGTCCGACAGGAAGCGGCCCATCGCCAGATCGGCGATGGCGGCCATGCCCTCACCGCGTACTTTGGCGATACGGTCGTTCCACGAAGCGCTGTCCATCGTCGCGGAGGTGCAAACCGGCACGAGCTTCGTCACCCGCTCAGGCGCGCGGAGCGCCAGTTCCATGCCGATCATGCCGCCCAGCGACACGCCCGCCACCGCGAATGAAGCAAGCCCGGCGTGATCGGCCACAGCCAGCACGTCATCCGCGAGCATGGCCATCGAAAAGTCGCCCGGCTCGGCCGCCGAGGCGCCGTGACCGCGCGTATCGATCCGCAGCAGGGCGAAGCGGTCGCGAAGATGGGGCAGGACGGCGTCCCACAAGTCCATGTCCGTGCCGATCGAATTGAGCAGCACCAGCGCCGGCGCATCGTCGCGGCCATCGCGCTTCCAGTAGAGAGAGGCTCCGGGAACCTGGGTGAAAGGCATGGTTCAATCCTCCGGGGCAATGGTGACGCGCAGGCCGTCCAGCGCGGCGGTCAAGGCAATTTGGCACGAGAGGCGCGAATGCGCGCCGCGATGGTCGGAGGAATCGAGCAGGTCGTTCTCGTCCTCGCCGGGGCCGCCGGTCGCCTCCGCCCAGTCCTCGTCGACGAAGACATGGCAGGTCGCGCAGGAGCAGCAGCCTCCGCAAAGCGCAAGCAATTCGTCGAAGCCGCTGTCGCGGATGGCTTCCATCACGGTAACGCCCTTGCGGGCGTCGATCGCGGTCTCGTCTCCCGAACGGTCGACGACTATCAGTTTCGGCACCTGGATGTTCCTGTCTTACGCCGTTTCCAGCGCATGGGCGAAAGGCGCGCCGGTCTTGGCGGTGACTTCCTCCAGCGTGACGCCGGGAGCGAGTTCCACCAGCGTGAGTCCGCCCGCCTTGCGGTCGATGGCGAAGACGGCAAGGTCGCTGACGATCATGTCCACCACGCGCTTGCCGGTCAGCGGCAGGGTGCAGGCAGGCAGAATCTTGGGATCGCCGTGCTTGGAGACGTGATCCATCACCACGATCACCTTCTTCACCCCGGCAACGAGGTCCATCGCCCCGCCCATGCCCTTCACCATCTTGCCGGGAATGGTCCAGTTGGCGAGATCGCCCTCTGCCGAGACTTCCATCGCGCCCAGCACGGCCATGTCGATATGGCCGCCGCGGATCATCGCGAAGCTGTCCGCGCTGGAGAAGAAGCTGGAGGTGGGCAGCGCGGTGATCGTCTGCTTGCCCGCATTGATCAGGTCGGGATCGACATCCTCGTCATACGGAAACGGACCGATGCCGAGCATGCCGTTCTCGCTCTGAAGCGTGACCTTGATGCCGACGGGCACATGGTTCGCCACCAGCGTAGGGATGCCGATGCCCAAGTTCACATAGTACCCGTCGCGCAGTTCCTTTGCGGCGCGGGCGGCCATTTCATCGCGGGTCCAGCCTTTGGTATCTTGGGCCATTATGCGGTTTCCCTCTCGCGGACGGTGCGCTTCTCGATGCGCTTCTCGTTGATGGTGGAGAGCACCACGCGGTCGACGTAGATGCCGGGGGTGTGGATGCAGTCGGGATCGAATGTGCCGGCGGGCACGATCTCTTCCACTTCGGCAACGGTGACCTTGCCGGCGGTCGCCATGTTCGGGTTGAAGTTGCGCGCGGTCTTGCGGAACATCAGGTTGCCCTCCTCGTCCGCGCGCCAGGCCTTGATGATCGACAGGTCCGCGCGCAGCCAGGTTTCGCGCACGTATTCCTCGCCCTCGAACACTTCCACCGGCTTGCCTTCGGCGACCACGGTGCCGACGCCGGTCTTGGTGTAGAACGCCGGGATGCCTGCGCCGCCGGCGCGAATGCGCTCGGCCAGGGTGCCCTGCGGGTTCAGTTCCAGTTCGAGTTCACCCGAGAGGTACTGGCTTTCGAACAGCTTGTTTTCCCCAACATAGGAGGAAATCATCTTCCGGATCTGGCGGCTCTCCAGCAGCATCCACAGACCGAACCCATCCGCGCCGGCGTTGTTCGAGATGACCGTCAGATCTTTCACGCCCGCTGCGCGGATTTCGGGGATCAGGCTCTCAGGATTACCCGAGAGGCCGAACCCGCCGGACATGATGGTCATGCCGTCGAACAGCAGGCCGTCGAGGGCTGCGGCGGGGCTATCGTAGATTTTCGACATCGCGTGTCTCCTTAACCGAGGTCGCCGCCCGCGACGGGCAACACGGTGCCGGTCACGTAGCTGGCCTCGTCCGAGGCGAGGAACAGGATCGGGGCGATCTGCTCCTCAAGGGTTCCGTAGCGCTTGAGGAAGGCGGAATCGGTCACTTGCGCGACTGCCTCTGCCATCCACGCCTGTTCCTGCGCGCTGTCGCCTTCGGCGTTGCGGGCGACACGGCGCGGGGGGGCGCTCGTGCCGCCCGGCGCCGTCGCGACGACACGAATGCCGGCTTCGGCGTATTCCATGGCGAGGCTCTGCGTCAGGCCGTTGATCCCGCCCTTGGCCGCCGAATAAGGCACCCGGCGAATGCCGCGCGTGGCGTTGGAGGAGAGGTTGACGATCGTGCCAGCCCCCTGCCCAAGCATGGTCGGCAGCACCGCATGGCAGCAGTAGAGCGTGGGCATCAGCGAGCGGCGGATTTCCGCATCGATCTGCGCCGGCTCGAACTCGGCATAGGGCCGCATCCGGATCGCGCCGCCAACATTGTTGATGAGGATGTCGATCCGGCCGAACGCCGCGACGGCCTTCGCCATCGCCGCCGCCGCGCCCTCATAGGTCTCAAGGTCGCAGCAGACGGAAACGGCTTTGCCGCCCGCCGCCACGATGGCCTGTTCCACCTCGGTCACGAATTCGGCGCGGTCGACCAGCACCACGCTGGCCCCCTCGGCGGCGGCGCGACTGGCGACACCGGCGCCAATGCCCTGCGCCGCGCCGGTCACGACCATGACTTTGCGTGCGAAACGTCCTGCGAAGATCACGGCAGTCTCCTCAGACGTGGTAAACGTCGATGACCTGATGAATGTAGTCGTCCTTCAGGACGATCTTCTTCTTCAGGATCGTGGGCGCATCGCCAGAGGTATCCAGCGTCAGGAACGTAGTCCCGAAGAACTGCTGCGTCTGTTGGTAACGGTGGCTGAGCGTATGCCAGTTGTAGCGCAGGTCCACTTGCCCTTCCCGGCTCTCCAGCACTTCGACATTGCCGATGAAGTGCGCCGAACGCGGCTCGGGCGTCGAGGCGGAGGACCGCTCGGTGTTCAGGCGGTAGACGCGGTCTTCCAGACCCTGCCGGTTGGCGTAGTAGATCAGCGAGATTTCGGTTTGCGGGTCGGTGCAGAGTTCATCGTCGTCGGTCCAGGCGGGCATCCAGTATTCGACTTGGGGGGAATAGCATTCCAGCCATTCGTCGAACCGGCGATCGTCCAGCAGCCGCGCCTCGCGGTAGAGGAAGGCGCAGATCTCGCGGTAGGAGAGGGTGCTTTCGTTATTTGGGCGGGTCATGTCGAGCGTGCTCATTCCGCCGCCTCCATCATCGGCGGCTGATTGGCCGCGTCCTTCGCCAGACCGTCGAGCATGATCTGCGCCCAGAACTCATGCTGGCGCACGAACAGCCCCTCGTCCTCGCTGCGCTCGCTGGAGAGCAGCGGGTTCATGCCCATGGCCTTGGCATTGGCGTCCGCGCCGTGGATCCAGCGGGTGGCGCCGCGGCTGAGGTCGTTCCACAGCTCGCCTGCGCCTTCGTAGGCCTTCTGGCAGGAGCGGAATTCCTCCAGATCGTCAGGCGTGCCCATGCCGGTGACGTTGAAGAAATCCTCGTACTGGCGGATGCGGTGGGCGCGGTCCTCGGCGCTCTCGCCCTTCGGCGCGTAGCAGTAGATCGTCACTTCGGTGGTGTGCACGTCGATCGGGCGGACGACGCGGATCTGGGTCGAGAACTGATCCATCAGGAACAAATTGGGATAGAGCGCCAGATTGCGCGTCTGTTCGATGATGAACCTGGCCCGTTCCTCGCCCAGCCGGGCATCGAGTTCCGGCTTGTGGTTCCAGATCGGCCGCACTTCGGGATTGATCACCTGCGTCCAGAGCAGGATGTGCCCGTGTTCGAAGCCGTAGACGCCGCTGGCGGGCGCCTTGGACCAGCCGTTGGCGTCCACCGCCTTGGTGCCGCCCTCGGCCCGGCGGCCCATGGTGGACTGGTAGTTTTCGTGAACGGAGCTGACGTGATAGCCGTCGCAACCGTTCTCCATCTGCATCTTCCAGTTGCCGTCGAAGGTGTAAGTGGAATTGCCGGTCAGCACTTCCAGTCCCTCGGGCGCCTGGTCGACCATCTGGTCGATGATCACCTTGGCCTCGCCCAGATGCTCTTCCAGCGGCAGCACGTCATGGTTCAGCGAACCGAACACGAAGCCGCGATAGCTCTCGACGCGAACCTTGGTCAGGTCGTGCGATCCCTCGTGGTCGAAGCTTTCGGGATAGGCACCGGTGCTCGCATCCTTGGCGCGCAGCAGCTTGCCGTCGGTCTTGAAGCTCCAGCCGTGGAACGGGCAGACGAACAGCGGCTGGTTGCCCCGCTTGCGGCGGCACAGCTTGGCGCCGCGATGCGCGCAGGCATTGACCACGCCGTTGATCGCACCGTCCTTCGCGCGGGTCAGGATCACGGGCGTGCGCCCGATGAAGGTCGTGAAGTAATCGTTCTTGCTGGGAAGCTGGCTTTCGTGGGCGAGGTACACCCAGTTGCTTTCGAAAATGTACTTCATTTCCAGTTCGAACAGCGCCGGATCGGTGAAGACGTCCCGGCGGCAGCGGAACTCTCCGGTTTCAACGTCATCGACCACGGCGGTCGAGACCCGGTGCATGAGGTGTTCGTACATGATCCTGTCTCCCGTATTCTTGTGTGGTCAGGCCGTTTCGGTCTGCTTCTGCGGCTCGGCTTCGGCGCGGGCGCGGGACGAGAAGTGCTCATCATCCGCATCGGCGGCGCGCTGCATCTGGAAGTCGAACTGGATGTAGGCGCTGTCGCCCTGGCGGCTGGGCACCGGCAGCAAGCCCTCGCGGGTGCCGAAGGCGAAGTCGTCGGCCGCGAAGGGATCGTCGCCGAAGTTGATCTGCGTGGTCAGCGTGCGATAGCCCGGCGCTTCGATGAAGAAGTGGACGTGGGCGGGGCGATTGCCGTGGCGGCCCAGCGCCTGCATCAGCTGGTCGGTCGATCCGCCCGGCGGCACCGAGTAACCGCTCGGCTGCTTGGAATGGAACGCATAGCGCCCGTCCTTGCCCAGCTTGATGCGGCGGCGGTTGTTGAACGGGGTCTGCTCGCCGGTCGGGTCGAAGTGCGAATACCAGCCCTTCGAATTGGCGTGCCAGACGTGGACGATCGCGTTCTCCACCGCTTCTCCATCCGGGCCGGTGACATTGCCGGTCATGTGCAGGACCGTGGTGCCCTCGTCCTCGTCCACGCTGAGGTTGGCATTCCCCTCAACCAGCGGCGCACCGGCGACGTAGAGCGGCCCTTCGATAGTGCGCGGGGTGCCGCCGGTCAGGCCGGCCTCGGCATCCTTGGCGTCCATGTAGAGGTCCAGGAAGTGCTCAAGGCCCGTGCCCGGCACGATCAGGCCGATCTCGCCCGCGCTGTCCGAGAGATACTTCATGGCGAGCCAGAACTCGCTTTCGGAAATGTCGTGGCGGACGATCAGCTCCATCACCGATTCGGTAAGGTCGCGCATGATCGCCTTGAGGCGGGGGCTGCCGCCGCTCTCGTTCACGCCGGCGGCGCGATCGAGCAGCTGCTGGATTTCCGGGGTCTTTACGAAGCTGACGTCCATTTTGTTCTCTCCCAAGGACTGTATTCAGTGGCTCCGGCGATCAGCGATCGTCGTCATGGATGGAGGATGGGTGCCGGGCGAGCGGCGTGACCTTCATGGTCATGAAGGGGTAGAGCGGCAGAGCCATGAGCGTGTCATGCAGCGCCGCATTGCTCTCGACGTCGAAGATCGAGACGTTGGAGTAGAGCCCGACCTTGCGCCAGATGTGACGCCAGGTGCCCGCCTGCTGGAGCTTCTGGAAGTACGCCTTCTCGGCCGCCTTGATCTTCGCGGCTTCTTCCGCATCGAAGTCCAGCGGGATGTTGACGTCCATTTCGACCATGAACAGCATGGCTCAGGCTCCTGCATTTACGGCGTGAAGGCGCGGACCGGAACGGTCACGCCGGAAAAAGGCGATCTTGTCGGGATCGAGCGCGATGCCGAGGCCGGGGCCGGTCGGCACCTTCAGCGAAAAGTCCCCATAGCCGAGCGGCTCGGTGAGGATTTCCTCGGTCTGGAGCAGCGGGCCGAACAGTTCGGTGCCCCAGGCCAGCTCGGGAACGGTGGCGAAGACATGGGCCGAAGCCGCCGTGCCCACGCCGCCTTCCAGCATCGTGCCGCCATAGAGGCCGATGCCCGCCGCCGTGCCGATGGCGGCCACTTCGGCGGTGGCGAAAAGCCCGCCCGACTGCGCGATCTTCAGCGCGAAGACGCCCGCGGCACCGGCAGCGGCAATCCGCAGCGCGGTGCGCGGGCCGTGCAGCGCCTCGTCCGCCATCAGCGGCACGCCCCGCGTGGTGGCAAGGCGGGTCATCGCCGCGATGTCGTCTCCCGCGATGGGCTGTTCGACCAGATCGCAGCCCACGTCCTGGAGCATCGCCATGCCCAGCTTGGCCTGCGCCTCGCTCCAGTTCTGGTTCACGTCCACGCGAACACTCGCACGATCACCCAGCGCCTTGCAGATCGCGCCGACATGGGCGACGTCCTGTTCCACGGTGCGCTTGCCGATCTTCAGCTTGAAGATGCGGTGGCGGCGGAGCGAGAGCATTTCCTCGCCCTCGGCAATGTCGCGCGCGGTGTCGCCGCTGGCGAGGGTCCAGGCCACCGGCATGTCGTCGCGCACGCGGCCACCGCCGATGAGGTCAGAGACCGGCACGCCCAGCCGCTTGCCCGCCATGTCCAGTAGCGCCGTTTCCACCGCGCACTTGGCGAAGTGGTTGCCGCGCACGCACTTGGCGACTTTGGCCATCGTCGCGCCGACACGGGCGATGTCGCAGGTCTTCAGGACCGGGACGATATAAGTGTCGATGGCGGACTTGATGCTTTCGGGGCTTTCCTCGCCATAGCTGAGGCCGCCGATGGTCGTGCCTTCGCCGATTCCCTCGACGCCGTCCGTATCGGTGAGGCGCACGATCACCATCGCCTGCGAATGCATCGTGGCCATGGCCAGAACATGCGGGCGGATCGTCGGTACATCGACGATTAAGGTATCGACCCGATCCAGCATAGCCATTGCGGCGTCTCTCCCGACTGGTTAGTGTTGCTGGCACTTACCTAGTCCTTGCCAGGCCGGTCATCAAAGACCAATCCGGTGCGAGGTTAATACCTGGCAGGTATAATGAGCATGGATTTACGCCTTCTCCGCTACTTCGTTGCCGTGGCGAGCGACGGAAATTTCAACCGCGCGGCAGAGCGGCTGCACATTGCGCAGCCCCCTCTTTCGCGCGCGATCCAGCAGTTGGAGGCTCATGTCGGCGCCGAGCTGCTGGACCGATCGGTCCGCCCGCTCCGGCTCACCCCGGTCGGCAAGCTCCTTTACGAACAGGCCATGCAGATCCTGGCGCGCATGGAAGACCTTGAATCCATGGTAAAGGCCGCCGCCGAAAGCAAACGGCGCCGCTTCGTCATCGGGTTCGTGGCATCCACGATCTATGCCCGCCTGCCCGAGCTGATCCGCGAGTTTCGCAAGGCGGCACCGGACGTCGAGCTGGTCATGGTGGAAAGCACCACGCTGGACCAGATCGCCGCACTGAAGGAAGGCCGCATAGACGTGGGCTTCGGCCGCATCCGTTTCGACGATCCGGCGCTCCGGCGCATAATCCTGCGCAACGAGCGACTGGTCGCGGCCTTTCCGATGCACCATCCGCTGGCCGATGGCGAAGGCCCCATTTCCCTGCGGGACATCGCGAACGAGCCCCAGATCCTCTATCCGCGCATGCCGCGCCCCAGCTATGCCGACCAGGTCATGTCCTTGTTTCGCGACAACGGCATAGAACCGCGCATCGTCCACGAAGCGCGGGAACTCCAGATCGCGATCGGCCTCGTCGCCGCCGAGGAAGGCATGGCGATCGTCCCCGAGTCGGTACGCCGCGCCCGCAGCCATGACGTCGCCTTCCGCGACCTCGTGGAACCCGCAACCTCACCGATCATCATGAGCCACCGCCCGGGCGACCACTCCGCCGAACTGGCGATAATGGCGGCCATCATCGCGCGGCAGTACGAGGAATGGGGCTACGCCGTGCCCGCGCCACTGCTCGCCCCGGACGCGAACGACTAGGGCCGGGCTCTAAGAACCTGTTTGAAATTCGCTGAAAGCGAATTTGAGCGGCACCGGCCCGCGCCCCCACCCTACCACCCAACGGTAGT
>NZ_DAMDBA010000121.1:0-9722 GCF_032093395.1 Novosphingobium sp.
GCGTGGCCGCCGTGGCGGGTATCGTCTTCAACATTTCGGGGATGAACTGAGTTATGGCAACGCACGCGAAAACGACCGCTCTTCGCCCGGACCGGGACATGGTCTGGATCGAGGGCGGACAATTCACGATGGGCTCGAACCATCACTACCCCGAGGAACGCCCCGAGCGGCCTGCCGCCGTGAACGGCTTCTGGATGGACCGCACGCCGGTGACGAACCGGGAGTTCGCCCGCTTCGTGGATGAGACGGGCTATCGCACCCTGGCGGAGGAAGCGCCCGACCCGGCTGCCTATCCCGGTGCGATGCCGGACATGCTGGTGGCGTCCTCGCTGGTATTCCAGTCGCCCGCGAAACCGGTCGATCCGCGCGGACCGGTAACCCAGTGGTGGTCGTTCACCGCCGGAGCGGACTGGCGCCATCCCACCGGACCGGCAAGCGGCATCGCGGATCTTGCCGACCATCCCGTGGTCCATGTCGCGCTGGTCGACGTCGAGGCCTATCTCGACTGGGCCGGCCTCTCGCTACCGCGCGAGGCAGAGTGGGAGTTCGCCGCGCGTGCAGGCCTGGAACTCGTCGAATATGCCTGGGGGAGCGAACTGGTGCCGGGCGGCGTCCACCAGGCGAATACCTGGCAGGGCGCCTTTCCCTATTCGAACTTGCGCGAGGATGGCTGGGAGCGGACCTCGCCGGTGGGGGCCTATCCGGCCAACGCCTATGGCCTTCACGACATGATCGGCAACGTCTGGGAATGGACGTCGGACTGGTGGACGGATTCGCCGAACGCGGCTCCCGCGAAAAGCTGCTGCTCCACCGCGCGCGCCAAGGCGCTTCAGGACAGCATGGACCCGCACGATCCCGCACGTATTCCACGGCGGGTTCTCAAGGGCGGATCACACCTTTGTGCGCCCAACTATTGCCGCCGCTATCGACCGGCGGCGCGCCATGCCCATCCGGTCGATACTTCCACCTCACATGTCGGGTTCCGCGCGATCCTCAGACCCTGACGTCGCTATCTCGGATCACCTGGCCAACCCCATCATGTCCCGAGGGTCATCCCTGATCCTCGGGCTTTTCGTGTCGGCGCACAATCATCTGATAAGGGATCAGCAACAAGAACCCGACGATCAGAAACAGCAGCACGGCGGCGGATACGGCTTCGTTCGCGTGGTTCGCCCCTGCCAACGCCAAGGCTATGCCAGGGTGACGCATCGAGGCGGCGATCGCGAGCGAGCTGCGGTCAGCCATGTCGTCACCTCCCAGGAAGTGCCCGCCCAGCAATGCGGCAAGCGCCACCAGGGCCATCGCCAGCACCGTGCCGTTTCCGACCAGCGCCATCATCTGCGGCCAGACCTTGATGACGATGGGCACGGCAGCCACGACCAGCAGGACATAAGCGGCGATCGTCACGGCTTTGGTCAGCTTCGGCGAGGGGCCCTTGAACAGGAGCCGGCCCACTACGAGGCCGACGATCAGCGGCACGGTAACGCCCACGAAGACATTGCGCGCCACCACGCCGACGGGGAACTGCGCGTGGACAGCGTAGAACCGGGCAGCGAGAGCGCCCAGGATCGGCACGAAGATCACGGCAAAGACCGCGCCGGTGGCCATCAGGCCGTAGACGTAGGAGGCGTGTCCGCCTGCCTTCAGCGCCTTGCCCGGCATCAGCGGCGGAACGGGTGACAGGGCCATGAGCAGGATCCCTGCCTTTGCCGCCTGCGAGACCGGAAAGATCGCAATGATGATCACGGCGGCGATCACCGGTATGGCCACGATCGCGCCGAATGCCTGCAACAGCAGTTTCGGCCGACTGAGCACGTAGACGAAGTTCCCGCGCGAGGAGGCCAGCCCGGCGGCGACTACCAATAGTGCAAGGCTGACCGTCAGTAGCAGGGGAATCAGATGCTTGATGATCTCCATGGCCCGGCCTCGCTGATGAATTCAGAGCCGAGAAGATCGCCTGTCGTAAGGGGAATTGTGATCGGGGAAATTACGCAGCAGCCGGAATGATTCTATTCACCCCGGCGTCCGCCTCCATCCCTTCGATCCGTATCTCTCGAGGAGTTCACGTAAACCGGTGCCGCCTGCGGCTCCGACGATCGGAATGCGGAGAGAGCCGAACCTGGCCGGCCAAGTCGCCCGGCACGGCCGTTATACCCTAGTATCCGTTTGAAATTCAGATGAAAAAAGAAGTTGGTCGGGGAGACAGGATTCGAACCTGCGACATCCTGCTCCCAAAGCAGGCGCGCTACCGGACTGCGCCACTCCCCGACCCTTCGGGTGTCGATGATGTCTTGCGGGACCAGAAGTCCTGCTGCCGTTGGTGGGCCCGGCAGGATTCGAACCCGCGACCTAGCCGTTATGAGCGGCCAGCTCTAACCGCTGAGCTACAGGCCCCAACCGCTGCGTCCGGCTCCATCGACGAAGGCCGGACGAAAAGCCCGTTAGCTTGGCAATTCGTTCTGTGCAAGCGTTACGCTGGATAGGATGTTGGCAACATTGCCGGGTTTTACACCGCGGCGTGCGAGATGGCCGAAAAGCGTGCGCCACCAGTCGTAAAGAGCGTCGAGATCGCGTGGGTTACGAACATAGGGTGTGTGCCCGGGAGCGAGCGAAGGGCTGTGGAACGAGAAGACCAGCACCGGCAACCCCATGTCGATCGCCACATCGACTCCGCGCAGGGCCTCCTCCACGGTGACGCCTTCGGGCGTCAGCGGAATCCGCTCCAGCAATCCCGTGCGTGCCAGTGCCCCCCGCAGTTGCGGCAGGCGCCAGAGCGCGGGATAGATGCTGTCGCCAAACTGCCTCAGCGGCCCCCAGTAGACCGTCGTCAGCGGCAGTTCGAGCAATTGCCGTCCCGCATCCGTCCAATAGGGATGCAGCGGGTGCTGGCGATAGTTCGGGCCGCCGGATGAACTGTAGTCGAAGCGCGCCCGCACCGAGGTGTCGATGGCTATCCCGAACTCCTGGAGGATGCTGGCGGTCTGCGGTCCAAGCCCATAGCGTCCCGCACGATATATGCGCGGCGCGGTGCCGAAGGCTTCGACGATACGCGCGTGCAACCGGGCGAACTTCTCGCGCTCCAGTTCGTAAGGCAGGTTGCCGGCGTAGGAGTTGAATTCGCTTATCACCTCGTCGAACGGGGGGCTTACCCAGGGATGAAGCTGCACGCCGACTTCCGCGCGCCCGGCCGAGACGG
Source organism: Novosphingobium sp. (assembly GCF_032093395.1). Taxonomy (GTDB): domain Bacteria; phylum Pseudomonadota; class Alphaproteobacteria; order Sphingomonadales; family Sphingomonadaceae; genus Novosphingobium. Next base: position 3,197 of record NZ_DAMDBA010000121.1, read on the forward strand.
CCTCGCCGATCGCCTGCGGTGCGAGCGGCGAATTGGCCACCGGATAGTCTATGAGGTAGATCGGAACGACGCCGAATTCCTCGCAGAACTGCTGGAACGTCTGGAGCGCGGGGACCGATAGGGTGCCGTGGCGATGACGATCCAGCGGCGCGTTCCAGTCGAATTCCTCTTCGGTATCGACGGTGACGATGAACCTCTGGCCGAATCCCTCGTCGAAACGCGCGAGAGCGTCGGTTTTGGGAGGCTGGAGAAGATTGGTCCCCGGCAAACTGGGCATTCCCTTGATCGGGCCCTCGATCGCGGCACGTCCGACAGGGCGACGTTGTGTTCCCGGATTCGGTCAGGCGCGAGGCATGGCGAATCCGAGGGCGTGGTTGGTCCGGCTTAACGCCAAATCGTTCCGCTTCGGTAAAGGGGAAGGGCGGTGAACCGAAGTCTGCTCGCCCATATCGTCATATCGCCCGGCTGCCCGCCTGTTCGGCTGCGGGGGCGGCGGGAAGCGAGAGGTAAAGATCGTCCTCCTCCCGTTGCAGGCCGCCGCCCGCCGCTGCGGCCTCTGCCGCGGCCAGACGCAAGGTGAAGCCGATGCCGAACATGCCCGTGGACAGCGACTGTCCACGCTCACTGACGGGCGTGTCGAACAGGCTCTGGGCATCGCGGGTCAGCAGCAGCGAGGGCAGGGCGACGCGCATCGCCACGCGCCCGCTCTCCATCGACAGGCGGACCGGCAGCATCTCCTGCGGCGCGGTCATGCCGGCGAGAACGGCGAAGATGCGCCACACCAGGCGTTCGATTTCCGCCCTTTCGATCGCGACCGGCGAGGGCGCATATCCCAGTTCCGGAAGCACGAATCCGCTACTGCGCGGTTCTGTCCAGGCCTTCAGGCGCGACACCGTTTCGGCCAGAACGGAAGCGAGGTCGCTTTCCCCCGATTCGATGCCGAGCGCACCCGATTCCAGCTTTACCAGGCGGTCCAACTCTTCGAACCCGGCCAGGATATGCGCGCAGTCGCCAGCGATGGCGGCGGCAAGCGCGCGATACTCGTGGGGGGCGGGGCCATAGAGTTGCTGCTGGATGATTTCGGCGGCCACCTGGATGGCATTGGCGGGCGTCCGCAATTCGTGCAGCACCTGACGCATCCGGTCGGCCTCGCTTGGTTCGGCGGCCGGCGGGGCATCGATGGCGGCGATCTTGCCCGGGCGGCGCAATCTTCCCGCATAGCCGATGAACCGTCCGCTGGCCGGATCGAAATGCGGCACGGCATCGACTTGCCAGGATCCACGCACCGCCGGAGCGCCCGCGATGTCCACCGCGATCGCCCGGAGTGGCTGGCGGTGGCGCATGGACAGGGCAAGGCCAGGCCTTGGCGTATAGGGCGTCTGGATATGCGGCGAAGGCTCGACCGCCGACGGATCGAGACCGGCGAGATTCAGGCCGACCAGCGCACTGGCCAGAGAGCCGTCCGCCCAGTTGATGCGTCCTTCGGCATCCGTCGCGAAGTCGATCGCTGCCGTGGCAAGTTTCGAAGAATCGCCGAGCGGCAGTTGCGGGGCATCGCCTCCCGGTTTGGAGGCGAAACTGGTAGAGCCATGGCTTTCGCGCGCCTTGCGGAATTCTTCGATGCGGCGGACGATCGCGCCGATTCCGGCGCCAGCCTCGGCACCCGCATCTCCCCCGGCCTTGGCAACGCGATGCCCGCGCACGTCCGCCGGCGTAACGGCTGCGCGGCCGGCGGCGGCAATCTGTTCGAGCCCGGCGAAAGTCGCCGGTTCGACACGGGGCGCTACCGGAGGTTCCGGTTCGTTGTAATCCACCGCATCCACCAGGTCGAGCGGCTGCTCCTTATTCTCGTTACCAGCGGGTTCGTTAGCGGCCGGTTTCTCGATGGGCGGCAGCCCGCGATCGCGGATGCCAAGCCGTTCCAGCAGGGCTTCCACTCTTGCGCCCAGGTCGCGGCGATGGCGCAGGATGCCGCGCGCACGCACGGGGAGGGCGGGCACCAGGGCCAGCCAGGCGTCCTCGTGGAGCTGGGCGATGCCGATCGCGGCCATTGCCACTTCGGGCTCCGCTTCCGCGAAAAGAGCGAGAAGGCGGGGGTTCGTCAGGGGTTGAAGCGGCTGGCGCACCAGGCGCGCGCGATCCGTGGCGGGTATCCGCGACGACAAGTCGATCACACGGGCGAACCCTGCCTCGATCGCAGCCGAGCGCGCATCCTTCGCGAGGCTGCCCAGAATGTCGATCAGCTGGCGATACTGGATACGCGCCAGCGCGTCCCCGGAGGACGGCAGATGCAGAACCGTAGCAAGGCGATCGTCGAAGTGCATTCCGGCTCCATAGGCGCTCCGTCGGCCGGTGCGAAGCTGCCACATTCCTTATTTCCCAAAGGATAGGCTTCATTTCCCAAGGGATAGACCCTTAGGGTTAAAATGGGATCACCTCATCTCTATCAAACTGTGCAGATGGTGGAACCGGGTAGATTGTAGGCGTTGCAATGCGGGACGATTACGCTATGGGATAATATTATTACAGGGGTGTCGGCGTTTTCGAGTGGATATTGCATGCCGGATCACGCTGCGCGCCCCCGCAAGGAAAGTTTCGCATGATTAATCTCGATGACATCGATCGCCGCCTGCTCGCGGAGTTGCAGGACGAAGGGCGCATCACCAATGTCGAACTCGCCCAGCGTGTCGGTCTCACCGCGCCGCCTTGCCTGCGCCGCGTGCGCAGCCTTGAGGAATCGGGCATCATTCAGGGCTATCACGCCGACCTCGATGCCTCGAAGCTGGGCTTCACGATCACCGTTTTCGCGCTCGTCAGCCTGAAGAGCCAGGCCGAAGAATCGCTGCGCGCCTTCGAGGACCATATGAAGGGCCTGCCGGAAGTTCGCGAGTGCCACATGCTCAACGGCGAGATCGACTTCATCCTGAAGATCGTCAGCCGCGATCTCCAGAGCTTCCAGGAATTCCTGACCAGCAAGCTGACGCCGGCGCCGAACGTGGACAGCGTAAAGACCTCGCTGACCATCCGCACTGCCAAGAGCGTGCCCGGCGTTCCGCTGGAAGCCTGAGCGAATCACTTCGTGGCAATGACGTCGTGGCAATGACAAGGAAAACGCGCCGCGTCCTGCTGGGGGGCGCGGCGTTGCTGTTGGCGGCAGGCAATGTCTGGTGGTTCACGCAGCGAAGCATACAGCCTGAACCGGACTTCGTGCTGGGCACCACGCTCGAACAGGTCGGCGTACCGGCCGAGGCCGTGTCGTCGCTACCCCGTTTCGACGCCGCCAGCGGCGGATGGAGCGAGCAGGGAAGGCCGCTCGCCGCGATAAGCGATCGCGTTCGGCCCTATCGCGGCGATGATGTCGTCACGGGATGGAAGCCCAAGTCTTATCTCTCGATCGGCATCGAGGCGAGCGCCGGTCCGGACCAGCTTCGGCCGATCTTCCTCGATCTCGCACGCCGGGGCATCTGCGAGGTGGCCGTGGTGCAGGACGGCATGGCGGCCGGCCCGCGCGGCGAAATCGAGGTCTTCATCCAGCACATCGTTTCCGTGAGAGACGGTGAGGGCGGGATCGTGAAATGCGCTCCCGCTCAGAGAGCCGCCGCACCTTCCAGCGCCAGCAGGTAACTACCCGCTCCGAAGCCGGCGACCGTGGCCTTCGCGGCCATGCCCACCCATGAGGTATGGCGGAATTCCTCGCGCGCGTGCGGGTTGGAAAGGTGCACCTCGATCACCGGCACCTTGATCGCGCGGATCGCATCGTGCAGCGCGATCGAGGTGTGGGTATAGGCCCCCGGATTGATCAGCACAGCATGGGCGCCCTGGTCTTCCGCTTCGTGCAGCCAGTCGATCAGGTGGCCTTCGTGATTCGACTGCCGCATGTCGATCGTGCAGCCCAGCGCTTCGCCGCGTTCCGTCAGCATGGCCCCGATATCGTCGAGCGTCTGCGAGCCATAGATGCCCGGTTCGCGCTTGCCGAGACGATTGAGGTTCGGTCCGTTGAGGACATAGACGAGCTTGCTGGCCATTGCGGATTCCCGATGCGGTTGCTTTCCGGTCGGGGCTCTAGAGCATTTCCGCGGTGGCTGGGAATACCCAGGGAGATTTCTCAGCGTGGGGCAGGCATCTCGTCGCCCAGGGGGCGTCCATCGGCCTGCATGCCTGCGGGCGGCGGTGATGCATCGGCATCGGCAGCCGGGGAGGAGGGAGGCTGCGGTTCCTCCGCCTGCTCTGCCTCGTTTCCGCCCTGATAGAACTTGGCGAGTTCGGCGTCGTGGGCCTGTCGCCGCGCGGCGGCGCTTTCTTGCTGGGCCTGAGCCCGTGCGGCCGCCTCCTGCTGGGCCAGGGCTTTCGCTTCGGCAAGCTGCCTTTCGAGTTCATCCTCGCGGCTCGGCCCGCAACCCGCCAATGTCAGCAACGCGGCCGGTATCGTGGCCAGTGCCATGCGCGCTACATTCCCGAACACTCAAAACTCCTCGCAAGGCGGGCGACGCCGCGCTTGCGAGGAGATGTAGCGACGAAGATTTGGGTTTGTCTTAACAACGTGAGATCAACGATCGCTCCCCTTGGTCTTGCCCCACTGGCGCATGGCCGAATAGCCGAGGTAGCCAGTGCCGAAGAGGGCGTAGAGCGGTTCGGGGATGCCGTTCAGATAGGCCGTCATGGCCTGACCTATGGCACGGGCCGTGGCGAGGCTGAAGGCGCCGATCAGGCCCATGGGCAGGGCCCAGAGAATCATCGCGTATATGACGTAGAGAAAGCTCGGCCGCGCGCGGCTGGTCCAGGGGTCGGCGGAAGCGGCTTCGGCGACTATGGGTGAAAGGCTTGCTTGAAAGAGTTGAAGTTCCTGAGAATTTTCGAGCTTCAACAGTTCCAGCTTGGCGCGATCACGGGCGTCGGGATCGGGAATCACTTTGTCGATGATCTTCGAGACGGGCGACAGGATCGAATCGAACAGGGCCATTGCGGGCACTCCCTTGGATGGTGGCCCGCAACCAGATAAATGAACTTACAGGTGTAGGAAAATGCCGAAGCGGGTGCCCGGTGCGATTTCGCCGTTACCGCTGTGCCGGCTTGCACATGGCGCCGGCCCGATCGGCCAGCGCAAAGTCGCCTGCTCTTAGAGCCACCTTCCTCGCTTCCGTGCAGTTTCCGTCCGCCACCAGAGCGCCCACTTCCTCGCGCAGACCCTGCTCCCGGCGCATATCCTCCTGCTCCTCGTTCTGCTTGCGCAGGCGCTCCACCTCTTCAAAACCGGCGTAACGCTGTTGGGCCGGATTGTCGCCATTGCCCGGCTGGACGCTGCAGCTCGCGATATTGCCCAGACGATAGCAGGTCGAAGTTTGCGCCGAGACGGGCGAAGCAGCGGGCACGGCAAATGCGAGAAGAACTGGAGTTGCAATTGCGAGCTTCATCGTTCCCTCGAAGTGTCTGAAATAACTCCGGTCCAGATGAACCCGGAATTATTTCGCAGTCAAGAACGACATCGATGGCGGGACCATACGTCAACGGCATGCCCCGGCCGAAAGCAAACCTGGCCGAAAGCAAAAACGCCGGCTCCCGCGTGAAGCAGGAGCCGGCGTTTTTATTGGTCGGGACGAGAGGATTCGAACCTCCGACCCCCACACCCCCAGTGTGATGCGCTACCAGGCTGCGCTACGTCCCGACCGGAGCGCGGCCTATAGGAGGCTCTTTTCGAGAGCGCAAGCGTCTGATGAAGACTTTCTTCGCAGCGGTTGAAGCGTGCCTGTGGATACCTATTTGCGGGCAGCTCCCGGGGGATGGGCGGCTTTCGGCAGAAGGCCGCGCGTTGCCAGTGCTCCGCTTTGTTGCTAACCGCGCCCATCCGGCTAAGTCCATGAATGGATTTTTCCGGCAAGGCGTGCGGCAGATCGGATGCCGCGCCGTTCGCGCCGGGACGAAACGACGAGAAGGCCCTTCAGTTCAATGCAAAGCTCGATTCTCAACCAGCTCGCTGCCGCCGCTCCTGCGGGCGCTCCGCCGGCATGGATCCAGTACCTGCCGTTCGTGGCGATGGCGGCGATCTTCTGGTTCCTCATCCTGCGCCCGCAGATGAAGCAGCAGAAGGAGCACAAGAACAAGCTCTCCGCGCTCAAGAAGGGTGACGAAGTGCTGACCGGTGGCGGTCTTGTCGGCAAGATCGTGAAGATCGACGACAACTACGCCGATGTTCAGCTGGCCCAGGGCGTCGTCGTGAAGGCCGTCAAGTCGACCATCGTCGACGTGATCCCGCCGGCCGGCTCCAAGCCCGCGAACGACTGAGTTTCCGGCATCGCCGGGCTGTTCCCGGCGATGTCCGATGTCATGGAGCGGCCCAAAGCGGCTGCTCTTTCGGAGAGAAGCCACAGGCTATGCTCGAATTTCCTACCTGGAAGAAGCTCTGGTACTGGGGGCTGACGATCGTCATCGCCCTTTGCGCTGTGCCGTCGCTGGTCTCGCTGACCAATGCGCGCTGGCCCGCATTCCTGCCCGAGCCCAAGATCAATCTCGGCCTCGACCTGGCCGGCGG
>NZ_DAMDBA010000122.1:0-9531 GCF_032093395.1 Novosphingobium sp.
GGAGATCGACATGACTCTCGTGCAGGCCATGAAACTTCTCGTGCTGTTGAGCGTGATGCTCACGGTCGTTTCTCTCGCGTTGCGGGCAAGGGCGGGAGACTTCCTTTACTTGTTCCGCGAATGGCGGCTCGGTTTGCGTGCGGTGATCGCAATGTTCGTCATCGTGCCGGCCGTTGCGATTCTCATGGCGAATGTTTTCGAGCTGAAGGGCCCGGTGAAAATTGCGCTGGTGGCGCTGGCCTTCTCGCCGGTGCCGCCTCTCCTGCCCAGGAAGCAGGTCAAGGCGGGGGGAGAGGCATCGTACATCACCGGTCTTCTGGTTGCTGCGGCGCTGGCTTCGCTGGTGTTGGCGCCGATCGGCCTTTCGGTGACAGGAGCGATCTACGGCGTGGAGACGCAAGTCTCCCGCGCCGGCATGGCGACCACGCTGGGGCTAACCATCGCTCTGCCGCTGCTGCTGGGCGTGCTTGGCCAGCGCGTGCTGGGTGACGAAAGGGCGGCGGCGGTCTCGGGACCGCTCAGCAAAGTCGCGAACGTCCTGTTTGGGGTCAGCGTGCTGGCCCTGCTGGTCGCGCTGGCGCCGGCCGTCGGCAAATTGCTGGGCGATGGCACGATCGTGGCGCTGGTTGCGATGAGTCTGGTCGGTCTGGCCGCTGGCTGGTTCCTTGCCGGCGACGATCGGGACAATCGGATCGTGCTGGCGCTGGCATCCGCCGCCCGTCACCCCGGCGTCGCGATCGGCATCGCGACGACAAGCTTTCCGGACGCAAAGCTGGCACCCGCCGCGATTATCCTGGCGGCCGTGGTCAATACGCTGATCGCGATCCCTTTTCTCAAGCGGCTGCAGAAGAGCGAGGCTTAGAGCCTTTCAAGCTCTGTCGCGGCAGAGCGCCGCTCAGCCGGCCATCAGTCGCTGGGCGTGTGGTCCTTCATCCCCGCAAGAACCGCGGCCATGCCGATGCCGGTTCCCTTCTGCGATGGCGGGAAGTCATGCAGGCTTTGGACGAACCGGGCGATGGGTTCGGTCAGTTCGGGCATGATCCAGCTCTTCTCTTTCATCCAAAGGAACTGGCCGCCGGTATCGGGGCTGCGTTCGAACGGATCGGCCTTGATGTCGATCACCAGGCCACCCGGAATCTTGGTTGCCGCGTCGAGCCACTTGTCCTTGATCGCGACGTGGATCTTCCAATCGTCGATCCGCAATGCGGTCGGTTCCGTTTCCGCGAAGAAGAAGAATTCGCGGCGTTGCGATTTGCCATCGGGCCTGGTCAGCATGTCGATCTGGTTGTAGCCATCGAGATGGACCTTGTAGTCGGTCCCGCCGATTGTCTTGCCCGCGACAAGCTGTTCCTTCACGTCCGGCTCGCCCACGGCGGCCAGCAAGGTCGGCACCCAATCCTCGCTGGTCATGAACTCGCCGGTCCAGCTGTTCGCCGCGATCTTGCCCGGCCAGCGGATCAGCATGGGAACGCGGAAGCCGCCATCCCACGTCGTTCCTTTCTCGCCGCGAAACGACGCCGTTCCGGCCATTGGCCAATGCGCCAGATTGATCCCGTTGTCCGAGGTCAGCAGCACGATGGTGTTATCCGCCAGCCCTTCCACGTCGAGGGTATCGAGCAGCTTGCCCACTAGGCTGTCGAGCTGCAGCACCGCATCGAAGTAGGGCGTGTGCCCGCTCTTGCCGAGCCATTCGGGTGATACGTGGATCTGTTGGTGCATTCGGGATGGACAGTACCAGAGGAAGAACGGATTTCCGGCCCCCTTCTGCGCCTTGATATATTCGATCGAAGCATCGGTGAACTCGTCATCGATCGTGCCCATCCGATCGGTGGTGAGGGGGCCAAGATCCTCGATCGTCTGCTTGCCGACACGGCCCCAACGCGGATCTTCCGTCGGATCGTCGTTATCGCTTGCGCGGGCATGGATCATGTTGCGGGGGCGGCCGGCGAAATTCGGGTCTTTGGGAAAATCGGGCTGCTCGGGCATCTCCATCATGTTGAGGTGATAGAGAAAGCCGCGAAACTCATCGAAGCCGTGGACCGTGGGCAGGAATTCGTTGCGATCGCCCACATGGCTCTTGCCGAACAGGGCAGTGGCATAGCCCAGATCCTTGAGCAGCGCGGCCAGCGTCACGTCCCCGTCCTGCAGGCCGACTTTGGCACCGGGCTGGCCGACCGAGGTCAGGCCGGTACGGATCGGATACTGCCCGGTGATGAAAGCGGCGCGACCGGCCGTACAACTGGGCTGCGCGTAGTAGTCGGAAACCATCATGCCCTCTCGGGCCAGACGATCCATGTTGGGCGTGCTCACGGCGCCGAGGCCGCGGTGGTAGGCGGATAGATCCATGGGAGCCATGTCGTCGATAATGATCGCGACGATGTTCGGACGGGTGGAATCAGCGGCCATCACATTCTCCTGCGTTCCGCCCTGTTTCTCTCGCTACCAACCCGAAAAACATCGGGTAAAACCCTTGGCAGACCGAAGACATCCCCGAGTGGAAAGCTTTCAACCTGTCATTGTCTTACCGGTTCGGAAGGCCGGCATTAAATGGAATGAGGGTGCTGGCTGCCACCAGGACCGAGCCGTTTGGGTGGTATGGAACCGCGGCGGCTCAGCGGTTGATAGGTCATGACCCTAGCATCCGGCTTCCCGGAATCGTTGCGGAATCTGGTATAAAAGCACGGAATGCCGATTGTAGGTCGATCGTTGAGTGAGATACCTCGGCGGGCTCGCTGCCGACCGAATTTCTCCCCAGAAGAGCCGCGGTTTCCGGCCGTCGCTGCTGACGGTGCTGTGGTTCGTGGGTGCGGCGCTGGCATACATCGCCGCAACGAGGCCGAACAGGTAATCAGGAAAGTCTACGGTCCGGCTCTCTCGCTGCGTAATGGCTTCGGTCCGATCTGTTCGCCATTCCAATGCCTCGCAGGTGCGATGTGATTACATCTGACTGGAAAATAATTTAGCGCTGCTTCCGGAAAATGCTCTGATTCCTTCCAGGCTATAGACCTGGAAGGAATCAGGTAATCGGGAAGGTGGTTTGTAGTTAACTTGAGTGAGTTCCCTCGGAGGTGTGGATTAGGTGGCTATTATTGGCCGAGATCGTCAAAGAGTTTACTTCACAACCACACGCACACGCCCGAGATTTTGAATGCGTCCGAACGCTGTCTTGCGATCGCCGTCTCTTTGGGAAATACCCCGCAGTGCCGGATAATATGTTCCCGGCTTATCGAACCGATGCGTGATGGAAACGGTGGCCGTCTTGCTGCCGGGCTTGATCGGTGAGTTCACCGCGAACGTGCCTGCACCTTCGAAATCCCACTCTGCCGCAATTACGGTGCCGGTTCCAGGGGGGCACATCGATGGTGCCTTTGAAGGTGACTGTCTGGCCGGCGGCGATTTCTGCGCGCTCGCCGCCGTTCGTCTTGAGGGTCACGACCGGCTGGATGCCCAAGCGTTCCGCCGCCGTAGCGGGCACAATGATCTGACCATCCTCGTAGCGATAGTTGGTGGAGGCGGGCGGTGCTATTCCTTTCTCCACCCAAAGTGCCACATCGCGCAGTGCCTGGTTGAGCACGGGCACGTAGCTGACGGTGTGGATTGCATCTTCCTGCGTGTCGCTGTCACCGTGGAGGGCGTGATCGGTAAACCAGAGGCGGAAATGGTCGTCCGTCTTTGCGCCGAAGTGCTTTTCGACCCGTGCGCGGTACCAGTCGGCCGACCAGGGATAAGCCTCCCGGTCCCACAGGGACTCCACCAGGATCATCTTGCCTTCGAAGTTACCCTCCGGGATCGAGCCCGCCGTTGCCTTGGTGAACAGCGGGCCCAACAGCATGGGCCGCTGGGGATAGATGGGCTTGCCGTCGGCGCCCCGGAATTGGTCCCAAACCTTGAACTCGGCCTCCGGCACCTGATGGCGGTGGTAGGTCTGGGCGGCCAGGAAATTGCTGTTGTCGGCCTGGACCGTGTCACCGGGGGCAAGTTTCGCAGCCACGGTCGGATCTACAATGCCGAAGACGGCGATGTCGCCTTCGATTCTGCTCAGCGTCAGTCGCGCGCCTTTCGCGGCGCCGGACAGAACGATGAGATCCCCGCCGAGGAACTGGACGGCAGGCGGCGGCGCAGAGAGGCGAACGGCAACGACATATTGCGCCTCCTTGCCCTGCATGGCGGCATAGCTGTCGTCGACATTGCCTTTGGTCTTGCCGTTGGTCACGCTCGTTTCAAGATTCTGACGCGCGGCATCCGCGCCGGTCACCAAGGCCGCGATCGTCGACTTGTGCTGCATGCGATAGCCGGTGAAGCTCTCCGGATGATCGAAGCCGTAATAACCCGGCTTGGTCCAGAAGTCGGTAAAGTAGCTGGGGTCGGCCATGACGACGCCGCCGTAGAGGGCGGCGAAGCCGTGGATGCCCATCGTTTTCCACCCGAACCAGGACTGGAGCGGAAAGCCCATGCGCGTGACTTCACGAAGCGCCGAAGCCTGTTCGGCATTCAATCCCGCATAGGGATCGCCACTGCCGCCGGGTTCCATGGCATCGACGATCTGCGGGAACTTGTCCTGAAGCAGCCGCATCGCGTGCATGCGGACGGTAAAGCTGTTGGGGATGGCCATGCTGGAACCCAGCACATGCGGAACGGCGCCGTCCCAGACGCCGCGGGTGTTCTCCATCGATCCTACAGTGCGGTAGGCTCCGCCACTGCCGCCATAGGCATATCCATAGGGCCGTTTGCCGCCGTACATCTGGAGGGCAACGACGCGCGAATATTGGGCCGCCGCGGCATTGGCGCGGTAGGCGCCGATGGTGGGATCCTTGGAACCGAAGCCCGCCACGGCCGGACCGCCGCCATTGGTTTCGACGAAGTAGCCGCCGCTGGCGACCGAGAAACTGATCTTGTCATTGGCCGGTGAATTGGGCCGCTGGGCCAGATTCTCGTTGTCCGGCGCGGGCGTGAAATGCTGGAAAAAGCGGCCCTGATATTGCGCTTTGGTCGGGAAGTAGAAGGAAAAGCGCGTGTCGGTGCCCTTGAAGCCACCGTGGACATAGCGATGGCGAACGGGTGCATCGCGCCACTCGTCGATATCGATGTAAGGCTGGGCAAAGACCGGATCGGGCGTCGGGGCGGCTGAGGATGCGGTTGACGATGCGGCTGCCGGCGCCGCGTTGGTATCGGTCGATGCTCCCTGTGCCATGGTGGCCCCTGCGATTGAGGCTGAGACTAGGGCAATCCTGATGAGTGTGCCGGTGATGCTGTTATTCTGGCAGGCGCGCTTCATGCCGCAGGCTCCGTATGTGTCTTGATGGGAAAGCTGCCGTCACCGCCTGACAGAGGAGGCCCTCTGCCGGGCGGTGACGGTTGATCGGGCGATTAGAATTTCTTGCTGATGCCGAACTGGAACACGCGGCCGATGCTGGTGACCGCGTAGCCGTCCAGCGAGTTCAACGATCCGTTGTACGGCGGCGGGTCCTTGTCGAAGAGATTGTCGACGTTGAAAGTAAGCGACAGATCCTTCATCACGCCGCTGCCCTTGAAGTCGTACTGGGCGAACATGTTGATGATGTCGTACGCCTTGATCTTGGACTGGTTGAGGTTCGATGCGAGCGGGGCGACATCCCAGCCGCCAAGGTGCCGCCAGGTCGCCTGAGCCCGCAGGTTGCCGAAGGTGGCCCCCAGCGTACCGGATAGGATGAAGCGTGTCTGGGCTTTCACGGTGTTGACGAAGGTTGCCCCGGCGACGGCCTGTTCCTTGCGGTTCAGCACATAGTTGCCGTTGATCTGGGTATAGATAGAGCCAAACCCGGTTGGATGATCGTAGCCAAGCGCGAAGTCGAGGCCATCGGTGTTGACGGCAGCAAGGTTGGTGCGCCTGCCATCGGCGATCGAGTAAACCTGACCGGGCGTGACCGTGTAGGGTGAAACCGCGGCAAGCCCGTCGGGCACCTGGGAGGCCAGGGCGTTCACTTGTGCAATCGTCGGATTCATGACGTAATTGTTGGTGAACAGCGTGTAGAACGTGGACGGATTGAACACCGGCGGAATGTCGATCAGATCCTTGAACCGGATGTTGTAGTAATTGAGCGTGGCAGTGAGCCCCGGCAGAGTGGGCGGCGAGATGTCGAAGCCGAGCGACCAGGTGGTTGCTTTTTGCGGCTTGAGATCCTCCCCGCCGCCGCCGAGGAAGATCTGGGCCTGGCCCGGCTGCGGGGTAACGGCCGGGTTGGCGAAGAGGATGAACGGGAAGGCGAAGATCGTGGCAGGGGCGGCATCGGCACTGTCGGCAAGGCTTGGCGCCTGGAACGACTTGCCCCAGGTGCCGCGCAGCTTCAGGCCATCGAAAGGCTCATAGGTCGCGCCGAACTTCGGATTGAATGTACCGCCAAAGTCGCTGTAGTGATCGTAGCGACCCGATGCCGAAACGCTTAGCGAGTAGAGGCCGCCCGTGCGGTTCTCCGGGCCGAAGACCGGGATCTGAACCTCGCCGAACATGGCGGCAATGCGGCGGCTGGCCTTGTTGAAGGGCAAGTCTTCCACCGCGCTTGCGCTGACAGTGCCATCGATGCGGGATTGGTACTTTTCGTAGCTGTACTCGCCGCCGACCGCGACCTTGACGTCGCCGCCGGGCAAATGGAACAAGCTGCCGTCGATGACGGCGCGTGTGTTGACCATCTCGTTCTTGCCAAGACCATAGTCGAGGAAGTTGGAGATGAGTGGCAGAACGGCGGCATTGGCCGGGTTCGAGAGGTTGTAGGGATCGAAGTTGCCGGTGAGGACGAGCGTGGACAACGTGCCGTCATCGACCTTCTCGTTGGCCACTTCCGACCGTCCCCGGCCGTAGTTTGCAAGCCAGCGCAGCTGCCAGCCGCTGCCGAGATCGGCGGTCATCGTAGGGGTTACGCCCCAGGTCTCGAGCTTGGTGCTTTGCCTGGTGTGCTCACCCAGCACCGAGGAGAAATCCATCGAGACGGACTGGGCCTGGAAACTGTTGGCATCGCCGGTATTGCGGTAGAAAGGATTGAATACGAGGCCGGGGGCAAAGGGGTTGATAGGCGCGATCGTGGCGGTTGCCGTCACCGGACCACCATCGCCCTTGTTGACGCGGTTCATGTAGAACGCGCGCACATCGAAAGTGATCGGGCCGCCATCGTCGAACGAGAGGCCGGCGAAGACCGAGTGCCGCTGCTCGCTGGGATAGAACGTGCGGTTGTCGCTGATGTCGCAGCGGTTGCCGGAGCCAAGCGTAAGGCCGGGAAGGGCGTAGATCGAGGAGCCGATCGAGACATTGCCGGCTCCGCATGTCAGGTCGAACGGCAGGCCCCTCGTGTAGTCGAGACGGCGGACGTAATCGCGATCGCGGCCATAGAGCGAGTCGTGCCAGGCGTAATCGTAACTGGCGTAGACCGACAGCGAATCCCAGGTCTTGCCGACCGTTAGATCGGCATTGACCGACTGATAGTCGTCACCGACGCCGAAACGGCCCTTGGCTTCGATGCCATCGAAACGCTTGCGGGTGATGAAGTTGATGACGCCGCCGACCGCGTCCGCTCCGTAGATCGAGGAGCCGCCGTCCAGCACGATTTCGACGCGCTCGATGGCGCCGGGGGCAATGGCATCGGGATCGGGAACGGTCTGGCGAACGCCCATGCCTGGCAGGCGGTGGCCGTCGACCAGGATCAGCGTGGACGAGCCGCCACCTGACGCGCCGGGCAGGTTGCGCAGGTTCGGGCGGTTGATCGTGATCTGGCTCGAACTGATGGCCGACACGATCGGTGTGGAATTGAAGGAGGCTGCTTGTGGAACGCTGGCAAGAAGCTGGGCGGTGGAATTGGCGCCGATGGCCGTAATCGCTTCTGAATTGATCGAAACCGCTTCAGACCCGGCTGGAGCAACGCCGCGCAGCAGGGTGCCCGTGACGATGATTTCCCGAATTTCTTTCTCGGAAATTTGTGGTTGGGTGGTTTCCTCTGACGTCGCCTGAGCCAATGCTGCGATGGGTGTGAGCGCGATGACTGAGGCACCAACCATCGCGCACTGACGGATCGAACCGAAAGCTCTTTTCATATCCTCTCCCCTGTTCGGCACGCGGATTTTTTTCCGGGTTGCCATCCTTTCCCACCGCCACCGCAGTCGGAATCGCGATCTTAAGGAGCGCTGGAACCATATGATTGACAGGTTCGCGAGAGCTTGTCTCGCGGAAAAATTTATGGCCTAAATTAAATCCGCAGCGATGCGAGAATGGGCACGTCGAACTTCGGGATAGAGGAATGCCATGCGTCTTTCTGACCAGGAATTTAACCGGCTGTCGTTGTTGAAAGTCCTGCGGAAGAGTGAGCCGGTTGCGCGCATCGATCTGGCTCGGCTCACAGGTCTCACCGGCGGCACGATCACCGCCATCACCGCAGACCTGGTCAATCGCGGTATCGTCATAGAGGAAAAGGTGGCCTCCAACGCCCCGGGGAGACCGCGGATAAACTTGCGGATCAACCCGGCAAGCAAATATGTCATTGGCGCGACAGCAATAAGTGATGGGCAAGTTATGACTGAACTTGTCAATCTTCGCGGAGATAGCCTGGCCGTATCGACATCGAGTTTGCGAAAGGTGACCAAGATAAAGGACTTGGCTCATCAATTTGTGCACGCACTGAAATGCGCCCTGTCGGAATGGTCGGTGAACCGCGAGGATATATTTCGAATAGGAGTGGGCATTCCCGGAGTGGTCGACAATCGCACCGGATGGGTCGAACAAATCATCTCTTTCGAACCGGAGCCTTGCGACTTTGGTGGGATCGTTTCTCGCGGACTGGAAATTCCATGCCTTGTCGACAACAATATAAATCTCTTGGCCCGGGCCGAACATTGGTACGGCCTGGGGGCGCAAACCGCTGATTTCACCCTGATAAACGTTGATCTGGGGATCGGCGCAGCATTCTATCGCAGCGGGCAACTGGTTAGCGGATCGCACGGTATCGCATCGGAGTTCGGCCATGCAAAGGTAGTGCCGGACGTCGGCCGACCATGCTATTGCGGGGCACTAGGCTGCCTTCAGGCGTACTGTTCCATCCATTCTATCCTCCAGCAATCGTGCAGGGTGCTGGGCAGGGATGCGCCTTCCTATGAAACAATGAACGCCACATTCGATGCCTTGATGGATGAGCACGCCAGAGGAGTGATCGATATTTGGTCGGTGCTCCAGCAGGCCAGCCACTATCTGGGTATCGCTGTCGCCAACCATATCAACACGCATGACCCTGCGGAGATCATCATCGTTGGCCCTTCGGTTGCGCAGATGGACAAATTGCGATCCGCGTTTTTCAAGGCACTTGAAGATAATACCTTCCCAGCCTTGCGCCGTCGCACAAAACTGCATTTTCGGCTGTCCGATAAGGGACTTTATGCGAAAGGTGCCGCGGCGATGGTGTTGGAACGGCTATACGCGGCGTAGCAGTTTTCTCATGTCCTGACGCTTGCCGACCATCTATTTATACCAAGGTGCATTGATCAGAACCCATGAGCCCATTGGCGCAGTCCGAGGGA
>NZ_DAMDBA010000123.1:0-1586 GCF_032093395.1 Novosphingobium sp.
GAATTTTCACCGGTTCTGCCCCAGTGAAATATACGTTTATGTGGAACGGGGCTTTATTGACAGCAAGCGCGCCCGAGAAATTATCCGGATACCTATTACGAAGCTTGTGCACCAATACGGCAGCCTCGTTCATAAGGCGCAATCGTTGTTTGGCCTCTACAAGAGGAATTCGCTCGACCTTGGCTAGTGCTTTGGCTGTAATATCATCGGGATCGTTAAATTTCTCAGTGAAATTTGCCACGCGTACAGGGTGTTCTTTGACGGTGGGAGTCTGCGCAAGTACTATTGGATTGGTGATGGCTGCGCATGCCAACAATGCCAACGCGAATTTCTTTGTATATCGCATCGTGTAATATCCCTCTCAATTTATGAGATTTGATTGAGTGTCCAAGATTACACAATTTTGACGCTCTGGAGTTGTGACAGCCATTTTAATGGAACCGTCACCCTCCTCTCCGGCTGACATGGCCAAGGGGCAATAATCCAGAAACATACCTACGTTTTCCGACCCGATCCAATTTTCCGCAACACTTGGACGCCGTTGAGCAGATCAAGGCCGCTCAGGATTTCCGCCTGACGAGCCACTCGTAGTGGGCCTTCGCCCCGGGAGAAGATGGCCTGGATCAGTGATGTTGAATCCGATCAAAGTGAAGAAAAAAGATGGCCTTGCCGACAACAGCCCTCCCGCGCTTCCGCTTCAATTCCTACTGGGGCACCTGGAATCTCGTCCTGACCACCAAGTGGGCCGTCGTGAGCGCAAATGGTCGCAGGCCGTCTCACCACTCAACGGTCGAGATCAGCCTTCAGCCGGTCAACGGATGGGGTTACACGGCCGAAGACGATGGACGCATTCGCGCTCTTAATCTGCGCGTTCACTCGACGGCCGCAGGCAAGAACGACACACTGGCCCACGAACTGCCGGACCACGTTGAAAAGGATCTGATTGCACATCTTGGTAGCGACCTTGCTGCCTGGTTGCTTGATCCCACTACCGAGATCCTGGGGCTGGTCGACTGGAACGTCTACGCTGCAAAATGCAACGGCGACGCATCCCTGCGAGAGATTGCCCACCCCAAGTTCCCTCACCTGATACCCGGCGTGCAGGTATCCGCAGGAATGAAGCGCACGGCCGGCTAAACAGCGACCTGCTAGCAGCCTCAACATCTCCGAGCCCGCCCGGCCAAGCCGCGGCGGGCTTTTCAGATCGTCTCTCAGTGCACCGGCGACAGGATGGCAAACGGACTGGCGCGGCGCTGCTGCCGCGTGCACGCGAATTTGTCGGCACGGTCGTCCCGCGCAGCCTCTCCTTCGTCGTTGGCGTCGTGGCGCGCCTCGTCGAGGAGCTTGCTCTGCCTGAGCAGCAGCCCGGCTTGGCAGGGCCGCTGCTCCCCAGCCTCGCGGCGTGTACGCGCCGCGGGTTCAGCAATCCGGCGTTGCTCGATTTCGCCAATTCCAACCGCAACCTGATCGGCCGCGTCGAAGTGCACCGCGCCTACGCCGATATGGTGAGATCGGCCTTCAACGACCTGGACGACTTGTGATCGACACGCCTTCGCTCAGCGCCAGCGATCGCCGGATCAGGCAGG
>NZ_DAMDBA010000123.1:1596-9256 GCF_032093395.1 Novosphingobium sp.
GCGAAACTGTCGATACCGATTTCCATCATAATGCACCCTCAGTCGGATCGAACATCGCGACGCCGCCGGGCGGGGCCGCGATCTCGTCCTGCAAGACGTCCCAATGCTGTGCGAGCCTGCCATTCGCGATGCGGAACAGGTCGACCACCACCTGCGGCACCAGCGCCCAGCCGCTGATCCGACCGTGGATGGCGACGAGATCACCCTGCGCGATCACTAGGCCTGGCTCGTACCAGACGTCCTCCGACAGCCCGGCGATGATTGCCTGCAACTCGTCGGGGCCCTGCCGGATGTGCGGGTTATGCTGGACGTAGTCGGGAGCGTAGAGCCGCTCTACCGCTGAGGCGTCGCGGCGCTGGAACAGGGAGGTCATCGCATCAAGGACCAGCGCCTTGTTGCGTTCCGGCCGATGGTCGGACGCGCGATCCGCCGGGCGCGTGATCGTGATCGGGCCGCTCATGCGCAGGAACTGGCCGTCCGACAGGGTGATGAACGAATGGACGACGCCGCGATCGTAATCCCGGACGTTCGTGACGGTCGCGCCATCCGCCTCCTGCCAGCTTACCGCGAAGATGCCGTTGCCCAGCGGCACGACCGCGATCGCGACGGTTTCGGTCCGGGCGTGCGGCCCCTCGGCGATCGCGAAGGCCAGCTCAGCCGTCGATCGGAGCGTCACGTGGACGGTAAAGCTCGGGTAGGCGACGGTCATCGCCTGCCCGACGGGGAAGTCCTCAAGTGACAATATTGCTACTCCCGTGTGCGTGTGGTTGGATCTCGTCAGAACCGGAAGGTCGCCGCGGCCCCTGCGACGCGCATCACGCGCGCCGGCCCCGTCTCGCGGATGAAACGGCCCGGATCGAAGGCGCTCACCGAGGCGGATAGATTGAGTTCGGCGGTCGCCTGCCAGGCGACGGCAAGCTCGATCTGCTTACCGATGAACCGAGCGTCGCTGTCTCCCCCGCGCCGCACGAGGATGCCGGGGATGTTGTACAGGCCGTCTTTTGTGCTCTCGCGCCAATAGGCGACGCCGGTCAGTGATAAAGCGACGTCACGATGCGGGTGGAGCGTGGCGGACGGCTGGAGGTGGATCAGGTTGCGGGGGCCGACCGGCGATTGCGCCGCGAAATATTTGCCGCGCGGGAACAGTGGGTTGAACGTGCCGAGGGTGCGGTCGTAGGGATCGTCATCGCCTGAGATCACGTCGAGCGTGAGCGCCAATTCGGGCTTCAGCGCCATCTGCGTGAAGCGGTGGCCCAGTTCTCCGCCGACGCCGCATGCGGCGACGCGACCGTCGGCGAAGCGCCCGCGCTGGATGACGCCCTCGATGTTCCAGTGCCACCGCTCGTCGTCGCCGAAGATCCGGCCGCCGATGCTATGGACGACCTGACGGCCCATGCCGACATCGAACACAGCATGCCGATCACGCAGGCCGAGGTAATAGAGGTCGAAACCGCCGGTCTTCGCGGTGTTCAGCCATTGCGTCGCGTACACGCCCCACAGGGCCTTCTGCGACGACGAGGCATCGTTGAGATCGCCGGGCCGCGTCTCGACCGGACGAACCCAGAGCGCGCGGAGCTGCCGGGTATCGTCGCCTACCGTCGCGTCGAGCCCGTCGAACGCCTGCGGCACGTTCGGGCCATAACGCGTATCGACCAGCCGCCCCGCCCCGAGCGAGATCAGCTTGCGCCCGGCCAACACTCGCAGCGCGGTGCCGGCAATCCGCAGATCGACCTCGGCAAAGGCCTGCAACATGTCCGCCCCGGTCGTGTCGACGGGCGCGCGGGGGCGATCAGTGCCGGTGATGGCGGTGACGATCGGCTGGGCGAACAACCGCACCTGCCCGACATGCAGGTCGGCATAAGGCATTGCGCGGTGCCAGACGTAGTCGTCGTCCGGCAACGCCCCCCATTCGTGGTTCTCATACCCTTCGTAGCGCGAGCGCAGCTCGATGCCGGTAGTGAGGTACGTGCTCCCACCTTCATCGAGCAGGATATATTTGAACCGCTCGCTCCCGTGGCCGGTCCGCTCGCCTGGATCGGCGAGACGTGACCAGTCCTCCGGGTAGCGCTCGATCGTGAGCGTCGGTGCCTGCTGGACATCTGTGCGGACCTGCGCGTGCGCCACGCTCGTGGTGCCCAGCACAACGCAGGAGAAATGGGTGACGAGCCCCGGCAGCCCGATCGCTGCGGCGATGCGCATCGCGCGGCCCGTTACCCGAAGCGCGGCTTATTCCGCCGCGCCGACCGGCGTGTTGAGCAATTGCTGCTCCCACATATAGGCGATGCCGCTGCCGCCGCAGTGCTGGATCAGGATTTCGGGCAGCAGCGCCGCGGTTTCCAGACGCGCCCAGTCGCGCTGCCATTCGGAGCCGACCGCGATCCATGTCATCATGTTCACGCCCGCCGCGATCATGCGCTGGATCGCAACCTCATGTGCCTCCAACGAGGTGCCGCCCGAGGCATCCGTGACGACCGTCACGTCCCAGCCTTCGCCCGCGGCCTGGATCGCCGGCATCGCGACGCATACTTCCGTCCAGAGCCCGGCGATGATCAGCTGCTTGCGGCCGGTCGCCTTCACCGCATCGACGGTCGGCTTGTCTTCCCACGTGTTGATGAAGGTGCGGTCGATCACCTCCTGACCGGGGAACACGTCGGTCAGCTGCTTGAACAGCAGCCCGCCGCGATCGGCAATGACGCTGGTCAGGATCGTCGGCACGTTGAACGCCTTGGCCAGCTTCGCCAGCGCGGTGGTGTTGTTCACCACTGCCTGCGGATCATGGCTGTTCAGATTGGCGAGCTGATAGGGCTGGTGGTCAATCAGGACGAGCACCGAATCTTCGGGACGCAGCAGGAAATCGAGGCCGTTGCGGAGGGTCATGATCTGTCCTTTTTGCCGTTGAGGTCGTGAGACGTTTGGCGGGCGACATGCAGGGGCTGCGATGTCTTGATGGACACTGCCCGACCCCCTTGTGCTACGATAGCGCCCGAACTCGGGACACTGTGTCGCGCAAACGGGAACGATCGTGATGGATATCGAGGAACTGCGCACCTTCGTCGAAGTCGCGGACGCGGGCGGCGTCACGGCGGCAGCGCGCCGTCTGGGGGTGGCGAAATCGATCGTCAGCCGGCGGCTCGCGCGGTTGGAGGCGGACCTGGGCATCCAGCTGCTCGCCCGCACCACGCGCGGCGCGGCGCTGACCGAGGCTGGCGCGATCTTCCGCGATCATGCCGCCCGCGTCTGTACCGAGATCGACATCGCGCGCGAGACGATCCTGCCCGCCGGCGAATTGCGCGGCCGGCTGCGCATCGCCGCGCCGCTGTCGTTCGGCCCGACGCATTTCGCGCCGGTGCTCGCCAAGCTGGCTCAGCGCCACCCGCAATTGCAGATCCAGACCAGCTACACCGATCGCTTCGTCGATCTGATCGCCGAAGGTTTCGACTGTGCGATCCGCGTCGGGCACCTCACCGATTCCACCTTGCTCGCCCGCCGCGTCGGCACGACGACCGCGACCTATGTGGCCAGCCCCGCTTATATCGCGCAGCACGGGGCGCCGGAGACACCCGAGGAATTCGTGACGCATGAGGTGGTCATGCAGGGCACCGAGACCTGGATGGCGATTGACGGCGACCGCATCGTGCCGCTGAAACCACAGGGCCGGTTCAAGGCAGACAATGCCGTCGCGCTGGTCGCGGCCGCACTCGAAGGGATCGGTCTCGCCGGCATCCCGACGGAGCTGATCACCGAGCATCTGGCCACTGGCGCGCTGGTGCCGGTGATGCCGCGCTACCCGCCGCCGGACCTCGGCATCTATGTGATCCGCCCGCCCGGGCAGCATCCGGCGCGCAAGATCCGCGTGCTGACGGAGATGCTGGTCGATTGCTTCGGTCATTCGGCCGTCGCGGGCTGAGCGTTCCGCGTTTCGAAACGCAGTATCTCATGCCCTGGCCCTACCCACCGCGTCCGGCGGATGGCAGAGGACGGCGATATCGCCCGCGACGGGCGACTCCTCAGGGTAGCGGACGAAGCAGCATGAACGAACGACAGCATGGCTGAGGCCAGTCTCGGCCAGACGATCGGGCCGGCGGTGGCGCTGATGGGCGCGGCCGTCGTGGCGGTGCCGCTGTTCCGGCGGCTCGGACTGGGTTCGGTGCTCGGCTATTTCGCCGCAGGCGTGCTGGTCGGGCCGTTCGTGCTGGGGCTGTTCACCGATGCGCAGGCGATCCTGCATTTCTCCGAACTGGGCGTAGTGATGTTCCTGTTCGTCATCGGACTGGAGCTGCGGCCGCACAAATTATGGGCGATGCGCGGACAGATCTTCGGGCTCGGGCTGGCGCAGGTGGCGCTGGCGATCGCCGCGCTGGTGCTGACCGGCGCGCTGCTGTTCGGCCTGCCGCCGGCGGTCGCCTTCGTCGCGGGGGCGGGCTTTGTCCTGTCCTCCACCGCGGTGATCATGTCGGTGCTGCAGGATCGTGGCGAGATGTCGACGCCCGGCGGTCAGCAGTCAGTGGCGATCCTGCTGTTCGAAGATCTGATGATCGTGCCGCTGCTCGCCGTGGTCGCCTATCTCTCACCGCTGTCGCACGGCGAGGCCGGGTGGACCGACATCCTGATCTCGCTCGGTGCGCTGGTGGCGCTGCTCGGCGTGTCGCGCTGGGGGCTGAACCCGTTCTTTGCGCTGCTCGCCCGCGCACGCACACGGGAAGTGCTCACCACCGGCGCCTTGCTGGTGGTGCTGGGCGCGGCGCTGCTGATGGATGTCGCCGGGCTGTCGATGGCGATGGGCGCGTTCCTCGCCGGGGTGATGCTGTCCAGTTCCAGCTATCGCCACCAGATCGAGAGCGACATCGAGCCGTTCCGCGGTCTCCTGATGGGGCTGTTCTTCCTCGCCGTCGGCATGTCGCTCGACCTTGCGGTCGTGGCGCGCGAATGGCGTCTTCTGCTGGCGCTGCTGGCGGCGTTCACCGTCGCCAAGGGCTTGGTGGTGTTCGGCGTGGCGCGGCTGTTCGGCAGCACGAGCCGCAGCGCGCTTCACCGCACCTCGATGTTCCTGCAGGGCGGCGAGTTCGCCTTCGTCCTCTATGCCGCGGCGACCGCCGGTGGGGTGATCGACGCGCGAGAGAATGCGCTGTTCGCCACCGTCGTGATCCTTTCGATGGCGCTCACCCCGGTGCTGATGATCGCCGCCGACCGGCTGCTGGCGGGCGAAGCCTCGATGGAGGGCATCGACGAGGCGCGCGATCTGAAGGGGCGGATCCTGCTGATCGGCTTCGGCCGCTTCGGGCAGATCGCCTCGCAGGCGCCGCTGTCGAAGGGCGTGGACCTCTCCGTGATCGACAATGATCCCGATCGCATCCGCGAAGCCGCGCGCTATGGCCTCAAGGTGTTCTTCGGCGATGGCGCGCGGCTCGATACCTTGCACCATTCGGGCGCGGGCGAGGCCGATGCGATCGTGGTGTGCGTCAACGATCCCAAGGCGGCGCTGAAGATCGTCGAGCTGGCCAGGCACGAGTTCCCGCAGGCGCAATTGCTGGTACGCAGCTACGATCGCCACCATGCGATCGAGCTGATCCAGGCGGGCGTCGACCGGCAGATCCGCGAGACGGTGGAATCGGCTTATTTGATGGGCGCGGAGACGTTGCGCGCGCTCGGCTTCGACGAGGGCGATGTGGAGGAGGCGGCGAACGATATCCGCCGCTGCGACACGCAGCGGCTCGACGAGCAGATGCAGGGCGATGCCATGTCGGGCGCCGACCATCTCCACACGAAGCCGGTGCCCGAGCCGCTGACGAAGACCGTCTCGCGCGTGGCCTGAAAGCCGCGCGCGAAGGCTGGCCGCTCAGGTCAGCGCGCCGCCGACCATATTGAGGATCGCGCCGGTGATCTCGCGCGCTGCGGGCGTCGCGAGGAACGCGACCGCCGCGCCCACATCCTCGGGCTGCCCATAGCGGCCGAGCGGGATGAGGCCGAGCTGATAGGCGGCGGTCTCGTCGTCCTGCGGGTTCACAGGCGCCGTGAGCGAACGCCGGATCGTGGCTGCCACCTGAAGCTCATGGGATTTAGTCCATCCCGGAGGGTCGGCCGGCCCTCCGGAAAGCTGATCAGGCAGCATCGACCATGACGATCTCACTATCCTCCAAAGCGGTGACGCGGATCACATCGACATCCTTGATCGCGTCGCCGTCGCGGGCGTTGATCTGCACGTCGTCGATCCTGATCGTACCAGTCGCGGAGACGAGATAGCCGAGATGACCAGGATCCCAAGTGGACTCGGTGTTTCCCGACCTAAACAGCAGGTGACGGCACAAGCGGACGTTCAAATTACGACGGTTGAACGGCGTAAGCTGGTCGACACCTGCCAGATTGCGGACCGTCCGCACCTGGAGCGCTGAAAACGGGTGCTGAGCGTCTTACAAGGGTCGCGTGCTGCCGGAGGCCGAACGCCGCGTCGTGGGACTTGGACGAACCCGCTCCGCGGGAGGGGTGTTTGGGGTGAGGTCGCGCCGTAATTGCCAGACGTTGGTTGGGGCGGAGTCGCCATGAGATTGTGAGGTTCCTTCAACGCAAAGGAACTCACCATGGACACTACGATTATGTCGGCCCCCACCGGTTCGCTGCGCCAGCGGATGCTACAGGATATGAAGCTTCGAGGACTCGGGGTGCATACGCAGCAGGACTACATTCGCCACGTACGATCCTTCGCCGCGTTTCTGGGCCGCCCTCCCGACACCGCCAACGCAGAAGACCTCCGGCGATTTCAACTCGACCAGCATCGGCGCGCCGTTGGACCGGCGACTATCAACGCCGCAGTATCGGCTCTGCGCTTCCTCTTCACCATGACGCTCAAGCGGTCGGAGATTGCGCTGGGTCTTTCCGTCATACGGTGTGAACCCAAGCTTCGAGATGTCCTGAGCGTCGAGGAGGCCGCACGACTGATCGAGGCAGCCCCAGGCATCAAGTACAAGGCCGCCTTCAGCGTGGCTTACGGCGCAGGTTTGCGCGTGTCCGAAGTCACCCACCTCAAGGTTGGAGACGTCGACAGCGAGCGCATGATCATCCGTGTCGAACAGGGCAAGGGACGCAAGGACCGTAACGCCATGCTCTCACCGCATCTGCTGGATCTGCTCCGGCAATGGTGGCGCGAAGGCAAGCGCCGCGGAGTGATGTTGCCCCATGGATGGCTGTTCCCGGGTCGCAATTGCACGGATCCGATCTCGGCGCGCCAGTTGAACCGCGCCGTGCATGAGGCGGCGGAGTTCGCCGGGATCCACAAGCGAGTGAGCCCGCACACATTGCGCCACTCGTTTGCCACTCACCTGCTTGAGCAAGGTGTGGATATCCGCGTCATCCAGGTGCTGCTAGGCCACACAAACATCGACACCACCGCCATCTATACCAAGGTTTCGAGCAAGACCATGCGGGCGGTGGCCAGCCCGCTCGACCAGATTGTGGCCTTGATGGAAGGTAGAGCACCTCCCGGTTAAGCCGGTGCGCATCTCGCTCGAGGTCGCCGATATCTTCCGTTGTGCCGGGCCCGCGTATCGCGCAGCCCATGCCGGGCATCTCAGTCTCGGCCAGCTCAAGGTCATGACGGCCATCGAGAACTGTCGCACCGCCGCGCTGGGCGGTCACATCGAGGCCTGCGACGACTGCGGGCACTGGC
>NZ_DAMDBA010000124.1:0-9181 GCF_032093395.1 Novosphingobium sp.
GCCGTCGTCCTGCTTGAAGGAGACTTCGTGGGCCTCGTCCACCACGATCAGCCCCAGGTTCGCATAGGGCAGGAACAGTGCCGAACGCGCGCCGACGACGACTTGCGCCTCGCCCGCCACGATCGCGCGCCAGGCGCGGCGTCGCTCGCTGGACTTGAGCGAGGAATGCCAGAGGATCGGAGGCACGCCGAAGCGATGTTCGAAGCGACGCAGGAAATTCTCGGTCAGCGCGATCTCGGGAAGCAGGACGAGAACCTGCCGCCCCATTCGCAGAGCCTCGGCCACGGCTTCGAAGTAGGTCTCGGTCTTGCCCGAACCGGTGACGCCGTCGAGCAGGAAGGGGGCGAATTTGTGAGCCTTTACCGCTTCCACGAAAATGTCGGCCGCCTGCTGCTGGCCTTCGGAAAGCGTGGGCTGGGCATGTTCGGGGCGGGCCGGGGGATAGCGCCGGTCAAGATCGACGACCACTGGTTCCAGCAGCCCGGCGCCGACCATGCCGCGCAGCACGCCTTCGGAGACCGAGGCGAGTTCGGCCAGTTCCTTGATCGAGGCCTGTTCGTTCTGAAGCGCATCCAGCGCTGCGGCGCGCTGGGGGGTGAGGCGGGCAGGTTCCTGGCCCGTCAACCGGTACTCGGTCGTCGTGCCGCCGCCGCGCAGCGCCGCCATGCTGCCGAGCGCCATGCGCGCCACCGAGGACAGCGCAGCGCAATAATAGTCGGCCGTCCACTCGATCAGGCGTCGCAGCCGCTCGGGCAGGGGCGGGACCGGCAGGACTTCGATCAGCGGACGCAGCTTGGATTCCGGCACTTCCTGCCCGGCCAGGCGTTCCGGTTCCCAAACGATCCCGAGGACTTGCCTGGGGCCGAGCGGCGCAATCACAACGGATCCGAATTCTATCGCCATGCCTTCTGGGACGCGGTAGTCGAGGACGCCAAGTGCAGCGTTGAAGACGAGGATTCGGACGCGTTTCATGCGGGTTGCATATAGGCACTGCTGCAAGTGCGCGTGAAGGAGTTGATGATGGCGAATTGGGCAACAGGGGATAAATCGGTGGAATCGGACGCGGACTGGAGCCGCCGGGGCGTTCTCCTGGGGATGCTCGCCACGGGCGTGCTGATGCTGCCCGGATGCTCGACTCTCGCGGGTCCGGGGTCCGGCTCTACCGGTTCAGCAAGTGCCGATCCGGTTCGCCGGCTCATGCGCACGTCGTCGGAGCGTGCTTTTGCGTGGCTCGGTCAGCCGGAAGGTTTCTGGACCAGCCCGGTGGCGCGCATCCCGCTTCCCGTGCTGTTCGGCCGACCGGGGAAGACCACCACCGGCGTGCTGAAGTCGAAGGCGTTTCGCGACAAGCTGCAATATCAGCTCAACCTCTTCGCGACGCCTGGCGCGCGTGTCGCGGGGCCTCTGGTGCTCAAGGCCGTGCAGAGCGTGCCGATCCCCAATCCCGCCGAAGTGCTGGCCGGGGGCAATACCGCCGCCACCACGCTCCTGAGGCGCGCCATGGGGCCCGCGCTGGTCAATGCCATGATCCCCGAGATCGAGCGTGCCATCAACGAGGCGCAGGACAACACGCTGAACCAGGCGATCGCCGCGCTCAAGGGCGTGACCGTGCAGGATACCGCCCATGCCCTCGCGCTCGATGCCGACAACGGCATCTGGTACGAAATCGGTGCGGCCGAGGCGGCGATCCGGCAAAACCCGGCGGAAACCAACGACTCGGTGCTGATCGGGGCGTTGAAGAAGGGCTGATCGACCGGCGCTAAGTAGCAGGTAGCGGGAAGGGGCGCGCTTCCCTATAGGGAGCGCCAGAATCGACGGGAGCCGCCGCGTTCCCGTCGCAGCCCTTGGCAACAGCCCGCATTCACAGGAACCGCGCCATGAAGTTCTTCGTCGACACCGCCGACACCAACGACATCGCCGATCTCGCCGCTACCGGCCTGCTCGACGGCGTTACCACCAATCCTTCGCTGATCGCCAAGTCTGGCCGTGACTTCCTGGAAGTGACCAAGGAAATTTGCGGTCTGGTAGATGGCCCGGTCAGCGCCGAAGTCGTCGCGCTCGACCATGAAGGCATGATGCGCGAGGCCGAAATCCTGCGCAAGATCGCCGACAACGTCTGCATCAAGGTGCCGCTGACGATCGACGGCCTGAAGACCTGCAAGAAGCTGACCTCGGACGGCACGCTCGTCAACGTCACGCTGTGCTTCTCGGCCAACCAGGCCCTGCTCGCCGCCAAGGCCGGCGCTTCGTTCGTGTCGCCCTTCGTCGGCCGTCATGACGACAACGGCTTCGATGGCATGGACCTGATCCGCGACATCCGCCTGATCTACGACAACTACGCCTTCGAGACCGAGATCCTCGCCGCCTCGATCCGCCACCCCGTCCACGTCCTCGAATGCGCCCGCATCGGCGCCGATGTCGCGACGATGCCGCCGGCAGTGATCAAGAACCTCGTGAAGCACGTCCTGACCGACAAGGGCATCGAAGGCTTCATGGCCGACTGGGCCAAGACCGGCCAGTCGCTGTGATTTGAATGACGTCGTCCCGGACTTGATCCGGGACCGCTGGCAAATCTTGAGGCGATTGCTATCGTGCAAGCGCCTGGCCTCGAAGTGGGCCGTTCACGGCCAGCGGTCCCGGGTCGAGCCCGGGACGACATCTTCTTCAACGACTCCTTCTTCTCTGCGGCGCTTTCTCCAACACGCCATCCCGGCTTGCACCGGGCGGACTAAGCCGCCATTGAGCGTTGCATGTCCGAAGAAACTCCCGTCGATCGCTTCAAGCTGGCCCTGACCGGCGCCTCTCGCGCCATTGCGCAGGATGCCGAGATCGAGGTTAACTGGACCGCCGACGCTCCCAGTTCCACCGGTCAGACATTCCGCGTGCCGATGCCCGGTCGCTCGATCCCGCAAGCGGCAGCCATGCAGGCGCGAGGCTATGCGGACAGTTTCGCCCTGCGCCTGCGCCATCACAACGACAAGCTGCATATGCGCAATGCCCCGGCCGATCCCTCGGCGAGGGCCTGTTACGATGCGGTGGAAACGGTCCGCTACGAGGCGCTGGGCTCCAATCACTACGCGGGCATGCGCGCCAATCTCGACGCCTCGCTGGAGGCGCGCATCGCCAGCGACCCTATCACGCGCGCCGACAGCCCGGACGGCGTACCGATCCCCACCGCTCTGGCGCTTCTGCTGCGCGAACGGCTCACCGGACAGCCTGTGCCCGAACCTGCGCAGTTCGGCGTCGACATGGTCCGGCGCTGGATCGAATCGAAGGCCGGCGACGATTTCGAGGCGCTGGCCGGTTCCATCGAGGACCAGAAGGCCTTCCAGAAGCTCTCGCTCGACATGCTCATGCACCTGGAGATGACTCAGGCCGAGCAGATCGAACAGCCGCCCGAAGAGTCCGAGGACATGGACGGCGACGACCAGACCGAGGAAGACGAGACCGGCGACGAAAGCGGGCAGGAGCCTGAGTCCACCGAGATGGCAGCCGAGCCTTCCAGCGGTCAGGACGAAGGCGAGAGCGAGGCCGAGGGCGAAAACTCGGACGAGATGGAAGACGGCGAAGAGGGGCAGGAAGGCGAGGAAGGCATGATGCCCGTCCGGCCGAACCGCCCCTGGACCGATATTCCCGAAAGTTTCGACTACAAGGTCTACACCGAGGCCTACGACGAAATCGTGGTCGCTTCGGAGCTTTGCGACGATGAGGAACTGACTCGCTTGCGCGCCTATCTGGACGCGCAGCTGAAGGGGCTTCAGGGAGTGGTGACGCGGCTCGCCAACCGGCTGCAGCGTCGCCTCATGGCCCAGCAGAACCGTTCGTGGGACTTCGACCAGGAAGAGGGCCTGCTGGACGCGGCGCGCCTGGCCCGCGTGGTCGTCTCCCCCGGCCAGTCGCTGTCCTACAAGGTGGAGCGCGACGTCGAGTTCAAGGACACCGTGGTTACCCTGCTGCTCGACAACTCCGGCTCGATGCGTGGCCGTCCGATTTCGATCGCGGCGATCAGCGCTGACGTGCTGGCGCGGACGCTGGAGCGCTGCGGCGTCAAGGTCGAGATCCTCGGCTTCACCACCCGGGCCTGGAAGGGCGGGCAAAGCCGAGAGTCCTGGCTGGCCAACGGCCGCCCGCAGCATCCGGGACGTCTCAACGACTTGCGCCACATTATCTACAAGAAGGCCGACGAACCTTGGCGCCGGGCGCGCAAGAACCTCGGCCTGATGATGCGCGAAGGCCTGCTGAAGGAAAACATCGACGGCGAAGCGCTGCTCTGGGCGCATAACCGCATGCTGGCCCGCCCCGAGGATCGGCGGATCATGATGGTGATCTCCGATGGTGCGCCGGTGGACGATTCGACGCTTTCGGTGAATTCGGCGGGTTATCTAGAAGCACACTTGCGCCGCGTGATCGAATGGATCGAGGCCAAGAGCCCGGTCCAGCTCGTGGCTATCGGCATTGGCCACGACGTCACGCGCTATTATCGCCGCGCGGTGACGATCATGGACGCCGAACAGCTTGGCGGCACGATGATCGAGCAGCTCGCGGGACTTTTCGAGGAAGAGTGACGTGTTGAGAATGGGTGGGAGTGAAGGGCCCGAGAGCCGCAGGGTGAAAAGGCTTGAGAAAGCCGTCGTCCCGGACTTGATCCGGGACCGCTGGCGGTGAACGGCCCACTTTGAGGCAGGGCGCTCTTCTTAGAGCTATCGCCTCAAGAACCGCCAGCGGTCCCGGATCAAGTCCGGGACGACGGGCTTCTTCCGGGACGAGGAGGATTGACCTCGCATCGGCCTGCCGCTTATGCCGCGCGCCATGACCGAACCCCAAAGCCTGACCCTGTTCAACAGCCTGACCCGCCAGTTGGAGCCGTTCCAGCCCGTCCATGCAGGCGAGGCGCGGGTCTATACTTGCGGGCCGACGGTCTACAATTACCCCCACATCGGCAACATGCGGGCCTATGTCTTCGCGGACATCCTGGGCCGAACGCTGAGCCACAGGGGCTACAAGCTTACCCACGTCATTAACATCACCGACGTCGGCCACCTGACCGACGACGCCGACGCCGGCGAAGACAAGATGGAGAAGATGGCGAGGGCCCAGGCCCAATCGATCTGGGACATCGCCGAGCATTACACCCAGGCCTATTGGGCAGATATCAAGGCATTGAACATCCGCCAGCCGGCCAAGTGGTCGATCGCGACCGACTATGTGCCGCAGATGATAGAATTTGCCGAGAAGATCGCGCCAACCCATTGCTATGAATTGGAAAGTGGTCTCTATTTCGACGTTTCCACCGTTGCCGACTACGGACGCCTTGCGCGCGCCGTGACGGACGAGGGCGAAGGGCGGATCGAGGCCGTCGAAGGCAAGCGCAATGCCGCCGACTTCGCGATCTGGCGCAAGACGCCGGCTGGCGAGAAGCGCCAGATGGAGTGGGATTCGCCTTGGGGCAGGGGCGCTCCGGGCTGGCATCTCGAATGCTCCGTGATGTCGGGCGACCTGCTGGGCTTTCCCTTCGACATTCATACCGGCGGCATCGATCACCGTGAGATACATCACCCCAACGAGATCGCGCAGAACCAGGCGTTCTGCTGCAAGCCGAATGACGCCTGCGGCCTCGACGTGCCCGCAAATTCGGGCGCCAAGATATGGATGCACAACAACTTTCTTGTCGAGCGGTCAGGCAAGATGAGCAAGTCCTCCGGCGAATTCCTGCGCCTGCAACTGCTCATCGATCGGGGCTATCACCCGCTCGGTTACCGCATGATGTGCCTTCAGGCCCATTACCGTTCCGAGCTGGAATTCTCGTGGGACGGGCTTGCCGCCGCCCTGGTGCGCCTCAAGCGCATGATCATCGTGGTGGAACGTCTCCGCGAGGTTGAGGCAGGCGATCGCGCTCATCCCAAACTGGCACCCATGCTCGAAATTTTCGAGAAGGCGATCGGCGACGATCTCAATACCGCCGTGGCTTTGACGGCGCTCGAAGATGTGCTGGCCGCGAAGAAGGTAGATCCGGCCGCCAAGCGGGCCGCTATCGAGGCTATGGATTCCGTGCTGGGTCTCAATCTCTTCGGAACGGCCCGCGCCGACTTGCGCCTCCGTCCCAAGACGGCCGAAATCACCGAGGCCGAGATCGAGGACGTTCTTGCCCGCCGCAAGGCCGCACGGGCGGAGAAGGACTTTGCGACCTCGGATGCCCTGCGTGACGAACTCGCCGCGAGGGGTGTCGAGGCGATGGACGGCGATCCGCTCGGCTGGGAATGGAAGCTCGGCTGAAGGTGAGTCGGGCGAAATTGCGGTTGCATTAAGTGCAGCCTGCCCGGCCTTGCCAATCTGCATGGCCGTGCCGATCACCGGCCGAGATCTTGAGACAAGGCAGGTACCGGAGTTCGCCATGACCATCGCCGTGATCAACGCCAAGTCGAAAGCGTTACTGGAAGGGCACTTGCCCGAAGGCATCGAGCCGGTCTGGTACGAGGGGCGCGAGCAGCTTCTCGAACTGGCGCCGCAGGCCGAGATTGCCTGGCTGGATCCGATCGCGCCCGCGCTTGCCGCCGAGTTCATCGCCGCGGCGGACAAGCTCGTCTGGTACATGGCGCTCTCGTCGGGCGTGGATTGGCTTCCGCTCCCGCTGATTGCCGATCGCAAGATCGAGTTGACCAATGGTTCGGGAATCCATGCCCAGTCGGTGGCGGAATATGCCGTCATGGGGATGCTGGCGGTTGCGAAGGGCTGGCGGCAGGTGGTGCGGGCGCAGGATCGGCATGAATGGCTGGCACAGCCGCCGGGCAAGCGCGAACTGCTCGGCTCCCAGGTGCTGGTGGTTGGGGCAGGGGAGATCGGCAGGCGGATCGCGGAAATCCTGCGCGTTTTCGGCGCGGAAGTAACCGGCGTGCGGCGACGCCCCGGTCCGGGTGATCTCGGTTCGGACGCCTGGCGCGGCGAACTCGGCCGGTTCGACTGGGTGATCGCGATCGTTCCTTCCACCCCGGAAACGCAGCGCATGTTCGGGGAAGAGGAATTCGCCGCGATGAAGCCCGGCGCGGTGTTCCTCAACTTCGCGCGCGGCACCGTCATCGAGCAGGACGCCCTGCTGGCGGCCATCGATTCGGGACATCTGGGCGGCGCGGTCCTCGATGTGACCGAACCGGAGCCGCTTCCCGCCGACCATCCGTTATGGTCCCGCGAAAATATCCATATATCGATGCATCTCGCCGGCCGCGCGCAGGACAGTCTGTTCGAGCGAGGATCTGCGCGGTTTCTTTCCAATCTCCGGCACTTCGTCGATGGCAGGCCACTGGAGCACCGGGTAGACCTTTCGCAGGGGTATTGAGCAGCCGCTGCTTTGATCAGGTGCGCGCCATTGAATTCCTCGGCACATTCCCGGAAGACAAGCAAAACGGCTTGAGGTTGAGGGAAACGGCACATGGCGGAGAGCGACAAGCGCAAGGCATCCGATCTGTTCATCGAATGTCTCGAAGCGGAGGGCGTCGAGTATATTTTCGGTGTGCCTGGCGAAGAGAACCTGGATTTTCTCGATTCGCTGTCTCGCTCGAAGAAGATCCGGCTTATCCTGACCCGGCATGAGCAAGGCGCGGGGTTCATGGCGGCGACTTACGGCCGCCACACCGGCAAGGTGGGCGTCTGTCTTTCGACGCTGGGGCCGGGGGCGACGAATTTCGTGACCGCCGCCGCTTATGCCACTCTCGGCGGAATGCCGATGTTGATGATCACCGGCCAGAAACCCATCAAGAAGTCCAAGCAGGGCCGCTTTCAGATCCTCGACGTCGTCTCGATGATGCAGCCCATCACCAAGTACGCGCACCAGATGGCCAGCTCGGACAATATCCCGAGCCGCGTGCGCGAGGCTTTCCGCATCGCCGAAGAGGAGAAGCCCGGCGCTACCCACGTCGAATTGCCGGAGGACATTGCCGACGAGTTCACCGATTCGCGCCCGATCGTCCGCTCGACCGTGCGCCGCCCGACGGCGGACGTGAAATCGATCGCTCAGGCGGTCGAGGCGCTGGAGAAGGCCCGGCGGCCGGTACTGGTGATCGGTGCGGGCGCCAATCGCAAGATGACCAGCAAGATGCTCGGCGAGTTCGTCGAGAAGACCGGCATTCCGTTTCTCACCACGCAGCTCGGCAAAGGCGTGATCGACGAGCGTCATCCGCGTTTCCTGGGCTGCGCGGCGCTTTCTTCCGGTGATTTCGTCCATCGCGCGATCGAGGATGCCGATTGCATCATCAATATCGGCCATGACGTGATCGAAAAACCGCCGTTCTTCATGCACAACGACGGCAAGCGGAGTGTCGAAGGCGATCAGCGCGTGGTGATCCACGTCTCGACCAAGACTGCCGAGGTCGATCCGGTCTATTTCCCGCATATCGAGGTCATCGGCGACATTGCCAACGCGGTCTGGCAGATCAAGGAGGCGATCTCGCCCTCAGCCAGGTGGAACTTCGATGCCATGCTCGGCTATCGCAAGGCCGAGCTTGAACACACCGAGAAGCTGGCAGCCGACGAGCGGTTTCCGATCTTCCCGCCGCACCTGGTGCAGCAGGTACGCGACGCGCTGCCCGGCGATGCGATCGTCTGTCTGGACAACGGTGTCTACAAGCTCTGGTTCGCCCGCGGCTACAGTGCGCACAAGCCGAACACGGTACTGCTGGACAACGCGCTGGCTTCGATGGGGGCGGGCCTGCCATCCGCCATGGCGAGCGCAATGGTCTATCCCGATCGCAAGATCTTCGCCGTCTGTGGAGATGGCGGCTTCATGATGAACAGCCAGGAGATGGAAACGGCCGTCCGTCTGGGGCTCAATCTCACCGTGCTGATCCTGAACGACAACGCCTATGGCATGATCCGTTGGAAGCAGGCCAACATGGGCTTTGCCGATTTCGGGCTGACCTACGGCAATCCGGACTTCGTGAAATATGCCGAGAGCTACGGCGCGAGCGGATACCGCGTGGAAAGCGCCGCTCATCTGGGGGAATTGCTGGCGCATTGTCGCGATACGCCGGGCGTGCATCTGATCGACTGCCCGGTCGATTATTCCGAGAACGACCGGATTCTCAATACCGAGATCAAGGAGTTGTCGCGCGCGCTGTAAGAATGACGAAAAGGCGGGCACTGAGCCCGCCTTCCGCCGTGATCTGAGAGCCTTCAGCAGTCGTCGAGCAGA
>NZ_DAMDBA010000125.1:0-7269 GCF_032093395.1 Novosphingobium sp.
GCTGCCGCCAAAGGCGCTCGTCATCGCTTCGTTGAGCTGGCGGCGGGTGATGGGCGCCCCCCTGCGCAGCAGGAGAAGCAGGGCCTGGGCAGCAAGGCGGTCGGATGCGCCGGCGGCGGCGAAGAGATCGGACATGAGGGTATGCTCCTGTGAAAGCTGCCCCTTCGGCAGCATCACAATTCCGATCCCCCTTCCCTTTTCCGGGCCGCGCCGCGCCGGGATGGTGATGGTCATCCGGCGCCCTCCGGGACGTCGCTCGGCCTCGCTATGGCCCCCTGTGCGAGACCATTCGCTCTCAGAGCTAGACTGCGCGCCGAACGCGCATTTCCCCTGCATGTTGAACGACGCATGTCGCTCTTGCAGGTAGCGTGATCCGCAATATGAAGGCCGGGCCGGTCGATGGCCGCTGCTGCCTTAGGGCCCTAACAACGGAGAACAGATTGGCCGACGATCTTCTTGTCACACTGACCGCCGATATCGTGTCGGCCCATGTGTCGAACAATTCCGTGTCTCCCTCCGACCTGCCGGTACTCATCGAGGCGGTCTATGGAGCGCTGGATCAGGCCGGGACAACGCCTTCCGTGTCCGAAACTGCCAAGTTGCAACCGGCCGTTCAGATCCGCCGGTCGATCATGCCAGACTATCTGGTGTGTCTGGAAGATGGCAAGAAGCTGACGCTGCTCAAGCGCCATCTGGCGACCCATTATCAGCTGAAGCCCAAAGCCTATCGTGTAAAATGGGGCCTTCCGAAGGACTACCCGATGGTCGCGCCGAACTATCGGGAACGGCGGAGCACATTGGCCAAGGCGTTAGGGCTGGGGAGAAAGGCTGGCGAACAGGCTCCGGCGACGAACGCCACTGGCAAGGGCCGTAAGAAGCTCGGCATCGCGATCCCCAAGCCGATCGACGATCGCCCATAGCCTGCAAGTGCAGGTTTATCGGTCGGCAACGCGACAGGCTAGCACGATCCGATGGCGTTCCGCGAAGATCGCTTATCGCGACCGGCGTAATCTCCTGTCATTTGCCGCCACCTTCTGGCGATAATGCTTCAGGGTGCCGCGTGTTTTGCTCAATGGCGTCGTATCAAGGGCACCGGTCATCATCTTGGTCTGCAGTCCGATCATGGCGCGGACTTTTTCTGAGACCATCAATTCCGCTTCGACGCTTCCATCGTCTTCGCCTGCGGCGATCTTGGCAAGCCTCATCGTCATGACTGTCTCGGCTTCGGCGCCCAGCATCCAGAAATCGAATCCGGCTTTCATCCACGCGGTGTACATGGCGGTCATCGACTGGCTCCTGCCTCATGTGTGGTATCATTGTCGGCTGTCTGCATCTTCCTTCCAGACTGCGCCGTTCGACTGAACATTCTCATCGGCCCGCATCAAGATGCCTATTCAACGCGCAAAGCACAGATTTCGCTTGCAGTAGGCAGGCGCACAAGCTCCAGGGTGCTGCCGCGCCACCGCACAAGTCCAAGCCGTTCGAAATCGCGCAGCCAGCCTTCCATCGGCCATCGTTTCCAGTGTGCGTGAAATGTCTTTGCATTGCGAACAATATCGGACACGTGCTGCACGGGCGGTTCATAGCTTTCATGATATTGGTGGCAGGCGATGGCCTGTCCGACGAACAGCAGCCTGAAGCCGGCAGCGACAGCCCTGAAACCAAAGTCGGTGTCCTCCGCGCCATAGCCCGTGAACGCCTCATCGAAGCCGCCCAACGCCGCAAAGCTTGATCGGCGCAGCGCAAAGGCCAGCGACCAGAACAGCCCGGCATTGCTCTCCTCGCGCACGCCGCGGGCAGGAAATGAGCGCACAGGGTGCGCCCGCCCGCGTTCAAGCAGGTCGCACTCCTGCCAGCTTCCGCGCGCATCGTCGGGGCCAAGATAACGAACATCGGCGCACAGCAGGCTATCGTGCTCGCTGAGGGTATCGGCCAGCAGGCCGACGCACGCGCGCAGAGGAATGCAATCGACATCAAGGAAGATCAGCATCTCATGCCGGGCCAGGGATGCGGCCCGGTTGCGGGCGGCCGCCAGGGGGAGCCCTTGGGTCTCGAACCGATCGATGCGAACGGGAAAGCTTGCTGCGCCGACCTCGACCGGCTCGTCACTCATATCCACGATGATCAGTTCATCGGGTTGTCGATCGCTTCTGCGCAGGCCCTCGACAAGCTGCGCCAGATGCGCGCTGCGGTTACGAACGATGGTAAGGACCGATATGCCCATCAGCGACGCGTCCACAGGTCGAGCCGGTAGGTATCTCGGCGCTCGGCCAGTTCCACATCGAATTTCTGGGCCATGTCGAACCACAAGGTCTCGACCGCCGCATCCCCGCTTTGCGGATAATCGGTTTGCGCGGTGTAATGGACCAGGATGACCCTGCCGCCGGGCACAACATGATCGCGCAGCCATTTGCCAGCACGATCCAGATCGGCCAGATCCCAATAATAGGTCACCTCAGACAGCACCACCAGATCGAAGTCCTTGGCTTCGGGGGCCTCCTGCGGGAACGCCATGTGCGCCAGCCTGACGCCGGGCTGATCGCCCAGGCGCGCCCTCGCCTGCGCCAACGCCTTCGCGCTGATGTCCACGGCAAGAAGGCTGTCGCACAGGGGTGCGAGATAGCCCGTCAGAACGCCATGCGCGCAGCCGATCTCGAGGGCGCGCGCATACCGTCGGTCGGGCAGCACATCATGGGTGTGGGCAAATTTGGCGGCTTCATACGCGCTCGACGCCAGATCCCATGGGTCGTCATCCGATCCGAAAATGTCGTCGAAATATTGTGCGTCCAGGCTCGAGCGGGTCATCGGCAATCCCTTCTCAATGTCAGCACGTCTCGCGCGGCCATGCGGCGCTTTTCGCGCGGAAGCCGAAATCCATCGCCCATCACCGGCGAAATCTGGCTTCGATGGGCGAGCAGGGCCTGACGCCGCTGTCCGACGGGCATGGCCGGCGTGGCGATATGTCGCGCCAGGCGCGGCGCCTCACCCCAGACATGATAGGCAAACAGAGCGACCGGGCGCTTCGCCCTGTGCACAGCGGCCTCGGCCAGTCTGAAGGCCGCGACATGGTCGCAATGCGCCTCGCTATGGTCGGAAACGGCGATCGCATCGATCCGGCGCCAGCGCAGCAGCGCCGCGAGCCGACCGGCCTCCCGCATGAACGGATTGCTGTCAATCGGATGGGGATGCGCGTCGCGCCACCCCATCCAGATCGTCGGGACCGCTTGGGCGCCCAGCCTGCCGAGTGCGTGGCGGGCTTCTTTGCGTCTGGTCACAGCGACGCGCGGCGTAGTTTCGAGATGCGAGCCCGTGCCATCGGTCAGAAATGCGATCATACCGAGCCGGTCTTGCGCGGCGCAATGCGCGATCAGCGCGCCCGCCCCCAATGTCTCGTCGTCGGGGTGGGGAGCTAGGACGAGCCAGCGCGCCGATGCCCATCGGCTTTGTACCAGAGGCTCGCCCTTCACCATAGTCGGTCACTCTCGTCCCAGATGTCGTGATCCAGAAGCATTTGGGCGGCCTCGTCCCGCGCATGATCGGGTCCCGCTTGGCGCAGATAGAGGGAGAGATCGCGAATGATCTTGTCCGCCCGTTCCCCATCGAATGCACTGCGCGTCCCCAATATCCGGGCTGCGGCCTCCATCACGGCAAAGCCTGCATTTTCGACGACCCCGCGGGTCAGGCGCGCAACGGCGACGGCATCGTCATGACCTGACGCAAAGCGCCGTGCTGCTTCATCGACCCAGAAACCTGCGGTGCGCACCGCAACGACCGCATCGGCAAACCGTGCCCGCTGCTGCGGCTCGTTGCAACCCGCATCGCCCATGGTCGATCGGATTTCCGCGACCAGGGCCTCGATGCCACCCAGTTGCGCCGCGCAGAAGCGCCAGGCTCCGGCCGTAAAACGAGGATCACGGTCATAGTCGCCCGGTTGGCCCAGCAGCATGCGCGGTTCGACGGCTATTGCGTCGAGCAGATAGCGACCGCTCACGCTCGCGCGCATCCCCCGGACTCGCCATCCCGACAGGTCCGTTCGGGCCTGCTCGTTGGCGGGGACGATCACCAGGCGCCGGTCGGTGCCTTCGCCGGCGGCAGTGACCAGCGTATAGTCGAGCCCGCCCGCCCCGCTTGCGAACATCTTCTGGCCGACAAGAGACATGGCCGCTCCGCCGACTATCCGTACGCCGGGGGAAGGCTCGGTGGCCCACACCCCGAACCATGCGCCGCGATCCAGAACCTGGGTCAACCAGTCTTGCTGATCGCGCGTCCCGTACCAGTCGAACAGCGACATCGCATTGACATGCCCTTCGTAGAGCCGTCCGATACTAAGGTCGCCCCGTCCCACCTCGCGCAAGGTCTTCGCCATAGCGCATGCGCGCGCCGCTTCATTTTCAAAGCGAACCCCTCCGCATGCTTCGGGGGCGAACCTGCGATGATGACCGCTCTCCACCAGAACCGCTAGGCTATCACACGGGAAATTGGGGGCCGCGTCGTAGCCCGCGCCCAGCGTTGCAAGGCGATCGACGATGTCCGCCGTCGTCTCCATGACCCGCTCGTGTTGGTCCAGGATCATGCGATACCACCTTTATGTTCCATGGCAGCGACAGAAAGGCTGTTCAACCACTCCGCCACCCGTTGCGGCCCGCTCTCCCCGGTCAGGCAAGTGGGCCACTGCTGATTTTGCGCGATCGCCCGATCGATGAGGTCGGACCACTCCCGCGGATGAGGTGGCTCGCGGCACAGGATCGCACCGCCCACGGCAGCCAGGCTGTTGGCCTTGGACATCTGCTCGTCGAAGGGCCGTGGTTCGGGTAGACAGATGTAAGGCCGGCGCGCCGATAGTACGGCGCTGACGACGCCATCGCCGGCGCCGCCGATGACCACCCCGGCAGTCGCAATCTGCGCGTCCGCGTCATCGACCCACCCCCGCAATTCGAGATTATCGGGCATGTCGCAGGGCATGGTGCAGGGCCCTATGACGCGCCATCGCCATGCGGGCGTGGCTCTGGCTGCGGCGGCCCATCGCTCTCCGTCGGAGATGCCGCCCCCGCGGCCCACAACGACCAGCACGGTGCTATCCCCGCCGGGCGCATAGTGTGGATCCGACCGGATGATGCCCGGCGCATGGAAAGTTTTCTCGCGGATCCAGATCGGTATGTCGTCATCGTCCATGGCTTCGTGGAACGGCGCAAGCAGCCCCGTAGCCCCACGAAATGCGTCCAGATGGGCTGGATCCAGCCGTTTCCCGCTCAACCGAACATAAACCGTCGGCACCGAGGCAAGTCGTGCCAGCATCGCCACTTCGGCCGACACATCCACCACCATCAGGCGCGGACGTGCCTCGGCGATCCAGCCTGCCATCCGTCTGATACGCTGACGGATGCCTTCATGATCCAGCGGCGCATAATGCAAGGAGGCCGGACGATCGGCGTGGTCGATACCCGCGAAACTTGCGTCCAGACGATCGTCGGGCAGGTCCAGGAAGGGAAGGTTTCCGGTCCGGCCGGCAAGACCGGTCCCCATCAGCATGACATCGTCGAGCGATTGCCCGATCGCGATCGCGCGCTGGCGATGGCCGTGGCCATGATGATGGATATAATATCCGATCGGGCGGCTCAACCGATGTCTTCCAGGGTGGGCAGCGGCATGTCGCAGGGCATAGGCGCAAGCGCGCGTTCTGCGATCAGGCAATCGGCGGCGCTCATCTCTCCCTTGGCCCATAGCCGCCAGCGGGCGCGCTCCTCCCAGTGCGATAGAGCGGGAACCATGGGATTCTTCTCTTTTGCGACGTAGTCCATCCATTGCTGCATGTCCGCTGCCATGCCGCCACTGGCGCGGCCGGCGGTTCGGGCGGATGCGCGGGTCCATACGGCGTAGGGGTGGATCAGTTTGCCGCCTGCACCACATGCGGCTTCGACCAGGGCGCGATCCTCGCCGGAGGACAGGAGCGGTACGCCGCCGGCTTGGCGATAAAGCTCGACCGATAGGGCAAGGCTTGCCCCTGTATGATCGCCGTGCCGGGGCGGCCTATCCCAGGGGACCGGATCGATGGCGTCCTCGATCGCACGCACCGCCCGCCAATAGGCATCGAACCGGCGGCGTAGCAAGAAAATGCCCGGCGCCGTTTCCGCCTCAAGCTCGTCAAGCTCGATGCGGCCGCCAATGATCCGATCGGCGGAAAAGTGCCTTAAATTGGTCTCCACCCAGTCCAGAGGCGGTCGACAGTCGGCGTCTGTGGAAAGCAGCATGCCTTCGGACGAGATAAGATCAGCGCCCATGTCCATCGCGGCGCGGCGGGCGGATCCGGCATGGGCCCGCGCGGGCTCGAACACGCGCTGGACGATGTGAAGATCGAACGCCGCGTGGGATCGAAGCATGGCGTCTACCGCTGTTGCGTGCGTGGCATCGCTACTATTGTTCACGCAGATAGCGACAGCGAAGGTTTGAACAGTTTGCTGCGCCAAGGCGTCAATCAAGCGGCCGATATGCTCAGCCTCATTTCGGGCCGGTATGCAGACGCAGACAGCGGGGGTCATGCAACGCTGGCAATGAGCGGTGCGGTCTCTGGCTCGGCGGCGAGAGCCGGGAGGGCAACGAGCCTTCGATATACAGCTTCATACTCGTCGACCATGCGCTGCGCGTCGCAATATCGCTCCGCATGTGCCCTGCACGCGCTGCGGCTCAGCCCCGACGCTGCGAGCGCCGCAGAGGCGAGCGACGCGACATCGTCGGGCTTTGCAAGAACGCCGCACTCTTCGGTCAACAGCGCAGGCACGCCGCCGCGCCGGAACGCGGCCACGGGGGTGCCGCAAGCCAACGCCTCCGCCACGACCAGGCCATAAGGCTCTTCCCAGCGCGGCGTGCACAGCGCGGCGATCGCCCCGCCCACGAGTTGGGCGAGTTCGCGATGATAAAGATGGCCGACATATTCGACATTCGCTCCCAGTCGAGGCGCGACGGCCTCGTCGAAATAGCTCTGGTTCGAGATGGGGCCAGCGATACGCAACGGCAGTCCGGCAAGGCGGGCCGCATCGATCGCATAGTCCAGCCCCTTTTCCGGGACGATCCGGCCATACCAGACGAGATAAGGTGTCTCGCTCGCGACCGGTTGATAGGGAAAATGCGTCAGGTCGATGCCGTTGGGAATGATATGATCCGTTTTCGCCACGTGGCTCCACATGTGAGCCGTTGCCTTCGACACAGCGACATAGGTCATCGGCCCGCGGTTGAGCCGTACCCCGCTTTCCAGCCAGCAAAAGGGCGGCGTGT
>NZ_DAMDBA010000125.1:7279-8944 GCF_032093395.1 Novosphingobium sp.
CGTGTGGAGCCTCGTCATGACGGGACTGGCAAGCGTTTCCGCCATGCTGACGGGAAGATAGTGCAAGGAATTGTTGTGGATCACATCGAAGGATCGCGACCGTAGTTCGGTCATCAATCCAAGATAGGCATGATGTTCGCGGAAGAAGGCGACATCATTGGCTTCGGCGATGCCCGTTTCAAGAAGCGAGGTTTCATCGCAGATCGCTTCGACACCCAATGCGGGATCGGAGCGCGTCGATGCAAAGAGAGTAACATCGTGTCCACGTTCGCGCAGCGACCGTGCGAGCATGTGAGTGTGCATCTCCAGCCCGCCCGCGAAGGGCTCACCGATCGGGAACTTTAAATGAGCTATTATCGCAACGCGCATCAACGACTCCCCGCGACGATCCAGATGGTTCGCCATCGCTGGAAAACTAACGCATATGAGAAGGATTATTTCCCGGCTCCGGGGCATTTTCTGGGTGCGCGATCGGCGTGATTCACAGGACTATAGTTACCATTACGCTTTGGGTTGCTCGAAGACACTTGGACACTTCGAAGAACCGAGCAATTTGGGCGTGATGTAGACGAGCAGGTGCCCGAGAGCGCCGGAGCCCTTCTTTTGGCGGCCTGATCTGCTGATTTTCTGAAGCGAGCCGGGTGATCCACCCCGGTTTCCAGGTCATGCAGGCGCAGTGCGCCCCTCAAGCCAGGTGAGCCGCTGAAAGTTATAAGCGAGGTTGGCCATGCCGATCTTGATGCGGGCGCGAGCGATGCCGATGGTGCGCACGACCAGGCCCATGCGATGCTTCTGTCCGGCGAAGACATGCTCGACGGCCGAGCGAACCGCCGAGCGCCTTGCGTTGGCGCGTGCAATACGCTCGGGCATCGCCCGTCGGTGCGGTTTCCGCTGGTGGATGTGGCTGGTGAACATGCCCTTGGCCAGGAAGGCCTCGTTCTTCTTCGATCGGTAGGCCGTATCGGCCCA
This sequence comes from Novosphingobium sp., assembly GCF_032093395.1. Classification (GTDB taxonomy): domain Bacteria; phylum Pseudomonadota; class Alphaproteobacteria; order Sphingomonadales; family Sphingomonadaceae; genus Novosphingobium. The sequence continues at coordinate 8,249 of NZ_DAMDBA010000125.1, forward strand.
GACGCCCGAGGCGGTGTTGTCCGGACTGATCAGCACCGGCAGCCTGGCCCCATCGTGAGCATTCGCCGCGCTGGCATCCCAGGTGCGGATCAGGCCGTGAGCCCGGTCGATGCCGATGTGGTTTTTATAACCAAACATCGGAATGGCGAGGTCGACCGGCTTGAACGCCGTGGGATCGGCGCCTTCCTTCACCTTGGCCTTGGTGTACTTCACGCTCCAGCGGGCATCGCGATCCTTCTGCCGGACTTTCGCAGGCCTGTCCTTCCAGCGCTCGGGGATCCGGCCCTCCTTGATTGCCGCCTTCTCCTCTTCGGTATTGCGCTGCTTGGGCGCCGGCACCACGGTGGCATCGATGATCTGCCCGCCCATGGCGAGGTAGCCCCGGTCGGTCAGCGCCGCATCGAACCGGGCGAAGAGCTTGTCGATCGCCTTGGCATTCACCAGGCGCTCCCGAAACAGCCATACCGTTGTCGCATCGGGCACTGTTCCGTCGAGACCCAGGCCCAGGAAGCGTTGGAACGAGAGCCGGTCCTTGATCTGGAATTCCGTCCCTTCGTCCGACAGCGAGTAGAGCGCCTGCAGCACCAGGATCTTGAACATGAGGACCGGGTCGAACGGCGGACGCCCACCCTTGCCCCGAGGGCCGCGGCGCAGCGCCGCGACCAGTGGCCCACGGAATACCTCGAAGTCCACGAC
>NZ_DAMDBA010000126.1:0-8795 GCF_032093395.1 Novosphingobium sp.
AAGCACCCCTCCCGCGCAGCGGGTTCGTACAAGCCCCAATGCCGGCCATTCCTGCGCGCTCAAGGCTCAGCTGGCGAAAACGATTGAGTGTTCAAGTCGCACGTCGTCGAGGAGTCGCTCGATGGCGGAACGCTGCCTATCTGTCCCGCTGGGCCTGAAATCCCAATTGCAATGAGGATGGGTTTTGGGGTCGCGAACGATGATCTTGCCGAGAGCTCGACGCCATATTTGCGATGTGCCACCGTTTTCCCGAATGAGCCGGGCAATCAAAATCTGTTCGAGGTCCGATGCAGTCATTGCATCCACTTAACCGCCACCTACTGCAAGACAAGCGCAGCGTCAGGTAGATAGGGCAAAAGGCGACGCCTCGCTGGGGGCGCCGCCTCTCCGATGTTTAGTCGTTAAGCTTGTCTTTGATGCCCTTGGCAGGGGTGAAGCTCAGCTTGCGGGCGGCCTTGATCGTCATCGCTTCGCCGGTGGCCGGATTGCGGCCTTCGCGCTCTGGCGTGTCCTTGACCTTGAACTTGCCGAAGCCGTTGAGCGAAATCTCCTCGCCCTTGGCAGCGGCATCGGCGATCGCATCGAAGACGGCGTCGACGACCTTGCGCGCATTTGCCTTGGTGAGCCCGGCATCGGTAGCGATCGCCTCGGCCAGATCATTGTTGTTCATAGCTGTTCCTTTTTCTTTCAATAAACGGCGGGCCTTACCGCCGCCCGCCAAATCCGTCACGTCCGAGCGCGTTCGCCCGACAATTGTTGAGTTTGCAGGCCGTAAGCTTAGCCAGCGTCTTTCTCGCTCGCCTTCGGCGTGCGTGCCATCCGCTTGGCCCTCGGCGCTTTGCCCGGATTGGCGGGCTGCACAGGTTCAGAGGGTTCTTGTCCCTCGGCTGCAGGATCACCGGCGCCCGGCGTCGCCTGTCCTTTACCGAACAGCCCTAGTTTCCCGCGGGGCTTGCGTACTGAGGTAGAAGCCGGTGCCGGCGCGGCAGCCGGCGTCGCCTCGGCGATTGGAGCAGGCACGACGTCAGCTGTTGCGTCCTCCTTCACCGCAAGCTTCTTTCTGCGGTTTCCCGCGCCGACCGACCCGGAAGTCGGGCTGCCCCTGGGCTTGGCTTTCGCCTCGGCCGCGAGTGGCTCGGCGGAAGCACGCTTATCGTCCTCGGGCACCGCAGCAAGTGGCCGGGCATCTTTAGCTTCTAATGGTTTGGTAGCCGTCTTCTTCTTCTTCTTCGCCTTGCCCGCAGGTTTCACAGATTTCGGGGCCACGCCCTTGGCGGTCGGCAATTTCACCGCAGGGGTCTCCACAGCCAAAGGCTTGCTGTCGGCAGCGGGCTCAGTGCTCGCTGTAGAGACAGGCGTGTCTACCGACCTTTCACCGCCTTCGGCGATGGCAGGTTTTGAGCGATTACCAAGACCTATCTGCTCGGCGATTGCGCGGCGCTTGGCTGCAAAATCCGGGGCTACCATGGGATAATTTGCGGGCAGTTTGTACCGCTCGCGGTAGGTTTCCGGGGTCAATCCATTCGCAGCCAGGTGGCGTTTGAGCGTCTTGTACGGCTTGCCGTCGATGAGACTGAGAAGATGCGCGCTCGACGCTTGGCTCTTGCGGACCGAAACCGCTGGTGTGAATGTCTGCTCTTCTTCGGCCACCGGGTCGGATACCGTATCTTCGGACAGCGCGAGGCGGGTTTCACGGATCAGCCGCGGAAGATCGTCGGAGCCGACCGTGTTGTTGGCGAGATAAGCGCTGAGCAATTCTACAGTCAGGGCCGTAAGATCGGCGGCGTTTTCGGTTTCAGCCATAAGGGATAGTGTTCCTGCTGTGTTGAATCGACGTGGAGATTGCGACGCGCTGCTTGTCACGATGAATGAAACTTTGCGCAACGGATAAAGTGCCAGACAGGGGAACGCATCGGTTCCCTGCCAGTCAATCAGATAAGATCGGATCGCGGGGCGAACTCCCCCAAACGTCATGCTTCCGCCGCAAGAGTGGCCATAAACACCCATGCTAGTAACGCATGCAATCCGGGGATGAGCATGTGCAATACGCGCAATTGCAAACTCCTTGGCGCATCATCATATGCCGCCCTGCCTTTCAGGCATCCTCTCCCAAAACTTTTCAAGCCGACCTTCGGGTCGGCTTTTCTTTTTGGCGCACAGTCTTCACCTGAGGATGACCTTGATGCCCACCCGCCGATGATCATCGAGCGATCCCCTGCCCGTCAACACGTTCTGCGCCGGTTGTCCGCCAGGTTATCCACAGTCCAGCCTGATTTCGGCAGCGGCCCGCCATCTATCGTCAGCGAAGCGCATGCGAGAGCTCACGGATGAAGATGGTCTGTGCGGGCCCTCCAATTGGGAAACGCCGTCTACCTCGTGACGCTGCGCGGTAACTCTGGCCCGCCCATAAGCGTTCGCAAGGGTCAATCACTCCCCCCCGGGTGACAAGCGAGCGCGCTTCGTCGCGTATGCCGTGGACACGGCCCCGCCTTGTGATCATAGCTCGCCTCATGAACTCCCCGCTCACTACCACCATCCTTCAGGTCATCGAACGCGCGCCGCAGTGGGTCCGTCATGACCTCGAGGCCAAGGACGCGGTAATCCGCGCGCGCGCCGAAGAAACGCTGGCAGCCATGATTTCAGCCGCGCTCCAGGACACGCAGAACCAACCTCCAGCCTGATTGGCCCGTCAGGTGCCCTCTCCTTCTGATTGCATGGCGCGCCAGGCTGCCGGCCGAACCATTCTTCCGGTACGTCTTTGATGGAGCCGAAGGAGACAATCGCGTGATTGGCAAAATTATTGGAGCGGTCGCCGGCAACCAGGCTTCGAAGCACGTACGAGGCCTCAATGGAACGGGCGGAGCCCTTCTGGGTGCCGCAGTGCCCATCCTGCTACGTCGGCTGAGCCCGCTCACGCTCATCGCGGCAGCAGCCGGCGCATACGCCGCCAAGAAACATGCCGACGGTCAGAAGGCTGAAAAGCTGCCGGGCGTAAGCCCCAGCGGTTTCGTTGAACCCACGCGTACCCAGGCCTGACGCAAGGCGGGGCACCCGCCGGGGTGCCTCGCGGGCTCGCTGAGCGCTCAGCCCAGCTTCTTCATGAGCCGTCCGGCCGCGCCGTTTTCTGCCGCGAGGTTGCGATTGTAAGCAAGCGGCATGCGCGGGCTTTTCCAGCGCAGCGCATCCATGATGCCCGCGAGATCCTCGCCGCTGGCGAAAAGATCCTGATTGAGCCCGACACGCGTGGAATGTCCGCTGATGCGCTTCAGCCAGTGCTCGAGATCATCCCCTGTCAGATCAGGCAAGGCCCCCTTCTCGAACGCCCGCCGGATGATCGCGCGCCATATCGGCCCAATCGAGCCGGGATGAAGCGCGGCATCGCCGATGCTGTATTCGGTACGCGCCGGCACGGCAGGCTTGGGCAAGGCCTTGCGCCAATCATACGCTTCGCGCCCGGAAAGCGTCCTCAGGTCTCGGCTTGGTACGCGGGCCCTCTCCTTGTAGCGGCGCACGAAGACCCGCCGGAACACCGCGCCCTCGGTGATCCTGGCCGCGTCCATCCAAGCTTTCGCCGCACGCACGGGTGCGCGGCGACAGGAAAGCGGTAGCCCCCTCCCCGTCGGTGTCGCTCTTGCTGCGCGGGATCGCAAGCAGCCGCGCATCGGGATCGGTCGCCGGGAGGATGTGGCTAACCTCTACGGCCACCAGCTCGCTGGCCCGGAGCCCTGTATCGTACGCCAGACTGAGGAGCGCGCGATCGCGCAGGCCGACGAGATCCTCGGCACAGCTTTCCAGCAGTGCGCGCAGATTGAGGCCCCGCGCAGGGTCGCGTTCGATGTCCGAGACAGCACCCTTGAAGCGCAGCGGCGCCGCCTGGCGCTGGGCCACTCCCTTTTCCTTGCGGATCGCCGCCAGCGTCAGCTTGACTAGCGGGGCCGTCGTGGGATCGATAAGGCCCAGCAACTGATGGAGCCGCGCGATCGAGGCCTTGTAGCGTGCCAGCGATGCGGGACGTGCCCCCTGCCCTGCCCGGTCCTTGAGATAGTCCCAACGTCCACGAACCCGGCCGGCGCGGTGATGCGGCGGTGCTCGCGGCACCACAGGTCGAAAGCGGAGAGATCCGAACGCAGCGCGGCGAGTGTATGTTTCGACGCCGCCGCCTGGAAGGCCTCGAGCAAGGCGGCATCGATAACCAAGCGTTCCGCAGTGCGCAGCGAGGTGATCAGCGGCACCAAGGTGCCCCGCATGCCCTCTGCTTCATCGCGGAGCGATGCACCCGATAGGCTGGGCTCTCCCGTGAGCGGATGGATTTCGGTGTCGAAGAACGGATCTGTCGTTCGCTGGTCCACTTGTTTGCTTTTCATCTCTTTCACGATCCGCGCAAAACCGCCGGTTTTTCAGCAATCCGTTGGACTGCAGCCATCCTATCAATGATAGGATGCTTCGTAATCGGTAAAAATCCCCCACGTGGCCTTGAGAACGGGGCTGTAATTTGGACGATCAGGCGGCGCTTGCGATGCTGCTCAGTTCGAACGAGGTTTGCGCGGCGTTGGCATCGGTCCAGCAATAGGGCAACAGATCGTCGATCGGATCGGTATCCGCGCGGGTGATGATCCGGGTAAGGACATCGCAGAGATAGGCGTAGGGGTTGATGTCCAGCATCTTGCAGGTTTCGACCAGCGAGGAGATCGCCGCCCAGTTTTCTGCACCGAGCTGGTGGCCGGTGAAGAGTGCATTTTTTCTTTGGAGAGTCACCGGCCTGATAGCCCGTTCGGCGGTGTTATTATCGATCTCGATCCTGCCGTCGTCGAGGAACCGGGTGAAGCCCGCCCAGCGCTTGAGCGCATATTTCATCGCATCGCTCGTTGCCGATCCGGCCATCATGCGCGGTGCGGTGGCGGCGAACCAGGCATGGAGCTTGTCGACCAGCGGACGGGTCCGCTCCTGCCTGACAGCGAGGCGTTCTTCGGCCGTGCGCCCACGGATTTCCTTTTCGATGCCATAGATTTCGGCAATGCGCTGCAAGGCGTCCTGCGCGACCGGAGCATCGCTGCCTGCATCGACGAACCCGCGCCGCAGATGAGCCCAGCAGTAGGACTTGGTGACGCCGGTGTCGGCGCCATCGTCCTTGCCGAACTGGTCATAGGCCTGCCAGGCATCGACCTGCAGGATGCCTTGGTATGACCCAAGCAACTGCTTGGCCCACATCTTTCCGCGTCCTGGCATATATGTGTATAGCGCCAGAGGCGGATCGACGCCGCCATGAGCGCGATCGTCGCACACTATGACCCACATATAGCCGGTTTTCGTCTTGCCCGTTCCCGGCGCCAGCACCTTGACCGTGGTTTCGTCGACGAACAGACGGGCACGGGCAAGCGCATCGGCGCGCATCCTGTCGGTGATGGGCATCAGCGCAGCGATGCCACGACCAACCCAGTTCGCCATAGTGGCGCGGCTGATCTCGATGCCTTGCCGGGCGAAGATCTTCGATTGCCGATAGAGCGGCAGGTGATCGCAATATTTGTTGATCAGAACATCGGCGATCAGCGCTTCGGTCGGCAAGCCGCCCGGCACTACATGCGCCGGGGCCGACGCTTGGCGAACGCCGTCGCTGCAGCAGCGGCAGGCATAGCGGGGGCGGATCGTCACCATCACGCGATGCTGGGCCGGGATGATGTCGAGCCGTTCGGAACGGTCCTCGCCGATCTTGTGCAGCGTCCCGCCACAGGCGCATTCCAGGTTTTTGGGCTCGATCACCGTCTCGAAGCGCGGCAGATGGGCCGGCAGCGATGCGCGCTCGGCATCTGGAGCCCGCCGGCGACGCGGCCTGAGGCCGTAACGTCCGGCCTCCTCGGCCGCCTTGTCCTGCAAGCCATCGGCTTCACCAAGCGCGACGTTCTGGTCTTCCAGCGTCAAGGCCAGTTGATCGACCGGCAGCTTTTCCGAACGCTTGCCGAAGGTCGAGCGGTTGATCAGCTTGAGGATATGTTCGAGCCGTGCCGCGCGAGCGCGCTCGGCCAGCACCATCGCCTTGAGCTGCTCCACATTGTCGGGAAGCTCGTCATATCCAGCCTCCGGGCCGGTCTCGACAGGGGGTTCGGGATGCGCCACCACGCCCGCATTCTAGCCAGTTCCCCACGTCTGGGAACAGCCTTGCGTCAGGTAGAATCAGGCGTGCGATCTACTGCGCATGAAGTGGCTTTGGCACCCGCGGCACGTGCATGCGCGACCAGTCCAGCCCCTCGAACAGCGCGGAAGCCTGGGCCGCCGACAGCTTCATCACTCCGTCTCCCGGGCGGGGCCAGCGGAACTTCCCATCCTGCAACCGCTTCGTCACCAGTACGAGCCCGGTGCCGTCCCACAGGAGGAGTTTTATTCTGTCCGCCCGGCGTGCCCGGAAGACAAAAAGCATGCCTGAGAATGGGTCGAGCCGCAGTTCCTGCTGCACCAGTGAGGCGAGGCCCGCCATACCCTTCCTGAAGTCCACAGGCTGCGTCGCGACAAGCACCTTCAACGGTCCGGGCGGAATGATCATGTGTTCACCTGCGCGGCCAGGAGCACCCGCTCGATATGGTCGGCATCCACGTCGGACGGGATGCGGATCGACAGCCCGCGGGTCTCGATAATAATCTCACCGCCACTCCTCGAACTCGCGGGCAACGATGACACTGCAGGCGCCGGTGGCCCAGAAGATGGCGACGGTACGGGAGGTGCCGGCGGGCTTTCAATCACCGCGGGAACAAAGCCCATCCCCTCGGCCCGTTCCCGGAAACGCCCTCGCCAGTTATAAAGCTGTTGCGGGAGCATGCCGTGACGCCGGGCTACCTCGGCCACATTCGCGCCCTGCTTGAAACTCTCCTCGATGATCCGCGCCTTCGCCGCAGGCGTCCATCCACGGTTGCCATTCGACAAGGGAATGACGTCAAGACGCTCGACCTTGCCTGCCCTCCCACCCCTTTCAGTTTCGAAACTGGTTTCGAAATCACCACTCATCACCACCTCGCAAATGCAAGGCTCAACACCTACCAAATCGCGAAATCATGAGAATGTGGGGGATTTTGACCGCTTACGGTATACTCGGTGAGGAGGAAGAAGCTAGCGACGAGCAGGAAGCCGATCAGAACGATCTTGCCGCGCTTGCGCATGCGATGGTCATGTTCGCCCATATGCCGTCCTCTTCTGGTCAACGTCCGGGCAGCATAGGCTCGAGTCCAAGGAGCAAGGTATAAGTAGAGACCGAAGTCCCCCGGGCATCGCGCAGGCATGGGTAAGGCGATCGATGGGATCGGCCATCGGCGTTCGGGCGACGCAGCTGTCGGGGAGCAGCAGTCGTGCTGCGGATTTTGCGTATAGGCGTGCGGCGTCCGCGAACCAATGCTGCGCTCACGAACATAATCGTGAGAGGCAGGCCCGCGTCCATGCAAAAGAGAAAGAAACGGCACCATTCCCGCGTGACCATCTTCGAGCGTGAAGCAAGGATCGATCTGGCCAAGCGCCCGGCCGATGGTCTCGGCGTTGCCTTTCTCGGCGCATCGGGAACGGTCACAGGGTCGCGTTATCTGGTGGACGATGGTGAAACTCAGATCGTGGTCGATTCCGGCCTGTTTCAGGGACCCAGGGATCTGCGCCGCCTTAATTGGGCATCGATCCCACCCGAAGTCGCGGATGTCGGCCAGGTGCTGCTGACCCACGCCCATCTCGATCACTCGGGCGCACTACCGCGCATGGCGCGCCTGGGCTGGGACGGGACCGTCCTTGCCACGCGGGCGACCGCGGCCCTGTGCGAGCTCCTTCTTCCCGACAGCGGCCATCTGCAGGAAAAGGATGCGGAGTTCGCCAACCAGCACGGCTTCTCCAGGCACCAGCCGGCGCTGCCCCTCTACACCCAGGCCGACGCGCGTCTGGCATTGCAGCTCTTCCGCCCGATCGAGTTCGGAGCGTGGCATGCAGTCACGGACGGCATCAGGGTGCGCTACCATCGCGCCGGCCACATCCTCGGCGCGGCGTCGATCGAGATCGACTGGAAGGGGCGGACAATCCTCTTCTCAGGCGACATCGGCCGTTACGGCGATGCGGTGATGAAGGATCCCGAGCCGCCCGCGCGCGCCGACTATGTCCTAGTGGAATCGACCTATGGCGATCGGCGCCACGAGCAGGTCGATCCGACAAAGACGCTTGGAGATCATGTCGAACGATGCGTCGAGAGAGGCGGGACGGTGGTGATTCCGGCCTTCGCCGTGGGACGGGTTCAGTCGCTTCTCTATCATTTCTCGCGTCTGCGCGCGCAGGGACGCCTCCGCGACATCCCGATCTTCCTCGACAGCCCGATGGCGATCAACGCGAGCGGGCTGATGTGCGATTTCATGGACGAGCATCGCCTGGCCCGCGCCGAGTGCGAAGCGGCGTGCAGCGTCGCGCACTATGTGCGCGAAGTGGAGGAATCCAAGGAACTCACCGCCAACCCCGCTCCCAAGGTCATCATCTCGGCCAGTGGAATGGCAACGGGCGGCCGCGTGCTCCACCATCTCAAGCGCTTCGCGCCGGATGGGAAGAACCTCATCCTCTTCTCAGGCTTCCAGGCGGCGGGCACCCGCGGCGCCGCCATGATCGGGGGCGCCCGGACGATCAAGATCCACGGCGAGTATATCCCGGTCGAAGCCGATGTCGCCAACCTGACGATGCTTTCGGCGCATGCCGACAGCGACGAGCTCATGCGCTGGCTCGGGTCGCTGCAAGAGCCCCCGCGCCATGTCTATGTCACGCATGGCGAGCCGACCGGCGCCCAGGTCCTGGCG
>NZ_DAMDBA010000127.1:0-8567 GCF_032093395.1 Novosphingobium sp.
GACACTCCATCTTCCTCAAAAGATTAAAGTGTTGCCTCCACCCGTTGAACCCACCTCCCAAGTCGGCCATTTAACTCGAGAGGAATGAGCGGTTGCTTTCATGCCGTCCCAGCTTTGGGCGCTATGGCAGGAACGTCCGGGGAAGCGGACGGTCAGCATTGGCCACGTAAGAAGGCCATTGCACATATCGGCGAGCATCGTAGGCAACCGATATGAGCAATCAAACGATGCTAACTGAGATTGATGGGCCAATGCTCGCAGAGGCATTTCCTGCGGAATGCCTTCCCGCAGCAGTTATCGCTGGAACGGAAGTCGCTCAGAGACTTATGTTACGGCAATGGACTGACCGGTTCGCTGTTCACATCGGATTCCAGTCGGTCCTGATCCCATCGCGCCTGAATTTCTCACCCGACCAGCTTATAATGGTTGAAACTGAAGAAGTGCGGCGCTTCGTCCGTGCACTTGAGACCCGCAGTAATGACGGCTTCGAACGTCAGCGTGCCGCACGCGATTTACTCGTGACGATGGAGCCGTGGGGTGCGCCGTTCATTTTGTCGCTTGTTGGCGAATACGTCATCGAAATATTAGAGGATATTGCCTCTGCAATAACACCCGAAAATGAACAGATTCTAGGCACCTTCATCACCCAAAACGAAGCATATTGGAACACAATCAGGCGCCGGGTAGCGAGCTATTGGAACGTCTATTATCGGTCATACCCGCGCACCAAATATGTCGGTTTTGAACTCGTTAAGCGGCTCGAGGCAGCCGCTTCTGTGTGCGCCGAAACCTCGAGCAAATGACCGAACTGTCGGCGTGTCCGGAACGGCAGCTTTGGAATCGAAAATCTCGGATTGCAGACCTTCGCTCCCGATTAGGGCCATGACAGTTTTCCCGCAAAACTCTCCGTCACCCTGAACTTGTTTCAGGGTCTATCTTGCCGAAAGCATTGGGCCTTGATCGGCAAACCGAGAACGCAGCGTGTTCCGTCAATGCTCCAGAGGACACTGCGCGATGGATCCTGAAACGAGTTCAGGATGACGTGGGCGGTGGGGGCGTGGATTGGCGCGATATTCCTTGGCCATCCAAGCATCGGGCCACCGAAGGCCCCCACTCCCCCTCAGTTCGCGCCGCGGGCGTAGTAGTATTGGTAGTACGCCATTTCCTCGCCCAGCACGGCGGAGCTGCGGGTGTCGACCTGGGTGAGGAGCAGGCCGTAGATATGGGCGCCGGCGCGGTCGAGTTCGCGCAGGGCGGTTTTCAGCACGTTGCGCTGCGTGGTGCGCCAGCGCAGGATCATCAGCGTGACGTCGGCCATCGCCGCCAGCGCGCGGGCCTCCGCCACCGGGATGACCGGTGCGATGTCCAGCACGACCAGGTCGTATTCCTGCCGGAAGCGGTCGAGCAGGATGGCGGTGGCGTCGGAGTGGATGATGTCCAGTGGAGTTTCGGCGGTGGAATTGAGCGGCAGCACGTGGGCGCCCGAGGGCTCGTCCACCACCAGCACGTCCTCCACCCGCGCCTCTCCATTCAGCACTTCGGCAAGGCCGGGGCGGCCGCGCAGGTTGAGCGCCACGGTGGTGCCCATGCGGCGCACGTCGCAGTCGATCAGCAGCGTGCGGCGTCCGGCCATGGCGGCGGAGCGGGCCAGGGCGATGGCGGTGCTGGTCTTGCCTTCTCCGGGGATGGACGAAGTGATGCCCACCAGGCGGGCGACCTGCCCCTTGTGGCCGATCTTCAGCGCCGTCCAGATCGCGCGCACCGACTCTGCGAAGGGCGAATCCTTGTGGTGGACCAGGAAGTCCGGCACGCCCAGAACCTCGTCCTTGCGGAAGTCGGGCTCGTCCATGGTGGCGATGTCGGGCAGGCTGCTCACCACGTCGTAACCGGTGAGTTCCTCGGCTTCGGCGCGGGTGCGGATGCCGCGTTCGCGCCATTCCAGGGCGAGTGCCAGCAGCACGGCGGCGATCACGCCGGCGATGCCGCCGCCCAGCATGTAGACCAACAGGTCGGGCGAGGAGGGCCGCGAGGGCACCTGGGCGCGGGCGATCACTTGCGCCTTGCTCTTCTCGGTGCCGCGCGTGGCCAGTTCCACCCGGTAGCGATCGAGGAAGGTCTGGTAGAGCTGGCGCGAGCTTTCGGCCACGCGCTCCAGTTCGTTGAGGCGCACGGAGGCGTTGTTGCCTGCCAGCAGCCGGCCCTTGGCGCCGCCGATGGCGGACTGAAGGGCACCCACGCGCTGGCTGTCCACGCCGACGTCCGCGCCGACCCCGGAGCTGGCCCGCGACACTTCGCGGCGCAGCGACTGGCGGGCCGTATCGAGCTGGGCCTCGGTCCGCATCCGGTCGGGGTGCTTGGGTCCGAGCGAGGAGGACTGTTCGGCCAGCTTCACTTCCAGCGTCGAGACTTCCGTGCGCAAGTCGCGGATCACCGGGCTGTTGTTGACGGCCGTGCCGTTCTCGCCCGCATTGGCGCGGGCGCGGCCCTGCGAGGCGGCCAGTTCCGCCTTGGCCGAGGCCAGTTCGGTGTTGAGCGTGGAAAGCTCCTGCTGCGCGATCGTGCTGTCGTTGCTGACGGCCACGAGGTCCGCGCTGGCGCGATAGGAGGCGACCGCGGCCTCCGCCTTGATCACGTCGCCGCGCAGCTGGTCTAGCCGGCTGCGCAGCATGTTGATGTCCTGGCTGCGTGCGTTCTGCTCGCCCTGTACCTGGCCGCTGACATAGGAATCGGCCACCGCATTGGCGACTTTGGCCGAGACTTGCGGATCGCGCGAGCGATAGCCGAGGTTGATGGCGTAGGAGAGGCCCTGGCGACCGACCGTGAGGTTGGAGCGCACGATATTGGCGGCGGCGGCTTCCGTCAGCGGGCCGGGGGCGTTGGGCGCCGAGGCGGCGAGGAAGGCCGGATCGGTATTGAGCCGCGCGTTGCGCACGGCCGCTGCCGAGACTTCGGGCGAAAGCAGCACCTGCACTTCGGTGTCCACCGCCGGGGAATCGATGATGGTGTCCTTGTTGGTCTGCGCGGTGCGGACCAGTTGCTGGTCGCCCCGGTCCAGCGCCAGCACGACGCTGGCGTCGTATTTCTTCACCGCCAGCATGTAGGCGGCCAGGGTGACGGCCAGTACCGAGGCGATGGCCATGAGCATCGCCCATTTGTGCCGCCAGGCCAAGGTTGCCAGCCAGGACAGGTCTATCAGCTTCCCGCCATCGGGGCCGGACCCGGATGCGGAACCAGTGCCGGCCGGGCCAGGTGCGGGATCGTTCAACCCCACCCTGCGCGCTACGGAGGGATCCAGCTTGTTGGGAGCCACGTGCAAGTCGCCTACCTCTCGAGAATCGAGGAAATTCGCGGACTTATTGTGCGAGGCTTTGCCTTTGGAAATCCATGAGAAACAGGTAGTACTTCCAAATCTCAGCAGCCCCTACTCCTGTTTGGAAAATGCCTGTTGGGCATTTTCGGTGCCGCAAAAATTCGCCTTCGGCGAATTTTCAAACAGACCAGAGCCTTCCTCAGATCGACATCCGCTGGTCGACGGTGACCTTGGAGCCGGAGAAGCTGCCCGCGCCGTTCAGAACCTGCCCCGGTTTGGCGATCAGGCGGCGGATATGCAGGTTGACCACCCCGTCCTCGGCGCGGAACAGCGGCACGGAGGGATCGCCCGAGGCGATCAGCACGTCCACAGTGATGGTGCGGGTGGCTCCCTTGGTGCCCTTGCCGATGATCCCGACGAAGCGGTTGGTGCCCAGTTCGATCAGGCCGTGGCTCTGGTTAGTCCAGGTCTTCATGCCCTGGCGGCAGCCGGAGAGGTAGACGTTGTCCACCCGCACGTCGCCCTTGATGTCGAGACAGGCGTCGCTGGCGTTCATCACCCGGCCATTGGTGATCGTGCCCGAATAGCCGCCCTCGGTCGAAATACCATCGACGTTCTGGTAATGGCTGCCGGAGGCCATGAACAGATTCTGGAAGTCGAAGTTGTTGATTTCGAACGTTCCGACGTCGTCCGCGTCCTTGCCCTTGAGGGCAATGGCGGCCCAGGCGTCGTCGCTGTTGATCGCCTGGTGGGTCTGACTGCCGATCCATACCAGGTCGTGGAAGACCGCCTTGCCGATGCCGTTGCTGACGTTGACGAGACCCAGCCCCAGGGTAGCGTCGGCGCGCGCATCGGTGTCCGACACGCGTTGGACCTGGAGGTTGGGCACGTTGCCGCCGCGCATGAGCGGGCCGTAGCGCTGGGCCTTGACGTCCGCCATCACGAAGCCGCTGGCGTCCTTGCCGTTGACGAGGATCTTACCGTCCACCGCGCAGACCTTCGAGATGCCCGGCGTAGTGGCGGTCATGCGAAGCGTCGCCACGGCCTTGCAGGCGGTGCCGGCCTGCGGCTGGGCGATCGAGGGCATCCGGAACGAGGTGGCGGCGGTGGTTGCAGGGGCGGCGGTCATCGGCGCCGCAACCACGCCGGACAGCGCGTTTTCGGCCGGATGTTCGGTCGCAGGCCGGTTTTCAGTTACAGGTCCCAGGGCCAGCATCGGCAAGGCCAGGCCAAGTGTTCGAAACATGTGCTTCCCCAAAGGCTTATGCGTAGAATCGCGTTTTATTGACCGAACCATGACGAATATTCTCATCCGTATGGATTAGTTCTTTTGGGCTACTTGCCCAGGCGAACTGCCAGCACAACCGGGAAGCGGGGCGGAATTTCCTTAAATCGGGCGGAGCCTTGCGGGATTTGCGACGGACCGTTTCGCAGGCCGACCCTGAAGGTTGGCATGGATCGTGAAGCCGCAGAGCAGGCCGTAGAACAGCAGGCCCTCGATCATCCAGAACGGCATCGTCGCCATGTTGAGCAGGAAGAAGCCGAGGTGGGCCATGATCAGCGTGAAGCGTGCGGGCGTGCGCGCGGTCGCGGCCAGGGCGAACATCCAGCCCCACAGCAGCAGCATGGCGGCCACGCCCAGCCAGCCCAGCTCGTAGAGCGTGGAAACCAGCGTATTGTGGGCGTAATAGCGATAGCGGCCTTCCCAGGCGTTGGCGCCGAAGCCCAGCATGTGCTGGCGCGGCGTGCCGACGTTCCAGGCTGTGATGTATTGGCTCCACAGCAACAGGCGTCCCGAGAGCACTTGCGTATCGGCACGGCTGAAGTCGGCAGGGGCCTTGCTGAGAATCTCGGGATTCTGCCAGACCGTGGTCACCGCGTCGAAGCGGTCGCCGGCGACGATCGGCACGATCGGTACGGCGGAGAGCACCAGCAGCCAGCCCAGGATGCCGGCGATGGGCCTCTGACTGGGTTTCACGGCGCTGGTGATGGCGGCGATGAACAGGCCCAGCATCAGCGGCCCGGCGGTGACGATCGCCGTCCGATAGTTCGCCGCGAGGATACCGCCCACGCAGACCAGGGCGATGCCCAGCTTGTAGAGCGAGCGCAGGCGCGGGTTGAGGATGGCGGTCAGCAGGCCGGTCAGCAGGATGATCGAGAAGCTGGCCTCGTGGTTGTAGCCGCCGATGTAGGAGGTGGAGCCGTCGCTTTCCGTGGCCTTGGCGATGCCGAGCAACATGCTGAAGGCCTGGAGCATGAGCGGCAGCAGGAACGTGAAAAGCAGGCGCAGCAGCACTTTGCCCGCGCCGTCGGTCATGAAGGCATCGTAGGCGGTGAGGGCGATGATCGCGAGATAGGCGTATTTCACCAGGCTCTCGATCGAGCCGGCAATTTCGCCGTTGAGCACCGCGCTCATGGCGATCACCAGCAGCAGCGGCACGATCGGCGCCAGCACCAGCGGCACCGCGCGGCTGCGGAGCAGCAGCAGCGCGCCCACTCCCACCAGCACGACCGAGGCCAGCGCGTTCCAGCTCAGCCCCGCCGGACTGGAGGAGAAAGCGAAGCGCGGCATGGCCGACATCGCCATGCGCAGCGCGAAGGCGACGATCAGGAACCGCGTGGAAGCGCCCACTTGCAGGCAGAGCACCACCACCAGCACGCAGAACAGCATCATCGTGGGCAGCAGCAGGAAGATCGGGATGGGCGGGCTGCCCGATGTCAGTGCCAGCATCGCGTCATCCTTTAGCCGGGGTCAGCGCATGGCGCAGGCTTCGGCGGCCCTTGAGCTTGCGATAGGCGGCGGCAGTGCGCCGGGCCACTTCGTCCCAGTCGAGGAGCGTGTCGGGCAGGGCGGATCCTCTATCCTCACCCGCCTCGTCATGCGCGGCGAGGCGCACGGCGAGGGCGGCGACATCGCCTACCGGGAAATAGCGGCTGGCGGGAAGGCCGAGGTCGCGATTGGGCTGGATGTCGCTGAGTAGCACCGGGCAGCGGCAGGCCAGTGCCTCCAGCGCGGCGATCGGCAGGCCTTCGTGGAAGGAGGGCAGCACGAACAGCCCGGCATTGCGCAGCAGCACGCCCAGGCGGGGGCGCGGCACCATGCCGAGGAACCGGATGCGCGCCTCGGCCATGGCCAGCAGGTCCTGGGCATAGCGATCGTCCTTGCGGCCCGCTCCGGCGATCACCAGGGTGCGGGTGTCACCGCTGCGGCGGAAGGCTTCTACCAGGGTGTGGATGCCCTTTTCCGGCACCAGACGGGCCACGCAGAGCACGTAGTCTCCGGCAACCAATCCAAGTTCGGCGAGCACGTCCGCATCGCTCTGCGGCGAGGGCGGCATCGTGCTCACGCCGTTGGGGATGAATTCCACCCGGTCGGCGCGGGTGGGATAACGGGCCTTCATCCGCTCCGCCAGCGACGGAGAAACGCAGACGACGCGGTTCGCGGAGCGCAGGCCCAGCCACTCGCCCAGCTTGAGCATCGCCTTGGCGCCGCGCCCCCATTTGTCGCGGTCGTAATCGGCGCCGTGGTGGGTCAGCAGCACGCTAAGGCCGAGCAGACGGGCAAGGGGGGCGAACAGGGCCGGTCCCACGGCGTGGATATGCACGGCGTCCGCGCCGCGCAGGCGGGCATGGAGAATGCCCACCAGTGTCGAGATGAGCGCCTCGCTGATGCGGCCGGTGGGCGAATAGAGCGGTGTCAGGGCGACATGGCGGAAGCTCGTCATCGCCGGATCGACATAGGGGGCGCGGCAGCAGACCTCGATCTCGATGTCCGGCTCGATGGCGGCGATGCGGGGCAGCAGTTCCTCGCAATGGGTTTCGACGCCGCCCATCACGCCGGGAATGCCGCGCAGGCCGGTGACGCTGATCTTCACGACGCCACCTCGCGCGCGGCGTCCATCAGCGCGCCGCGGAACCGCTCGACCGCGCTCTCCACCGAGAACGCGGCGGCGCGCCGGGCGGCGGCTTCGGAGAAGTCGGCGCGGCGGGGGCCAGTCAGTTCGGCCATGCAGCGGGCCATCGCCGCGTGGTCGTCCATGGCCACCAGGGCTCCGCCATGGCCATAGGCCGGTTCGCCCCCGTCAAGGTGGACTTCGAGAATCTCCGCCGGGCCGGAGGGGCAATCGGTGGCGACGACCGGCAGGCCCACCGCCATGGCTTCCATCATCGCATTGGGAAAGCCCTCGGCATGGGATGTGAGCAGGTAGCAGCCCGCCCGCACCAGCACGGCATGGGGATTGGCCAGGAACCCGGCGAAGCGCACCCGGTCCGCCACGCCCAGCGAAGCCGCCAGCGCCGCCAGATCGTCGCGCAGGGGGCCTTCGCCCAGCACGATCAGGTTGCCCCCGTTTTGCGTTTGCGCAAGAGCGCGGATGGCCATGGCGGTGTTCTTGTTGTCCACCAGCCTGCCCATCGTCACGAAGTCCGCCGGGGTAACCGGGATCGCCGGTTCCTGTTCCGCCAGCGCGCGGATGCGGGCCGTGTCGACCGGGTTGTAGATCACCGAGATCCGCGCCGGCTCGACGGCGAAGTCGCTTTCCAGCGTGCGGGCGACGCCTTCGGAAACGGCGATGACATGCCGGGCGGTGGGATAGGTGTTGCGGATCAGCAGGCGGCTGAGGAACGCGAGCCGTCCGGTGCGCAGATGGGCAGTGGTGTTCACCCGCTCGCTGATCACCGCCGGACCGCCGGTGCGCCGCATGGCGACGATGGTGGCGACGTTGGCGCGCGAGAGAAACGAAAGCGTCACGTCCGGGCGCAGGCGGCGTACCAGCCTGCGGGTTTCGCGGATGCTGCGCAGCAGGCTGCCGCGCGCGTTCAGGCGCTCTACCTGGACGCCGGCGGGCAGGCGGTAGGCTTCCTCCGCCTCGTTATCGAGCAGGGCCACGGTGATGGCGATCTCGTCCGGGCGGCGGCTGAGTTGCTCCACCAGCGTCGTGAACACGCGCTCCGCCCCGCCGCCGGCGAGCGAATTGATGACGAAGAGCGCGCGGAGCGGCGATGGAGAACGCATGCGACCTCTCGGGGAACCAGAGCAGGTGCAGCCTAGCCAGCGTCCGGCGCAGACGCGATTGAACATAAGGGCCAATCGGTGGCCCATCGGGGGTATCCGGCCTTGATAATGCGCGGTTTTGTAAGCGGTACTGGAAGATCCCGGTCCTTCGAGGTCGTTCGAAAATCCGCCGCAGGCGGATTTTAGCGGCACCGGCCCGCTCCCCCACCCTACCACCCAACGGTAGTATCCTGCGGGTGGTAG
>NZ_DAMDBA010000128.1:0-8077 GCF_032093395.1 Novosphingobium sp.
TGTGAACGGTTTAAGCTGGCGTCATATGTGAACGGCTGAAACTGCCGTCGTCCCGGACTTGATCCGGGACCGCTGGCAGTCCTTGAGGCGCTTCCTCGCGAGCAAGGCGCGGCCCGGCCAGCGGTCCCGGATCAAGTCCGGGACGACGTTGTCGCCGCTATCGCCTTGCCTCCCCGCTCGCTGCGCGCCATGGACGGAGCGATGCTGACCGAAACCGCCTATGCCAAGATCAACCTCGCGCTTCACGTCCGCAGGCGTCGCCAGGACGGCTATCATGAGTTGGAAACCCTGTTCGCCTTCGTCGATGCCGGAGACGAACTGGTGGCCGCTCCGGCTGAGGCCGATCGCCTGACCACCCATGGCGACTTTGCTGCGAAGATCGACGATCCTTTCGGCAATATCGTCGCCAAGGCGCTGACGGCGCTTCCTCACGGGCACGGTTGGGCGGTCGATCTCGAAAAGCGCCTGCCGGTGGCCGCGGGTCTCGGCGGCGGTTCGGCCGATGCCGGCGCGGTGTTCCGCATGGTGGACCGAGCGCACGGCCTGCCGGACGACTGGCAGGAGCGTGCGGCGAAGCTGGGCGCCGATGTACCCGCCTGCGTGCTCTCGCGGCCCTGCATCGGTACCGGCACCGGCACCGATCTTGCCGAAGTGGCCGACAACGATCTCCAAGGCTGCCCGGTGCTGCTGGTCAATCCCCGCGCGCCGGTGCCGACCGGGCCGGTGTTCAAGGCCTGGGATCAGGTCGATCGCGGCCCCATGCCGACCGGCACCTTGCGTGAAATCGCGCTTACGGGTCGCAACGACCTGGAAGCACCTGCCATCGCCATCTGCCCGGTGATCGCCGATGTGCTGGCGGCTTTGAAGGCGACGGGGCCGTTCCTCGCCCGCATGTCGGGGTCCGGGGCTACCTGCTTTGCCCTCTACGAGAGTCAGGAAGCCTTAAGCCGGGGCGCGGCAAGCATGGCGGCGGAACACCCCGATTGGTGGCAATTATCCGGAAAACTGCGTTGACGATCCCTGCGATGACC
Organism: Novosphingobium sp.; assembly: GCF_032093395.1. Lineage (GTDB taxonomy): Bacteria > Pseudomonadota > Alphaproteobacteria > Sphingomonadales > Sphingomonadaceae > Novosphingobium. The sequence continues at coordinate 1,032 of NZ_DAMDBA010000128.1, forward strand.
CCTTCCGTAAAGAACACCGAACTCTACCGGCTGCTGGGCGCGCCGGTGAAGGGGGGTGTTCTCGTTATTGCGGATCATGCCTCGAACCATGTGCCGGAGGGCATCGATCTCGGCATTCCGGCCGAATTAATGAACCAGCATATCGCCATCGACATAGGCGTGGCGGAAGTGGCGGAACGAATGATCGCGCCGGGTACTTCGGCGTGGCTCGCGGGGATCAGCCGTCTCGTCTGCGATCTCAATCGCGACATCGGCATGCCCGGAATGTTTCCCGCGGTTTCGGACGGCTATGCGATCCCGGGCAATGACATCGGCGATGACGGCCGTGCGGCGCGCGTGGCGGAATATTTCAATCCCTATCATGTCGCGCTCGAGAATCTGTTGGAAGAAACGGCGCCTGCGCTGATCGTCTCACTCCACAGCTTCACGCCGGGGCTGGCTACATGCGACAAGCCGCGCCCTTGGGAAATCGGCATTCTCTATAACGAGGATGATCGCGCCGCGCGCATCGCCATACCTCTGCTGGAAGCGGAAGGGCTGACCGTGGGCGATCAGGAGCCTTACTCCGGGCGAATTCTGAATGCCTCGATGAATCGTCATGCGGAAGGGCACGGACGGGCCTATCTCAGCATCGAGATCCGGCAGGACCAGATCACGGATGCCGCAGGACAGGCTCTCTGGGCCGAGCGCCTTGGCCGCCTCTGCGGCGAAGTGGTTGCGAAACTGGGCTGATTTCCTCCTGACTTGTCGATTTCCGATGACGGCGATAGTCTCCCGGCGATGGATCGGGGGGCAACATGATCGGCTATCACCTTGTGCGGCTGGCGAAATTTTCCGGACGCGAAACACGCGCGATGTTCTGGCCCTGGGCGGCGATCGTCATGGGCATTGCCATGATCGGTGGCTTCGCCACCGTGACGCCGATGGTGCTCGCGTCGATGGCGAAGATGCGCAAGTTTGCCCTGGAGCATTCCGAACAGGCCACGATCACGTCCGGCCCCGGACACTATGAAATCGCGATCGACGGCTATCATCCCGAACTGATGCCCGACATCGCTCCCTTCCTCATCGCCGTGGAAGGCATCATGGCGCTGCTGATCGTGTTGATTGCGGCTGCCGTCGTTCGGCGGCTTCACGACACGGGACGGTCCGGCGCCTGGGGGCTGCTGCCGCTGCCGTTCCTGCTCTTCGGCTTCGCCCGAATGCCGGTCCTGTTCGCGGACCCGGTGTTCGACACGCGGCTGTTTGGCCTGCTGTTCCTCAACAACTTGTGCTACCTGGCTGCCCTGGGCACCCTGGTGCTTCTGCTCGCGCGATCCGGGAAGCGATACGACAACCGTTACGGCTCTGCCCCGGCTGTCTGAACTCGCACGATCCGAAAAGCGAAAAGCGCATTTCTGGAAATTTTATGCCTCGCAAAAGCCATGCACATGGCGTAGGGGCCCCCATATAGATGACCACCACGGCGCTGGCCCGGCGCCGTGCCCCTGACAAATCCCGGAGTTCGCACAATGCCCGCCTATCGTTCACGCACTTCCACACACGGCCGCAACATGGCGGGCGCGCGTGGCCTCTGGCGCGCGACGGGCATGAAGGACGCGGACTTCGGCAAGCCGATCATCGCGGTGGTGAACTCGTTCACGCAGTTCGTGCCCGGCCACGTCCACCTCAAGGACCTGGGCCAGATGGTCGCCCGCGAAATCGAGGCCGCCGGCGGCGTCGCCAAGGAATTCAACACCATCGCGGTGGATGACGGCATCGCCATGGGCCACGACGGCATGCTCTATTCGCTGCCCAGCCGCGACCTCATCGCCGACAGCGTGGAATACATGGTCAATGCCCACTGCGCCGACGCCATGGTCTGCATCTCCAACTGCGACAAGATCACGCCGGGCATGCTGATGGCTGCCATGCGCATCAACATTCCCGTCGTCTTCGTTTCGGGCGGGCCGATGGAAGCGGGCAAGGTGGTGCTGCGCGGGAAGGAGCAGGCGCTCGACCTCGTGGACGCCATGGTTGCCGCTGCCGACGAGAGCTACACCGATGAGGAAGTCCAGGCGATCGAACGCTCGGCCTGCCCCACTTGCGGTTCCTGCTCGGGCATGTTCACCGCCAATTCGATGAACTGCCTGACCGAGGCGCTGGGTCTCTCGCTGCCGGGCAACGGCTCGACCTTGGCGACGCACTCCGACCGCCAGCGCCTGTTCCTTGAAGCGGGCCGGCTCGTGGTCGACCTGTGCCGCCGCTATTACGAGCAGGAGGACGAAAGCGTCCTGCCGCGCAATATCGCCAGCTTCGGGGCGTTTGAAAACGCCATGAGCCTGGACATCGCCATGGGCGGTTCGACCAATACCGTGCTCCACCTGCTGGCCGCCGCCATCGAGGCGGGCGTGGACTTCACGATGGAGGATATCGATCGCCTCAGCCGCAAGGTGCCGTGCCTGTCCAAGGTCGCGCCCGCGAAGAACGACGTGCACATGGAGGACGTCCATCGCGCCGGCGGCATCATGGCGATCCTCGGCCAGCTCGACCGGGCGGGCCTGCTGCACACCGACTTGCCGACCGTCCACGCGCGCACCCTCGGCGATGCGCTGAACCATTGGGACATTTCGCGCACGAACGCGCCTTCGGTGCAGGAATTCTTCAAGGCCGCGCCGGGCGGCGTGCCGACGCAGACGGCCTTCAGCCAGAGCCGCCGCTGGGAGGAACTCGACCTCGACCGCGAGAACGGCGTGATCCGCAGCAAGGAGCACGCGTTCAGCCAGGACGGCGGTCTCGCGGTGCTCTACGGCAATATCGCGCAGGACGGCTGCATCGTGAAGACGGCGGGCGTGGATGACAGCATCCTCAAGTTCACCGGCACCGCGCGCGTCTACGAATCGCAGGATGCCGCCGTTGCCGGTATCCTTGGCGGGCAGGTCGGCGCGGGCGACGTCGTCGTCATCCGCTACGAAGGACCGCGTGGCGGGCCGGGCATGCAGGAAATGCTCTACCCCACCAGCTACCTGAAGTCGAAGGGCCTCGGAAAGGCGTGCGCGTTGTTGACCGACGGCCGTTTCTCGGGCGGCACTTCGGGCCTCTCGATCGGCCATGCCTCTCCGGAAGCGGCCGAGGGCGGCGCGATCGGTCTGGTCGAGAACGGCGACACGATCGAGATCGACATCCCCGGCCGCACCATCAACCTGATGGTTTCGGACGAAGTGCTTGCTCATCGCCGCGCCCAGCAGGAAGCACGCGGTGCCGATGCCTGGTCGCCGGTGCACCCGCGCCCGCGCAAGGTTTCGGCCGCGCTTCAGGCCTATGCGGCGATGACCACCAGCGCCGCCAGGGGCGCGGTGCGCGACGTGACTCAGCTCAAGCGGAAATAAGAAGCGGACGTAGGACGCGGAAGTGAGAACTCGTCGTCCCGGACTTGATCCGGGACCGCTGTCAGTTCTTTAGGCGCTTCCCCGCGAGCAAGGCGCGGCTCGGCCAGCGGTCCCGGATCAAGTCCGGGACGACGGCCTCCGCTCTTCGGGCCTCCGCTCTTCGGATATCCACTCGTCGGGCATCGAATCTTCGAGGATCCAATTTCCGGTATCCCATTTTTCGGGTGTCCCATTTCGGTCTGCGTCCAACAGCGGGTTGGCGCATGGTCCATCTCGCCTTTAGCAAGGCATATGGCCATGAAACTCTCCACCGTCCTCGCGCTCGTCTTCACGTTGGCCGCTTGCTCTTCGGATCAGCCGGTACCCGAGCAGGCGGAGGGCGACGAGCACATCGCCTGCGCAGTCGCCGGGGCTGCCGAGCCCAAGCCGGTCTGCGCGGTCGAACGTGTCGAGGAGCAGGAGCGGCTGGTTCTGGTCGTCCATCATCCCGACGGGGCGTTCCGGCGCTTCGTGGTGATGACGGACGGCAGCGGGCTTGCAGTTGCCGATGGCGCCCAAGTGGCTGTAACAAGGCTGGACGGTGACCGGATCGACGTCAGCGTCGGAGCGGACCGCTACCTGTTCCCGGCCACGAGGAAGCCCGATGCTCCAAACTCGAAATCGCCACACTAACCAGGTTCTCACCGCCGCGCAGATGCGTGAGGCGGAAGCGGCGCTGATCCGGGCGGGGTCGTCGGTCGAAGCGCTGATGAGGATTGCCGGTCGCGGTGCGGCAGATTGGATATGGCGCATCTGCGGCGGGCGAAAGGTGACGGTGCTCTGCGGCCCCGGTAACAACGGGGGCGACGGGTATGTGATCGCCGAGGCCATCCGGGAGCGTGGCGGTCAGGTGGCGGTGGTCGCGGCCAGCGCCCCCGGAACCGATGCCGCTCGCAACGCTCGCGCGCTCTATCACGGCACCGTGGTGGGTCCGAACGAGGCAGCGGATGGCGACATCTTCGTGGACTGCCTCTACGGCAACGGATTGACGCGGCCCCTGTCCGCCGAGGATTTTGCCCTGCTGACCAGGCTGGCCCGATCGCACCACCATCGGGTTGCCATCGACTTGCCGAGCGGCGTTCAGTCCGACACCGGCATGGTCCTGAACGCGGTGCTGCCCCAATACGATCTCACATTGGCGCTGGGGGCATGGAAATGGGCGCACTTCCTGATGCCGGCCGCGCCGGTCATGGGTACGCTGCGGCTGGTGCCGATCGGCTTGGATGCGGTTGCAGAGGCGGCCGAAGCCCTGTCCAGACCCCGCATCTCCCCGCCGTCGGCTGACTCGCACAAGTATCGACGCGGGCTGCTCGCAGTGGTCGGCGGCGCCATGCCCGGTGCGGCGGTGCTGGCCGGCATCGCGGCGCAAGGGGCGGGCGCGGGCTATGTGAAGCTGTTTGCGGACAGCAAGCGAAACGTTCCCGCCGACCTGGTGGTGGACCAGGGCGAACTCGTCGATGTACTCACCGACGATCGCAATACGGCGGTCCTGGTCGGCCCCGGCCTTGGGCGCGACGCCGCGGCGCGAGAACGGCTGGCGATCGCCTTGGCCGATCCCGTGCCGGCAGTGGTCGATGCCGATGCCCTGGTGCTGCTAGGCCCGCGCCATCTGGCAGAGCGACAGGCCGCCACGGTGGCGACGCCGCACGACTGCGAGATGCTCGCATTGGAACGCGCTTTCGATCTGGACGGCAGCGGCAGCAAACCACAGCGCGCGCGTGCCCTGGCGCAGGCGACAGGCATGATCGTCGTCGCCAAGGGGCCGGACACCGTGATCGCGGCGCCGGACGGACGCCTGGCGTTCGGCCCGCGTGCCACCCCCTGGCTCTCGACGGCCGGAACCGGCGACGTGCTGGCCGGCTGCATCGCCAGCCGGCTGGCCGCCGGATCGGAAGGCTTTGCCGCTGCGGGCGAGGGCGTCTGGCTTCATGGAGAGGCTGCAAGGCGCTGCCCGCCCGCCTTTACCGCCGGTCAGCTTGGACAAATGGTTCCGGCTGCGCTAGCGGCCTGCCTGTGACTACCGAAACCGAAGAAATCCTGAGAATCGCCTCCAAGGGCGATGGTGTGACCGCGAGCGGACGTTTCGCCTGGGGCTCGGCCCCCGGCGACCTCCTGCATGAGGACGGCACCCTCGAATGGGGCCCGCACCATATCCAGAGCGCCTGCACCCATTTCGGCCGCTGCGGCGGTTGCCAGTTGCAGCAGCTCGACGAGGAGACGCTTGCCGAGTTCGTGGGGGCGCGGGTCGCCAATGCCTCGGCATCGCAGGAACTGGGGGCCGAGACTATCGCGCCGCCCTATCTTTCGCCTCCGGGTGCGCGCCGCCGCGTTTCGCTCAGGGCCGAAAGTTCGGGCGGACGCGTCGTCATCGGGTTTCGCGAGGCGAAGTCACACCGGCTGGTGGAGCTGGAGGAATGCCCGGTCATGGTGCCGGAACTCTTCGCGGTGCTGGGTCCGCTGCGCAAACTGCTCATCACCATGGGCAAGGCGGCGCCGGCGAAGAAGGGTGGTCGCCCCGGAAAGCCCAGCAAGCACCAGCAGACGCGCATGGCCGCCGATATCGAGATGACCCTGACCGACCAGGGCGTCGACCTGGGGGTCAAGGGGCTTACGGCCGAGGGGCTGGCGGCGACCGAAGCCATGCTGGATTTCGCGCGCGAGCATAAGCTGGCGCGTCTCACCATGGACGGCGGCTACGGGTTCGAAACCGTGTGGGAGCCGGTGCCGGTAACCGTGAAACTGGGCGGCGTCTCCGTGCCGTTTCCGCCTGGAACCTTTCTCCAGGCGACGGCGGATGGCGAACAGGCGTTGGTCGAGGCGACGCGTGGCTGGCTGCAAGGCGCGACGACGGTGGCGGACCTGTTCTCCGGGCTCGGCACTTTCGCGCTGGCCCTGGCCGGTCCGCAGACCCGGGTGCTGGCGGCCGAAGCCGCGCGCGATGCGCATCTGGCCTGCAAGGCAGGTGCGGATCGCGCCCAGCTTCCGGTGTTCAGCGCCCATCGCGACCTTTTCCGCAACCCGTTGCAAGCGGACGAGCTGAGCAAGGTCGAGGCCGTGGTGCTCGATCCGCCGCGGGCCGGCGCGCGCGATCAGGTGGAGTGCATCGCGGCTTCCTCGGTGAACCGCGTGGTCTATATCTCGTGCAATCCTTCCAGCTGGTCACGCGATGCGGCGCGGCTGGTGGAAGCGGGATTCAGGCTGGTGGAACTACGGCCGGTCGGTCAGTTCCGCTGGTCCACCCATGTCGAGCTGGCGAGCTATTTCGAACGGCCCTGATCGGCAGATTGCCGGTCAGTCGCCGTCCTGCGCCCCCGAATCCTGCGCTTTGGCCATCATGTCCATGAAGTCTCGCGCGGCGTTGCGATCTTCTTCGTTGTCGAAGGCGACATCAAGGTCGGGTGAGGCGTTGAACAAATAGAGCAGCGACCACAGCGCGAAGCGGCGGTTGCGATCCTTTTCCATGCCCAGATCCACGCGCATCCGGTCGATGCCGGCTTCCAGGGTGGAAGGCGCGATGGTCGAAAGCTCGTCGGTGCCGAAGTAGCGGCGCAGTTGGTCGTCGAAGTCCATGGGATCGCCCTAGCGCATTTTCTAATCAGGTGGAATCACCTGATGACTCGGAAAATGCGGCAAACCAGA
>NZ_DAMDBA010000129.1:0-7894 GCF_032093395.1 Novosphingobium sp.
CGAACAGGCGAACCGCCAGCTGATCTCGGAGGTGGAACTGCGAACGCAGGAGCGCGACCGCATTCGCCGGCTCTTCCGCCAAGCCCCGAGCTTCATGTGCATCTTGAAGGGCCCTGACCATGTCTTCGACATGGTCAACGACGCCTATCAGCAACTTGTCGGCCATCGCGATGTGGTCGGCATGCCCCTTCGCGACGGGCTTCCTGAAATAGCCGGGCAGGGTTTCATCGAGCTGCTGGACAGGGTGTACCAGACCGGCGAGCCCTTTGTGGGCCGCAATCTCGAAGCCCATCTCCAGCGCACGCCGGAGGGGCCGCTCGAGACCCGCTTCGTGAACCTCATTTATCAGCCGATCATCGAGCCGGACGGCAGTGTCTCGGGCATCTTTGTCGACGGCTACGACGTAACGCATCAGAAGCGCGCGGAGGACCAGCTCCACAACCTCAACGAGACGCTCGAACACAGGGTCGAGCAGCGCACTGAAGAACTCGGCACGGCCCTTGGCCGGCTGCAGCGCGAAACGCTGGACCGCGAGGCTGCCGAAGCGGCGCTGCGCCAGTCGCAGAAGCTCGAAGCACTCGGCAAGCTGACGGGCGGCGTTGCACATGATTTCAACAATCTGCTGCAGGTGGTGAGCGGGAACCTCCAGCTGCTGTCGCGCGACATTGCAGGAAATGAACGCGCCGAGCAGCGTGTGCAGAATGCGCTGGCAGGCGTCTCGCGCGGCGCGAAGCTCGCCTCGCAGCTCCTCGCCTTCGGCCGCAGACAACCGCTCGAGCCCAAGGTGGTCAATTTGGGCCGCCTCATCAACAATATGGACGATCTCCTGCGCCGGGTCATCGGCGAGGATGTCGAGATCGAGACCATCGTGAGCGGCGGATTGTGGAACTGCCTCGTGGATCCGGGTCAGATCGAAAACGCCATCCTCAATCTCGCGATCAATGCGCGAGATGCCATGCCGGATGGCGGCCGCCTGACGATCGAGGCGGCCAACGCCTGGCTCGATGATGACTATGCCCGCCAGCACGACGAAGTCACCGCCGGGCAATATGTGATGGTGGCGGTTACCGATACTGGCACCGGCATGGCGCCGGAAATCATCGACCAGGTCTTCGAACCATTTTTCAGCACCAAGCCGGAAGGCAAGGGGACGGGGCTTGGTCTTTCAATGGTCCATGGCCTCGTCAAGCAGTCGGGTGGCCATATCAAGATCTACAGCGAGGTGGGTGAGGGCACGACCATCAAGCTCTACCTGCGCCGCGAGACTGCCCGGGAAGACATACTCACCGATACGAGCACGGGACCGGTGCGGGGCGGCTCCGAGACGGTCCTCGTGGTGGAGGACGACGATGCCGTCCGCGAGACCGCCGTCTGCCTGCTGTCCGAACTTGGATACCGGGTGCTGAAGGCGCGCGACGCGCAAAGCGCGCTCACCGTCATCGAGAGTGGCGTGCCGATGGATCTCCTCTTCACTGACGTCGTCATGCCCGGCCCGCTGCGTAGTCCCGAACTGGCGCGCCGAGCGAAGGAACGGCTGCCGAACCTCGCGGTGCTCTTCACCTCGGGCTATACCGAGAACGCGATCGTGCATCATGGCCGGCTCGATCCGGGGGTCGAGCTTCTTTCCAAGCCCTACACGCGCGAAGCGCTTGCCCGCAAAGTCCGCCACGTGCTGGCCAACGAAGCACAGCACCGATTGATCGCGGAGGGCGGCGGAAACGCACCGGAGCCATCGCCCTTGCCGGCGTCCCAGGCTGTGCGGGAGGCCCGCACCCTTCGTATCCTCCTTGTCGAAGACGACGGACTGATCCGCTTCAACACCGCGGACATGCTCGCCGATCTTGGCCATGCCGTCCTGGAAGCCGAGGACGCCGAAGCCGCCGAAGCGCTGCTGGGGCAAAACGAGGTCGACGTTGTCCTGACCGATGTCGGCCTGCCCAAGGCGTCCGGCATCGACCTTGCCCGGACCGTCAAGGCGCGTGTCCCCGCGCCAGCGATCATTTTCGCCAGCGGCGACGGCAGCGGCATTTCATCCACCGAATTTCCCGATGCCGCAATCCTGCTCAAGCCTTACAGTCAGGAGGATCTGCGCCGTGTGGTGTCGGCGATCTGCCTCGACCCAGCGAAGCGTGATCTCGCATAGCGGGATGACGAGGAGTCAAGCCGCCTGGCTGTCTTGGCGCGGGACGACGGACCGCTGGCTTTCGAGCATGGCGCAGAGCGCGTTCACGGGCAGCGGCCGACTGAACAGATAGCCTTGGAGATGCGTGCAGCCCATGGCGACAAGCGCTTCCATCTGCTCATGCGTTTCCACGCCTTCCGCGACAACGGCCATGCCGAGTTGTTCGCCTAGCCCTACCACGGCCTGGATGATCGCTCTCGCGGCCTGCGACTGAGTTACCTGCTCGACGAAGGAGCGGTCGAGCTTCACCTTGTCGAATGGGAAGCGCTGGAAATAGCTGAGCGACGAATATCCCACGCCGAAATCATCGATCAGGATCTGAATGCCCAGGCTGCGCAGCGCCTCCAACTGGTCGAACGTGCGCTCGACGTCGCGAATGACCAGCCCTTCCGTGACCTCGAGCTGCAGTCGGCTAGGACACAGACCCGAGGCCGCAAGCGCTGCGCCCACCGTTTCAACAAGCTTGCCGGAAACGAACTGTAACGGCGACAGGTTTACCGCCACCCGAACATCGGCGGGCCAGTTACGCGCATCGACGCATGCCTGGCGCAGCAGCTGTTCGGCCAGCTGGTCGATGATCCCGCATTCCTCGGCGAGCGCGATGAAGACGTCCGGCCGGATCGGCCCCTTGACCGGATGGGTCCAGCGCGCGAGGGCCTCCGCGCTCGTGATCCTGCCGGTCTGCGCCGCGACGAGAGGTTGATAGACCAGCCCGATGTCGCCGGCCGCGACCGCTTCGCGCAAGTCGCGCTCGATCTGACGGCGATCGCGCGCCGAGGAATCCATCTCGGCATTGAAGAAACACGCGCAGGCGCGGCCATTATGCTTGGCGCGGTAGAGCGCAAGGTCGACGTTCTCGCGCAATTGCTCGGTCGTTTCGCCATCCTGCGGCATGAGCACGATCCCCACCGAGGCACCGATGTAACAGACGCCGCGTCCAGTCACGATCGGCTTGGCCAATTCGTCGATCAGCCTATCGGCGCACATCTGCGCCCGTTCACGCAGGCGCTCCCCGGCCAGCACGGCGATGAACTCGTCCCCGCCGATGCGCGCAATCCATCCTTCGCTCTCGATGACGGCGCGCAGCCGATCCCCGACCTGGATGAGCACGGCATCTCCGCCTGGATGCCCAAACTGATCGTTGACCGCCTTGAACCGGTCGAGGTCGATGCTGAGCATGGCGAAAGGCTCGCGCGCCTGGACCATGCGGAACAATCGGTCAGTATAGCTCGACCGGTTGAGAAGCCCCGTCAGCGCATCATGATGCGCCAGACGGAGGACTTCGGCTTCCGTCCGGCGGATCTGCGTGACGTCTTCCGAAACACCGAGCAGATATTGGCAGGGGCGGTCAGGCACGTCGATCACGGTGCGCATTGTCCGCAGGTAGAGCGTCTCGCCATCGCCGCGGGTGAAGGCCGCTTCGGTCTGGTACGTGTCCCGGCGGGCTATCGCTTCATTGTCACGATCCTCGCTAGCCTCGGCGTTCGCCGGAAAGAGCTCGTGGTCGGTAGCGCCGATGATCTCGCTCGCCGGCCGCCCCATCACGGTCTCGCCGGCACGGTTGATCATCAGATAGCGGCGTGTCTCCACGTCTTTGACGAATAGCGTCGCGGGGAGGTTGGAGACGATGCTTTGCAGAAATTTCTGCGCATGTTCGCGTTCGCGTTCCAGGCTCTTGCGCGCGCTGATATCCCGCACGATGGCAGCGAAGCCCTGGTCTCCGCCCGGATCACCCCAGCGGGCGAGCGAGAGCTCGATCGGAAACTCGCTGCCGTCGGCGCGCATGGCGACGAGTTCGATGAAGGACCCGACGAGGCGGGTAGGGCCGCCCTGGGCAGCGCGTCCGAAGGCTTCAGCGTGACCGAGCGCAAAGCGCGGCGGCATGATGATGGAGACATCCTCGCCGATCGCCTCGTGGCGCGACCGGCCGAACATCTGCTCCGCGGCGGCGTTCCAATGAACGATCCGGCCGTTCAGATCGGCCGCCAGGACGGCATCCGACGTCGCATCGACAACCTTGCCCGCGATCTCCGTCATCCGCCGCGCACAGCGCGCTTCGATGAGGCTCGTCGCATGCTGTGCGAGATCCTCGAGGATAAGGCGCTCATCATCGTCCAGCCGCTCGCGCGGAGCGGGGTCGAATACGCACAAGGTCCCTAGGCAAAGGCCGGTACTCGTGATGAGCGGAACGCTCGCATAGAAGCGAATCCCGCCCTCCGACGTGACGAGCGGGTTGTCCCGGAAGCGGGCATCCTGGCTCGCGTCGGGAACGACAAGCGCCGAACGCGCCTCGAGCGCGTGGCTGCAGAACGCGACTGCGCGAGGCGTTTCGGGAAAAGCGATACCGTGGCGTGACTTGAACCACTGCCGGTGGCCATCGATCAGACTGATCGCCGCGCTCTGGACATTGAGGGCGACGGCGGCGACGCGGGTCAGGACGTCATATTCGCGCTCGGGCGGCGTGTCGAGAATCGCATAGCCGGACAGCGCGGCGAGACGCTCCCGTTCGATGTCCCAAGACGATGGCGCGTTAGAAAGATCCATCCGCCGCATTCTAGGGAAGGCTGGTTAATCTTTCCCTCAGTACATGGCCTGGAATGCACCAATTTTGCGGGCCGGTTGAGACCGAACGGTCACAGTTAATTTCGCGCCAAGGCCTGTCGGCAACGCCGGGTTAACGGCTGCGGGATTAGGTCGCCCAAAGACCTGTCGAACCCCATTCCCGGTGAGGGCGCATGAGGCTTATGGCATTGCAGGAAGCCGAGACCTTGCGACAGCGCTATGGGCGGCACGTACTGCAGGGGCTGGTCAACGAGATATTCCAGGCGGCGCGCGCGAAAGACGAGTCCCGCCTGGCAGAGCTGGAGAAAGTTCGCGCTGTCCTCGCCCCTGACCAAAGCGATTACGGCGACACGGCCTAGTCGGCGAGCCGATCGCGCATGAGCCTGACGATTGCCACGAGGCCGTCCGGATCCCAGTTCTTCTCCAGTCGGCCTTTGAGCCGGCCGCGCAACACCTGCTGCATCAGCTTGGTGCCAAAGCCCTGACGCGCGGGCGGCCCGGCGAGGCGCGGTCCGCCTCTTTCCTCCCAGCGGATGACGAGATCGGGTCCGCAGGCCTCCCATTCCACCCGGACATGTCCCTCTCCGCTGCCGAGCGAGCCGTATTTGACCGAGTTGGTGGTGAGCTCGTTGAACAGCAGGGCCAGGCTTGTGGTGGCCTGAGGCCCGAGCGGGATCGGCTCACCTTTGCAGCAGACACGTCCCGGCTCGGCGAGGGAGGTATGCGCCTCGAGGGGCGCCTGGATCAAGGCGGACAGCTCTGTCCGGTCGAGGCTGCCCGGTTCTTTCTCTGCTGCGCCCGTGTGCTCTGGCATCGCATGCGCGCGGGCAAGCGCCTGCAGGCGACCCGTCAGGGATTGCGCCAGTTCGGCAGGACTGGTCGCATGCCGGGCGCTCATCTCGATCATCGCCTGGGTGAGGGCAAAGAGGTTCTTCACCCGGTGATCCATCTCGCGCGCGATCATCGACTGTTGTTCAAGCGCTTCCTGCAGCCGCAGCTTGTCCTGTTGCATCTTCCGGGCCACGGCGACGAGGTCGGCGAGTTCCGATACGATCCGAAGATCCTCGCTGTCGAACTGATCCTCGTGCTGTGCAACGACCCACAAGGTGCCATGCGCCCGCTCCTTGCCGATACGAATAGGGACAAGCAGGACCTCAGGGATGACGAGATCATGCTCGGCGATCCAGTCATAGACGCGCTCAGGATGCCTGCACAAAAGCGGCGCATCGCGGTCCAGCGTCTCGCCGCAGGGGCTGTTGTGACGAGGCGTCAGCGCGCCTTCGAAACGGGCGAGCGCTCCGTTGAGATGCTGCCACCGAAACACGGGAGGATCGTGGCTCTCATCAAGGATGCTGAGCCCGGAAGCGCTAGCCTGGGTGAGTTCGAGGGCATGGGCCACCATGCGCGGCATCACCTCGTCGGGGGCATCGACCATTTTCCCGAGAAGCTGGCGGACCGCAAGGCGTTCAGCGCTGGGCGGATGCCGGTTGCGCGGACGTGCGCTTAGGTCGTCCGTGATGAAGAGTCTCGCGGACGGGTCTACTGGAAATGATTCGGCCGCATGCGTCGACACCTCACCCTCGCGGAATGCTTCAACTTGAAGAAAACCTGCCCGCGCCGCGGAGTCAAGCGTGTCGGCAATGGCCATCTTTGGGAGCAGCTCGGGCCTAGTTTTTGTGAGGCGAGACAGTTGAGCGCTGACAGATGACTGCTGATGGATGAAGCATCATTGCTGCTATTATTTTCCCCTAATTCCGCGGCAAAACGAGAGGATCGCTGTTGCGGAACATGGCAAAACTGTATCTGGTGCGCAGCACTTGCCGGCGCGCTAGTGCGTGCGAGCCTCCCGGGGGGGAAGCGGCGAGCAGGGCAAGGCAGGGGCGAATGCCAAGCGCGCAGGGTTGGGGGCATATTTGACGGATATCGATGCATCATCGCGATCGCCACGCAAATGGCTCGGCTGGCTCGGATCGAGGCATAGCGGAGACGAGACAGGCGGACCTCGCCCCGGTGCGAACACGGAGGACCGGCATCTTTCCGCGCGCCACCATGTCCTGAACGAGATCGCTGCATTCCTGCTCGATCATGGCCTGGAGATCAGCCCGGATAATCTTGTGGTCGCCCACGGCATCGCTAGCGGAAGCAATCCGGGGCTCGCGCGCAAGGTCATGCAGCGCCGGGCGGACGGCGGGACCGTGACGCAGGCGTGGCTCGACGAGGTTACCGCGGCTGCCAAGTCGGATGAAGCGCCGGGCGAGATCAAGCAGTTGATGGTACGTCTCGAGCAGACACTCGACACATTCTCGAAGAACACGACCGCCGCCCGGCATGCGACATCGAATTACGGTGACGAGCTCGAACAGCAGGTGGCCGATCTCGCGAGCGTCCAGCAAACCGGTCAGATCATTTCGACCTTGGCTGATCTCGCCAAGGCCATGCTGGAAAAGACGCGCAGCCTCGAGGCCGAAATGCGCACCAGCGAATCCGAAGCGAAAGGCCTGTGCCGCAGTCTGGAAAAAGCCCAGCGCGACGCGGAAGTCGACCATCTTACCGGTCTGCCCAATCGCCGCGCTTCGAAGCCGTGCTCGAGCGCGAGCACAAGGCCGCCCGCGCAGCGCTCGACCCGCTGGTCCTGGCTTTTTGCGATATCGACCATTTCAAGCGCATCAACGATACCCATGGCCACGAGGCGGGTGACCGGGTGCTGCGCCTGATCGCTGATCTTCTGTCCGGAATTTCGGACGACAAATGCCACGTCTCACGCCATGGCGGCGAGGAATTTGTGATGCTCTTCAGGGGGTGCACCCTTACCGAAGCCAAGGAGCGCCTTGACCGGCTGCGCGAGAGCCTCGCCGAGCGGCGTCTGGTCAACCGGCACAACGACGAGCCCTTCGGCCAGATCACCTTCTCCGCAGGCGTGGCTGACGTCTTCGATCATCCCGACCCGCGGGCTGCGCTCAAGGCCGCCCATGAGGCGCTTTATGGGGCCAAGACCGGAGGCCGCAATCAGATTCGCGTCGCGCCCAAGCCGGGCACCGCTCGCTAAAGGATCAGGAGCGCGCTTGCCGCAGGACGTCCCGGACCACCGAGGCGGGAACCGCGAAACCGATGCCGACATTGCCCTCGAACGGCGCCAGGATCGCCGTGTTG
>NZ_DAMDBA010000130.1:0-7476 GCF_032093395.1 Novosphingobium sp.
GCGAGCCCACGCCCGAGGAAATGGCCGAGCGCCTGTCGATGCCGCTCGAAAAGGTTCGCAAGGTGATGAAGATCGCCAAGGAGCCGATCTCCCTCGAAACGCCGATCGGCGACGAGGAAGATTCGCACCTGGGCGATTTCATCGAGGACAAGAACGCGATCATTCCGGTCGATGCCGCGATCCAGGCCAATCTCAAGGAGACGGTCACCCGCGTCCTTGCCTCGCTCACCCCGCGTGAGGAACGCGTGCTGCGCATGCGCTTCGGCATCGGCATGAACACCGATCACACGCTTGAAGAAGTTGGCCAGCAGTTCTCGGTTACCCGCGAACGTATCCGCCAGATCGAGGCCAAGGCCTTGCGCAAGCTCAAGCACCCGAGCCGCAGCCGCAAGATGCGCTCGTTCCTCGATCAGTGAGCCGCTGATCGGACAGAAAAAGCCCCGCTTCGACGGGGCTTTTTTTCGTACGCGCCCTGCAGGCATTTCTGAACGTCTGGCGCTTCCCGCGCTTCATCGCTCAGACCGGCGCATATTCCTTGGTACACATGGCCGGCTTTTCAGGCCGGGGCCGATGCGGGCAAGTCCAGCCTGAGGCTATCCCTTGACGCCTAGCGATCGCGCTTGTTCGTAGGCGGGAACACTGGCGGCCGGTGCATCCCAACGCACCCAGAGAGCCACCCCCAGTGCCAGGATCAGAAGCACGCCCGCCGTCGCGCGCATGGTGCCCGGCGCCAGAGGCTTCCGCAGCGGCACCAGAACCGGCACCGCCATCAGCAGCGGCAGGAGGCAGACCATGGGCAGGGTCGGTCCAACTGCCTGCATCAGCGCAAAACCGAGCACCAATGCATATCCGGTCACCAGCGCTGCGACGATAGCCGCAGCCAGGCGCGCCGCATTTTCCGGCAATAGAACGCGCATCAGGGCGACAGCGCCTCCGAGCAGCAGCGGCACCGTAAGCACATATGCCGCCGTCGGAGCGAACGCCTGAAATACGGCAGCGGCAATCCACACCGGCAACACCATGCCCACCTCGCCCGAGATCGAAACGGGCCGCCTGCCCGCCACCATCACCGCCATCGCGACCGACGCACAGAAAGCAACGAACTGAAGCCGGGGGATCGCCGCCAGCCGGTCGTAGTAGTTAACCGCGCCGGCCGCCCCGGAGATCATGTTCAGCCCCCAGAGCAGCCCGCCTGCCAGCACCGCAAGCGCCAGGATTCTCGCCACGCCCCCGGTCATGTCCGACAGGTCCAGGCGCCGGATAGCCAGCGCTCCATAGCCGACGAACGCCACCGTCAGCATCGCCCAGCCCCAGCCCGGTGCATAATGAACCACGAACAGCCCGAAGACGTCGAAAAACACGATATCGGGCGCGCGACGTGGCAGCTCCGGAGCTTGCACTAGAGCCCGCGCCAGACCCAACGTCTGCTCGCCCATCTGCTGGAGCGAACCGCGATCGAGGTTGGCCGCCGTCGCCATCGGTGAGTGATAGAGCCCCGGCCGTCCGATGAAGGCGAAGTTCCACGCCGGATAGCCCTGCGGCAGCGCCACGGTGAGATCGGTATCGTTGGGCAGCACGCTGTAGATGAAGGTTGCCAGCGAAGTCCCCGCGGGATGCGGCGCCGTGCGCGCCCATAGCCGCGCCACGTCTCCATTCGACGCTGAAGTCTGGAACAGGTTCGTCGTGCCACCGCCCCCGCGCGCTTCGAGATTGACGATAGCCCCGATCCGCCGCGCTTCCTGCGCCTGTGCAAAGAACATCCGGGCTCCGTTGAGCCCGGCTTCCTCGCCATCGGTGAAGATGACCAGCACGTCGCGCCGCCGACCCCCGTCCAGCGAAAGGGCGCGCAAGGTTTCAAGGATGGAGGCCACGCCTGCCCCATCGTCGGCCGCCGCCGGAGAGCCCCAGACGCTGTCGTAGTGCGCCATCAGCGCGACGGCCGGCAGGTTCGGCTCCGTACCCCGCAGCAGCCCCAGCACGTTGGTTAGCGGGATATGCTCGGCCTCCGTTCGTCCGAGCCGGTTCAGCGCCGCGCGGGCGTCGTCCGGGAACTGTCCTTCCTGCGTGCGCACCGTAAGCCCCAGCGCGCCCAGCCGCTGCATCAGATAGCCACGCAAGGCGGCATGTTCGGCCGAGCCGCTAGGATGCGGCGCGCGGGCAATGCGCTCCACATCCGTCATCGCCCGGGCCGCCGAGAAATCCTCTGCGGGCATATTGGCCGGCGCGGAACGCGGCGGGGTGGTGCCGAGCACCGCAAGCGCGATGGCCGACAACAGCGAAACGACCAGCCATTTCATAGAGTTCACTGCCCCTTCGGCGATAGCTTAAACATCCGCCGCCCGGCCCGACGAGTCAATCGTGCCGACGAGCCCAAGCCTTCCTTTCAGGCGACGATTGAAAATGCAGCGCAATGGCCGCCCCGAACGTGCGGCTCCGCAAAGATTGCTTCATAAAAGCCATGAATTCCGAACGGTTCCGGCAATTACACGCCCGTATCGCCAACAATGGTGGCAATACGACGAAGTCGCGACTAAGGGGAGGCGCAACGAATCCCCGCATCAGGACAGGCATCCCATGCGCATTGCGATTGCTTCAGACCACGCCGCCGTCGATCTCAAGACGACCTTGCGTGAATACCTTATCGAGCAAGGCCACGAAGTTGCCGATCTCGGCCCGGAAACCGCCGATCGCGTGGACTATCCGGACTATGGCTACAAACTCGCCTCGGTCGTGGCCGATGGTACCGCGCCGTTCGGCGTCGCACTCTGCGGCTCGGGCATCGGCATCTCGATCGCGGTGAATCGCGACCCCGCGTGCCGCTGCGCGCTGGTATCCGAGCCGCTGTCGGCGGCCCTCGCCCGCGAGCACAACGACGCCAATGTCATTGCCATGGGCGCGCGACTCACCGGCGAGGACATGGCCAAAGCCTGCCTCGATGCCTTCTTCTCGGCCGAATTCGGTGGCGGACGCCACACCGGCCGCGTCGAAAAGCTTTCCAACCCCGTTTTCTGATACGGAGAAGCCCGAACATGACTGTTGAAACCGCCATCCGTTCCGCCGGCTTCTTCTCTGACGGCGTGGCCGCCAGCGATCCCGCCGTCGCCAAAGCCATCGGCCACGAACTCGGCCGCGAGCGCAAGCAGATCGAACTGATCGCCTCGGAGAACATCGTCTCCAAGGCCGTGCTCGAAGCCCAGGGCTCGGTGCTGACCAACAAGTACGCCGAAGGATACCCCGGCAAGCGCTACTACCAGGGCTGCGAGCCTTCGGACGAGGTCGAGACGCTGGCCATCGAACGCGCCAAGCAGCTGTTCGACTGCGGTTTCGCCAACGTCCAGCCCCACTCGGGCGCGCAGGCCAACGGTGCCGTGCTGCTGGCGACCGTGAAGCCGGGCGATACCATCCTGGGCATGAGCCTCGACGCCGGCGGCCACCTCACCCATGGTGCGCGTGCCGCGCTTTCGGGCAAGTGGTTCAACGCCGTGCAGTATGGCGTTACCAAGGACACCCACCTGATCGACTACGATGAGGTCGAGGCCCTGGCTAAGCAGCACCAGCCCAAGCTGATCATCGCCGGTGGTTCGGCCTATCCGCGTGTGATCGACTTCAAGCGCATGCGCGAAATCGCAGACAGCGTGGGCGCCATCTTCCAGGTCGACATGGCGCACTTCGCCGGCTTGGTCGCGGCAGGGCTCCACCCCTCGCCCTTCCCTCACGCGCACATCGCCACCACCACCACGCACAAGACGCTGCGCGGCCCGCGCGGCGGCATGATCCTCACCAATGACGAGGCGCTGGCCAAGAAGATCAACTCGGCGGTGTTCCCCGGCCTTCAGGGCGGCCCGCTGATGCACGTCGTCGCCGCCAAGGCCGTCGCCTTCGGTGAAGCGCTGCGTCCCGAGTTCAAGGACTATGCCGCGCGCGTGATCGAGAATGCCAAGGTTCTCGCCGACACGCTCAAGGCGCGCGGCGCCGCGATCGTTTCGGGCGGCACCGACACCCACCTCGCGCTGATCGACCTCTCGCCGCTGGGCGTGACCGGCAAGGATGCGGACGAGGCTCTGGAGCGTGCCGGCATCACCTGCAACAAGAACGGCATCCCCTTCGATCCGCTGCCGCCGATGAAGACCAGCGGCATCCGCGTGGGTTCGCCCGCCGGCACCACCCGCGGCTTCGGCCCGGAAGAGTTCCGCGAAATCGGCAACATGGTCGCCGACGTGCTCGACGGCCTTGCCAAGTGCGGCGAAGCGGGCGACGCTCAGGTGGAGCAGAACGTGCGCGCGCGCGTTGAGGCTCTGTGCGATCGATTCCCGATCTACGAGGACTGATTTCAGGAGCCTTGCTGCCATGACCGACCCCAACCGCCCCAACGACTCCGGTGATTTCATCTCCGACGCCCGCCACGAGTTGGCCGGAATGCTTCAGGATGGCCTCGACCATCCCTCGACGAAGCCGGTTCTCGTCTGGGGTGCGGCCGGGGCGGTCGCGGCAGCCGTACTGCCGTTCGTGTCCATCCCGCTGGGTCTTGCGGTCGGTGCGGGGTACCAGTTCTACAAGCGCGTGCGCCCCTGAACGCCTACTTCGACTGTCTTCAAGAATTGAAAGTAACTAGCTGAATGCGCTGTCCTTTCTGCGCTCACGACGATTCCCAGGTCAAGGACAGCCGCCCGACCGAGGACAACACCGCGATCCGCCGCCGCCGCCAGTGTTCCAGCTGCGGCGCGCGGTTCACGACGTTCGAGCGGGTCCAGCTTCGCGAAATCACCGTCGTCAAAAGCGACGATGCCCGCGAACCGTTCGACCGTGCCAAGATCGAGCAATCGGTTACACTTGCGTGCCGCAAACGCGGTATCGAGCGCGAGAAGATCGACCAGCTGGTCTCCGGTGTGCAGCGCCAGGTCGAGACTTTGGGCGAAACCGAAGTCCCCTCTCGCGAAATCGGCGAAATGGTGATGGAGGGGCTGCGTCAGCTCGATTCGGTCGCCTACATCCGTTTCGCCTCCGTCTACCGCGCCTTCAACGAAGCCCGCGATTTTGAAGCTTTTGCAGGAACCGTCCGCGATGTGGCCGGTCAGGGCGTTACCAAGGATGCCGATAATGGCTGATACGAAAAAGCCGGTCATCGTGCTGGTCCGTCCGCAACTCGGCGAGAACATCGGCAAGGCGGCACGCGCCATGCTCAACTTCGGTTTGGCCGAAATGCGCCTCGTCGCCCCGCGAGATGGCTGGCCCAATCCCTCGGCCGGTCCCGCCGCCGCGGGCGCCGACGTGGTACTCGAACACGCGGAAGTCTTCGAAACACTGGCCGAGGCCGTTGCGGACTGCGCCAATGTCTATGCTACGACCGTGCGCAAGCGCGGCGTTACCAAGCCGGTCGTCACGCCCGAGCAGGCCGCGCGCGAAATTCATGAGGCCGCAAAGGAAACCGGAGGCCGTTCCGCCTACGTGTTCGGCCCCGAGCGTTCGGGCCTGGAGACCGAGGACGTCGCCCTTGCCCGCGCGATCCTGACGGTGCCGATCAATCCCGAGTTCGCTTCCCTCAACCTGGCGCAGGCGGTTATCCTCTGCGCCTACGAGTGGTCCAAGGGTGCCGCCGAAAGCGGCGAACTCGCACAGCCCACGCAGGAGGACTTGCTTCCCCCTGCCCCGCAAGACGAATTGGAAGGCCTCATCGGCCACTTCGAGCAATTGCTCGAACCCAAGAACTATTTCTGGCCCGAAACGCGCGCGGCGGCCAATCGGCTGACCTTGCGCAATCTTCTCACGAAGCCGGGCTGGAATCACCTCGAAGTGCGCACCCTTCGCGGTGTGCTCTCTGCCCTCGGAAACGAGCGTCGCCCGCGTAGCTGAGCCGCTTTTCGGCTTATACGCTTGACTTTCACCCCCGAGCCCGTATGGGCACCCCTTCACATGGCGCCTGCCTTCTTGACAGGTCCGTCCATTCGGCCCCGCACCCCGGTGAAGCGGCGGCCGCATTCCGCGAAATAGGCGGGATGGTGCGCCCCGGGACAACATGGACCGCTTCCACGGTGGAAGCGGCAGCAGAAAAGGAGACGACTTATGTCGAAGCGTAAAAGCGCCAAGTACAAACTCGACCGCCGCATGGGCGAGAACATTTGGGGTCGCCCCAAGAGCTCGGTCAACCGCCGCAGCTACGGCCCCGGCCAGCACGGCCAGCGCCGCAAGGGCAAGCTCTCGGACTACGGTCTGCAGCTGCGCGCCAAGCAGAAGCTCAAGGGCTACTACGGCGACGTGACCGAGAAGCAGTTCAAGGCTACCTACCAGGAAGCCTCGCGCATGAAGGGCGACACCGGCCAGAACCTGATCGGCCTGCTCGAGCAGCGCCTGGACATGGTCGTGTACCGTTCGAAGTTCGCGCCCACCATCTTCGCGGCTCGCCAGATCGTTTCGCACGGCCACATCCGCGTGAACGGCGTGAAGTGCAACATCGCTTCGCGTCGCGTGAAGGTCGGTGACATCATCAGCCTCGGCAACAAGGCCAAGGAAATGGCCCTGATCGTCGAAGCTCAGGCTCTTCCCGAGCGTGAAGTTCCCGACTACGTCGCCCAGGACGGCGCCGACAAGGTGACCTTCGTTCGCGTCCCGACGCTCGACGAAGTGCCCTATCCGGTGAAGATGGAACCGAACCTGGTCGTCGAGTTCTACTCGCGCTAAGTATCGGGTCTTCGGACCAGAAAAACGGAAAGGGCGGCTCCCTCGCGGAGCCGCCCTTTTTGCTTATGCGCTGGAACGATAGAAAACACGGCGAATCGAGCGACGTGTCAGGGAACGGACATGGAACTTGTGCATTAGGCTTGCACCATGTCCCGATATCGTTTCATCACTCCCAATCGCACTGGCAAATGGTACCCCGACCTTGAAACCGCGAAGCAGTTCGCGGCAGAGATCGGTGCCGGATTCCTTGATTCCAGAACGGGCCGCTTCGTGACTTACGTCGGCACCAAGCTTGAGATCGGCGCTCTGCACGAGGATCTCGAGGAAGGCCTGGAACCAGCCTGACATCGTTAGATACAATTGCACCCGAAAGGCATGTCCTGCCTCTCGGGTGCCTGACCGTCTTTGACGGATTGATGCGGCGGACAGGCCCTACCCGCCCCGAGGCTGAAAATAATCCCTCCGAAAATCGGCAGCGAACTGCGCGAAAGTGCCTGCCGCGATAGCGTCGCGCATGCCCTGCATGAGTTGCTGGTAGAACGAGATATTGTGCTCGGTCATCAGCATCGAGCCGAGTATCTCCCCCGAGCGCACGAGGTGATGCAGGTAGGCCCGGCTATAGGTGCCGCAAGTGGGGCACTTGCAGCGTTCGTCCAGCGGATTGTTGTCCTCGGCATGGCGGGCGTTGCGCAAGTTCAACGGGCCGTTCCAGGTGAACGCCTGGCCGTTGCGGCCGGATCGACTCGGCAGGACGCAGTCGAACATGTCGACACCGCGTTCCACTGCCCCCACCAGGTCGTC
>NZ_DAMDBA010000131.1:0-7314 GCF_032093395.1 Novosphingobium sp.
GCGCGACTATACCCGCAAGAACGCTGGCGGAACCGTCACCAGCATTGATCTGGAAAATGCCATGGAGGCCGCCAGTGGCCGGGATCTTCACGCAACGTTTAAGGAAGGGGTTTTTGGCGAACCCGATTCAGCACTGAGTGATGGGCAGTAGCCGCGCAACCGTTGCTTTCCGCGTAAGCAGTCGACCCTAATCAGCCGCTCAGCCGAGGTTTTTTACTCCGCAGGCGCGGACCGTCCGCTTCTGCGCAAACATCAAAACCGCTTGAACATGCGTAGAGTGACGGTCCTGCCCAGCGGGTCGAGATAGGCAGGCTGGTAAGCAACAGGCGTCGTGCCGAGCCTGTCCCGCACGCGCGGCCGGGTGTTCGCTATGTTGTGAACCATGACATCGATCATCAGCTTCTTCGCCCAGCCTTCATTCGGCAACAAGCGCTCAAGGTCGCTGTAGACGGTCAGGTTTGTCGTTCCGAGCGGCGCGAAGGACAGGTCGGCGGTGGGCGCCGGGTTTCGCGCGCGGCTGCCGGAATGCCAAATCGACTGGAGGTAGAGGCCCAGCCCGTCTCGGAACAGGCTAAAATCCGCCTGCACGTCCCAGCAGGATCGTCCGCCGCTCGCAGTGATGCTATCGCCGTCGAGGAGATCGAGCGGGACCGTGCCCGGGCCGAGCCAAAGCTGGTCCTCCAGCTTGAGCGTCGGCGTCAGCGAGGCGTTGAGATAAGTGACTTTCGGCGGGGCGCCCTGCGTTGGGGACTGCGGCGGCGAACCGAGTGGGCCACCATAGGACAGGGTTGCCTTCAGCGTCCGTTGAAGCTCGCGGTACAGGTTGACGGGACTGAAGTCCACGCTCACGAGTTTCCCCGAAGCGTCCCGTACGAAGCGATCCGGAAATGCTGCGGAGATCGCCGGGGTCAGAACGGAAACGCTGGAAGACTGGTCGCGGATCGTGGAATCTTCGTAGATCAGGCTCGTGTGCACCGCGTCCGTCTTGAGCGGCGTCAGATTGGCGGTTACGGTCAGTGTACGCCGCCGTTCGGCCAGAAGATCGGGATTGCCGCCCAAGACAGACGTGACGAACAGGCTTTCGCCTGAAACCAGATCGACGAAGGGCGTGTTCGGGGTTGTGATGCGCGGTGCGCCGATCAGCGCGAGAATAGGCGCAGTCTCTGCATGTTTCAGCGTTGCCAGAAATTGCACGCGCTTCGTAGGCGCCCAGTTCAATCCGAGATGCCCGTTCAGCAGTGTCCCATGACGGCTTACCGTGCTTGCGCCGCCGGAAATTTCGGCCGAGAGGCGACCCAGGAACGGCAGCACTTCATATGCCGCTGAGGCAATGGGAATGCTTGCGGTGACACTACCGCCTGCCTGGTCGCGGTTGAGTGAGACGTTCGCATCGGGAAATGACCATGAGGTGCTGTCCGTACCAGATCGCAGCCCGCTCAATGTCGTTGTCAGGGTAAGCGGGCCTGCCGGCAGGGTGGCGGGAATGCCGTCCACCACGAGCTGGGCTTCGCTGTTCCGCACCGTCGATCGCGCACGATCCCTGATGACCGGCCCTACATCCCCTGAAATGATCGGCGAGAAGGCATCGCCGCCCATGCTGACCGCCTGCTGCGTGCCGGTCATGTCAAACCCGAGATCACTATCGGTGCGATTGCGGACTACGTCGTGGTTGAGCCGAAGCGTCCAGTTCCAGCCCCCCATCGATCCGACCAGCCCAGCGCCCGCCTGGAAGGTGTTATCGCTTCCTGTCTGCTTGAGTACCGGCAGTTCATTCAGGTAACGGTTCACGATCACGTCGGTGTCGAAGGGCGAGGTCGCATTGCCGGCGGGTACGAGAATCGAGGCAGTGGCGAGCCCTTGCAGCGACCAGTTTCGTCTGCGTTCGATCGAAAGGCTCAGCATGCCCGTCACGCTGCCGCCAAGAGGCTGGCTCACGAACCCCGACAGCTTTGTCCTGCGCTGGCGAGGGCGCAGACTGCGATAGGGGCCGAGGTCGGTCACGTTCGGCCGGTTGGCACTCGGCAGGTATGCGGCAAGGGTTCCGCGCGCATCCGGTGCCTTCGGGATGGCGGCGATGGGAACCGCCGTTCCAGCGAGTTCGCTAAGCCGGGGGTCGATCTCGCCGCCTCCGATTCCGGTTACATTCCCGAGAATGTCGAAAGGGATTGCGGGGTCGGGACTGATCCGCCGGTCTTCCTGCCGCAGTTCGGCCTGCTGCGTGACATAAGCCGTGATGCTCAGGCGGCTCTTGCCGCGCAGTCGCGTCATGCCGATGCTGCTGTCCGCCGTACCGCCGCCGCCGTCCGTGCTGGACTGTCCGCTGGCCATGGCCTCGTAGCCATGGAATTTCGCTTTGGTCGCAAAGTTCAGCACCGGTTGGTTCGGCGGATAGCCAAGGCGCGGTGCTGCTTCCTGCGGAAGCAACTCGATCGACTGGATGCCGTCGAAAGGAAGGGTGTTGACCTCGGTGGCGTCCAGGGGGCGCCGTCCATTGATGGCGTAGACGGGGGCTGAACCATCGGGCCCCTTGAGTTGTGCCCCCAGGCGCTGGATCATATCAGCGATGCTCGAAATGCCCATCGCCCGCAGTTCCTGCGGGTCGAAGCGGCGCAGCGGTTCTACCTCCGTAGCCGGCAACTGGTTGCGCACCACGATGTCTTCGGGATTAACCGGCGGCACCTCCTGCGCGGCCACCCTGCTTCCGGCAAAAAGTAGAATTACATTGCTGAGTAGTATCGTTCGAAATCGCGAATTCGATGCAGCCATATTTTCGACGCAATCCGTGCAAGCTGTGCTTAACTCACACCCTCTCATAAACGAAAAAATCGTTTCTATTATCATTATTTTTCAAGACCAAAATCACCGCTTGCCAAAATGTAGATCCAACTTTGGCAGTAATGGCCACTATGCCGCCCATCAGCCTCATCGGCACTGAACAGCAACGCAGAGAGGATCAGTCCTGCCGCCATCGACCCATGCCCGTCGCTCAGAGCCAGAATTCGGCTCCCCAGGTGCAGACCTTCCGCTCTTCCGGCAGCTCGCGACCACGTCCGGCCATTTCGGCCTAGTTCGAGGAACGACCTATTTCGACGTAAGCAGTCATTTGGCAATCCAACTGTCACTTCATAATCGTTCTTCAAATTCAGACAGCGAACGATCCAGTGCTGTTCAGGCGCGATCCGCCTACGTTCTCACGGTGGATGGCCATCAGGATGCCGAGCAGGATCAGCACCGTCATCATCGCTGAGCCTCCATAGGACATGAGCGGCAGCGGAATGCCGACGACCGGCGCCAGCCCCATCACCATGGCAAGGTTGATCGACACATAGAGGAAGATGGTGAAGGCCAGGCCGCAAGCCGTCAGTCGGGTGAAGATCGTGTCACCGGCGACGCCCAGGCGCCAGCCCCAGCGAATGAGATAACCGTAAGTCAACACGACGAAGAGCCCGCCCATGACGCCCCACTCTTCCGCCATTGTCGCGAAGATGAAATCGGTGTGCGCTTCGGGCAAATAGGCTAGGTGGCTTTGGGTGCCATCAAGGAAACCCTTGCCGAACAGTCCGCCTGATCCGATCGCTATTTTCGATTGGGTAATGTGATAGCCCGTGCCCAATGGATCGCCTTCCGGGTCCATGAACACCAGCACCCGATTTTTCTGATAATCGTGCAGCATGCTCCATGCGACTGGGAGTGCGGCAAGAAGAGCGGCACCCGCTGTTAAGAACCAGCGTAGGCCGACACCGGCGAGAAAGATTACGAGCACGCTCGCCATGGAAATCATCATGGCGGTGCCAAGGTCGGGCTGGAGCATTACCAGCGCAGCGGGGACAGCGAAAAGGGCGATCGGCGCAACAAGCACCGATGGTGTGCTGACATAGATCGCCGGTAGCCGGTGAAAAAACTTGGCGAGGCTGAGCACGACCGCGATCTTCATGAACTCGGACGGCTGCAACCGTATAAAACCGAGGTCGATCCAGCGTTGCGCACCCATACCGATTTTGCCGAACAGTTCGACGATCAGCAGCAGTACGAGCGTGACGCCGTATAGCGGATAGGCAATGTCCATCCAGCGGGCCACGGAGATGCGCGACAGAGCGAACATCAACCCGGACAGCAGTACAAAGCGAAGGCCCTGGTTGGAAGCCCAGGGCGAAATCGAGCCGCCCGCTGCGGAGTAGAGGGTAGCAAGACCGAACATTACGATCGCGATCAAGGTTGCCAGCATCCCCAAGGGAAGAGTGCGGATGGCTGTGGGGATGAACGACAACGCGGTAATGCTCCAGATACTGTCATGGAGGGCGGCCTGCCGCCCGTTTTCGGGGTGGGTCAGATTGCCGGTTTTGCTCGTTCCGGTTGCGCCCAGCGTAAGATGGCGTAGCCGATAATTCCGGACAGAAATGAACCAGCCAGGATGCCGATCTTGGCTTCCGACTGGAGCAACGCTTCGCCGGGAAATGCCAAAAGCGTGATGAACAAGCTCATCGTGAAGCCGATGCCGCACAGAAAGGCGACGCCAAGCATCTGTAGTCGGCTTGCATGAGCGGGCAGGTCCGCGAACCCAAAACGGATCGCAAGCATGGAAAACCCGAAGACGCCGATTACCTTACCGATCAGCAAGCCGAGCGCCACGCCCAGCGTGACCGGCGCAGCCAGTGCTTCGGCGGGCAGGCTCAGCACCGGGACGCCCGCATTGGCGAGGCCGAAAATTGGCACGATCAGGAAGCCAACCGGCAAATGCAGGAAATGCTCAACCCGGTGCAGCGGACCTTTCGTTTCACTGTCCGGACGCGCAGGGGTCCGGTCCATTGGGATAGTCAAAGCCAGAACGACACCAGCCAGCGTCGCGTGAATGCCGGATCGGTAGACCAGCACCCATAGCAGGATACCCAGTAGCAGGTACGGGCTGAGACGACGCACCTTGAACCGATTGAGGGCGATCAGCGCGGCGACCACACCTCCCGCTGCGGCAAGGTCGATGACCGACAGGTCAGCCGTATAGAAAAAAGCAATGATAATTACGGCGCCCAGATCGTCGATAATCGCCAGGGCTGTCAGGAATATGCGGAGCGACGCCGGCACACGGCTGCCGAGCATCGAGATAACGCCAAGTGCGAAGGCGATATCAGTGGCTGCCGGAATGGCCCAGCCATGCACCGATGCGCCCTGGTGGAAAGCAACGTAAACAAGGGCAGGAGCGATCATTCCTCCGGCTGCTGCGATCCCTGGCAGAACACGCCTCGACCAGCTCGAAAGCTGGCCATCGAGCATCTCACGTTTGATCTCCAGACCGACAAGCAGGAAAAAGACCGCCATCAGCGCATCGTTGATCCAGTGTCCCAGAGACAACGGCCCGATATAGAGATGAAGCAGTGCTTCATATCCCGGGCCAAGCGGAGAGTTGGCGATGATAAGGGCTGCCGCTGCCGCGCCCATCAGGACGAGTCCAGCAGAAGATTGCGCATCCAGAAATCGGCGCAGGGCACTGGGGTGGATGCGGTGATAGTCCGTCATGCGGTCGGCCTTGGCTGTGGGTCGTCAGGGTTGAGGGTTACTGGCCGCCCAAAAACACCCGCCAAAGCGAGTGACACAAACTGCCGAAGCCGCTGATATTCACAAAAGCGAGTGCGAGGGAAATTGGAAGTTTCGTTGCTGCTTATAGCTACAGGCTATAAGGCATAGGCATGCCGACGTTACAGCAGCTTCGTTACCTGGTCGCAGTCGCCGACACGCTCAGTTTCAGCCGTGCTGCTCAAGCATGCCACGTCACTCAGCCGACCCTTAGCCTTCAACTCAAGGAGCTGGAAGGCAGACTCAAAGCGCGCCTTGTGGAGCGGACGCGGGCACGGGTGATCCTGACACCAGTGGGGATCGAGATCGCCCATCGGGCAAGACGCGTGTTGGCGGATGTCGACGACATAAAGGAAGTGGCCCGGCGCGACGAACAGGGAGGCCTTAAGGGCACGCTTCAAATGGGCGTCGTCCAAACCGTCGGTGCCTATGTCTTGTCCGTCGCGATGCCATCGCTTCGCGCATGTTACCCGGACATGCGCATTTTCGTCCGCGAGGATCGTCTGGAAAATCTCCCCTCGAAGCTCTCCGACGGCACGCATGATCTGCTGCTCTTGCCAGAGGCGATCAATCACCCGGATTTCACCAGCACTCCCCTGATCCGGGAGCCGCTCCAATTGGTCATGCCGACGGATCACCGGCTCGCCCAGCATGCGGTGATTGATCCCGAAGCCATTGCAGGCGAGACGATATTGGTCATGGAGCGTGGACGTCGGCTCCATGATGAGATTGCTGCGCTCTGCAATGATTTTGGCGCGCTCCAGGCCCAGGATTACGCCGGGACGACGCTCGACACTCTTCGCCTCATGGTGACCACCGGAATGGGGCTGTCGCTGCTACCTGCGCTCTATGTCCGCTCGGATGTTCTGCGGGAGAAGCTGATTGTCGCACGGCCATTGTCGCGGCGGGCGCCTGTGCGTCAGGTCACGATGGTATGGCGCAGTTCATCCCCACGCAGCGATGCCTATCACCGCCTCGCTGCCACAATTGCGGAGACGTTGCTTCCGTGGGCGGAGAAGGAAGCTTAGGCCAAGCGCGTGGCATCCTTGGCCTCGACCTTTGCCGGCAGGCGGAGCGGCAATTGCCCTGCTCTACCATCCCACAGACAATCGTTCGAAGCGGGCAACAATCTGATCGTTGAGCAAATCCATGAGCCAGGCGGCGGCGTTCTCCTGCCAATGGCGCTATTGGTTTTCATCGGCACCATCACCACGCATCTCTTCGGCGGATCGGCAGGCCGCGGAGGTAAGCGGGGTAATGCCGGGTTTTGGCGAGAACCGTCATTCATCATAGTGTTTGGGAATGACCGCAAAGTCCAAGGATTTCGGGCGCTTGCGTACGGAATCCTGACATGGAGGAACCCGCGGGCCCCATCCACCGATCTATGGGCAAAAGGGCTTTGGTGTGGATCTGGTTGACTGAGGCAGACGTGCCAGTTTGCCCATCATAGGCAGGCTGGCAAGGGCTTTGGGTACGATTAGGCCGCGTTGCTTCCCTGACCCGGTATGCAATGTGCGCTGTTTTGATCGAGCCCGTGAGGTGGGCGCACTTTTCCGTATGGGCCGAGACGGAATGACCTCGGCCATGCTGTAGGGTGAGCCATGCCGGATCATGGCGCGTATTTCCGGGTCAGGAATGTTGGCGCCGGCGGTGCGCGAGGCTGATACCAACGCGCGAAGGCCTCGATGATGGTCATGTGCCCGCCGCAGCACGGACATGGCGGGCGGTGATCAGGCGGCTCGTCGG
>NZ_DAMDBA010000132.1:0-7295 GCF_032093395.1 Novosphingobium sp.
GGACGGCGCGGACGACTTTAACTGGGCCATGCAGGAACTGACGACGAAGTACTGCTGGGACGAGATCTGGAACCGGCCCGGCCTCGACCGTCGCAGCCGTTCGATCCTCAACCTAGGCATGATCGCGGCGCTCAACCGCAGCCACGAGTTCAAGGCGCACGTTCGCGGCGCCCTGAACAATGGCCTAACACGCGAGGAAATCCGCGAGGTGCTGCTGCAGATCGCGGTTTACGTGGGCATCCCGGCCGGCGTGGACAGCTTCCGCCTGGCGCGAGAGGTCTTTGCGGAGATCGACGCGCAGGGGTGATGGGGCGAGTGATGCCGGTAGGATAATGCCGGTAAGGAATAGCGTCGTCCCGGACTTGATCCGGGACGACGTCACATTCAGGACGACGTATTCACAACGTCACATCCAAGGCTCCACACTCTGGCCGCCATTTTCAAAACGCAAAAAGCGCCGGCATCTCCATAGATGCCGGCGCTTCCCTGGTGCGACCCAAGGGGATTCCTGCCTGAGCGTCAGAGCCCGCCCATCATTACGTATTTTAGCTCCAGGTAATCGGTAATGCCGTGCCGCGATCCTTCGCGGCCCATGCCCGAGGCCTTGATGCCGCCGAACGGAGCCACCTCGGTGGAGATCGCCGCCTCGTTCAATCCGACCATGCCATATTCCAGTGCACCGGCGACGCGCATGGCGCGGCCGATGTCTCGGGTATAGGCATAGGCGGCCAAGCCAAACTCGGTATCGTTGGCGAGCCCTATCGCCTCTTCCTCCGTCTGGAAGCGGATAACGGCGGCGAGCGGTCCGAAGGTTTCTTCCGAAGCCACCAGCGCATCGCGGGGAACGTCGGCGATCAGCGTCGGCGGAAAGAACAGGCCCTCCTGCCGCGCGCCGCCTGCCAGCAGACGCCCGCCGCGCGCGACGGCATCGGCCACGTGCTGCTCCACCTTCTCGACCGCGCGTTCGTTTATCAGCGGGCCGATCGTCACGCCCGCCTCCGTGCCGCGCCCGAGGACGAGGCCTTCGACCCGCTGCCGCAGCCGCTCGACGAAGGCGTCATGAATGCCGTCCTGCACCAGGAAGCGGTTCACGCAGACGCAGGTCTGCCCGGCATTGCGGTACTTGCCCAGGAGCGCGCCCTCGACCGCCGCGTCGATATCGGCGTCGTCGAAGACGAGGAACGGCGCATTTCCACCCAGTTCCAGCGAAAGCCGCTTCAGCGTCGGCGCCGATTGTTCGTAGAGCTTGCGCCCCACCCCGGTCGAACCGGTGAAGGAGAGCTTGCGCACGACATCGCTGGCCATGAAAGCCCCGCCGATCGCGGCGGCTTCACCCGTTATCACGCTGAGCAGTCCGGCGGGCAGGCCCGCTTCCTCCGCCAACGCCGCCAGGGCAAGCGCAGTCAGCGGCGTTTCCGGCGCGGGCTTGACCACGATGGCGCAGCCCGCAGCCAGAGCCGGGGCGACCTTGCGCGTCACCATGGCCGCCGGGAAATTCCACGGCGTGATCGCGGCGACGACGCCGACCGGCTCGCTCCAGACGAGGATACGCTGGTTGGAACGCGGTGCGGGGATGACCTCGCCCTCGATCCGGCGCGCCTCTTCCGCGAACCAGCGCACGAAGCTGGCGGCATAGAGCACTTCACCGAGTGCTTCGGCCAGAGGCTTGCCCTGTTCGGCGGTCAGGATCGCCGCGAGCGCGTCCTGATGTTCGAGCATGAGGGCATGCCAGCGCAGCAACAGGTCGGCACGCTCGCCCGCGGGACGGGTGCGCCATTCGGCCTGGGTCTTTGCCGCCGCTTCGATAGCGGTCCGCGTTTCGGCCGCGCCGAGGTGAGGCACATGCGCGATGACCTCGCCCGTGGCCGGATCGGTCACCGGCGCCGTATCGCGCGCCTCGGTCCAGATCCCACCGACGAACGCCCGGTCGCGGAAAGGATGAAGATCCCGGATCGTCATGCGCCGGCCGCCTCCGTTTCAGGATGGGCATGATTGCTCATCTGCCCACGGTGATAGAGCAGCACGCCGCTTTCGCAGCGATCGATGCGCAGCACTTCGCCCACGAGGATGGCATGGTCGCCGCCTTCGTATTCGCGCCAGAGGCTGCATTCCAGCACGCAGCTCGCGCCCGCCAGCAGCGGATTGCCAAGATCGCTGAGCGTCCATTCCAGCGCCGCCACTTTGTCCGTGCCCTTGGAGGCGAACGCCATGGCGAGCGCCTGTTGTTCCGCCGCAAGGATATGGATCGCGAACCGCTTCCCACGCACGAGATGCGGGTATGTGGCGGAAGTCAGTGCCGGGCATACCAGTACCAGCGGCGGGTCCAGCGAAAGCGAGGAGAAGGCGCTGGCGGTAAAGCCCACCAGTCCGCCCTGCTCGTCGAGCGCGGTCACCACAGTCACGCCCGAGGGGAATTCGGCCATAGCCTTGCGGAATTCGGCCTGATCGATCACGCTTGTCGTCATGTCGCTATCTCCTCTCACCGCATCACGAACGGATCGCCCATCGGCTGTTCCGACAGGTTGACCCAGACGGTCTTCAGTTCGGTGTAGTCGAGCACGGCATGGATGCCGCCCTCACGCCCGTACCCGCTCGCGCCGAAGCCGCCGATCGGCGCCATGGCGGAGACGGCGCGGTAGGTGTTCACCCAGACGATTCCGGCATGGATGTCGCGGGCGAAGCGATGGGCGCGGCCGATGTCGCGCGTCCATATCCCGGCCGCCAGCGCGTATTCGGTGCCGTTCGCCAGGGCGAGCGCCTCGGCGTCGTCCGAAAAGCGCATGATCGCCGCCACCGGGCCGAACACTTCGTTCTGCACCACGTCGAGCTGATCGGAGTTGCAGGCGAGCAGCGTCGGTTCGTAGTACCAGCCCTCGCTGGCCGCATGGCGCCGGCCACCGGCGAGCACGGCGGCACCTTCCTCACGCGCGCGAGCCACCATGCTTTCCACGATGCCGAGCTGCTGCTCGGTCGCCATCGGGCCCATGTCCGAGTTCGGATCGAGCGGATCGCCGATGCGGATGCGGCCCATGCGCTCGGTCAGCGCGGCCACGAAACGGTCGTAGATGCCGTCCTGCACCAGCAGGCGCGAACCCGCGACGCAGCTCTGGCCGGAAGCGGCATAGATCCCCGCGACGGCGCCGTTCACCGCGCTTTCGAGATCGGCATCGTCGAAAACGATGTTGGCCGACTTCCCGCCCAGTTCCAGCGAGAGCTTGGCGAAGTTCTCGGCGCTGGCCTTGATGACGTGGCGTGCAGTGGACGGACCGCCGGTGAAGGCGATGCGGCGCACCAGCGGGTGCCTGGTCAGTGCTGCACCGGCGCTGGGGCCGAGGCCGGTCACGACATTGACGACGCCTGCGGGGAAGCCCGCTTCCTCGACCAGCGCGGCAAAGCGCAGGATGCTGGCCGAAGCATGTTCGGACGGCTTGATGACCAGCGTGTTCCCCGCCGCCAGCGCGGGAGCCAGCTTGATCGCAGTGAGATAGAGCGGGCTGTTCCAGGGGATGATCGCGGCAACGACGCCCAGTGGTTCGGGCACGGTAAAGGCGAACATGTCCGCCTTGTCGATCGGCAGCGTGCTGCCTTCCAGCTTGTCGGCCAGCCCGGCGCTGTAATGGAAGAATTCGGGGAGATAGGCCAGTTGACCCCGCGTCTCGCGGATGAGCTTGCCGTTGTCCTGCGTTTCCAGTTCGGCAAGTTCGCCGGCATGTTCGGCGATCAGGTCGCCAAGGCGACGCAGCAGCTTGCCGCGCGCGGTGGCCGTGAGACCGCGCCACGCCGGGCTGCGAAAGGCCGCATCGGCAGCGCGCACGGCGCGGTCCGCATCGGCCTCGTCGGCATCGGGCAATATCGACCAGACCTGGCCGGTGGCCGGATAGCGCGATTCATAAGTCCGCCCGGATGCGGCGTCGATCCACGCGCCGTCCACCAGCATCTGGAATTTACGTAAGGTCATGAAGCCTCTCCGGCAGTTATGGGCTGCTGTGTTATCGTTGCGAGATAGCCCAGCAGCAGGGCATTGGTCTCTTCCGGCATCTCCACCGGCATCATGTGCCGCGCACCGGCAATCACCGAGGCCTTCGCGCCGGGGATGCGCGCGGCCAGTTCAAGCGTCATTTCCGGCGTCGACCCGACATCGAACTCCCCGGTGGCCACCAGCGTGGGCGCGGCAATCTCGCCAAGGCGGTCGGCGCCGAAGTTGTCCTGGCTGGCGAAAAGACCATAGGACGTGAGATAGCCGTGATGGTCGTTGCCGGCCATGTGCGCGCGCAGGTCGACAATGTAGTCGGGCTGGGCCGCGCGGAATTCGGGCGTGAACCAGCGCTCGATAGCGGCGTCGGAATTGGCGGAGGGACCGGCTCGGCGCACTTCGTCCACCCGGCCCAGGATCGTGGCGCGCACGGTCTCGGACCTGTCGAAGACGCCGTTGAGCAGGATAAGGCCCGAGAGACGCCCCGGATAGCGAAGGGCGAACGCCCGCGCCACCAGCGCGCCCATCGAAAAGCCGATCAGGACCGCCTTGTCGATAGCCAGGTGGTCCATCAGTTCGGCCACCTGGTCGGCATAGTCGTCCAGCCCGGCATCGGCGGCCGGTCGCGGACTTCCGCCATGGCCCAGCATATCGAGCGTAATGACGCGATAGGCATGCCGGAGCGCGACCTTCTGCGCTTCCCACATCGCCTGCGACAGCCCGACGCCATGGATCAGGATCACGGGCGGATTATTTCCACCCGCGTCCTCATAGGCCGTCGGGAAAGGGTTCGCGCCCACCGTCAGCCCTGCTGCGCGGCCTTTTCCGCGGCAATGGCTTCCAGGTCGAGGTAGCGATTGCCGATACGCGGGTGCACCCGACCGCCGTCGGCAGCGCCGAGCACGATGACGATCTCATCGTCCAGCGGGGCGTCGGAAATGGCGAACTCGGCGGTGATGTAATGCGAGCGTTGGCCTTCGTCATCCTTGTGCATCATCGGCACCTGGATCGAGGTGTTCTGGCCGCCGCGCTTGTTGGTGAAGCTGAGGTAGGACTTGGCCTCCACCGCCTCACGGAAATGGTTACCGAAGCGCAGCGTGTGGATCAGCGCCGAGGCATGCTCGATCTCGCCCGCGCCGCCGACCACGGCCGCCTTGCCATAAGCCTCGATCCGGCCCGCGCCGCCGATGGTCGCGGTGAGCTTTTCGACGATCAAGGCGCCAAGGTCCGAGGCATAGGCGCGGATTTCAGGCTGGAGATCCTCCACGAAACCACGACCGGCCCAGGGGTTCTTCACGACGGCGGCCACCAGAACGGTCGTCACGGGACGTTCGGCATCCTTGCCGCCCTCGATTCGAACTTCCTCGACATAAGACACAAGCTTGCGAATCTTCAGAGCCATCGGGGCAACCTCCTTGGAATGTTGTATGGTGGTATACCAGAAGACTAGACACATGCAACGCTTCTTGTCATGAGGGGATCGAGAGCAATGAAAACCTTGTGGAGGATGAGTTTTGGAACGGATCGAAGCGCGGCCGCAAACTTTGAGGCTCATCGCGCTGGACCGTGTGCGCGACGCGATCATGCAGGGGCAGATCGGCCCCGGCGAGCGGCTCGTGGAACGCACTCTGGGCGATCGTCTGGGCGTGAGCCGCTCGGTGATCCGCGAAGTCATCCGCAACCTGGAATCCGAAGGATTGGTGGAAAGCACTCCGTCGGGGCCCCGGCTCTCCACGATCTCGCCCGAACAGGCGCAGCAGATCTACGACATCCGCATGCAGCTTGAATCCTCGGCGGCGGCAGCCTGCGCCGAGCGTTCCTCCGCGGAAACCGTCGCCAGCCTGCGCGAAGCGCTGGGGGCGATCGAAGTGGCGCATCGCGACAAGAATGCCATCGCCGCGCTCAAGGCATCGACGCATTTCTACGAGGTCATCTTCACGACCGGCGGGCACGAGATCGCCTGGGAGATCGTCCAGCGCCTCAACAGCCGCATCAGCCAGATGCGGGCCATGACCCTGTCCGTAGTCGGCCGCCAGGCGGCTGGCCTCAAGCGCCTGTCCAAGATCGTCGATGCCATCGCCAGCCGCAATGCGGATGCTGCGGCCAAAGCCTGCCGCGAGCATGTGCAGGAGGCTGCGCTGATCGCGGTCGAGATGCTGAAGCGCAAGTAGAACAGATAACGTCGTCCCGGACTTGATCCGGGACCGCTGGCAGTTCTTTAGGCGCTTCCCCGCGAGCAAGGCGCGGCTTGGCCAGCGGTCCCGGATCAAGTCCGGGACGACGCCCTCTATCCTCGATCTTACCGCCATCCTCGATCCAAAAGAGCGCTCCGTGCGCCAGATCGATGGCATACCATCCTATAATAAGACTGCAATTTTCGTCCAAGACAGGACTTTCAATGCAGTTTTTCCCTTTTGCCGGGCAAGCCTCGGCCCTGAGCTTCGCCCTCCTCTCGGCGCGCGTCGTCGTTCGTTCGGCGGCCTTCCAAGTCATTCCAGGAGCTGGAAAATGAGAGATGTGTTCAACCGCATGCACATTGCGGGCAAGCTGATGACCGTGGCAGGTCTGGCCATCGCCGTCCTGCTCCTGGTCGGCTTCACGGCCGTCGTCATCGAAACGCAGTCCGCCGTCGGCGCGCTTTCGGATCAATCCGCGCTTGCCCAGGCCGATGCCGAGGGCAACCAGGTGAAGAAGGATATCGCCACGTTCGAGGCAACCGCGCGCACGCTCGGCTCCACCATGAGCAATCTCCACGCGACCGGCGCGCGCGATCGCAGCACGGCCACGAATGTGCTGAGGACCGACCTGCTCGCGTCCAAGGTCGCCCTCGGCGCCTGGACCATGATCGCGCCGAACCAGTGGGACGGGCCGGACGCCGGCAAGGCGGGACAGCCGGGAACCAGCAAGGATGGCAATTTCCGTCCCTATTGGGTCAAGAACAACGGCACCCTCGCCCAAATCCCGAACAATGAGGCCGAAGGCTACGGCAAGCCGTTCTTCCGCAAGTCGTTCGAGAGCGGAGACGGCGCGATCCTCGATCCCTACCTGTTCGACGCAGGCGGGCGGACCGTGCTGATGACGTCGATCACCCAGCCGGTGAAGTCGGGTGGCCGCGTGATCGGCGTCTCCGGTCTCGACATGGAACTGGGCAGCATTTCGGAGCGCCTGGCGAAGCTCAAGCCGTTCGGTGACGGGCGCGTCATGCTGCTGTCCTCGGCGGCGATGTGGGTGGCCAATCCCGATGCCGCCAAGCTCGGCAAGCTCTATGCCGATCCGGGCCTGGACGACGTGAAGGCCGCGATCGCCAATGGCGAGACGCGCG
>NZ_DAMDBA010000133.1:0-588 GCF_032093395.1 Novosphingobium sp.
GCATGCGGTGGACACGGGCCGTAGGCTTTTCATCGCCCTCGATTCCCAAGCCCCGTCGCGCCGCAGCGATCGTCGAATAGGTCGGGACAAGCGCAGGAAGCCCGCGAAGCCACAGGCACGTACGCTTGGTCTCCCAGTCGCCATATTCCCACGGCTGCACGCTCTGTGCGGCCGGTCGGAAATCGACGATCCGTTCCTTGGCGTGCCGGTGCATCACGGGGTTCTCAACGGCGACGCGCGGGATCGGCGCGTTCCACATGTCCGAAAACAGCGCGGCGCCCTCGTCGAGCTCCGACCACATCTGCTCCAGCGTCTTGCCCGGCGGCGGCACCTTGAGCCAACGCACGCCGGAGTTGCAGAGGCGCGTGCACGGCGGGTGTGCCACGATCAGCATATCCCAACCATCGGCAAGCACGTCGCGGACGTCGCCGGTGATGTGCCGGTTGCTGCGGTCCTCGGCAGGCAGCAGGTCGCAGGACCATGCGTCATAGCCGAGATCCGCGAACGCGCGCCGGACGGTGCCTGAAAACTCGCAGGCTACGAGAATGCGGCCGCTCACTCCATGCACTCCCTGATAGCCGAACGCGC
>NZ_DAMDBA010000133.1:598-7100 GCF_032093395.1 Novosphingobium sp.
GCGCCCTGATGTTCTCTACGATGTGATTGTACTTCTCGCGGGAGATGAGGCCGGAGTGCTCAAGCTGGGAGGCGGCGGTGAGGTCGTCGGGCTGAACCGGCGCGCGGGCTGTCCAGTGCGCAATTGCATCCTGGCGCGCCTCTTCGTGGTCGCACTGGTTGACCATGACTTGCGCCATGCAGCCCGAGCAATGCACAATGGACTGGTATATCCCGGAATGCGGGAAGAGCCGTGTGTGGGTCGATGGTGTGCCGTTGCAGAACGGGCAGCGCGGAAGCGTGCCTTCGAGCACCAAGCGGATATCGGTCGCATCAGGCTTCAAGCTGATGGGCGCGGGCCGGGTGGCGGCGATCTCCACGGCTTCCGGCGTATGCTCAGTGCGGGTGTCGGTCATGCTGCTCTCACCTTGCTGTTGCGTTGGAATTCGCCGAACGTCAGGCTTTCATTGACGTCGCTGATGGATAGCCATTTGGAATGCCGGGCCTTCGCGCGGGTGGTGGCGATCACCTCCATCTCGTATCCCGCATAGGACACGATCCAGCGCTGGTGCTTATCGCCGATGGCCTTGAGATGCGCAGCAAGCGCAGCCCGGCCTTCATCTGTGATGAAGAAATATTCGCCCTCGCCGCCCTTCCCGTCGCCCTCCCAGTGCGGGGATGCGGCCATATCACGGCGCAGATCGGTGTCGCCGATCACGTAGAAGTAGTTGCGGTAGGATTCCGCGAGGGGATCGACCGGGCGGCCAAGCGCGTGGTCGATGTGGTCCATCGCCTTGTTTTCCAGATATCGGTCGACTTGGCCCACGCTCACCCCTCCTCGATCTGAGAGGGGGCGGAGGGGAGGTAGTGCGTCGGATCGAACCGAAGCATACGGTCCACGCAGACGAAACCAGCGTTGCAGGCCCAGCTATCGCCATCCCACTCGCCATAGACCGGGAATATGGTCTCGACCTTCTGCGAGCTGGGATCGAGAAGATGGGCCACACGGATGCGCTGATCTTTTGGCGCATCGGCAATCGGAAGCCACCCAGCTTCTTTCATGCCCGCAGCGATATCGGAGGTTGTGGTGCTCATGCGGCGTGCCTTTCAGCGGGTTCGCTCCATTCGACACCGTGCTCGGCACCGAAGGCGTACATGCTTTCAATCATGTCGCTCATCTGGGCGACGGTGAGGCGGGAGGAACGGAAGCCGGTGTTCACGACACCATCGCCGTCGAGCGAGGGAACCCAGTTCGCCTGGTGACCCATCGCGTCGAGGAACAGGCACTTCCAGATCTCGGGCTTGAGGTTGCGGCCCATCGGCTTCGCCCGGCTGATGTCGGACAGCATGGCGTGCATCTTCGCGTTCTGGTCCAGCGAGCGGGTTGCCTCCCGGATGTTGAGCACGGCCCGCTCCGGCGCCCGGTCGATCAACTGATGTGCGAGGCGCCGAACCTGTTCGTTTGCGAGAATGAGCGTCTGGCCGTTAGCCATTGCGATGCTCCCTGATCTGCTGGCGGCGCGGTGAGGCGTCGCACAGGCTTTCGATGAGCTGGTCCACCGTTTGGCCGGAGGCGACCTGGTAGGCGCGCCAGAACGACTGCTCGCCGATCTGGTGCTGCTGCTGGTGGTGCCCGATGAAGTCGAGGTCGCGGCCGCAGAGCGGAACCGCGCGCCAGTCGTCCGGCTTCTGTGACATGCCCGCCCCGCTACCGATGCGGACGTGGGCCGCCTCGATCGGCGCACGCTGGCAACCGGGCCAGGCGCAATGGAAGGACCGGACGAACGCGAGGTGCGCCTGAGACTTCCAACGGCTCTCGCGCTTTTCCTTCTTCGGCGCGGGATCTTTGAACTTGCGGGGTGGGAGTGCCATGGCGCGCTACCTCAGAACGGCAGATCGTCGTCGAGGTCGTCGCCGAAGCCACCACCCGCGCCGTCCTGCCAGCCACCACGGCCGGAGTTGTAAAGCTCCCGATCGCCGGACTGCCTGCCCTGCCCGCCGTCGTGCTGGCCATTGCTGCCCTGCGCGCCGTCGAGCATCACAAGCACGCCGCCGCGCCCGCCCACCGAAACCTCAGTGGAGTATCTGTCAGCGCCCGAGGAATCCTGCCATTTGCGAGTACGGAGCTGGCCCTCGATGTAGATTTTCGAGCCCTTGCGTAGGAACCGCTCGACCACGCCGACCAAGCCTTCGGAGCCGATGACTACACTGTGCCATTCGGTGCGCTCCTTGCGCTCACCGGTGGCCTTGTCCTTCCAGTTTTCCGAGGTCGCGATGCGAAGGTTGGCGATACGGCCACCGTTCTGAAAGCTCTTCACTTCCGGGTCGGCGCCCAGGTTGCCGATGAGGATGACTTTGTTGACGCTGCCGGCCATGATCAGGCTGCCTTCTTCTGTTCGTGGTAGGTGACGCCGGGCACCCGAGGGCGAGCGCCGCGCGCGTCGCGGTCGGCAAGCTCCTGGATCAGAGCGAGGAACGCTTCCTGATACAGGGGCAGGTAGTGCCGAAGAGCGGCGTTCTTGTCGGTGATCTCGGCTTCCCAGTAGGTGCGGAGGCCGGTGGCGCTGCGGTCGATCTTGTTGGCGACGGCGTTCAGCTTCTTGGCGGCCTCGAGGTCCTGTTCCGCCTCGAAGCGCTGCTCCAAGTCCTCGGACTGCTGGAGGGCTTCCTGCGCCTTGCGCTGTCGTTCCTCGGCTTCCTCGCGCGCCTTGCGGGCGGCTTCGTCCTTGGCGCGCTGCTTGGCGACCCGGTAGGGCGTCAGGGCATCGCCGCAGGCGGTCTGCCCGCGCGCCGCCTTATCGACGATCGGCTTCCACTTCGTCTGGACCACTTTCGCGGCATCGTCGTGCGGCTTCTTCTCGGCGGCGCGGGCCTTATCGGCGTCCTGCTTGGCCTTGAGGAAGTCCTTCGACAGGGCGTCGATCGCGGCTTCCTGTTCGTCCGTCTTGACCGGACCGCCGGCCAGGGTGTCGGAGAGCAGAGAGAACAGCTCGTCGATGTGAAGACCGAAGGCTTCCTCGGCGGGCGGGTTGTTGTGTCCGGTGGTGGCCATCAGAACATCCTATCGATGATTTCGACGAGGTAAGCGGCGTTGACCTTGGTCGGGTCCTTCTCCTTCACCTTGCCCATGAGCTCGATGAAGTAGGCGCTATCGACGCCGGTCAGCTGGTCCTGAAGAACCGCCGGGTCGGTGAGGTCGAGCTCGGAAACCTGCATGAGCATCTTGAGGATCTGCCCGGCGTTGATGACCCAGCCCCGGCGGATGAACTTGCGGAGGCGGATCACACTGCTGACCGGGTACTTGCTGCCGACGTACCGAAGCTCGCGGCACATCAGGCTCTCCAGCGCGGGCTGGCGAAGCATCAGTTCGCCGTCCTTGCTGGTCCAGTAGTTGGTGCAGTGGACGAAATCGTAGTTCTCGTGGATCGTGTCCGCTTCGCCATAGAAGCGCAGGACGATCTGGACCTTGCCGCTGAGCGTGATTGCATTGGTCGACATGAAGACCGGCCGATAATCATTGCCTTCGGCGCCTATCGCGGCTTCGTGAGTTTCCTCGCGGGCGTCTTCGATCTCGCCAGCATCGCCCATGACTTCGCTGACGTAATCGCCGCCCTCGCCGTCCGGCTGCCCCTCAAAGTACTGGTAATCGGCATCGGCGCCGTCTTCGCTGGCAACTCCGGCAGACTTCACGACGACGCGGATGCGCCCTTCGGTGTCATCCACCGAGATCGCGCAAGGGATTCCGTTGCGCTTCTTCACCTCGAAGCGCTTCACGTAGTATTCCGCGACGGCCTTGGTGGTGGCGTGGTCGGTGAAGTAGAGATCGAAGTCGTTGATCTTCTCGCCCAGCAGCATGGAAGCGATGCAGCCGCCGGTGATGATCGTATTTTTCTCGACCAGCTTGCGTACTGCCTCGTCCTCGATGGAAGCGGCGAAGGAGTTGAATTTCTTGGCGAGCAGAGCCTTGATGGTCTTGCCCTTCATGCCGCGATGACGGTCCATAGTTTCCGTTCCCATCAGAAGTTGATTTCGTCGTTGAGGTCGAAGCCCGCGCCGGTCTGGCTGGCTCGGTTCGTGTCAGCCTTCGCCTTGTTGGCTAGGCGCTCGTTCAGGAGCTCGATGGCCTCGGCGTATTGCTGCTGGTTGAGCAGGCGCAGGTTTCTGACCTTGAAGTGGTCCACCAGATCCTGGGACGTAGTGCCGCTTGCCTCAGCCATCTTGACCAGCTTCGACCATTCCGCGTCCGGCATGCCAGAGGGTTCCTCGCGCCGTTGTTCTTGCTGGCGCGGCGCGATTTCATGGGTCGTCGCGTCGGCATCGTTGTCCGCCTCGGTCGGGATCATGAAGACCTGAAGCGCGGCATACTTCATCGCCGCCGACTGAGCTTTGTTGCTGCTCTTGTCGGCGCTATCCATGGCCTCGCCGATCATGCGGACAGTGTCGCAAGACCCGTCGAGCGCGGAGACGAGTTTGAAATCCACGGTGAGGATCGTGTAGTTCAGGGCGCCGCCGTTCTTGGTCTGGCGCTCTTCCCGCTTCTGATCGACGACGAAAGGCAGCATCAGCAGGCGGTTGCACGCCAGCACACCGCAAAGGGCGTTGTAGACGTCGTCGATGCCGCGAAAGTTGTATCCCTGCTGGGTGTTGCGACGGTCCTTGCCGATGCCTTCCTTCGACATCTGCTCCATGACGTTCGAAATGGCCATGTAGACGGCCGGGACAGCGGAGGCTTCGGCGGCCTCGATCTTGGTCTGCGCATTCATGTGCGTGTCCTTGTGGAGTTGCCGGTCAAAGCCCGACCCAACCGCCGAACGAGAGTTCAGCGGTGGCGAGCAGCGCGCCGGCCAGAGCGGCGGCGGTCAGAACGAGGGCGAACAGCGCCCATTCGCGGAGGGTGTGGCGGGTGGACATTTCAGCCCTCCCCGCCACGGTTGCGACCCGACAGGCGGCCGGGGTGAAAACGGTATGCCGAATGGATGGCGAGCAGCATGGCCAGTGCCATGACGATGAAACCGCCAACGGCAGGCCAGAACAGGTCCGACAGGATGAAGGCACGCGCAGCAGCGTTGTTGTCGGTCAGCATGCGGCTGCCAGCGTCGAGGGCGAACAGCAGGGCGGTGCCGACGGCGAGCGTCGCGAGGATTATCCGGATCATCAGGAAGTCCCCTCATCCATGCCCGCGATCAGACCGGCAGCGATGTTGTCGAGCATGGCGCCAAAGCGGGCATTGCGAGCCTCGGCAGCATCCAGGCGGGCGGTGTGCTGGTCACGGGCTGCGCACTGCTCAGCGGCGTAGCTGTTCCAGTCGAACCCAGGGGTGGCGGCGAGCGCGGGAGCGGTCTGTGCGAGGCGGCTCATGCTGCCTTCCTTCCCGCGTAGTAGGCCGAAACCTCAATGTTGGTGGGGTCTTCGGCCAGCCACAGAGCCAGCTCGTTCGCGGCCTCGTCGAACTCGCAGGGGACGCCTTCGAGCAGGATTTCAGCTTCGCGGACGATGCCCTTGTAGATGC
This sequence comes from Novosphingobium sp., assembly GCF_032093395.1. GTDB lineage: Bacteria > Pseudomonadota > Alphaproteobacteria > Sphingomonadales > Sphingomonadaceae > Novosphingobium. The sequence continues at coordinate 6,086 of NZ_DAMDBA010000133.1, forward strand.
TGATGAGGTGGCTATCGCCGGAGTTGGCTTCGATGCGGCCACGGGCGATCGCGATCAAGCTGGTCAGGAACGGGCGGGTATAGCCGCCAGGAACTTCGCAGGCCGCTTCGAGCGCGGCAATGTGCGCGTCGTGGAAGCGGTCCTCTGCAATGAAACGGGTAAAGATGCGCATTGCGATCTCCATCGGTGGTCCCGGCAGGTCTGCGCTTGCGGCTCACTGCTGGGCTGATGGAGATTTAATGTGCCCCATTTGGGCATATGTCAATGCATAAAATATGCCCCTGTTGGGCATATTGAATTTTAGTCGGGCCACATCTCGTCGGGATACCAATCCGGCTCAGGATCGAATCTAGCGACCGGAACTTCCGCCCCAGGTGTAGGCGACGGCAGATCGGGCACCGTTCCATCAAGCGACACGCGGGCGACCGCGCCGAAGCGCGTCGCCTCCTGAAAGATTGCTGTGATGGTGTGGCCCTGCCGGAATAGCTGGGCGATGCGGACGGCGCGCTGGGACGAGATATAGCCCAGCTGAACGCCGCGCTCCGAATAGACGGCTATCGCGTGCTCGTCGGCCGGGTTGTCGGGTTCCGGTCGGAGTTCGAGCGGATCGCCGGGAGCGCAGAGGGCGATCTCGAAGCGGCGGCCGGGGCTCTTACCCTTATTCGGAAAGTCCGCCCCGACGATGAGCAAGGATACTTGAGAAATCGGCAATGGATTCTGCTCATTCGGTGGGCGGTGTATCAGACCCGAAATCCTCTTCTCCCCGAGCGATAGCTCCGGTCACCGACGATACTAGAATGAATATACTCCTATACAAATCATGCATAACAAGTCCGTTGAGGATTATTATAGCCGAACATCCTGTTATACATAGCGATCTTATCGTTTCGTCTTTCGGATAGGCTCCATACACAAAAAGACAAGTTAATGCCAATCCAAACGCCCAAAAAATTGTCCAAGCATTAGAATTAATCTCGCTCCGGACTTTCCTGGCCGCTTTTTCAGCTGCGTCTTT
>NZ_DAMDBA010000134.1:0-6856 GCF_032093395.1 Novosphingobium sp.
CGACGAGGCCGCGAACCACATCCGCGAGCTGGTCGATCCCGACGCCAACATCATCTGGGGCTCGGCCTTCAACCCCGACCTCCAGGGCAAGATTCGCGTTTCGGTGGTTGCCACCGGCATCGAGCAGACCACGGAAATGGCCGAGATCGCCTCGCGTCCGCTGAACCTCAGCGCCTCGCGCGGCCCCGTCCGCCCGATGGTTTCGCGCCCGGTCCCCAGCGCGCCGACGCCGCTTGTCGCCCCGGCTCCGGCCGTGGCGATCCCGCCGGCGGCCGCCGCATCCGAGCCGTTCGAACTCTCGACGCCCGCGCCCGAAGCTGCCGAACAGCCTTTCGAGCTCGAACTCGGCGCCAGCGAGGAAGTCGAGCAGGAAGCGCCCGTTGCTTATAGCGGCCTGCGCAACAGCCAGCCGCTCGATCTCGGTGCCGCTTCCGCGCGTCAGCAGGACGAACTGCTGCTCAATGGCGGTCAGCCGGTAGCGCAGGCGCCCGAGCCCGAGGCGGTTCGTGCGCGCCCGATCCCGGCAGCTCCTGCCCAGACGGCACCCGTCCAGGCCCCTTCGGCACCCGCCCGCCCGGCGAGCGGTGGCAGCACCTTGTTCGAACGCATGACCAGCCTTTCGCGCCCGAAGCCGGCAGCGGCAGAGGCGACAGGCGGCGATGACGACGATGGCGGCTCGATCAGCATCCCGCGCTTCCTCGGACGTCAGAACAACCAGTAATGCGAAGCGGGCGGGTGGTCTTGCAGGCCTTCCCGCCCGTCTTCCCCGTGGCTGTTCCGGCAGGGTTCATGATCCGAACGGCATATCCCGGCGCTACCGGGCCCCGCAGGATCGATCGCCGAGCGGTCTGATTGCAGTTTGGTTTGGTGGGGCTCGATGGATGTCGGGCCCTTGCGCATTTTATCGCGTGTTTTGAGAGGTTTCTCTGGTTTTGCGGCTACGTCAGAAGGTTTCGAGCAAGTGGCTGGCCACGACGGCCGCCTGCATCGCGCTGGCCGGTCCTGCTCTGATGATGCCGACCCCGGCCTCAAGCGCGCCGGTGGTTCAGGCCCTGCCTGGCGCCGACCAGCTGAAGCTCAACGCCGCGCTGTCCCGGCTGGGGCGTGATCCGCGAGACGTGTCTGCCTTGCTGGATGCCGGAGACGCTGCACGCAAGCTCGGGGATTTCGAGGCGGCCATCGGCTTCTACCGCCGCGCGGACGATATCTCGCCCGGCAATGCACGGGTGAAGGCGGGCCTCGCCGCTTCCCTGGCGCAGAGCGGAGATCCGGTTGCGGCGCTTCCGCTCTTTGCCGAAGCCGAGAAGGCGGGCGCCAGCCAGAGCCAGCTCGCGGCCGATCGCGGGCTTGCTTACGATCTCGTCGGCGACAACCTGACCGCGCAGCGATACTACGCGCTGGCGCTGGGCGGGGCGAGCGACGAGGATGTGCGCATGCGGCTGGCCATCAGCCAGGCCATCGCCGGGGATGCGCAGGCCTCCGAGACCACGATCATGCCGCTGCTGCGCAAGCAGGATAAGCCGGGCTGGCGCACGCGCGCCTTCGCGCTGGCGATTGCGGGCGATACCAAGCAGGCGGTGGAAGTCTCCAACACCATCCTGCCCCCACAACTCGCGCAGAACATCGCGCCTTACTTGCGTTACATGCCGCGCTTGACGCGCGCCCAGCAGGCCGCCGCCGCCAACCTCGGCAAGTTCCCGCGAGCCTCCGAGATCGGCCATGACGATGCCCGCATCGCCGCGTACAAACCGGTGCAGGTCGCAAGCGCGGACGCGAACCTGGTGCCGCGCGGCGATGCGCTGGGCAGCGGCAAGACGGCCGACCGTTCCTCGCGGACGACCCGTGCTGGAGCCGGCTCCAAGGGAGCATCCAAAACCAGTGGCGCCACAGTCGCCGCTGCCGACTCCTATCGGATCGGCGGCTCGCGGACGAGCGCCAGGCGTCCCAGTTCGGCAACGGCCAAGCCGCCCGAGCCGGTCCGCACCGCGCCGCCCGAACCCAAGCCGGCGATCGAGCGGGACGGCGCGGTCGTCGAACTGCCGCCGCTGGCGTCCACTGGGAAGCCAGCCGCCACGACGCCTGCAACAACCAGCGCTGCGTTATCGAATCTCGCCGCCACCTCCAATTCCGCCGCTGGACGTTCCGCGCCCCCTTCATCGCTGCCGCCCGGTTTCGACCCCAAGGCGGCGGGAGCCAGTGCGGTATGGCCCGCGACATCGCAGCCCACGCGCTCGCCCGACCGCACGGCGGCGGCAGCGCCCGGCTTCGATTTGGCGCGCACCAACCCTGTTCAAGGCGAATCGCAGGCGCAACCCGGCGCGCCATCGGCGTCGACAGCGCCGGTTCCCGCTACCGCCCTGGCCGCCGCTCCGGTCGCAAAGCCGCCGGTGCAGCAGTCGCCCGTGAGGCAGCCGAGCCTGGAAGCTCCGCCGGAGCCGAATGCGCAGCAGCTGTCGCTGGAGCAGATCTTCGCCGATATCGGCAAGCCGACCACGCAGAGCGTGCCGACGTCCGGCGCGGTGGATATCCGGCAGATCGAGCCGGCGCGCCCGGCCCCGCCGAGGATCGAACTGCCAAAGCCGGAGCCGGAAGCGCCCAAGGTGGCCGAAAAGCCGGACCTCAAGTCGAAGTCCGGCGCGGCCAAGAGCTCAGGCGAGGAAGAGAAGCCCGGCGCAAAAGCCAAGGCTGACGCAAAAGCCAAGGCCGATGCCAAGGCCAAGGCCGATGCGGCCAAGGCGAAGAAGCCGGCGCAGCCCTCTCATCCCAGCCGGATCTGGGTGCAGATCGGTGTCGGACGCGACAAGGCGGCCATCGCTTTCGACTGGCGCCGCTACAACAAGCAGGCTCCCGCGCTGTTCAAGGGGCGCGAGCCTTACGTCAGCGACATGGGACGCACCAACCGCATCCTGGTCGGCCCGTTCCCCACGCTCAAGGCAGCGAACGAATTCCGGGCCGATGCGAAGAAGCAGGGCTTCGACGATGCGCTGCCCTGGACCAGTCCGGCCGGGCAAGTGGTGGATCCGCTTGCGGCGAAGTAGGGCGGATCGAGGTCGGGGCCGTGCGGGCCTGAAATCGGACCGTCTCGATTTCCGATCGTCCGGCCTTATCCACACCCTGTTAACAGGCAAGTGGAGTTTTGCTCAGGCGATCGCATGTCCCGGATTGTGCTTGGCCCCCTTGGCAAAGCATCCATGGCTTCTCGCGTCGCGGAGGGCAAATGTCGGAAATCATGAGAACGGTACAGGACGACATCGGCCGGGAGGATGAATCCGCCCCGATCGAAATGCTGGCGTCACTGTTCGAGGCGCGCGACTGGGCGTTCGAATATTCCGGCGAGGACGAGATTTCCGCCGAAGTGAAGGGTGCCTGGGCTACCTACCAGATCCAGGCGATCTGGCGCGCGGAAGACCGCGTCCTGCAATTGCTCTGCCTGCCGGACATCCGCATCGCCGACAGCAAGCGCCAGGCGATGTTCGAGGCACTGGCACTGATCAACGAGCAGATTTGGGTCGGCCATTTCGACACCTGGTCCAGCAGCGGCGTGGTGCTCTACCGGCACGGCCTGATGCTGGGTGAAGACGGCCTGCTCGGCCCCGGCCAGGCGCAGACCGTCGTGGAAGCGGCGATCGAGGAATGCGATCGCTTCTATCCCGTGTTCCAGTTCATCCTCTGGGGCGACAAGACACCCGCCGAGGCGCTCGCCGCCGCGATGATCGACGCCGCCGGAGAGGCCTGAAGCATTTCCCTCGGCCCGCTCCGGTTTTGGACCTTGGCCCTTGGCAGTCTCACCGCGCTCTCGTAAGCGGCGGGCCGATATGAAATTCCGCGCGAAAATCGGGCGCTAAAGCGGTTGATCCGGTTGCACCGGACCAACCGCTTTAAGTTTCTGGTTTACCGCATTTTCCGAGTCATCAGGTGATTCCACCTGATTAGAAAATGCTTAGGAGAACGACATGGATCGCTTTGGCAACATCCTCCTGATCGGGTGCGGCAACATGGCCGGCGCCATGCTCGAAGGCTGGCTGAACGGCGGCATGCCGCCCGCCGCATTCACGGTCGTTGATCCGAAGCGCGCCGATGTGCCTGCCGGCGTAACCCTGCTCAAGGAATTGCCGAGGGAAGGGCGCTTCGACGTCGTCATGCTCGGCATCAAGCCGCAGGGGCTCGACGAAGCGGCGCCCGCCATTGCCCCGCTCGTTGGGCGCGGGACGACGCTTTTCTCGATCCTGGCCGGCGTGGAGTTCGACAGCCTCTCGGCGCGTTTCCCCGAGGCCGGCGCGATCGTGCGGATCATGCCCAATCTGGCAGCCGCGATCGGCAAGTCCCCCATCGCCCTGGATTCGCGCGGCCTCGACGAGACCGGGCGCGCGGCGGTAACGGCGATGATGGCACACCTCGGCACGCCGGAATGGCTGGCTCGTGAAGACCTGTTCGATTCGGTCACGGCGCTGGCCGGCTGCGGACCCGCATTCGTCTACCGCTTCATCGATGCGCTGGCGGCGGGCGGGGTCGCGCTCGGCCTGGAAGAGGGGCAGTCGCAGCGACTGGCGCTGGCGATGGTGGAAGGCGCGGCGCAACTGGCCGCGGCATCGCCGTTCTCCGCCGGCGAACTGGCGGACAAGGTCGCCAGCCCCGGCGGCTCGACCCGCGCCGGCATGAACGTGCTCGACGCGGACGGTGCACTGGCTGCGCTGATCGCGGCGACGATGGCCGCTTCGCGTGATCGCAACGCCGAAATGGCGGCGGAAGCGCGGCGAGCCTGAGGGTTCGTTTGAAAATTCGCCGCGGGCGAATTTCGCGGTGCCGCTCCAAAAAAGCCCCTGAGGGCATTTTTTCAACCGGGCTCTGAGGGCGTGGAGCAGGGCGCGAGTAATCGCGTCTGTTCTTTACAGTTTGACACAAATCACCCGCTCCGGTTTTTCTTGAATTCGGAACGCGGAGAGCCGATATTCCCTTTGTCCGGGCTGCCGCATTTCGCTGGTGCCCGTCAAAGGAGTTTGAAATGGCGAATTGGAACGACCCCCAGCCCGGCACGGGCTTCGGTGCGTCTCCGAGCCTTGACGGACGCACCGGCGGCAAGGCCACGTATGATGCGGGCCTGCGCAGCTACATGCTGTCCATCTACAACTACATGGCCTCGGGCGTGCTGCTGTCTGGCATCGTTGCGGTGCTCTTCGCGAATTCCGGCATGGCGGTGCAGGTGCTGAGCACCCCGCTGCGCTGGGTCATCATGCTGGCGCCGCTCGGCTTCGTGCTGGCGATGAACTTCGGCCTGAACCGCATGAAGACCTCGACCGTCCAGATGCTCTACTGGGGCTTCTGCGTGGTCATGGGCCTGTCGCTCTCGGCGATCTTCCTGGTCTTCACCGCGACCTCGATCGCGACCACGTTCTTCGCGACGGCCGCGGCTTTCGCGGGCCTCAGCCTTTACGGCTACACCACCAAGAAGGATCTTTCGGGCTTCGGCACGTTCCTGATCATGGGTCTGGTGGGTATCCTGATCGCGATGCTGATCAACCTGTTCGTCGGCTCCACCGTGCTGCAGCTGGCGATCTCGGTGCTCGGCGTGCTGATCTTCGCGGGCCTCACCGCCTACGACACGCAGATGCTCAAGAACCAGTATGCCCAGCTTCGCGGCACCGAATTCATCGGCAAGGCCGTGGTGATGGGTGCGCTCAGCCTGTACCTGGACTTCATCAACATGTTCCAGTTCCTGCTGACCTTCCTGGGCGACCGCCGTTAATCCACCGTTTTTTGACGGTTGAAACGATCATGCCCGGTGCGATTCGTCGCACCGGGCATTTTCATTGGAGTCGAGTCGCGATAGAATCCCTCCATTCTTGAGAATTGGAGTGTCCGGGGTGGTTGACCTGAAGAAAAGCGGCGTCTTGCGCGGTCTTATGCTGATGACGGGTTCGCTCGTCGCCTTGCTGTCGGGCTGCGGCCCCAAGGAAGTGGCCGTGGCGCCTCCGCCGCCGCCGCCGGTCGTGGTCATCCCGCCTCGGCCCATGCCGCCGCTGGGCGCCTCGCCGAACATGATGATTCCGGCCGTGGCCGTCGATGGTTCGCGTGCCACGGTCAACAGCGGTATCTCGTCCGCGCAGGCCCTGTGGAACTTGCGTTCGGCTTACAACGTGGCCGCGCTGAACTGCGTCGGCCCGCAGTACGAGCCGATCCTGGCGGGCTACAAGGACTTCCTCAAGAAGCACACGAAGAGCCTGACCGCTGCGAACAAGACGCTGGACAAGGAGTTCAAGTCCCGGTTCGGCGCCAAGTCGATTCGCGAGCGTGAATCCTACCAGACCCAGGTCTACAACTATTTCGCGCTGCCGCCGGTGGTTCCGGCGCTCTGCAATGCCGCGCTTGGCCTTGCGGTCGATCTCCAGACGGTTCAGGCCGGGCAGCTTGACGGTTTTGCCGTGACCGGGCTTGCCAAGGCGGAAGCGCCGTTCAAGGAATTCTTCAACAGCTACGACCAGTACCGCGCCGATCTCGCGGCCTGGGACGCGCGCTACGGCGCCGGCGCTTCGGCCAGCGTCCCCGGCGCGACCACGCCGGTCGCCACTGCGCCGAACGTGACGCAGCAGGCTTACGCGCACTGACGCCTTTCGGGAGCGGCCTTCGATCCATCGGCTGCCGCTCCTGAATCTGCTTTGAAGGCCTATTTTGCTCTTTCATGCGTGAGAGCAGTTCGCTAAGGGGAGCGCCTTGCAGGGCGCGTGCGTCTTGCGAAGATACTGGAACGGGGCCGTAGCTCAGATGGGAGAGCGCGTCGTTCGCAATGACGAGGTCAGGGGTTCGATCCCCCTCGGCTCCACCAGTATTTAAGATCTGAAGCGATCCGGGCTGTCCCGGA
>NZ_DAMDBA010000135.1:0-249 GCF_032093395.1 Novosphingobium sp.
TAAGGGCGGAAATCGGTCCGATTCGCCTGAATTGACGTCTCGCATCACAAGATTCGCTCAGGGAAATTCCCCGTCGCAGGGACGCATCGTGGAAATGCAGCCTGTGGAAATTTTTGTTTTTGCTGAGGTTTTTGAGAGTTTTCGGTACTCTGGCGGCCGTTCTTGCGGCTTGGGAGCCTATAGCCCGAACAAAATTGAGATTGGCCCCTTGCCACCCCCGAAGTCGCCCTATATAGGCGCGCTCCTGCC
>NZ_DAMDBA010000135.1:259-6682 GCF_032093395.1 Novosphingobium sp.
AGCACTGTCTTCGGGAGGCAGGGGCCGGAGGTTCGAATCCTCTTTCCCCGACCATTTTCACCCTCGGGTGAGGCATAGAAACCCAGCGGAAACGCTGGGTTTTTTGCTGTCTGGGCTCGATCCGATCTCTTTGTGAACCTGATGGCGCGGCCGGGTCTCACCGGCGATGGCGGGCGCCCATGATCGCCGCGATCGAGCATGTGGCAACCAGCGGCCCGATCCAGTCCATCCATTGGTCTAGCTTGGGCCAGACGCGAAGGTCGAACGGGCCCCACCAGGGCATGTTGGCCCTCAAGCCGCCGCCGAACCACTCGATCCAGCGGTACTCGGCCTGCGCGATCTCCCGCCCGACGAAGTAGGCGGAGGCCACGGCCGCTCCCGACCACCAGTTTCCGGTGGCACGGCGCAGGATGAGCTGGATCAGGATCGCGAGAAAGGCGTGCTGCAACAGTGTCATGATATCCGAACGTGATGGCGGACGCTCATATCCCCGGTCAAGCGGGACGCTGTTCGTTTGAACCTTTCCCGCGATCGGCTAGGTTTCGCTCATGACCGAAATACTGACAGCCGATTCCACCGCTTCGATCACCCCTGCCGGGCAGAAACGCCACTGGGAGTGGCAGTACCTCGATCTCATGCGCCGGATCTGGGAGGAGGGCGACGAGCGGGTGGACCGCACCGGCGTCGGTACGCGTTCGGTGTTCGGGGCGACGATCCGCTTCGACCTGTCCGGCGGCGCAATGCCGTTGCTTACCACCAAGCGCGTCTACTGGAAGACCGCCACGCGCGAAATGCTGTGGTTCCTCACCGGGGACACCAATATCCGTTCGCTCTGCGCGCAAGGCGTTGAAATCTGGACCGACTGGCCGCTGTACCGCTATCGCCGCGAAACCGGCGAGACGATCGAGCGCGCCGAATTCTCTCGCCGTATCGTCGAGGACGCGTCTTTTGCAGAAAAGTGGGGCGACCTTGGCCCGGTCTACGGCAAGCAGTGGGTCGATTGGCCGGTCTATGAGGATGCGGGCGAGGGGCTTTATCGCAGGCGCGATGCGGGGGTGAACCAGGTCGCGCAAGTGATCGAGAGCCTGAAGCACAATCCCGGCAGCCGCCGCCACATCATCGAGGGGTGGAACGTCGCGGAACTGGATTCGATGGCGCTGCCGCCCTGCCACAAGAGCTATCAGTTCCATGTGGCCGATGGGCGCCTCTCCTGCGCGCTCTATCAACGTAGCTGCGATCTCGGGCTGGGCTTCGCGTTCAACATGTGGTCGCTGGCGTTGCTGACCCGCATGTTCGCGCAGCAATGCAACCTTGAGCCGGGCGAGGTCGTTTGGATGGGCGGTGATGTCCATCTCTACCTCAATCATGCCGCCTTGGTCGAAGAGCAGCTTTCGCGCCGGCCCGAAGGCGAAGCGCGGCTTGAAATTGGCCGCAAGCCCGATTCGATCTTCGACTACCGGATCGAGGATTTCGCGGTTTCCGGCTACGTGCCGCAATCGCACATCGCCGCGCCGGTGGCTGTCTAAGGGCCGGTTTGGCGGTTCTCATCTGTGGATTGACATTGCCGGAGGTTGAAATAATATGACCTGACCGTGGAATTTTGAAACCCGCCAGGTTCGTCCCTTTTTCCTGGCTCGGTTCGGCTTTCCATGGCCCGGAAAGGCGGGAGAGGATAACCAGAATGGCCGAAGGCCCGGTTCGTACAGGTAAACCGCGCGGCAATTTGCCGCCACTCGATCTCTATGTTCCCGAGCCGAAGTATCGGCCCGGAGACACGGTAGACTACTCTCACCTGCAAATCCCCGAACCGGGCCTTCTGGCCCGGCCGGACGAGGCTTGCGAAGCGGGCGCTACCTGGCCCCTTACCCTCGACATGATCCGCGTGCTGGATGACGATCATCGCGCCACGGGACCGTGGGATCCCCACCTGGACCCCGAGACGCTGCGGCGAATGCTCGCCACGATGGCGCTCACCCGCGCGTTCGATGATCGGATGTATCGTGGACAGCGGCAGGGCAAGACCAGCTTCTACATGAAATCCACGGGCGAAGAGGCAATCTCGATCGCCTGCGCCCACGCGCTTGCGGCGGATGACATGGTGTTCCCCAGCTACCGCCAGCAGGGCATCCTGATCGCGCGCGGCTATCCGTTGGTGGAGATGGTCAACCAGATCTATTCCAACCGCGCCGACCCGTTGAAGGGGCGCCAGTTGCCGATCATGTATTCGGCCAAGGACTACGGGTTCTTCTCTATCTCCGGCAACCTCGCCACGCAGTTCCCGCAGGCGGTGGGCTGGGCCATGGCCAGCGCGATCAAGGGCGATACGCGCATTGCCACCAGCTTCGTGGGCGAAGGCTCCAGCGCCGAAGGCGATTTCCACGCGGCGATGACCTTTGCGGCGGTCTATAACGCGCCGGTCGTGCTCAACGTGGTCAACAACCAGTGGGCGATCTCCAGCTTCTCGGGCTTTGCCGGGGCGGAGCGGACGACGTTCGCGGCGCGCGCGGCGGGCTACGGCATCGCTGGTCTGCGAGTGGACGGTAACGACATCCTCGCGGTCTACGCAGCCATGGAATGGGCCGCCAACCGCGCCCGCGCCAACAAGGGTCCGACCCTGATCGAGCACTTCACCTACCGCGCGGAAGGCCATTCCACCTCGGACGATCCCAGCGCCTACCGCTCCGCGCGCGAGGCCGAGGACTGGCCGCTCGGCGATCCGATCATGCGCCTCAAGAAGCACCTGATCGCGCTCGGCGAATGGTCGGACGAGCAGCACGAGGCGATGGACCGTGACCTTGCCGAGCAGGTCAAGGCGGCCACCAAGGAAGCCGAGAAGAACGGCATTCTGGGCCACGGCCTTCACCATCCGTTTCACACCATGTTTGAGGACGTCTTCGAGGAATTGCCCTGGCATCTCCAGGAACAGGCCGAGCAGGCGATCCGGGAGCGACAGACCAAATGGCCGGAGTGGAAGGAGTGAGGACCATGATCGAGGAAAACCCCGTCAGCCTTCACGACGCGCCAAGCCGCCCGATGAACATGATCGAGGCGATCAACGACGCTCTCGACATCATGATGGCGCGCGATCCCGACGTCGTGATCATGGGCGAGGACGTCGGCTATTTCGGCGGCGTGTTCCGCGCGACGGCGGGACTTCAGAAGAAGTTCGGCAAGAACCGCGTGTTCGATACGCCGATCAACGAATGCGGCATCATCGGCGCGGCGGTGGGCATGGCCGCCTATGGCCTGCGCCCGGTGCCGGAAATCCAGTTCGCGGACTACATCTATCCCGGCCTCGATCAGCTCGTTTCCGAAGCGGCGCGCCTGCGTTATCGCTCGGCGGGCGAATTCGTGGCGCCGATCACGGTGCGTTCGCCCTTCGGCGGCGGCATCTTCGGCGGCCAGACCCACAGCCAGAGCCCGGAGGCGCTGTTCACCCATGTGGCCGGGCTGAAGACGGTGATCCCCGCGACTCCTTACGACGCCAAGGGTCTGCTGATCGCCGCGATCGAGGACAACGATCCGGTCATCTTCTTCAAACCGAAGCGCATCTACAACGGCCCGTTCGACGGCTATTACGACCGTCCCTCGCGGCCCTGGAAGGGCCTGCCCGGGAGCCAGGTTCCGGAGGGTTACTATAAAGTCCCACTCGGCAAGGCCCGCATCGTGCGCGAAGGCGCGGCGCTGACGGTCGTGACTTACGGCACCATGGTCCATGTGGCCGAAGCGGTGCTGGCCGAGAAGGGCGTGGACGCCGAGATCATCGACCTGCGCAGCCTTGTTCCGCTCGACATCGACACTGTGGAAAAGTCGGTGGAGAAGACCGGGAAATGCCTGGTGATACACGAGGCCACCCGCACCTCCGGCTTTGGCGCCGAACTCGTCACGCTCGTCCAGGAGCGCTGCTTCTATCATCTCGAAGCCCCGGTGGAGCGCGTGACCGGTTTCGACACGCCTTATCCGCACAGCCTCGAGTGGGCCTATTTCCCCGGTCCCGTCCGCATTGGCGAGGCGGTCGATCGGCTCATGAAGGATTGATCCGATGGGTCGTTTCACATTCCGCCTGCCCGACATCGGCGAAGGCATTGCCGAGGCCGAGATCGTCGCCTGGCACGTCAAGATCGGCGATACGGTCGAGGAAGATGGCCGTCTTGCCGACATGATGACCGACAAGGCGACGGTCGAGATGGAAAGCCCCGTTTCCGGCGTCATCGTCGAAGTGGCGGGCGCCGAAGGGGATGTCATCGCCATCGGCTCGCCTCTGGTGGTGATCGAGGTCGAAGGCGCGGGGAACGAAGTCGACCGCGCGCCTGCGCCGAAGGCTGAAGTGGTGGAGCAGCGGATCGAGGCGGAAACGCCGGATGCGGGCGATGTCGCGCGTGTCGAGCAGGCGGTAGCGCCGGCTCCCGAGCCGAAGCCCGAACCTGCACCCGCGCCCGAACCCATTCCGTCTCCTGCCGCGAGCGGCGTAAAGGCACCGCAGCCGCGTTCTGCCGCGCACTCGAAAGTCATGGCCAGCCCCGCCGTGCGCAAGCGCGCCGCCGATCTCGGCATCGACCTTGGCGAAGTGCGTCCGGCCGAAGACGGCCGCCTGCGCCACTCCGATCTCGACGCTTTCCTGTCGTACAACGCCTCGGGCGGCTTCCAGCCTGCCGGGCGCAAGGGGCAAGACGAGCAGGTCCGTGTGATCGGCCTGCGCCGCCGCATCGCCGAGAACATGGCCGCATCCAAACGCCAGATCCCGCACTTCGCCTATGTCGAGGAATTCGACGTGACTTCGCTGGAGGAAACCCGTGCGCAGCTGAATGCGGGGAGGGGAGCCAATGGTGACGGGCGTCCCAAGCTGACGATGCTGCCGTTCCTGATCACGGCGATCTGCAAGCTACTGCCCAAGTATCCGATGCTCAACGCGCATTACGATGACGAGGCGGGCGTGGTGACGCGCTACGGCTCGGTCCATCTGGGCATGGCGGCGCAGACTCCGGCGGGACTGATGGTCCCGGTCATCCGCGACGCGCAGGACCGCAACTTGTGGCAGCTCGCCGCCGAGATCGGCCGTCTGGCACAGGCTGCGCGCGATGGTTCGGCCAAGTCTTCGGAGCTTTCCGGCTCTACGATCACCGTGACTTCGCTCGGGCCGATGGGCGGGGTGGCGACCACGCCGGTCATCAACCGCCCGGAAGTGGCGATCATCGGTCCGAACCGGATCGTCGAACGGCCGATGTTCGTGAAAGGCGCCGACGGCACGGAGCGCGTCGAGAAGCGCAAGATCATGAATATCTCGATGTCCTGCGACCACCGCGTGGTAGATGGCTGGGATGCCGCCAGCTTCGCGCAGGACCTCAAGAGGCTGATCGAGGCGCCCGCGCTTATTCTGGCGGGCTAGCTGACGGGGTGGAGCGGGGCGTATGAGCAGGGATCCGCGTGTCGATGACTATATCGCCCAAGCCGCCGAGCCGCTGCGGCCTTTGCTCGAACAGCTCCGCGACATGGCGCACAGGGCGCTCCCTGAGGCCGAGGAGGCCATCAAGTGGAGCGTCCCTCATTTTACCGTGCGGGGAAAGAACGTCGCCGGGATGAGCGCGTTCAAGGCGCATTGCGCTTTCGGTATCCACGGGGATGCCATGTCGCGTCGCTTCATCCGCGTGACATCCGAGGCGGACATGCCGCTCGCAGCCGAATTGATGCCGCTGCTGCGCGAAGCGGCGGATCGCATTCTGGGTGATCGTTTTCCCGGCAAGGCACTAGTCGAGCGAAAGCCGCGTCCGGAAATTCCCATGCCCACAGACTTTGCCGCTGTGCTTACGGCGACGCCGGACGCGCAAGCGGCGTTCGAGCAATTCGCGCCCTCGCACAGGCGCGACTATCTCGAATGGATCACCGAGGCGAAGACGGCGGCGACGCGGGACAAGCGCATGGCCCAGGCTGCCGAGTGGATCGCCGAGGGCAAGACGCGCAACTGGAAGTACGATAAGCCGCGCAAGTCGTCCTGACGGCTTGGCTGTGGGCGATTGACCTCGTTGTTCAGGTGGTGAACCTTTCCTGACCCACCATGACGTGCCCGCGGAAACGGACCCCGCCTTCGCAGGACGAACTTCCGCGGGGGATTCGGTCAGGGCCAGAAATTTTTTCTGCGAATTTTCCGCCGGTCTAGCCGCTGAGAAAGCATCGCCGCGCGATGAAAACCGCAAAATCACCGCCAAGATCGGGCCTCGGACACAACTGTCCACAGGCTAGTCGCGGTTCGGTCGTAAAAATCTTCATGGGGTCGGAATATCGCGTTGACAGCCACCCGGTGCTGACATAGAGGGCGGCCTCCCAAGCGGACGCAACCGCAAGAACGCGGGTGTAGCTCAGTTGGTTAGAGTGCCGGCCTGTCACGCCGGAGGTCGCGGGTTCGAGCCCCGTCACTCGCGCCACTTC
>NZ_DAMDBA010000136.1:0-6642 GCF_032093395.1 Novosphingobium sp.
TCGGCGATCCACGCGGCGCGGGTGCGTTCGAGTGCCACGATGCTCACTGTGCCGCCTCCATTGCCTGCTCGCCCCAGGCCGGAAACGGATCGCGGAGATCCAGCCACTGAGCGGGGAGAAAGGTGTCGCCAGGCACGAGGCAGGCATCCAGTCGGGTGCGGATGCGACCTTCATCCATTCCGATGCCGATGAAGACCAGCTCCTGCCGTCGATCGCCCCATGGCGCCGTCCAGTGCGCAGCGACGAAGTTCTCGAAACGGTCGTCATCCGGCCACTGGTGCTTGGGGATACTCGCCCACCAGCGCCCCATGCGCGAGGTGATGGTCTGCGATCCGGCGACGGCCAGTTCGCCTACCCAGTCGGACCGGGTCGCCAGCCAGAAGTGGCCCTTGGCGCGCACCACGGCGTCGAGACCGTCAGTCGTCAGGAAGGCGTGGAACTTGGCTGGATCGAACGGGCGGCGAGCGCGGTAGACGAAGCTCTCGATGCCGTATTCTTCGGTCTCGGGCGTGTGGCTAGCATAACCATAGAGTTCTTTGGTCCAGAGCGGGTGCTGCGCCGCCTTTTCCTCGTCGAAAGTGCCGGTGGCGAGAATTTTCGCAAGCGCCACCCTGCCGTGGTCGCAGGTGATGATTGTCGCATCGGCATTCAGGCTGGCGATGAGCTTCTTCACGATCGCGAGGTGCTCGGGGGTTACTGATGACGCCTTGTTGACGATCACCACGTTGGCGAACTCGATCTGCTCCACCAGCAGGCCGACAAGGCTGCGCGAGTCTTCCTCGCCCACTGCCTCGCCGCGATCGGCCAGGAAGTCCTGGCTGGAATAGTCCTTCAGCAGATTGATCGCATCGACCACGGTGACCATCGTATCAAGCCGCGCCACATCGCCGAGGCAATGCCCGGCTTCGTCACGGAAAGAGAAGGTGCTGGCGACGGGCAGAGGTTCAGAAATGCCGGTGCTTTCGATCACGAGGTAGTCGAACCGGCCCGCCTCGGCCAGTGCGCGCACTTCCTGCAGCAAATCATCGCGCAGGGTGCAGCAGATGCAGCCGTTGGTCATTTCCACCAGCGCTTCCTCGGAGCGAGACAACGCTGCCCCGCCACCGCGGACAAGATCGGCATCGATGTTCACCTCGGACATGTCGTTCACGATCACTGCCACGCGCAGGCCTTCGCGATTGGCGAGGATGTGGTTGAGCAGCGTCGTCTTGCCCGCGCCCAGAAAGCCCGAGAGCACGGTGACGGGCAGGCGGCCATCGGCGGCCGGGGCGATGTTCTGCTGGAAGGTCATGGTTGGCCTCTTGTCAATTTATAGAGATGATATACCATAACATTTGAATTTTGAAAACGGGGGTAATTTTGATCCGACTGCATTTGACGGCGGCCCTGCTGGGCGCGCCTTTGTTCGCCATGCCTGCGCTGGCCGAAACCGAAGACCGGGCATCCGCCCATCGCGGCGAGATCACGGTTACTGCGATCCGCGAGGATGACAGTTACGCGCCCAAGAAGGCGACAGTGGCGGGGAAGGCGCCTGCCGATCTTCTGGAAATCCCGCAATCGGTGAGCGTGGTGACGCGCGAGCAGATAGAGGATCGCAACTTCTTCACGATCGGCGAGGCGCTGCAGCAGGTGACAGGCATCACCGTGATGCCTTTCGACGGCTCCAACCCGGACTATCGCGCACGCGGCTTCGTGCTGGACTATGCCTACGACGGCATCCCCTCGACGTTCTCGTCCGGCGTGCCCGAGTTTGATCTGGTGATCTACGAGCGCATGGAAGTGCAGCGTGGACCCACCGGCCTGTTCCGGGGATCGGGTTCGCCAGGCGGCACGATCAACCTCATCCGCAAGCGCGGACAGGACAAGGTGGCCGTCTCCGGGGCCCTGTCGGCCGGTTCGTGGAACAACTATCGCGGCGAGTTCGACATAGGCGGCCCGGTGGACGCAGCCGGGCGGCTGCGCGTGCGCGCGGTGGCCAGCCTGACCGATCGTGATTTCTTCCAGGCGAAGTCGCATGCCCGCAAGATGATCGCCTATGGCGCCTTGGATTACGACCTGACGCCCAGCACGACGATCGGCGCCTCGATCTCGTACCAGGACAACAAGGCGAACACCCCGATGAACGGGCAGCCGGCGTTCTCCAACCAGAGCTTCCTGAACTTTCCGCGCAGCTTCCAGCACCTGCCGGACTGGAACGTCTTCACCGAGAAGACGGTGGAATATGCCGCCGAAGTACAGCAGCGCATGGGGGACTGGTCGATCGTGGTGCGCGCGTTGAAGCGTGACATTCCGCGCTCGTGGATGGACGCCTTCATCCAGCCCGGCACGGGCGTCGATCCCGCGACGCTTACGGCCACCTATGTGAACCGCCGCAGCGAGGGCGAGAACGGCAAGGAGGCGCTGGACGCCTATGCGACTGGCCCCTTCACACTGTTCGGACGCCAGCATAACTTGACCATCGGCTACAGCTTCGACATGCGCACGACTGAGTTTCTGTCGAGATCCCAGACGGTGGCGGGGCGGTTCTCGATTTTCGATGCAGATTCTGTTCCGCAGCCTGCCCGTGCCTTCACCTCGGGCAGCGAGACGGACCTGCGGCAATCGGGCTTTCACGCGCAGTTGCGCCTGCGTCCGCTGGAGCCGCTGACGATCGTGCTCGGTGGCCGGATCAGTGACTATACCAACCGCACTCGCGGTATCGCACCGTCGCCTGTCACCCAGTTTCGCGTGACGTCGAAAGAGCGCGGACAATTCACCCCCAGCGTCGGCGCGGTGCTGCGCCTTGCCGAGAACGTCACGCTCTATGGCAGCTATGCCGACATCTTCAATCCGCAGACCGCGCTGCGCAAGGACGGCACCGTGCTCGATCCGCGTGTGGGGCAGCAGTATGAAATCGGCCTCAAGGGGCGCTTCCTTGATGGCAGGCTCAATACCACCGCTGCCATGTTTCGCAGCAAGGACAAAAATCGTCTGCTGGAAGACGTGACTGCGCCCGGGTTCTACGTCGCGGCAGGCGAAGTGAAGATCGAGGGGTTCGAATTCGAAGCGACCGGCAGTCCGATCGCTGGGCTGGACCTGACGCTGGGCTATACCAACGTGAAGACGGAATATGCGGTGGCACCTGCCAGCCAGCAGGGCGCGGTATTCGATATCTTCACGCCGCGCCACCAGTTCAAGGCCTATGCGCGATACGAGCCTGAAGCGTTGGGCGGGGCGTTCGCTGCGATCGGCCTCAACGCACAAAGCGGCGTTGTCGGCGCCGGTGTTGCAGGGGTACGCGAGCAGGGCGCCTTCGCCATCGCCAATGCGCAGTTGGGCTTCCGCTTCAACGAGCACTTGCGTGCTTTCGTGAGCGCGAACAACCTGTTCGACAAGGTCTATTATGTCCGCGTCGGCTCGATCAACACGTACAACAATTATGGCGAGCCGCGGAACGTTCTGCTCACGCTTCGCGCCAGCTATTGAGGCCAGCCAAGGCCTTGTCCGTCCTGAGTGATCGGGCCGGACAAGGCGCCAATCAGGTAGCGGGTCTAACGAGCCTTCGGCATCCAAGATGCGGATGGGGGCTGAACGGCCCTAAAGGGGCGCCCCCGGAAACGCCCGCTGGATTTGCAGGCTGGCCAAACGCGCTGCTAGATCTAGATCACCAACCCTGCATTTCTCACGGTGTGAGTTGATCCGTATGTCGCGAATGCCGTTGATGGCCCTGATTGCATCGCTGGTCTGGGCTAGCCACGCGAAAGCCGAAGACAGGGTCAGCATCGACATCTATGCGATTCCCTCGCCATCAATCGTTGAGGGAGTGGAAAAGGCGAGCGTCGATCTCACCGCCCGGGGGATGACCACGTTTCATGCCCAAGGCCACCCGGCACACGTCACGCTCTACCTGACGCAATACCCTGTATCCGCGGCGCCTGCGCTGAAAGCCGCTGTCGCCAGGGCGACGAAGGCATGCAGACAGTTCCCCCTCGCTGCCACCGGCCTTGAAAGGACCGCCTCGAACTGGCTGTTCCTGAAGGTTGACCGAACGGCCGCGCTGCAACGATTGGCCGACGAGATCACGCTTGCGGCAGAACCACTGCGATCGCACGATCTGTCCCCGCCGTCCTGGATGAAGGAATACCCTGCAAAGCTTCCGGCCTTCGAACGCTATGGATCGCCGAACGTATTCATGCAGTTCGATCCACACCTGACCCTGCTCGCGAACGAGACCAGTCCGAATTTGGGAAAGTATGTCGCAGATATGGCGACACGTCCGCCCCGCGCCGTGGGCCGGGTGACGGGAATTGGAATGGGTATCGTCGATGCGAACGGGCAGCTGGTGAAGACGCTCGCTGAGTACAACTGCAAACCCTGATTGCATGACCGCCGAGCACTGGCGGCCTATTTGTCCGTCAGGGCGGGAAAGCGTCAGATCAGGCGGAGGCCAGAGTGCAGCCAGCAAGCGTAACCGCTGCTGCCACCACATCTCCGTCTGCCCATTGAATTCAAGTGTCTGGCGCTGAACCGCAACATCGATCCGCTGCCACGCAAGAGTGCATGCTCCGCTTAATTTGCCTCCAGCGCGGCTGAGCGGCGGGCTTTAAGCGGGATCGCAGCAATACACGGCGTACGCGGTGCGGTTGGCCGAAGCGTACAGCAGCAATTCATGTTTTTCGCCCATGGCTGACCTCCCAAAACGGAGGCGACTATGAAAATTCTCAAGCTATCTCTTGCTCTTGGGATGGCAGTCACCGGCATCGGTATGACTACCTCGGCAGAAGCCCACCCTCGTGACCATCATCGCTGGGAGCATTTGGATCGGGACCACCATCGCTATCGCGATTATCGCAGATATGACCGACCACGCCATTGGAGCAATCGCGGATATCGGGATCATCGCCGCTGCTGGACTGAATGGCGTCATCATCGCCGAGTTCGTGTCTGCCGCTAAGTCAGAGCGTGTCGCTTACCCGTTTCGCCGTCGGGTAGCGACACACCATGCGGGTGGTTCAGCAAGCCACTGGCGATCGCAAGAAACTCGCGGTGCCCGCGCCATCCCAGATCGGCGATTCCAACAGGCGACTGTATCGTGCCTACGCCCCCTCACGGAGTGTCTAGAGAGGAGGTTCTCGCACACTTTTGCGCCCAAACGGTAATCCTCGGGCAGTTTGGCCGGTAATCGGAATGGGTTCCTGGCGCGCAGCCACTCACGCGGCTGCCGAGGATCGGCTTGAGTTGGTCGGTACCTACCGAGATTGCGGACCGTCCGCACCTAGGAATCTAAAATTTACGGTTAATGGCGACAAAGGGTCGGCCTCTCCTGAAGCGTTCTACCTATGGCCGTCACGGCCATAGGAGATGTGTCATGGGATTATCAGAGTTTGATCCCGCGCTCGCGAGCGGGTATCTTGGAACGCCGGGCGCAAGGTTGGTGCGAAGCGGGCGCTAAAGCCCCGTCAGATATGGGCGATCCGTTTCTTTCTCGACCAGCATGGGCGGATCCGGGACCGTGCCCTCTTTGACCTGGCCATCGATAGCAAGCTTCGCGGATGCGATCTGGTGAAGATCAGGATCAGCGATATCGTTTGTGATCGGAAAATTCGAACACGGGCCACGGTCGTACAGCAAAAGACCGGCAGACCGATTCAGTTTGAACTGATGACCGATGCTCGCGCCAGCCTGCTCAAATGGCTGGAACTGAGAGGTGGATCCTTGAAGGATTTTGCATTTCCTAGCCGTACCGATCACGCAGCCCACATAAGCACCAGGCAATATGCTCGCCTTGTTGACGAATGGGTCACGGGGATCGGACTGCCCGGCGAAGATTATGGCACGCACTCTCTGCGTCGGACCAAGGCGTCGATCATCTACAAGGCGACTGGAAATCTCCGCGCCGTCCAGATTTTGCTTGGGCATACGAAGATCGAAAGCACAGTGAGATACCTTGGCGTGGACGTGGAGGACGCTTTGACGCTCGCAGAGGGCACCGAAATCTGAAACTTCCCTGGATCCTTGCCGTTGCAAGGACCCAGGGCCTACAGCTCGGCGGCTGCTCTGCGCCCAATTTCGTCGTGGGCTATGCGCAGCCGCGCTCCCGAAACCGGAAGGGCAAGATTGCACGATTTTAATCGGAAAGCGGCCTGACCGGACCCGCCGACATAGCTGACAATAGCATATTCTGTTACAGTGCTGATCTTGACGCCAGGAGGTGCAGATGGGCGAGCTAGGACCGAACCAATTGGACCAGCGCTTGTTGAAGGCCGGTTACGTCGTCGCCGCGATAGGATATGGCGTGCTGTTGATCGGCGTATTGCTACCCGGCCTCGCGTGGATCACAGCGCACGAACGTGACGACGCCGCTGTGGCCATGGGCTGGGTGCTCAGTTTTGGCATGCTCGGCGCGGCTTTGATCAACTGTGGACGGAGGCTCAGGCGCGCTTACCGGGCGGGCATGCAAAGCGGCGTCTGACGACCGCTTTCCCCGACATTTTGGTCGTAGAGGGTCTCGATTCGCCCTCTGAATAGCGTCCGTCCGTTCAGATTGTGGCCAACCCAGCGATCGGCTGCTTTCATGGCGCCACAGAGGCCACGTGAAGGTCAGCTAAGTCGGGGGAAGCTGACCTTGCCCTAGCTCTGAGCGTGGCTAAGGTGATGCCATGT
>NZ_DAMDBA010000137.1:0-6276 GCF_032093395.1 Novosphingobium sp.
GGTCTTTGCCGCCCCCGATCAGCAGCA
Source organism: Novosphingobium sp. (assembly GCF_032093395.1). GTDB lineage: Bacteria > Pseudomonadota > Alphaproteobacteria > Sphingomonadales > Sphingomonadaceae > Novosphingobium. The sequence goes on from NZ_DAMDBA010000137.1 coordinate 28, forward strand.
GCGGCGGGCGCTTTGGGTTGGCCCAGTCGATCTTCATCGGGTTGACGATCCCGTCCCAGTAGACCCGCCCGGGCGTGGGCACGACGTAGCGGTCGTAGGCCGTCTCCGCCTGCTCAGCCGACAGGGTCTGGGCGAAGCGCCGAGCGAAGAAGCGGCGCGACATCTGCTTGACCTTGTTTCGGCTGAACGGGTCGAGGAACACCGGCAGTGCGGAGACGAGCGCATGGGGATGGATCGGCACGCCTGGAGTGGGTGCCGGGTCGATCGCTACCCCGGCAGTGCCCAGGCCACGGTCGAGTAGATGCTGAACCACCACGCCCCCCAGCGAGTGCCCGATAAGGACCGGGGCCTGCGGCAGGGCACGGACGATCGCTTCATAGTGGTCGACGATCCGCCGCTGGCCCAGATTCTTGAGGTCGGGGTGAGGACGGGCTCGCAAGGCAGCGGGTTCGCCTTCGTCGAGCGGCCAGTCGGGGGCGATGACGGTATGGCCGCGCGCTTCGTAGCGGGCCTTGACCTGCTCCCAACTGCGGGCATTGAGCCAGGCGCCGTGAATGAGGACGATGGTTTTGCTCATGGCATGTCTCCTTTCAGCTTACGTTCTGGTTGGCAGTCATGCGCCGTAGCGCTGGGCGGGGCGATTGCGGGAGAGATTGGGGCGTAATGCGCGGCGCGCCTCGAGATAGGCATCGAGGTCGGCATTGTCCGGCAGCGCCGGGATCGTGATCGTCTCTCCAAGGTCGAGGCCCTTGAGAGCAGCGTCTACCATGTCGTCGACGTCCATCACCATATCGGCGGGAAGGCCTGCGAGTTGTTCCTCGGTCCAGATCGGCGTCCGCGTGACCCCGGGCAACACGGCCTGTACCCGCACGCCTTTCGCGCCCAGTTCGACGTTCAGCGCCTCGGTCAGCGCGAGGACGTAAGCCTTGGTCGCGGGATAGACCGCGGTGAAGCCGTCCGGCATGAGTGCGGTCACCGAAGTCATGTTGATGATCGTCCCGCCTCCCAGATCGGCCAGGCGCGGCGCAATGGCGGCGGCAAGGCGGGTGACGGCCGTTACGTTGAGATCGATCATCCCGGTCAGGTGCGCGGGGTCGGCGCCGACGAAGGTGGTCTCCCCGGCGATCCCCGCGTTGTTGACGAGGCCGGTAATCGTAGCATCCTCGCGCAGCCGCCCTTCGATGACGGCCAGGTCGTCCGCCCTGGAGAGATCGGCGCTCAGTGTTTCCACCTTCACGCCGGTTTCCGTCGCCAGCCTTGCCGCCAGCGCTTCCAGCCTGTCCGCACGGCGCGCCACCAGGATCAGGTCGTGGCCACGGCGCGCGAGGCGATCGGCATAGACCGCGCCGATGCCGTCCGACGCGCCGGTGATGAGGAAAGTGCCTTTGTTCATGTGCATGTCCTTTCGTGGTGACGAGGCCACACCTGGGGCGCGGCGCCGGAAGTTTCAGTCTATCGGGCCGTTGCGCCCCGTGAAGAGCGGGATAGACTGTGCCGACGGCTCGCAGGATCGGCGGTTCCGACAAAAGGCAGGCCAAAACTGACAAAGGAACTTCGGACATGTCCAACAGCGCGCGCATCAAGGCGGAGATCGGTCTTGTTCTCTATCCGGGCTGTCAGGCTGCGATGGTCCACGGCATCACCGACCTTTTCGCCATCGCCTCGCATTTCTCCACCGAGCGCGGCGGGCCGAAGCTTCGCGTGAGCCACTGGGAGATGAACGAGGCGAGCGGTTTCGCGCGCGGCTTCGATACCCATCCCGGCGATAGCGGAGAGCCTGCGATCCTGATCGTGCCGGGGCGCCTTACCGGCCCCGTGGATGCGGCGGAGGCAGTGCCCTATGCCCGCTGGCTGCTCGACCGGCATGGGCATGGCGTAACGCTGGCCTCCACTTGCGGCGGAACGTTCATGCTGGCCGCTACCGGGCTGCTGGCGGGTCGCCCCGCCACCACGCACTGGCTCTTCGCGGAGCGGTTTCGTGCGCGGTTCCCGGACGTGCGGCTGGAACCGGACAAGATGGTGATAGAGGACGGCGACATCATCACGGCCGGAGGGCTGATGGCCTGGACCGATCTCGGCATGAGGATCGTCGATCGCCTGCTGGGGCCGTCCGTGATGATCGAAACCGGAAAATTCCTGCTGGTCGATCCGGCCGGACGCGAGCAGCGGCATTACAGCAGTTTCGCGCCTCGACTGACCCATGGCGACGAGGCCATCCTGAAGGTTCAGCACTGGCTCCAAGGGCGGGCGGAGCGGGCGCTGGCGGTGTCCGACATGGCTGCGCGGGCCGGGCTGGAGGAGCGCACGTTTCTCCGCCGCTTCAAGGCGGCGACGGGCACGAAGCCGGTGGAATACGTGCAGAACCTGCGCGTCGGCAAGGCGCGCGAGTTGCTGGAGTTTACACGCCGTCCAGTCGACCAGATCGCCTGGGCTGTCGGTTACGAGGACGCCACGGCGTTTCGCAGGGTCTTCAACCGGATCATGGGCCTCTCGCCGGGAGAATATCGCAACCGCTTCTCCAGCGGCGTGGAACTGGCGGTCGCCGCGTGACCGCACGTTCCACCGTCCGCTCAATGATCGCTGGCAGCGAAGGCGCCGATGCCCGTTTCCGAGCGGACCCGCTGGGCGTGATACCCTGCCTGGTCGATGGCGGCCCGTGGCGAACGGTCGAACCGGGATATCAGCCAGATCGCCAGGAACCCTGCCGGAACGGAAAAGATCGCTGCCGAACTATAGGGGAAAGGCGCATGGCCCAGCCCGAAGGTGGTGGTCCATACGGCCGGCGAGAGCAGGGTGAGCACGAATGCCGTCAACAGTCCGATCGTCCCGCCGAGAGCCGCGCCGCGCGTAGTGCATCCGCTCCACAGCAGTGACAGGATCAGCACCGGGAAATTGCCGGAGGCGGCCAGCGCGAAGGCCAGACTGACCATGAAGGCGACGTTCTGCTTTTCGAACACGAGGCCCAGCAGTACCGCCAGCGCGCCCAGCGCCAGCGTGGTCAGCCGCGATACGCGCAGTTCGTCCGCCGAACTCGCCTGACCCTGCCTTATCACCGTTGCGTAGAGATCGTGGCTGACGGCCGATGCAGCGGACAAGGTCAGCCCGGCCACGACGGCGAGAATGGTCGCAAAGGCGACCGCGGAGATGAAGCCCAGAAAGGCGTTGCCGCCGATCGCATGGGCAAGGTGGATCGCGGCCATGTTGCCGCCGCCGCGCAACGTGCCGGCGCCGTCGAGATAGCTGCTCTGCGTGCCCACCATCACGATGGCGCCGAAGCCGATGATGAAGGTCAGGATGTAGAAGTATCCGATCCAGCCGGTCGCCCAGAGTACCGATTTGCGCGCCTCCTTTGCGTCGGGGACCGTGAAGAAGCGCATGAGGATATGCGGCAGGCCCGCCGTGCCGAGCATCAGTGCAAGGCCGAAGGAAATCGCCGATACCGGATCCTTGATGAAGTTGCCGGGCGCCATGATGGACCGGCCGCGTTCGGCGGCTTCCACGGGCGTCGCACCTGACGCCAGCGCGGCTTCGGTTTTCACTTCCACTGCGCGCGTGAACAGGGCTTCGAGGCTGAAGCCTGTCTGTGCCATGACCATCAGCGCCATGAAGCTGGCGCCGCCGAGCAGCATCACGGCCTTGATGATCTGAACCCAGGTGGTGGCGCGCATGCCGCCGAACAGCACATAGAGCATCATCAGCGCGCCCACTATCACCACAGCCACCGGATAAGGCAGGCCGAACAGCAGCTTTATCAGCTGTCCGGCTCCGACCATCTGCGCGATCAGGTAGAAGCTCACGACCAGCAGCGTGCTGACGGCGGCAAAGCTGCGCACCGGCGGCTGGGCAAAGCGATAGGAGGCGACGTCGGCAAAGGTGAAGCGGCCGAGGTTGCGCAATCGCTCCGCCATCAGGAACAGCAGGATCGGCCAGCCGACCAGGAAACCGGTGGAATAGATGAGGCCGTCATAGCCGTCGTTGAAGATCTGGGCCGAAATGCCCAGGAACGACGCGGCCGACATATAGTCGCCGGCCATGGCGAGACCGTTCTGGAAACCGGTGATGCCACCCCCGGCCGTGTAGAAGTCGGAAGCGCTGCGGGTACGTGCCGCCGCCGCCTTGGTAATCCAGAGCGTGAGGCCGACGAAGGCGGCGAACATCGCGATGGCGACCCAGTTCACCGGTTGGCGCTGCGCTTCGCCTTCCAGCGCGATGGCCATGACCGGGTGCGGGGCCAGGGCGAAAGCGGCAACCCCGGCTGCCGTGCACCATGCCCTCATGCGCCATGATCCTTGAGGATTTGCGCCATCCGGGGATCATGGCGTCGATTGGCGTAGGCTACGTAAGCGCCGGTCAACGCGATCGCCAGCAGGATCAGACCCAACCCGATCGGAATGCCGATCGAGGTTACTCCATGCCCGATGGGGGTGCCGAGCAGAGCCTTGTCGAAAGCGATCAGCAACAGGAAGCTGACGAAGGCAGCGAAGATCACGGCGGATAGCCACCAGCCAAGCCGGGCTCGCCGCCTTACCAGCGCTGTATATCGCGGGTCTGCGCCCACCGCGGCAACCAGAGCTTCTTCCTTCGCGCCCGCCATGCACCCTCTCTCACTGATTTTGCCGGTATACTAACCGGTTACGAGCCAAAGAAAAGATACTGGAAACGGCGCGCATGCCAGTCCGCTTGGGCGGATATCGCGTAAAGAAATTTTCCTGAGCGACATCAAGGGGCAGCCGCCGCCGTCAAGGCAAACGTCCGACGCGTGATGTCTTCGAGCACGGCCATGTCCACGTCTGCAAGTCGGTTCAGATAGAGACACGATTTCGAACGCTTGTGCTTGCCCAGTTGCACAAGCATTTCGTCGAACTCCGGGAAGCCTCCCAGATAGAGCACCAGCGCGGATGCGCGCGGCGAAAAGCCGACTCGGCACATGTCGCCTTCGTGCCCGCTGTCATAGACATAATGATAGCTTCCGAAGCCGACGATCGAAGATCTCCACATCGTGGCCGGTTCGCCGGTGACCCGCTCCATCATGGCGCATAGCGTCTGCCCATCCGCTCGCCGAACGGGATTTGGCACACCGGCCAGAAAATCCGAGGCCGGGAGGTCTACAGGCTTCGTCTTGAGTTCCGCCACGACTCTCTCCTCATGACGCGAGCGAAGAAGCGTTTCGTCTTGCATAGCAGCGTTCGCTGCCGCAGCCGATGGGCAATCGTCGCAGCGTCGAACGGCCGCTGTTTGGCATCCTGGGCAAACCGCGCGTCTACGTGTTCGAACTCAATCGCCGTCTCGACGCGATCGGCGTAAGGACGGCGCCCCGACCTAGACTATTGATCATCGGGCATTTCGCCAGCAAGGAAGTTCCATGAACATCCGCCACAAGGTTCTCATCGTCGATGACGAGCCGCATATCCGTCGGCTCATCCAGACGGCGCTGACACGGGCCGACTACGCCACGCTGGAAGCGGAAAACGCGCGAGAGGCGCTCGACAGGATGCGGCAGGATCGGCCCGAGGTCGTGCTTCTCGATCTCGGCCTGCCGGATCGCGACGGGCTGGAACTGGTGCCGCTGCTGAAACAAAACGCAGAGACCACGCTGATCGTCATATCCGCGCGCGATGCAACAGAAGAAAAAGTCGCGGCCCTTGATCTGGGGGCCGACGACTACCTGACCAAGCCGTTCGATACGGACGAACTGCTGGCCCGCCTGCGCGTCGCGCTGCGCAACAGGATGACCCGGGGCGGCGGGGTTCCGGCACTGACGGCGGGTGATCTTTCGATCGATCTGCTCGAACGCAAGATCATGAAGGCGGGAAACGAGGTCCATCTGACACGCAAGGAATACGCGGTGCTTGCTCAGCTCGCGAAGTTTCCCGGCCGGGTGATCACCCACGATCAGATCATGAAGAACGTCTGGCCGCATGAATCGGAGCATCACGTGGAATACTTACGTGTGCTGATCCGAACTCTGCGCCAGAAGCTGGAAACCGATCCCCAGCGCCCTCGGATCATCAGCAACGAAGTCGGCATCGGCTACCGACTGCGCCTTCCCGAGGACGAGTAAGAAGTCTTGTCTATAAGCCTTCGCCCCGAACATTTAATGCGCAATTGCTGTGTATTAAAGACTATCCTGCTCTCGAATTGATACGCAGTGCTGGAACTCGCGCGAGCGATAAGAGCTGAACCGTCGATGGCTTAGAGTCCGTTTGAAAATTCGCTGAAAGCGAATTTTGCGGCACCAGCCCACGCCCC
>NZ_DAMDBA010000138.1:0-6136 GCF_032093395.1 Novosphingobium sp.
CGAACAGGCCATGGCCGCTATGAAGCGGGTTTAGAACTTCTGGAGATGGAGGGTGCAGGAGCCTGATGGGCGTCCCGCGGAAAGCGCCCCCCTTGGCCTGGGTTGCCGAGCCTCCTTTTCCTGAAAGGAGGCTCGCGCCGTTCTACTTTCCTTTGATCTTCTGCAGATCGGCGTCGATCTTGGCGAGAACCTCATCGGTGACGCTGTCCGAGGAATAGGACTGGATCTGCTTGAGCGTCATTCCCCGCGCCATTTCGATCTGCGGGTTGCCGACCAGGTCCGGCAGATGCTTGACGAGAACCGCCTTGGTTGAAGGATTGTCGAGCAGGTCGCCGATGCTGGTGGTGGACGTGCTATAGGCGGCCGTAGTTGTCGCTTCTCCGCTTGCGGGTGCCGCCATGACCTGGGGCGATAGACAAATCGCGGAAAGGCAGGCGCCTAATGCCATGAACTGACGAAGCATCGATTGGTCCTCTCTGTTCGGCGCCAGCAATTCTTGCGGATGATCTACACCGATCGCTGCGCGCCAATCGAGTCGCCTAAATAGCGACACGATATCGCATAAATGTCATGGCGGCCCGATCGTCAAGATGGAAAGGCAGTGGCTGCCGGGGCCGCGCGCCCGGCAGCCGTGGGAGGCCGTGTCAGAAATAATAGCCGAAGATCATCATGAAGGCCGCCTTCCACTTGTTGTCGCCGCCCTGTGCAGCGCCGGAAATGAACTGCCCCGCCCCGACATAGGGATCGTTTCGACCGAGGAGAAACTCGGAGTAGACCTTGACCTTCCCCTTATTCTTGGCGGTCCATACCGCGCCCAGATCGAAGCGCTCGCTGTCCTTGAACCCGGCGACGTCCTTCATGAAGCGGCCGTAGTTGGCATATACGAGCAGGTCGAACGGCAGCTTTCCGGTGTCGATTGTCCGGCCGATCTCTCCGAAGGCGTAAGTGCCCTTGGCGGCGATGTTGTAGCTGGAATCGAAGCCGCCCACCGTGATCATGTCGTTGCGGCCTGGGTCCGTGCCGGGGTTGCGCGGGTCGATGTCCTGCCGCGCGACCAGCGCCTTGGCGTTCCAGGGACCGTGGCTGCCGGTCAGGCTGAAGGCGAAAAGGTGTTTGCTGCCTTCCTTGCGCGTGTCGAAGTTGTAGATGCTCGACACCCAGGCCGATGCCGTAGCCTTCAGCGTGGTGTTCGGCTGGTTGACCAGTGCGTACTGGACGTTGCCGATCACCATCTTGCGTTCGTCGTTTTGCGAGCCGTTGGGAACGTAGCTGTCTGCCCTGGCGATGTTCGTCGAATAGCGGGCGGCGTCGCGGCTGATGCCCATCACCGCAGGTCCGCTACCGGGGAACAAGCCCAGTTCCACCCGCAGGTCCGAGGTCTGGCGCTTGTATTTGATACCGAGGTTGTAGACTTCTTCCATGCCGTAGACGAAGCCAAGGTCGTCGAGGATCGAGGAGCCCCAGTAGCGGTCGTCGAACGGCACCGGCTGGATGCCGATCGTAACGCTGTCCTCCTTGCTCAGCTTGGCACCGGCATAGGCGTACATCAGGAACTGCACTTCGCCGGGATAGCCCTCGTAGCCGCCGTTCTTGCCGTAGATGAAGCTGGCGCCATAGAAGCGATACTGGGCCGCGCCGAAGAACTTCGGGGAATCGTAGTCTGCGGTCAGCGCCAGCGTGTCGAAGGACAGGTGGTTGGAGGTCCGGCGCTGGCCCGCGCTGCCGACATCGTTGAAGCGCAGATCGAAGCGCCCGCGCAGGGCCGCGCCGATCTTCAGCTTGGACTTGGTTTCGGTTTCCGGCTGCGAAGCCTCTACCGGCAACACCGAAGGCGCCGGTTCGGCAGCAGGCGCCGCGCAGGTCGTGGCTTCGGCAGGGCAAGCGGGGATCGTCGCCGGCGCAGATGCAGCCAGGATGACGGGAGCGATGACGGGGAGCATGACTCTTCCTTTGCGGCAAGGCGGCCGCAGCGAGGATGACGGGAATGTCGAATATGCGTTTTAGGCGGCGCCTCGGCGTTCCGGGCTCAGTTACCCGGTTTTATTGGCCGTTCGCCTTCGATCGAGAGGCCATAGCCGGCCAGCGCCACCGGGGTGCGGTGGGTGTTGGTCAGCAGCACCATCTTCTCGATCCCCAGATCGGTCAGGATCATCGCGCCCACGCCGTAGTCGCGCAGCTCGTCCATGTCGCTGGGCGAAAGCGTGCCGGCCTGCGCCTTCAGCGCCATCGTGAAGCGATCGTTGCGCGCACGATTGATAGCGATCACGACGCCGGTTCCGTCTTCCGCGATGGTCTGCATCGCGCTTTCGAGCACACCCGATCCGCCGCTCTCTCCGGCGAAGATGTCGGTGAGCGTGGAAATCACATGCATCCGCACGAGCGTGGGCCTGGAGGGATCGATCCGGCCCTTAACAAGCGCGATCTGCTCGGTATCGGTGGCGCGGTTGCGATAGGTGATGGCCTGCCACTCGCCGCCCCAACGGCTGTGGAAGCTGGCCTGCGCGGTCCGCTCAACCAGATTGTCGTGGCGACGGCGATAGGCGATGAGATCTCGAATCGTGCCTACTTTCAGCCCGTGGAACTGCGAGAAGGCGATCAGGTCTTTCAGGCGCGCCATGGTGCCGTCCTCGTTCATGATCTCGCAGATCACGCCTGAAGGGTTGAGCCCCGCCAGTCGCGCGACGTCGACCGCCGCCTCCGTATGACCCGCGCGCACCAGCACGCCGCCCTCTCGCGCGATCAGCGGGAAGACGTGACCCGGCGTGACGATTTCCTCGCTGCCCTTGGTGCCGTCGATGGCGACGGCGATGGTCCTTGCACGGTCCGCCGCGGAAATACCGGTGGTGACGCCGACGCGCGCCTCGATCGAAGTTGTGAATGCCGTGCCGTACTGCGTCCCGTTGCGAGCGCTCATCAGGCCGATGCCCAGCTGGCCAACCCTAGTCTCGGTCATGGCCAGGCAAATCAGGCCCTTGCCGTAGCGCGCCATGAAGTTGATCTTCTCCGGCGTCGCCATCTGCGCGGGGATGACGAGGTCGCCCTCGTTCTCGCGGTCCTCATCATCTACAAGGATGAACATGCGGCCGTTGCGGGCTTCGTCGATGATCTCCTCTGCGCTCGACAGGAAGCTCTTGATGTCGTGCTCGGGGGCTATCGTCGCCATGGCGCTCTCCCAGGGATGCGTTTTCATTCGGCCGGCAGGGGATCGGCACGGTCGGCGTTGCGACCGGCGCCGAGGGCGAGGTAGACCGCCGTCGTCACGATCGGGGCGATCAGCCAGCCCACATCGACGCCGCCCATCGCCGCAGCCAAGGGACCGGTGTAGAAGCTGCTGGCAAGGAAGGGCAGCTGCACCGCGATGCCAGCGAGATAGGCCGCCGATGCCTTCAGGTCGATCCGGCCGTAGATGCCGCCATCGGCCCGGAAGAACGAGTCGATGTCATAGCGGCCCTTACGGATGAAGTAGAAATCGACGATGTTGATCGTCGCCCAGGGCGCGAGGACCACCATGAGCCCGATGACGAAGCCGATGAAGCGGGGAACGAAGTCGTCGGCTGAAGTGGTAGCGATGACCAGGCATACCGTCAGCACCAGGGCGGAGAGCACGACCCGCGCCTTGCGGCCGGGCTGCCACGAGGCGAGGAAGGTCTGCGCCATGGTGATGAGCGACAGCACCGCGCCGTAGATGTTGAGCGCATTGTGGCTGACGATGTTGAAGACGAACAGCGCCATCAACACCGGCGCCAGCGCGCCGGTTGCGCCGCTGACGATCGCCATCGGATCGGCGTCCGCCGGGGCTCCGGCAACGGCCACCGCGCCGAGGATGAACGAGGCGCCTGCACCCAGCGCCGCACCGGCGAAGCTCGCCAGGAACGGCGCGCGGATGCCGACGCTGGGCGGCAGGTAGCGCGAGTAGTCGGACGTGTAGCAGGCGTAGGAAATGTGCCAGACCGCCGCCAGTGAGAACATCGCCAGCCAACCGATCATCGAGCCCTGCCCCTGCGTCCACAGCTCCGACGGCATCAGCGCCACCAGGTTGGCGAAGGCGAAGATCAGGCCCGCACCCATGAACCACATGCCCACGCGGTTGAGCAGATGGATCACGTTGTAGCCCAGGATGCCGATACCGGCAGCGGCCAGCGCGCAGAGCACGGCGCCTACCGGCAGGCCGATCGCGGGCTGGAGCGCATGGACCGACTTCGCCGCGAGGACAATGTTGGAGATGAAGAACCCGACATAGAGCAGCGTAGCGAAGGTCACCACCAGCAGGGCACCGTAACGGCCGAATTGCCCCCGGCTCTGGATCATCTGCGCCAGCCCCATCTGCGGCCCCTGCGCGGAGCAGGCGCCAAGCACCAGAGCGCCGACGAGATGGCCAAGGATGATCGCGGAAATGCCCCAGGTCAGCGGCAGGTGATAGACCTGCACGGCCATGGCGCCCGTCACTACCGGCAGTGGCGCGATGTTCGTCGTGAACCAGAGCGTGAAGAGATCGCGCACCTTGCCGTGTCGCTCGGCCAGCGGCACGAAGCCGATGCTGTTTTCCTCGATCACGCCGGCCGAGGTATCGCCCGCTCTACCCATGTTTCAGTTATCCTCTTGCACCATCGTTTTTGTGGTATACCATCGGACGGTATTCTTGCTTCGAGCGAGTCGCAAGGAAAATTTTAAGCCTCCCTTGAGTGAGGCAGGGAAAAGGATGGAAGATGAAGTTCTCGATCTTTCTGCACATGGAGCGCTACGACGACTCCGTCTCGCACCCCAAGCTGTTCCAGGAACTGCTGGAATTGTGCGACATGGCCGAAGCCGGCGGCATGGACAAAGTCTGGATCGGCGAACACCATGCGATGGAATACACCATCTCGCCGAACCCGATTCCGCTGTTGGCAGCCGTGGCAGGCCGCACCAGCCGCATCCGTCTGGGTGCGGGAACCTTCATCGCCCCGTTCTGGCACCCGATCCGCATGGCCGGTGAAGCCGCGCTGCTGGACGTGATCAGCAACGGTCGCGCCGAAGTGGGCCTGGCGCGCGGCGCCTATCAGTTCGAGTTCGACCGCATGCTCAACGGCGTCTCCGCGACCGACGGCGGCCGTTATCTGCGCGAGATGGTGCCGCTGCTCCAGCCGCTGTGGGAAGGCGATGTCGAACATGACGGCGAGATCTGGAAGTTCCCCGCTTCCACCAGCGTGCCCAAGCCGGTTCAGGCCCGCCCGCCGCTGTGGATCGCCGCGCGCGACCCGGATTCGCACAAGTTCGCGGTTGCCAACGGCTGCAACGTGATGGTCACGCCGCTGGCCAAGGGCGATGCCGAAGTGGCCGATCTCATGAACAAGTTCGAGGCCGCCATCGAAGCCGCGCCCCAGATCACCGAGCGTCCCCGCATCATGGTGCTCCAGCACGCCCACGTCCACACCGGCGACGACGACTGGCAGGCCGCGGCGGAAGGCATCTCGTTCTTCTTCCGCTCGTTCGGTGCCTGGTTCGGCAACAAGACGCCGCCGATCAGCGGCTTCCAGACCGCGGTTCCCCCGATCAACCCGGAAAAGTTCCCCGAATACGTGCCCGAGACGCTCCGCAAGAACGTCATGATCGGCAAGCCGGACGAATTGATCGAACGCCTCAAGGGCTACGAGGCGCTTGGCGTCGACGAATACAGCATCTGGGTCGACAACAGCATGTCGTTCGAGGAAAAGCGCGATTCTCTGCGCCTGTTCATCGACAAAGTGCTGCCGGCCTTCGCCTGATCCATGCCGAAGGCCTACTGGATCGCGCAGGTCAACGTCACCGACCCGGAAGCCTATGCCGACTACATGGCCCTCGGTCCCGCCGCCCTCATCGGGGGCGGCGGGACACTGCTTTCGCGGGGTGGCCGCTCGGTGGCGCTCGAAGGGCCGGAGCCTTTCGAGCGCACGGTTGTGATAGAGTTTCCCAGCATGGAAGCCGCCCTCGCCTGCCATGACTCGCCAGCTTACCGCCTCGCCCGCGAGAAGCGGCACGGCGCCGCGGAAGTGGAAATCCTGATCGTGGAAGGACTGGATCGATGACCGACAAGCCAAGAGACGAAAAGTTCGAACAGGGCCTCGCCACCCGCCGCGCGGTGCTGGGCGACGCCTATGTCGACAAGGCGCTGGACGGC
>NZ_DAMDBA010000139.1:0-5749 GCF_032093395.1 Novosphingobium sp.
CGCGGTGATCACTGTCCTCGTGCTGCTCGGCCAGATGCTCGAACTGCGCGCGCGGGAACGCACCTCGGGCGCGATCAAGGCGCTGCTCAACCTTGCACCAAAGACCGCGCGCCGGATCGGTTCTGATGGGAACGAAGAGGAAATCAGCCTTGATCTGGTTGCGGTGGGCGACCGCCTGCGGGTGCGGCCGGGCGAGAAGGTGCCGGTCGACGGCGTAGTCGAGGACGGCCGCTCCTCGCTCGACGAGTCGATGGTCACCGGCGAATCCATGCCCGTCACCAAGGCAAAGGCCGACACAGTGATCGGCGGCACGCTCAACCAGACCGGTGCGCTGGTGATCGTCGCCGACAAGGTCGGCCGCGATACCATGCTCGCACGCATCGTCCAGATGGTCGCTGAGGCGCAGCGCTCGCGCGCGCCGATCCAGCGCATGGCCGATCAGGTGTCGGGCTGGTTTGTGCCCGTGGTCATCGCGGTCGCGGCCGTCGCGTTCATCGCCTGGGGCATCTGGGGTCCCGAGCCGCGCTTCGCCTATGGGCTGGTGGCGGCGGTCGCCGTGCTGATCATCGCCTGTCCCTGCGCACTGGGGCTGGCAACGCCGATGTCGATCATGGTCGGGGTCGGCCGCGGCGCCGGGCTCGGTGTCCTCATCAAAAATGCCGAAGCACTCGAGCATATGGAGAAGGTCGACACTCTCGTCGTCGACAAGACAGGCACGCTGACCGAAGGCCGGCCTGCCGTCACCCAGGTCGTGCCGGCGCCCGGCTTCGACGAAGCCGAGCTGCTGCGTCTTGCCGCCTCGGTCGAGCGGGCGTCCGAGCATCCGCTCGCGTTGGCAATCGTCGAGGCCGCGAAGGATCGCGGCATCGTCACGAGCGACGTCATCGACTTCGACTCGCCGACCGGGCGCGGCGCGCTCGGCACGGTCGAAGGGCGGCGCATCGTCCTCGGCAATGCGCAGTTCCTTGCCGACAAAGGGGTTGCGACCGATGCGCTCGCCAGCCAGGCCGACGCGCTGCGCCGGGATGGCGCCACCGCGATCTTCATCGGGGTCGACGGCACAGTCGGCGGCGCCTTCGCGATCGCCGATCCGGTGAAGGCCACGACACCAGAAGCGCTCGCCGCGCTCAAGGCGGAGGGCATTCGCGTGGTCATGCTGACCGGCGACAACCGCACGACCGCGGAAGCGGTCGCCCGACGCCTGGGCATCGACGAGGTCGAAGCCGAGGTGCTGCCCGATCAGAAGAGCGCCGTGGTCGCCAGGTTCAAGCGCGAGGGGCGGGTCGTCGCCATGGCCGGCGACGGTGTCAACGACGCCCCCGCGTTGGCCGCCGCCGACGTCGGCATCGCCATGGGTTCCGGCACCGACGTCGCGATCGAGAGCGCTGGCGTCACGCTGCTCAAGGGCGACCTGACTGGCATCGTCCGGGCGCGGCGGCTCAGCCAAGCGACCATGTCGAACATCCGCCAGAATCTCGTCTTCGCCTTCATCTACAATGTCGCGGGCGTGCCCGTAGCGGCGGGTGCGCTCTATCCGCTGTTCGGTATTCTGCTCTCGCCCATTATCGCGGCGGCGGCGATGGCGCTCTCTTCGGTGAGCGTGGTCACCAACGCGCTGCGCCTCAACCGGAAAGCACTGTGAACATCGGCGAGACGTCACGGCAGAGCGGCGTCTCTGAGCGGATGATCCGCCATTATGAAAAGATCGGCCTCATCCCGGCGCCGGCGCGTCGGGGTGCTGGCTATCGTGACTATGGCGAGCGCGACCTCCATCGCCTCCGGTTTATCGCCAATGCCCGCGATCTCGGCTTCCCGATCGAGGAGATCCGCACGTTGCTCAGCCTTTGGGCCAATACCGGCCGTGCCAGCGCGGAGGTGAAGCGGCTTGCCCTTGCCCGCGCCGATGAGTTTCAGCGCAAAGCCGAGGCGTTGACGGCGCTGCGCGACACGCTAATCGACCTGGCCGAGCGCTGCCAAGGCGACGAGCGGCCGGATTGTCCGATCATCGCCGAACTGGCCGCGGCCCGATCCGCATAGCATCCGGCATCGCACGGCCGAGAATTTTAGGGGTGCCCGTTTTCGGTCGATTCGTGCAGGTCGACGGCGAAAGCGATCCGCAACAGGTCGGGCAGGCTTTGCGCGTTGAGTTTGATCATCAGACTGGCCCGATGCAGCTCGACCGTGTGCGACGTGACGCCGAGTTCATCTGCGATAAGGCTATTTGGATAGCCTCGCGAAATTCCTCTCAGAACGGCCCGTTCGCGCTGCGTCAGTCTCGCGGCTTTCGAAAGAGCGTCGGCCTGTTCGGAGGCACGACGGGCTATACTCTCAAGCCAGCTGAAGCCGCGGTCGATCGCGCCGAGCAATGCGGCCTTCTCGACCGGTTTGGCGAGAAAGTCGGCAGCGCCCGCCTTCATCGCCTGTACGGCGAGCGTAGGATCGCCATTGCCCGTCAGCACCACGACGGGCATGTCGATACCGCGTCGCGTCAGCTCCGCCTGAACCTGCAGGCCGTCCATGTCGGGCATGTGCATGTCGAGAACCACGCAGCCTTTCTCGGCGTCCTCTGCGCTCAACAGAAACTCCGGCCCCGAAGCGTAGGCTTCTACGGCAAACCCTGCGGTCCGCAACGTGAAACTTAGTGCTTTTCGTATTGTCTCTTCGTCATCGACGATATGCACGACGCGCTTGTTCCCCATAGCCCCCGAGATCGATCAATACGCAGTGCCGCGAGGGCAGCGCTTCAAGGGATACTTCTCTGCACGTTGGACTATGGTCCCAGGTCAAGAGTAAAAATTTGGCGAGGCAAAACGGCGAAGGACAGCGAAACTGTGAGGGTTCGGCTACTCCGCTCACACCAATGCCGCGGTCGCTGCGGCTCATTGCCGGGTCTCTGCTCCGGACGATGCATGCGAGTTGCCCGCGCCGCCCTCGGCGCGATCGAGCCATCGCTACGCTTCCATCACATCGTCGACCGGCAGCGGGTTACTGGCGCCCGGCGGGCGAGGGGGGCGGGTTGGCCCTTGACGGCTGCGCGATCGGACGCCCAGGATAGCAGGGTGGCGCGCTTTACTTCGGGCTCAAGCTTCAGGTGCCCAGCAACGTCGAGGGGATCGATGAACGAGCGTGTGTGCGACACGACATATCCTCCTTCCCTGCCGCGATTTTCTCCGAAAGGGAGATCTCAGGAGATTGGTTCGGACTCGTTTAGGGTCAATGGATGAGGACGCGCACAGCGTTTGCCGGGCGTTCATTTCCGTCTTAGAACTGACGCGCAGCACGCCATTCAATCCGGTGGCGAACGGCCTCCGCGATCGCTGGCATGACGTCTATATCATTCGACGCATGTGCAACCGCGTTCGTGCTGACGATCCTTTCGACAAGCCCACCCAGAACCTGCGCTGCATCGCCGGCAAAAAGCGGATGCACGACCACGCAATCCGGTCGCGCGAACCCCATGCCGACCAGTTGGCGCGCCGCCTCGGTGAGGGTCCGACCGGATGAGGCGATATCGTCGACCAGCACCGGCTGGCGATCGAGAAACGCTGGGGCATTCGGAATCGAGATGGTGACGTGACGGTCGCCGGATCGGATTTTCTCGCACACGAGAAACGGAGCATCGGCATCGGCCGCCACCTGCGAGACCCACTGTTCGCTTTCCAGGTCCGGACCGATGATCAGCGGGCGAGCGACATTGCGCTTGATCCACGAGGCCAAAAACGGCGCGGCATGAACAACCTGGGTTGGGATGCGGTAGATTTCCGACAATTCATGGTAGCGATGGAGATGCGGATCGACCGTCACCAGCCAGTCGAGATGGCGAGACAGGATCGCAGCAAAGGTTCGCGACGTCACCGCCTCGCCGGCATGGAAGCGTATGTCCTGGCGCATGTAAGCGAGGTAAGGGGCTACGAGCCCGATCCTGCGAGCGCCAAGATCGCGCGCGGTGTCGGCTGCGAACAGCAGCGGCAACAGCTTGGCGTCCGGATGATCGAGACTGGACAGCAGGATGACCTCGCGGTCGCTGACGTCGTTTCCGACCCTGAGATAGGTTTCCCCGTCAGGAAACTGACGATGCTCGATCGTGCCGACCTCTGCATCGAGCGCGGCGGATAGCGGCTGTGCCAGGGCCTCGCTGCCAGGCAGCGCGAACAGGACGGGACGGTTCATAGCGCTTCAATCCCGAAGATCGGCCCGTCGCTCACGGCATAGGCCGCCGCATAGTCGAGCTCGCCCGGGCTCTCGGCATGAATGCTACACAAGGGAGCCCCGGCATCCACCATCTGGTTCAGCCGACACTGCAGTGCGACGCCAGCGGCCTTGGCCACCGGCGCGCCGGCGAGCTTCGCGACCGTCGCGAGCTTGCGATTGTCGATACTCACCAGGCGGCCGCTATAGGGAGCGATCATATCCTGCTGAAACCGGGCGACCGGTGGAGCCCGCATGCCGCCCTGCGCTTCGCAGATACGTTGGAACTTGGCCCAGGCCCCGCCGCTTTCGAGACACGCCCGCGCACGCGCATAGCCTTCGCCGGCCGGGGCCGCGTCAGCGAGCTCAAGCAGTCCTCCCGCCAGCTCGCAGGCCCGGTGGGCGAGATCCTCGGCGCCCGGCTGCCCCTGGAGGACGGCAAGGATATCCTGCGCCTCGAGCGCCGGGCCGATGCCCCGTCCGATCGGCTCCGCGCCGGGGCCGCGCATCACGCGCGTGCGAAGCCCGAAGGCTTGGGCGACCGAGCTCAGCGCGCGCTCGAGCGTATCGGCGGCATCGGTTCCGCGTACCTTGGCGGTCGGCCCGACCGGGATATCGATGACCAGATGGGTCGCACCGGCCGCGATTTTCTTGGACAGCACCGAGGCGACCATCTGCCCTACGGCATCGATATCGAGCACTCGTTCAACGCCGATGATCACATCGTCGGCCGGGCTGAGATTGACGGCGCCGCCCCAGGCGATGCAGCCGCCTTCGCGCTCGACCACCTTGCGGATGGCGGAAACGTCGAGGTCGACAGGTGCAAGCACCTCCATCGTGTCCGCCGTGCCGGCCGGCGAGGTGATCGCCCGCGACGATGTCTTGGGCATGATCAGGCCCTCCGCGGCCATGATCGAGACGATGATCGGCGTGGTGCGATTGCCCGGCAATCCACCGACGCTATGCTTGTCGACGATGACCGCTCCGGACCACTGCAATCGCTCGCCGACATCGACCATCGCCCTGGTCAGGCTGATCGTTTCGTCCGTATCGAGCGGGACCCCTGAGCATGCCGTGATGAACGCCGAGAGATGGACATCGCTATAGCGTCGCTCGGCGATGTCGGTCATGATCGCTGAAAAAGCCCCTTCACTGAGACGATTGCCATAGATGCGCCGACGCACTTCGGCGAGCGAGGCGAGAGGCTGGGCGTGCGCGATCTCGACCGGATCGCCCTCGCTGACGCCGAGCCGCCGCCATGCGGATTCGGACAGGCCGATCTCGCCGGGCGCTGGAGCCTCCGCGGAACTGTGCAGCAGCGAGACGACGATTTCCCGCCCGCCGGCGTGCAGCGCGACCTGCGCGCGCGACGCGAGACCTTCCGAGCGGCAGACGGGACAGTCTTGGCGCATGACCGCGATCAGATCACCTCCGGCAGCCGACAGGCCGAGGCGGTGTGCCCGCAGCGTCGTCGCGACAGGCTCTACTTCGGCGTCCTCGATGATCCCGGGCTTCACGCGAGCATGCCCCAGCTACCCAGCGCCGGTACGCTGCATGCCCA
>NZ_DAMDBA010000140.1:0-4839 GCF_032093395.1 Novosphingobium sp.
GACATCGACTTCATGGGGCATGTCAACAATGCCAGCTACCTCAAATGGGTACAGGATGCCGTACTCGATCACTGGCGCTCGCTCGCACCCAGGGAGGCCGTCGCGGCCCATCTCTGGGTCGCGCTCAAGCATGAGATCACCTATCGGCGTCCGACCTTTCTGGACGACCGCGTCATCGCCACGGTCCTGCTGGAAAAGGTTCAGGGCGCGCGCGCCTTCTACGATACAGTGATCCGCCGAGGCGAAGAGGTGCTCGCGGAAGTGAAGTCGAGCTGGTGCTGCGTCGATGCGGCCACCCTTCGTCCCGCCCGTCTGGCGCGGGAGGTGATCCAGCACTTCTTCACCGCCGATCCGCCTGGCGCTTCGACTTGAACATAGCTGCCCACCAGCCCGTCTGGGGGCATCCAAACCGAATACTGAGCTACCGGCACGCCTGTTCGCCGGAGCGCGATCGGGAGTTTACGAAACGCAAGCGGGGGGCCACGACTGTGCAACTTACGGCAGGCAAGAGTGTCGGGCGTGCCTGAGGCTCCGTCTCCGCCTTTGCTCGCCGAGGTCCAGTTCCGCGCGGCAGCGCAGGCTCTGCCGGGCCATGTCTGGACCGCAACGTCCGCCGGCGCGGCCGATTGGTTCAATGACCCGCTCTTGTCCTATACCGGACGCACACCGGACGATCTGCTCGGGGACAAGTGGCTCTCGATCGTCCATCCCAATGATCGCGCGGGCGCGGCGCAATGCTGGAAACAGGCGGTCGGCTCCGGCGCGATCTATGATGCCGAGTTTCGTCTTCAGCGCGAGGACGGCGCCTGGATCTGACACCAGGTTCGAGCCACCCCGATCCGCGATGTGGACGGCGCCATTGTGCGATGGGTCGGCAGCACCATTGACTGCAACCAGCAAAAGCTTGTGGAGCTTGCGGCCGATCGCGACAGACTATGGTCGCTCTCACGCGACCTGATGCTGGTATGCACCTTCGACGGTGTGATCACGGCCATCAACCCGAGCGCTACCACCATGCTGGGATGGAGCGAGGATGAGATGGTCGGACGGCCGCTTGCCCAGTTCATCCATCCCCAGGACATCGCGGCGACCGCCGCCCAGGTCGCAAAGCTGGCGGGCGGGACAGATACTTTGTCGTTCGAAAACCGCTACCGGGCGCGCAGCGGTGACTATCACCTTCTGGCCTGGACGGCGGTCCCCGCGGCCGACCGTATCCACGCGGTCGGCCGCGACGTAACCGCCGAACGGGAGGTTGTCCGCGACCGAGAGAGGATCTGGGCACTCTCGCCCGTGCTCAAGCTCGTCACCGACCGACACGGCATCATCGTCGACGTCAATCCGACCTGGACAAAAGTGGTGGGCTGGACGCGAGAGGAATCCCTCGGCAAGCGCAGCACCGAGTTCATCGTGGGCGACGACATGGCCTGGGCCGAGCAGATCGACAGGCTGGCCTCCGGAATCCCGCTCGAGGAATATCGCACCGTTCTCCTTGCCCGTGACGGTGCCAATCGCCTGATCCAGTGGACGACCGTTCCGGATGCGGGGAAACTCTATGGCTTTGGCCGCGACATAACGGCCGAAGTCGAAGGCGCGAAGGCGCTGAACGAAGCCGAAGAAGCCCTGCGCCAAGCGCAGAAGATGGAAGCGGTCGGACAGTTGACCGGCGGCATCGCCCATGACTTCAACAATCTGCTGCAAGGCATCAGCGGCAGCCTCGACATCATGCGGCGCAGGATTGCCCAGAACCGACTGGGTGACATAGACCGCCTGATCACAATGGCGTCCGACGCTTCGGCCCGCGCTGCGGCGCTGACCCATCGGCTGCTCGCCTTCTCCCGTCGTCAGCCCCTCGATCCCAAGCCGGTCGCGATCAACAGCCTTATCCACTCACTCGAAGACATGGTTCGCCGCACGCTCGATGCGGGCATTTCGCTTCGTCTCTCGCTGGCGTCCGATCTGTGGACCGCGAAATGCGATCCGAACCAACTCGAAAATGCGCTGCTCAATCTCGTAATCAACGCGCGAGATGCGATGCCCGCGGGCGGAACGCTGACCATCGCGACCCGCAACGCGACGCTCGAGACCCCGCTCTCCGAACAGGGTGCAGAGCCCGAGCGCTATGTCGTATTGGCGGTTACCGACACCGGGGTCGGCATGGACGCGGAAACGGTCCGGCGCGCCTTTGAACCGTTTTTCACCACCAAGGCCATGGGCCAGGGCACTGGTCTGGGCCTCTCCATGGTCTATGGCTTTGCCAGGCAATCCGAAGGCCACGCCGCCATCGACAGCGCCCTGGGCGACGGAACGACCTTCCATCTCTATCTCCCCTATCATGCCGCCGCGCTCGAACCGGCGGCGGCGCCCGATGGACCCTGCCTGACAGCTGTCGCGGAAGTGGGCGAGGTGGTGCTGGTGGTGGAAGACGAAGCCCTCGTGCGGACTTTGGTGGTCGATCAGCTTATAGAGCTGGGCTATCATGTGCTCCAGGCAGCGGATGGACCCGAAGGCGTGGATATCCTCAAGTCGTCGCAGGTCATCAACCTGCTTCTCACCGACATAGGGCTTCCGGGTATGAACGGACGTCTGGTCGCGCAAGCGGGCCGGTCCTGCCGCCCCGATCTCCCGATCCTGTTCATGACGGGGTATGCGGAGACGGCGACGCAGGCCGCCGGCTTTCTCGAGCCAGGCATGGGTCTGATCACCAAGCCATTTGAAATGGATGTTCTTGCCCAGCGGGTGCGCGAAACGATGACCCAGGCGTCTTTGCGGGCCGAGGCACCAAGTTGTCCCGCGAAGGCGCAAATCTGAGCCCACCTGCGACAAGTTAACCGGAATTTAGCCGCCCGCGGGGCAAGTCTCGCGGGGAGGTATCATGAAGCGCAGGATTGCCATCGATCAGATTGAAGCTGGAATGTATCTGGTCGGATTCGAAGGCTTTTGGCTCCTCCACCCCTTCTGGCGCACAAAATTTGTGCTCACCCAGGCTGATGTCAGCGAAATCCGGGCGTCGGGCGTGAAGGCCGTCTTCATCGACGACGAGAAAGGCGCCGCTCCGATCTGCGTCACCGCGCCAATACCCCCCGCCCCTCTCACGCCGCCGCCCGCCCCCGCAAAACGCGTGGAAGCTGCGCGTCACTGGCGCTCCTTCCCCGCGCCCTCGCCCTCGCCGCGGCGGCTGATTGTCGATGTCGACGAGGTACAGCGCGCCACCGAAGCGATCCAACGGTCGAAACGGGTGATCATGCGTATGTTCGGCGAGGCGCGCATGGGCAAGGCGGTGGCGCTACGCGACGTCGAGCCCATTGTTGATGAGATCGCGGAATCGGTGATCCGGGACGCTGCCGCGATGATCAAGGTGACCCGCCTCAAGCGCAAGAACGAATATACCTATCTGCATTCGGTCGCGGTCTGCGCGCTGATGATCAATCTTGGTCGCCAGCTTGGCCTGGCGGAAAGCCTGACGCGCGACCTGGGCATGGCCGGCCTGATGCATGACATCGGCAAGATGGCGGTACCGGGCACCGTCCTCGACAAACCGGGCTCGCTGAACAATGACGAGTTCGAGATCATCCGCGCGCATCCGCAAAAGGGGCACGAGCTTCTGCTGATGACCGAGGGCATCTCACCCATCGCCCTCGATGTCTGCCTGCACCATCACGAACGCGTCGACGGCACCGGCTACCCGTTCGGCCTGACCGCGGAGCAGCTCTCGCTTCATGCGCGCATGGGCGCGGTGTGCGACGTCTATGATGCGGTAACCTCCCGGCGCCCCTACAAGGACCCTTGGACGCCGTCCGATGCCCTGGCGAAAATGCTCGAATGGGAGGGCCATTTCGATCCCGACGTGCTCGATGCCTTCATCTCCAGCATCGGCATCTATCCCGTGGGCACGCTCGTGCGCCTGCGCACCAATCGGCTCGGGATCGTCGTCGCCGGCAACGCCCGCGAACCGACCATGCCGGCCGTGCGCGCTTTCTTCTCAACGACGGAGCGCGAGTTCCTGCCGCCCGAAATCGTGATTTGCTCGGCGACCCTGAAAGGCGATGCCGCGATCGGAATCGAAAACGGTGAGGCCTGGTTTGGTCCGCGATGGCCGGTCATCCAGGCGTTCGTGCTCGATAACCGCATGCCGACGGCTGATCTGATCGGAGCGGGCCAAGCCAACATCGCTTCGCCAGGCATGGACCAACGGCGCTTCGCAGCGGGAAATTGATCGTTCTGGGCGACAACCGCCGCCACTGACGCCAACGGCGTCCTCATCGCCAAATCCCGGCGCAAATGTCTGAAGCACAGGTCTGGGGTCTGGGAGTGCCTGCCGTCTATAAGCCGCCCAGATTTCGGCGAGTTTACGTGACGATTGGGGCTCTAGCGTCTAGAGAAGGGCCAGAGAATGCCGTGCGGCATCCGCCAGCATGGCCCGGGGGCAAAGACATGACCGGTACTGCTACGCGCGTTGCAAACCTGGTTGCCCAACAACTGGGTGTCGATCCCGACAAGGTGAGGCCGGAATCCCGCTTCATGGAGGATCTGGGTGCGGACAGCCTGGATGTGGTCGAACTCGTCATGGCGATCGAGGAAGGCTTCGACGTCCAGATTCCGGACGATGATGCCGAGAAGATTGCAACGGTAAAGGATGCTATTCTCTACATCGAAGCCGCGATGGTCTGAGGCACCTGCCGCCACGCTCAGGATCGATGCGGCGGCCCAAGTTTCGACTTAGGCCGCCGCACGCTTCCTTATGGCTTTACGCCGCCACCGCCTCTGTCCCAAGGTCTTTGGGCGCCTGTCGTGAAGCGCGCAGGCGCCAGGCGAGGATGATTAGCAGACCGCCCCCGAGCA
>NZ_DAMDBA010000140.1:4849-5446 GCF_032093395.1 Novosphingobium sp.
GATCGTGCCGGAAAGGGCGAGGAGCACTTCCCCGCGGATTTCCTTGCGCAGCCGTACTGCCGCGACGATCTCGAGCAGGCCGACCGCGATGGCCCAGGCAGCAACCAGAACCAGCGTCGCCAACGCGTAGCTGACCGTGAATTCCAGCGGCAAGGCTACAAAGAGGCCGGCTGCTACCAGTCCGATCACGCCGCGCAGGACCAAGGCAATCCACCGGTCCTCCTTGTGCGCGGCGCCCTGTATCCCGGCAATCAGCGAGGCAATGCCATCGACGCCAGCAAAGGCGGCAAACAGCATCGTGAAGGCAAAGAGTGCGCCCGCAGGGAAGAGCAGCGCCGCTTTGCCCAGCGCCAGAGCCAGGACACCGCGAACCATCATCCATTTCCAGTTTTGCGCCACCAGCGGAACGCTACGCCAGAGCGAGGTATCGTGCATACCGTCCTCCTTTACTCGCGCCGCTGACCCATGAAGGTCAGCAGCAACTGGAACAGGTTGATCAAGTTGAGATAGAGCGAGAGTGCGCCAACGATGGCGAGTTTGCTTGCCTCTTCCTGCCCGGCATAGGCGTAATACTCGTTCCTGAGACGCTGCGTATCC
>NZ_DAMDBA010000141.1:0-2675 GCF_032093395.1 Novosphingobium sp.
GGCGATCACGCGCCTCCCCGGCCAGCGCGAACACTTGCGCGGCCGAGAGATGGTCAGGCGCGGAAACCGGCACGGTCAGGGCCCCCTGGTCCTGCGCGCCCGCGCTGGTCGCGATGCCCGCCAGCATCGCCGCGACCAGCAATCGACGAATTGAAATGATACACCCCCGTTTGTACGCCTTGCTATCGTACTGAAACGGTTGCTGTCCAGATAGATCGTATGCCGCCCCGGGGCGTCGGGCAGTTCGCTGATAGTTCGGTCCTGCGTTGTCTAACGAACAGACCCTGTGACAATCCCAGCGACCGAAGCCCTTCTGCGGAGCACAGCGCGGAGGAAAGACTGCTGAAGAGGAGGGGCTAGGGACATCTAGACTTATGTTTTATGACAGGGGAGGGTCGCGAGCTGCCGGAACCAGGCCGTCTGCACCTGAGCATGGGGATTTGGCGTCTGAACAGCGACAAAGGGTCGAGTGCTTCAGCAAGGAGCAACGATAGCTGACATCCTCAACTTAAGCGCTCGGTCCCCCGCCTCCTCAGCCCTGTTCCCTTTTACTCGAACTGCGGGCATGGATCGCGCATGCGGTAGGTAGAACAGGACCGACAGTTTCATCGGGCCGGAGATGTTCTACTTTGGTCCCGGGCCGATGGTCGCGGAATGCGGCGGCCAGGGTACGCAGGGCCTCACGCGATTTCATGTCGGTCAGCGTGGAGAACATCACGATCTCGGTGGACGGCAGCGGCGGAAGGCCGAAGCGTTGACTGACTTCTATCGTTCCCGGCGGTGCCTGCCGGCAGGAGAAAGCGGAAATGGCAAGGCCGGCCGAGACTGCTGCCGTCACCATCGCCGAGGTTCCGCCTAGAAACACTTCCGTCCACGATATGCAGGCCGCGTCCAGCGCTTGCGCAGCGATATCGCGGACCCCGCAAGCAGGCGACAGGGCGGCCAGCCTGAGCGGCTCGCCCTGCCGATGGGCAAATTGCGGGGCTGCGTACCAGCCAAAATGCTCGGCCGCGAGAACCTCTCCATCGCGCCGGTCATCCTCGCGCCGGATTATGGCGGCGTCGAGTTCGCCCCGATCGAAGGCGTCAAGCAATGCCCGCGAACTGTCCATGCGTACTTCAATGGTCAGACTGGGATCATGGGCGTGGAGCCGCCCGAGCAGCGTCGGAACCTCCGCACCCGCGACATGGGCTGCGATGCCAAGACCGAAGCGCCGCCTGACCGCCGAGAGGCCCGCCAGCGCGCGATCATGAGCCGCCAGAAATTCACGTGCGCCTTCGAGGAACACCTCGCCCTGGGCTGACAACCGGACGGAACGCGGCGTCCGCTCTATCAGGCGTTGGCCGACCCGATTCTCAAGGCGCTTCAACTTCACGCTGATCGCACCCTGTGTCGAACCCAGGGCCTGGGCGGCGCGCGTGAAGCTTCGCAGATCCGCAATTGCGACAAAGACCTGAACCGCATCCACATCCAACGTGGCCATCACTACTATCCAAAATCGTTGTCTCTGAAATATTCAACCATCCCATTTTGCTATGGTCAAGCCCTCGCTACGTCACGGTCATCCATCCCGTTGAGAGGCCGACCATGACTTTGGCTGAAGCCAGCCCTTACTCGTCGCGTAACGCCGTTGCGCTCGCCGCCATATGCTTGTCGGCCCTGATGTTCGGTCTGGAGATTTCCAGCGTACCGGCAATCCTCCCGACTTTGGAAAAGCTGCTGGGTGCGGATTTCCGCCAGCTTCAGTGGATCATGAATGCCTATACGATAGGCGTGACGATAGTTTTGATGGCGACCGGGGCATTGGCGGATCGCTTTGGGCGCAAGCGTGTATTCATCGTCAGCGTCGCGGCTTTCGGCGCAGCCTCTCTTGCCTGCGGTATCGCCCAAAGCGTGGCAGTGCTGATCGGCGTACGTTTCCTCCAGGGACTAAGCGGCGGGGCGATGCTGGTGTGCCAGATCGCTATCCTGTCGCACCAGTTTCGTACCGCAGCGGAGCGCGGCAGGGCATTTGGTTGGTGGGGCATCATGTCCGGCATCGGATTGGGGTTCGGTCCGATCATCGGCGGCGCCATCGTGGTGCTGTGGAATTGGGAGTGGGTGTTCCTCGTCCATGTGGCGTTGGCCATCGTGACCCTCGTGCTGACGTTCAGCGGTATACAGGAATCGCGAGACCCGCATGCAACGCAGCTCGACATAGCCGGGATCGCTACGCTGTCGATTGCCGTTTTCGCGCTCGCCTTCTTTATTACGCAGGGACCGGCATTCGGCTTTGTCAGCCCGGTCGGGCTTTCGATCATGGGGGCATCGGTCGCCGGCTTCATCGCCTTCGTCGTCACGGAACGCCGCGCCGCGCATCCGATGTTCGACTCCTCGGTTTTTCGCATCCGTGCCTTTTCTGGCGCGATCATCGGATCGGCGGCGATGAACATCAGTTTCTGGCCGTTCATGATCTACTTGCCCATCTGGTTTCATGCAGGTCTTGGTTATGGCGGCGTCGCTGCCGGTCTCGGATTGCTCGCCTATACCCTGCCGGCGCTGGTCGTACCGCCGCTGGCCGAGCGTCTCTCGCTCCGCTATCAGGCGCGCCTCGTCATTCCGGCAGGCCTGTGCACTATCGGACTGGGATTCCTGCTGATGAAGCTTGGTAGCGGTGCCACGAATGCCAGCTGGCT
>NZ_DAMDBA010000141.1:2685-5354 GCF_032093395.1 Novosphingobium sp.
ATGGCAGGCGTGGGCCTTGGTCTGACCAACACGCCGGTCACGAACACGACGACCGGCGCCGTCCCCGCCACGCGTTCTGGCATGGCATCGGGCATCGACATGAGCGCGCGGATGATCTCACTGGCCATCAACATCCCGATCATGGGGTTCATTTTGGTCGAGGGCGTCCAGTCGTCCCTGGTTGCAAACCTGCCGATGGGAATCGACGCCGCCAGCCTGCGCCTGCTCGCAGAAACGGTCGCGGCAGGAACGACAGGCGCGCCAATGCAGCGTCTCCCTTCCGTGATCCTGCATCAGGCGCTCACAGAGGGTTTCGGCCGGGTCATGCTTTATGGTGGCATAAGTTCGCTGTTACTCGCGGTCGCAAGTTTCATCACCTTTGGGCGGAGCCATGCCCGGCGGCCCGAAACTGTCATTGAACCCGCCACCCGACTTTGTCCCTGATGGGGGCGATACATGGGGCGGGGGTTTCGCTGCCCGGCAGCTGTCAAACTTGCTGATGGCCGGGTCCGACAGGAGCTGACATTCCAAGCACCGAGTCGGGCGTCGTATGTCAATCGACTGCCGCCGGAACGTCGTGGGACTTTGCCGCCATTCCCCGACAATATCTCGATAGGCAGGTATACAGCCGAAACCTGCCATGGCGCAAACCACCTGTTTTCCGGTCAATGCCGCTCCTATCCCAACGGGATCAAGAATTGGGAATGCGGGCGGCTTCCCGAGATCCGTCGCCCTCGTAGAAATGAGAAGGGATTGGTTGTCGGCACTGATCGCGTCGGAAGGCGCAATAACCGAGGTTTTGGCAAACACGTCATATGGTTCTCAGACGGGTAAAGATGGATTTCTGGGGCAGCGGCCCGGAGGGTCGGCAGGCCGGAGGATTCAGCTTCGATCTGCTGAACGCGAACGCCCCTGAAGAGGAAGTTCGGCGACATAGCCACGATGAAGCGCATTTCGTCCTGGAGGCGCGAAAGGCAACACATCTCCAAGCTGGCTGAACCGCGCCGTCGAGATAATCTTTACCAGCGACGATCCTGATATCTCCGTTACCAAAGTCGCGTCGGATGTTGGGGGTTCATCCGGTCCATCTTGCCAGAATGTTCCGACGCTTTCTCGAGTGCTCGCCCGGCGAATACCTGCGTGGCCATCGACTGGAACGAGCAGCAGCAATGCTGGGAAAGGGCGTCGCCTCGCTTGCCGACATCGCGCAATCGGCGGGATTTGTCGATCAGGCCCATCTGACACGAACCTTCCGGTCCCGTCTCGGCACCACTCCTGCGCAGTGGCGTAAATCCCGGTATGTTGCGCGGATACAAGACGCGGACACCGACATGCGGCAAGAATCGGGTTCATCCCATTAGGAACCCTGTCAGTGGCATCATTCAAAGCTATCGTAATCGCGCTCGGCGCTATAACCTTGTGTTCTGCGGCCCCTGCGCCGGATATCGACCCTGCTCTTAATCAGGCTCTTGCAGGCTTTGAGCATGATGAACATCCCGATCTGCGTGGCGTTGTCGTGCTTCGCGATGGTCGTGTGGTTGCAGAACGCTATTACAATGGTGAAACGGCGAGCACTTTGCATGATGTCCGCTCTGCCGGAAAAAGCGTCACCGCGCTGCTCGTCGGAATAGCGATCGACCGGGGTAAAATACATGGGGTGGACGACACGGTTTCCACCTACTGGCCCGAATCCAAGGGGAGCGCGATTGGCGATGTTGCCATCAGGGATATTCTGACGATGCGATCCGGGTTGGCCGCGTTCGACGAGGATCCCACATCTGCAGGCAACGAGGACAAGCTTGATGCGGCACCTGATCCGCTGGCATTCCTGCTATCGGTCCCACGCGCCGACTTGCCGGGATTAAGATATCGCTACAATTCGATCACAGCTTACGCTGCCAGCGTCGTCGTTGCGAAAGCGACTGGGCGGTCAATGGCAAATATTGCGCGGATTTCGCTGTTCGAGCCGTTGGGTATCCGTCGCTGGCAGTGGGCGTCGGATGCCGCTGGCTACACCAAAGGCCAAGGAAACCTGTCTCTCACACTCCGCGATTTCGCGGGAATTGGCGAGATGGTACGTGGGGAGGGTCTGTATCGCGGACGCCGAATTATCAGTGCAGGTTGGATACGAGACGCCCTTGTTCCACGGGTCGGCATCTCCGATAGCGATCCTTATGCCGAGGGTTATGGCTATTTCTGGTACTCAAAGGTCCAGCAGATCAACGGCAAGCCGGTACCGGTCTCATTCGCGTCGGGCAACGGCGGTAACAAGATATACGTTATTCCAAGCCGCAAAATGGTGGTTGCCATCACATCCAGCGCTTACGGCCATGGCTATGGACAGCGGCGTTCGGAGGCGATCCTGAAGACCGTCTTAGAAACGGACCTTCCATAAATGCCATATCAGCGCCGACGCCCTGACGGAAAACCCTGCCCGCAAGTTTGTCGGACTCTATCTCAATCCGACAGTGTTTTTCGGACAATCCAAGGGGAAACCCGACCGCGCAATTCCGTGCATTATGAGTTGCAGCGGAAATGCGCGACGACTGCCTGAGATTTATGTGTTTTCCGCCACGCCCATTTCCAGGCGCAATAGCAGGCTGGATTAAGGGTGGATTTGAGCTAGGCAGCGTTGACAAAGTTGGGGAGCCATTTGCGAATGGCTGCAA
>NZ_DAMDBA010000142.1:0-4877 GCF_032093395.1 Novosphingobium sp.
TTGCCTTTTTTCCATTTCGACTGCGGCTCACGCACAGGACGCTGCTGCTGTCCAGCAGAGCGCGCCCGCCGTTTCCAGCGGGGACATCATCGTCACCGCCACGCGCCGCGAAACCACGCTGCAATCGACGCCGATCGCGATCTCGGCGTTCAGCCAGGAAACGCTGACGAAGAACGGCGTGAAGGACGTGACCGATCTGGCGCGCTTCGTGCCTTCCTTGCAGTTCAACCAACAGGGCGACCAGTCGGCCGTGCTGTTGACGCTGCGCGGCATCGGCAACGACAGCGCCTATACCGAAGTGGCCGACCCCGAAGTCGCCATCTATATCGACGGTATCTACTCGCCGCGTTCGCAGGGCGCCTCGGTACTGATGTACGACATGGAACGCGTCGAAGTGTTGCGCGGCCCGCAGGGTACGCTGTTCGGCCGCAACGCCACCGTCGGCGCGCTCAGCCTGATCTCGGCCAAGCCCAAGCTCGGTGAATTTTCGGGCAATGTCGAAGTGGTGGGCGGCAACTACGACCGCCTCGGCGTGCGCGGCGCGATCAACATTCCCGTTACCGACAGCCTGGCCTTCCGCGTCGCCTTCGTCAGCGACCGGCACGACGGCTATGCCGACTATCAGCCCGCGCCCGACATCGTCGGCATCAACAAGTCTGCCTTCGTCACTTCGGGCAAGAAGTACTACGCGGCGGATCAGCAGTCGGGCCGCGTCTCGATGCTCTGGCAGCCGGGTGACAAGTTCAGCTGGAATCTCTCGGCCGAAGGCTTCCTGGACAACGGCGCGCCGGTGATCGGCCTGCTCCAGACCCCGCGCGCGGGCACCAAGCGCTGGTCCACGCTCAGCGATACCGCGCCGGAAACCGACCGCTACTCGGTCGCCGTGCGCAGCACTATGAACTACGACATCACCGACGGCGTGCAGGTAAGCTACATCGCCGGCTGGTCGCGCATCGGCGGCAGCACCCGTACCGACGCCGACGCAGGCGCCCTGCCGCCAACCGGCCAGGTGGACGCGGGCGGCAACGACCTGCCGCTCGGCGCCTTCGGCGAGAACGCTACGCTCTCCTCGCGCTACGACTTCCAGAGCCACGAGCTTCAACTCAAGTCCACCGGCGAGAACGCCATCGACTGGATCCTCGGTGCTTATTACAGCCACGAGAAGAACCGGATCCGCTTCGATATCGACCAGCGCAACGGCTACCGCGACGGCACCTTCAGCTGGGCCGGCAGCTTCATCCAGGCCAACCGCCAGATCGACAGCCGCGCCGTGTTCGGCCAGGCCGTGTGGCACGCGTCGGACTGGCTGCGCTTCACCGGGGGCCTGCGCTACACCTCGGACAAGAAGCAGGACATCGGCGGCCGCAACGTGACCTACTCGGGCGAAGGCTGCACCGATGCCGACAAGGCACCCGGCGGCGCCTGCACAGGCGGCATCTTCGGCGCCTATCCGAACGCCACCGCACAGGAACTCGTAGCCCTGCTGCCCGGCTTCTCGATCTCCAGCAACGACGTGAAGGGCAAGTGGGACAAGCTGACCTACCTCGCCCGCGTCGATGCCGATCTGGCCGAGGACACGCTGGGCTATGCCAGCATTTCCACCGGCTTCAAGTCGGGCAACATCCAGGACAACGCCGGGCTGACCGATCCCGAAACGCTGACCAACTACGAAGTCGGCCTCAAGACCCGCCTGCTCGACCGGGCGGTGACGCTGAACCTGGCCGCCTACTATTCCGACTTCAAGGGATATCAGGTCAACCAGGCGGTCACTTTCCGCGACGATGAAGGCAATGTGGTGCGCAGCCAGATCGTGACCCAGAACGCCAAGGGCGCGAAGGCCTATGGCCTGGAAGCGGAAATGAACGCCGCCTTCACGGCCGCCGATCGCCTGAATTTCTCGGCCACCGTGCAGAAGACCAAGCTGGACGATCTGGAAAGCGTGGACGGCCGCCTCTACGACGGCGGCAAGGCATCCTCGATCGTGCAGCTTCAGGGCAACGAACTGGCCCACGCGCCGCGCTTCTCGGCGACGCTGAGCTACGAGCACGATTTCGAACTGGCGAGCGGCGCCCGCATCACCCCGCGCTTTACCACCCACTACGAAACCCGGAGCTGGCTGAGCTATTTCAACGGCGACGCCAATCCCTTCGTAAATGCCAACGACCCGGCCGAGAACATGCCGGATCGCGGCACCAACGGCACGAGCTGGGACAAGCAGAAGGCCTACTTCCGCTCCGACGCCTCGATCCGCTTCGAGCCCGCGGACGGCAAGTATTCGGTCGAGGCCTTCGTCCAGAACATCGAGAACGGACATATCCGTACCGGTGCCGGTGCCTTCGGCGCGCCGCGCTACGATCCGGTGTTCCTCTCGAACCTCCAGCCCCCTCGCACCTGGGGCGTCCGCGCCCGCGCGAGCTTCTAAACAGCTGAGAGAAAAGACCATGACGACCGACTGCCCCTCCTCCGGTCGCGTCGTCATCCTGGGCGGCGGCACGGCTGGCAAGCCGACCGCCGCCCACCTTTCGCCTACCAAGCCTCTCCTTTCCAAGGTGCCGATGACCATGAAGATTGCCGCCCTGCTGGCCGCGCTGACCCTAGGCAGCAGCCTCACCGCTCCGGCCCTGGCGCAACAGGCCGCTCCCCTGGCCTCATCCACCACCGGCACCCATCAATCCGCGCAGGCGCGCGCCGATGCGCTGGTCAAGGCGATGACGCTGGAAGAGAAGCTGCAACTCGTCCACGGCTATTTCCCGCCCTTGGCCAAGCCGGTGCCGCCGATCGCGATGATCCCCTCGGCCGGGCATGTTCCGGGCATCCCGCGCCTTGGCATTCCCACCCTGCGCGAGAGCGACGCCAGCCTGGGCGTCGCCAACCAGATCGAGCAGCGCAAGGGCGACGTCGCCACCGCGCTCCCCGCCAGCATCGCCACCGCCGCCACCTTCAACCCGAAGCTCGCTTATGAGGGCGGCGCGATGATCGGCGCCGAAGCGCGCGCCAAGACCTTCAACGTGCTGCTGGCGGGCGGCGTCAATCTCACCCGCGACCCCTGGAACGGCCGCAATTTCGAATACCTTGGCGAAGACCCGCTGCTGGCGGGCGTCATGGTGGGCGAACATATCAAGGGCGTGCAGAGCAACCACATCGTCTCCACCATCAAGCACTTCGCGCTCAATTCGCAGGAAACCGGCCGCACCGTGCTGGACGCCCGGATCGGCACCGCCGAACTGCGCGAGAGCGACCTGCTGGCCTTCCAGCTCGGCATCGAAGGCGGCAACCCCGCTTCCGTCATGTGCGCCTACAACAAGGTCAATGGCGACTATGCCTGCGAGAACGACTGGCTGCTGAACAAGGTGCTCAAGCGGGACTGGGGCTACAAGGGCTGGGTCATGTCGGACTGGGGCGCGGTCCATTCCACCGAAAAGGCCGCCATCAACGGCCTCGACCAGGATTCCGGGCAGGAACTGGACGACGCGATGTTCTTCGACACGAAGTTCGCCGAAGCGGTGAAGGCCGGGCGCATCCCGATGGCCCGCCTCGACGACATGGTCCGCCGCATCCTGTTCGGCGTGATCGACAGCGGATTGATGGACGATCCCGTTCCCGAGAGCGCCCAGCCGATCGACTACGCGCGCCATGCCGAAGTCGCCCAGCGTGCGGCGGAGGAAGGCATCGTCCTGCTCAAGAACCAGGGCGACCTGCTGCCGCTGGCCAGGACCGCGAAGAAGATCGTGCTGATCGGCGCCCATGCCGACGTCGGCGTGCTTTCAGGCGGTGGATCCTCGCAGGTCCGCTCGGTGGGCGGCGCGCCGGTGGAGATTCCGCTGACCAAGGGCGCGGCGGCCTCCTTCGCGCGGATCACATGGCATGCTTCCTCGCCGCTCAAGGCGATCCAGGCGCTGGCGCCGGGCGCCACCGTCACCTATCTGGACGGCAGCAATCCCAAGGCCGCCGCCGCCGCCGCGAAGAGGGCGGACATGGCGATCGTCTTCGCCTGGGCCTGGCGCACCGAGGCGCAAGACCCCGAGAGCATGGCCCTGCCTGACGATCAGGACGCCCTGATCGATGCGGTTGCCGGCGCCAACCGCAAGACGCTGGTGGTGGTAGAGGCGGGCGGCCCGGTGCTGATGCCGTGGGTCAGCCGCGTGCCCGCCATTCTTCAGGCCTGGTATCCCGGTCAGCGGGGCGGCGAGGCGATCGCCAATATCCTGTTTGGAGAGGTTGCCCCGTCCGGCCGCCTGCCCATCACTTTCCCGGTCGCAGTCGATCAGGCGCCGCGTCCGGAACCGCTCGGCCTTGCCGAACTCCACGCTGCCGAAGCTGGGCGCGATGCCGGGGACAAGACCGTCTACGGCATGAGCGGCGGCGTCGCCTCCTTCCCGGTCGACTATCCCGAAGGCGCCGACGTCGGCTATCGCTGGTATGCCGCGAAGAACCGGAAACCGTTGTTTCCTTTCGGCTTCGGCCTCACCTATACCGCTTTCCGCTATGCCAACCTCAAGGTCTCGGACGGCGCGGGGCTGACCGTGGAGTTCGACGTCACCAACAGCGGCAAGCGCGAAGGCGCCGACGTGCCGCAGCTCTACGTCGAGGCGAAGAGCGCAGCCGGCACCAGGGCCTATCGCCTTGCGGGCTTCGAAAAGGTCCGCCTCGCGCCCGGCGAGACGCGCCGCGTTTCGATGACCGTCGATCCGCATGTCATCGCCCGCTTCGAAAATGGCGCGCCTGGCGGCCAGACGGCCGGCTGGGTGGTCGATGCCGGAACCTATCCGGTGCGGGTGGGCCATTTCGCCGGCGACGCCGCACTGGCAGGAACCGCACGCCTCGATCGGGCTGCCGTCAGGCCCTAGAGTCTGTTTGAAAAATGCCCGAGGGGCATT
>NZ_DAMDBA010000143.1:0-4868 GCF_032093395.1 Novosphingobium sp.
ACTGCCCAAGGCGGCCAGCAATGCCGCCATGCTCGACCGGGTGATCCGCGCGCTCGACCAGGCCGCGCAGCGCCAGGATGCCGGCAAAAGGCGAACGCCCGGGAAATCCTGACGACGTCGCCACTTCATTCACCATCCAATGAAAGGACACATTCCATGCGTTATCAGCTGTTTCGCGACGACGACCAAAGCCAGCCGGTCGCTGAGAGTGATGAATTCCAAAGCGAGTTCAAAGCGACCGAATGGGCGCGTGCGTGGGTGGAAACCAACGGCGCTCACGATCGCTACCGCTTCCAGCAGGTGGACGGCGGCCGGCCCATGCTCTTGCTGAAGACCGTTGCCGGACAATGGTATGTGATGCCGCTTGCCGAGCAGGTTGCGGCATAGCCGATCTTGCCGGGTCCGCGCCCTTCCCCTCTCGCACCGGTCCTCGCCGTGGATTAGGCTTTCCAAGCGCCATGGTTCCCGGTGCGCCACAGCCACAGGCTCTTCTCGAGCCACAAGCGGACGACATGATGCCCGAACCCTATCGTTCAACGCCAGTGTTCGATCAGGACACAATCCCCTCCGGACTGCGCGGCAATCATCGAACCAAGGCGGGGGTTTGGGGCGTCATCCGCGTCCTGGAAGGCGCCCTGCGTCTCACCTATGTCGAGCCGCGATCCGAAATCGTTCTCGAACCGCGTGTCGTGGGCGTCGTGAAACCCGAGCAGGAGCATTTTGTCACGCCGCTGGACAACGTGCGGATGCAGGTCGACTTCTACAATGAACCGCCCCATGGGTGAGGCTGTGCCCAACCTCCAGAGTCCTTGGTATGCTTGAGCGCGGCAGGGCCGATTTCAGGGTCCGATGCCGATCCGCGCCAGGGCCTGCGTCAAATCGCCTTGCCGGAAGGGTTTGGTCAGGCGCGCGAGATCGGGTCGATGCTGTCAGAATCGGCGTAGCCCGAGATGATGAGCACCGGCATCGGCTGACGCGCGCGAAGCGCCCGCGCCAGTTCGGTCCCCGTCATGCCGGGCATCAGATGATCGGTCATCAGAAGATCGGTCATCAGAAGATCTGGCGTGAGACCCTCGTCCACCAACCGCAGCGCGGCCGCGCCGCAATTGGCCTCGATCACGCGATAGCCCATTTCGGTGAGCATATCGGCGGTTGTCGTGCGGATCAGGTCTTCGTCGTCGACGAGCAAGACCATTCCGATCTCCCGTCGCTCGGGTGCTTGGGTGTTCGATACCGGCGCCGTGCAAGGCTCTTGCGGCGCAAGCGGCAGCCACAAGTCGATGCAGGTGCCCGACCCCGGCTGGCTTTCGATGCCCATGTGTCCGCCGAGCTGGGCCGCCAGGCCATGGACCATCGACAAGCCGAGCCCCGTGCCTTTGCCAACGCCCTTGGTCGAGAAGAAGGGCTCGATTGCGCGCGCGAGGGTCTCCTCATCCATCCCGGTACCGGTGTCGGCGACCGAGAGCCGCACGCGCGGCGCTCCTGCCTCACCCCGCGCGTTCGCCTCGAAGGTCACGCCGAGGGTCAAGGTGCCGCCGCCTGGCATTGCGTCACGCGCATTGACTGCGAGGTTCAGCAGCGCCATCTCGAGCTGGTTCGCATCCGCCAGCGCGCGGGGCGTGGTTCATCCACGTCGAGGCGGACCTCAATCTGCGGGCCTGCGGAGGTTTCGATGAGGTCGGCCATGCCCTGGACCAAAGCTGCGACGTCGACGGCGACCGGCTTGAGCGGCTGCCTCCGGGCAAAAGCGAGCAGCCTCTGCACCAGCGTTTTTGCCCGTTCCGCGGAGGCGAGCGCTCCGGCAATCGTGCGCTTGGCGCGGTCATCGCCAATCCCCCGCCGCTCAAGCATGTCCAGGCCGCCGATGATGGGCGTCAGCAAATTGTTGAAGTCGTGCGCAACGCCCCCGGTCAGCGTTCCGATCGCTTCGAGCTTCTGGGCATGGCGCAGCTGTTCATGGGCCTGGTTGAGCGCCGCGGTTCGTTCGGCGACGCGGGCCTCCAAGGTCTCGTTAAGATCGCGCAGCCGTGCCTCGCTGATCTTGAGCGCTCGGGTGCTCTCCTCGGCTCGTTCGCGCGCCGCGACCAGATCCCGCTCATAGGATCTGCGATCGGTCGCATCGACGAGCATGATCCGCGTACCGACAGGTCGGCCCTCCACATCCACTCGCCGCCATTCCGTCAGGACCGGCAAGCGCCGGCCTTCAGCGCATCTCAGATCAATGGCGACCTGCCGGACGACGCCCTCCCTGTGAAGAAGCGGCGACACATGGGTCTCGAAAAAAATCCGACCGGCCGGCGTCAGCACATCCTGGATTTTCCGACCGACCACATCGGCTTTGCCGACTCCCAGCCATGACAATAGCGTCGCGTTGATCCTGACAACGCGCAGCCGGCTGTCGAGCGTCACATAACCGCACGGGGCATGATCGTAGAGATCGTCGAGCGTTTCTTCGGGAGGCTGATCGTCGGGTGGCGGCTCGGACACTAGGGGCGCCTCAGCTATCCAGAAACTGGCGCATCGCCTCGATGGTCTCGGCCGGCGCGCTCATGTGCGGACAATGGCCGGTAGCCGCCATGATATGTAGCTGCGCATTGGGCATTCGCGCCGCCACATACTGCCCGACCTCTTCGGGGGCGACCATATCGCTCATCGTTTGGAGGACGAGGGGCCGGGTTTCGCATTTTGGTAAATCGGAGCGGTGGTCCGAAAGAAACGTCACGCGCGCGAAATGGGCCGCGATGCTGGGATCGGTGCGGCAGAAACTCTCGCCCAGATCAGAACCGAGCTCGGACCTGTCGGGATTGCCCATGATGGCGCGGGATCCGTCACGCGCCCATCCGAGAAAGTTGCTGTCGATCACCTCAAGCAGTTCATCCAGGTCCTGGCGCGAAAATCCGCCCTTGTAGCCGGGCTCGTCGACATAGCAGGGCGAGGGACACACCATGATGAGGGAGGCGAAGCGATCCGGCTGCTCGATCGCGGCAAGCATACCCATCATCCCCGCGACCGAATGACCCGCAAAGATGACGTCGGAAAGGTCGAGTGCGTCCAGAACCTCCAGAATGTCGCGCTTGTAACCGTGCAGGCTGCTATATTTTTCTGGATCGAAGGCGGAAAGGTCCGACTGGCCCGCGCCGAAATGATCGAAGGCGACCGTCCGGTACTCGGTCGAAAAGGCGGGAATGACGTCCTTCCAGGCCTGTTGGTCGCACCCGAAGCCATGGGCAAATACAATTGTGCGACGGCCGCTGCCAGAGACGGTCACATTGTTTCGCTGAAGCACGCTCATTCGTTCCGCACCAACTCCGTCCGTTATTTCCGGTGGCTTATATCTTCGTACATGCGCGGCGCGGGTGCAAGAACTTGCGAGCCTTGGCCGCCGCGACCGGTCTGGTCCGTGGACGAATGGTTGGCCTGCGCGACCCATTCTCCTATAGCGGGCACGCGGATCGCCCGTACATGATCGGGCGTTAACCTCCCCAGGGGTATTTGCATGCAGTCTGCTGGCCACAATGCCCGATCCTGAGACCTTGCGCCGCAGCCGCGCAGCACCTGATGATCTGGATTGTCTGGTGATCGGAGGTGGGCCCGCGGGCCTCACGGCGGCGATCTATCTCGCCCGCTTCCATTTGCGGGTCGCGATCGCCGACGCCGGCGCCAGCCGGGCCGGCCTCATCCCCCTCACCCGTAATCACGCCGGCTTTCCCGAGGGTATTGCCGGGGCGGACCTCCTTGCTCGCATGCGCGAGCAGGCTCTTCGCTATGGCGCGACGCTCGCCCAGACCTCGATCGCGCGGCTGGAGCGGGCCGGAGACGATTTCGTGGCCCATGGCGAAACGAACGCGTTCAGGAGCCGGACCGTGCTGCTGGCCACCGGCGTTTCGAACCATCGGCCCCCAATGGATGAGGCGATGCACGCCCGGGCGCTCGAGCAGGGATTGCTGCGTTACTGTCCGATCTGCGACGGCTTTGAAGTGACCGATCGGCGCGTCTGCGTTCTGGGGACTGGCGAGCGCGGGGTGAAGGAGGCGATCTTCCTGCGCAGCTATTCCCGCGACCTGTCTCTGATCGCTCCGGCCGGCGCGCATGATCTGTCCGACGAGCAGAGAATGGCGCTGCGCGATGCCGGAATCGCGGTCGTGGACGGGCCCTGCGCCAGCTTCGCGATCGGGGAGAACGCCATCGAGGTCGCGACGCCCGACGGCACGCAGACTTTCGCGAGCCTCTATCCTGCGCTTGGATCGACGATCCATTCTGAGCTGGCGGTCGATCTCGGCGCCAAGGCAACGGACGATGGCTGCCTGGTGGTGGACAGCCACCAGCGCACCAGCGTGCCGGGCCTCTATGCGGCCGGCGACGTCGTCCTGGGGCTCGACCAGATCAGCCATGCAATGGGCGAAGGGGGAGTCGCAGCGACCACCATTCGCAACGACCTTGCGGAGCGCTCGCCGCTTCGCCGATAACCCCTGACCGTTCTTTGAGGGGACGGGCCCCTTTCAGCCGTCCTTGCCGCCCGAAATGACCGTGAACGGTGCCCCCTCGATGCCGCAGTTGCGGATCGCCTCCACGAACCCTTCCGTCATGGATCCCTCATAGCCCGGGACCAGATGGCCGCATTCCTCAACAAGATCGCCAAGGCTATCGGGACTATGGCGGCCCGACAGGAGCGCATCGCGGGCGAAGGCGCCCTGCAGCCGGATGAGATCGCGCCTGAGGTCCTGGACCACCGTGGCCAAAGCGTCGAGATCTTCCTGGGCCATGCACCGCTATAGCGCTTTACCGTAGCATTCGACAGCGTAATAAAATTTCTGGCTCTGTTGCAAACATTTGGGACCGCCGAACGACACCGCGCCTTTTTTGGGATC
>NZ_DAMDBA010000144.1:0-4843 GCF_032093395.1 Novosphingobium sp.
CGAGCCGCGCACCTTCAGCACGCGACCCGGTAGATCGCGGTAGTCTTAGAGCTTGCCGACGAGGTCGAGCGAGGGAGCGAGGGTTTCAGCGCCCTCTTCCCACTTGGCCGGGCAAACCTGGCCGGGGTGCTCGCGCCAGTACTTGGCGGCCTTGATCTTGCGGACGAGTTCGACCGCGTTGCGGCCCACGCCCTCGGGGGTGATTTCGACCAGCTGGATCACGCCGTCCGGATCGACCACGAAGGTGGCGCGGTCGGCCAGGCCAACGCCTTCGCGCAGAACGCCGAAGTTGTTGGTCAGGGCATGGTTCTGGTCACCGAGGAACGCGTACTTGATCTTGCCGATCTTGTCCGAGGTGTCGTGCCAGGCCTTGTGGCTGAAGTGCGTGTCGGTGGAAACGCCGTAGACTTCGACGCCAAGGCCCTGGAGGGTTTCGTACTGCTCGCCGAGGTCTTCCAGCTCGGTGGGGCAGACGAAGGTGAAGTCAGCGGGGTAGAAGAAGAACACGGCCCACTTGCCGGCGATGTCTGCTTCGGTGACGTCGAAGAAGTCCTTGCCCGACTGGAAAGCGGTGTTCTTGAACGGCTTGATCTGGCTGCCGACGATACCCATGGATATGATCTCCCTCGATTGGGTGTTGAAGTTCGAGGACGGAGATAGGGCGCTCGTGTGACGATGTGTAGGGCGTTGATCCGATTGAGTTGATCGGTTTGCTCGATAAGTGGCGTTGGACTGAGCGTTTCTGTCGATAAAATGGCCGCAAGTGCGAAAAGCCGTGCGGCGGCGGGCCGGATGGGGCAACGGAAGCGGCATGAGAACGACAAGACTCGCGCTGCTTCTTGCGGCTTGTGCCTCGCTTGCCGCCTGCAACGGTTGGCCGACCTCGCTCGACAATCGCGCAACCGGCGATGTGCGGTTCCGCTATCACCACCGCCTCTACGATGAATGGTCGTCCTGGTCGCCGGTGGAACGCGGCCATGCGGTTCGTTTCGCCCACGAACACCGGATGCGCGACATCTCCGAGCTGGAAGTGGCCGAGGCCGGGCTGAGGTATCGCTACTCCGCGCGGTCGATGGCGCCCTTGCAGCAGTTCTGCGCCGGCAGTTCGAGCTGCGCGCTGGTTTATCGCGGCAAGGGCCGGCTGGAGGCTAGGACTTCGGCGCTCCCGGATGCGCAGGTGCAATAGGGACGATCCATCTTGCCGAACGAGCCGGCGTGGACGGCCAGAAATGGATCCTGAAACAAGTTCAGGATGACGATGTGCATCGAGGGCAGGTGCGCGTGGATGCCCCGTCGCTCAATCCGCCAGAGTAATCGAGATGCGCCGGTTGCGCGGGTCGTGCGGGTCGGCCGGGATCAGCAGTTCGGTGTCGGCCACGCCTTCGATGCGCTTGAACCGCGCGCCCTCCACGCTGTTGCGGATGAGCTGCTGGCGCGTGGCTTCCGCTCGCCCGGCCGATAGCGACCAGTTGTTGCCCGCTAGGCCTTGCTTGTAAGGCAAGGCATCGGTGTGCCCCCGGATCGTCAAAGGCCCCCCGGCCGGACCGATGGCCTGCGAAATGGCGGAAAGCAGCTCAACCGCCTGCGGGGTCAGGATCGTGGTGCCCAGGCGAAACATCGAGAAGTCCGCATCGTCGACCATGTCGATCCGCACGCCCTGCGTGGTATCCACCATGCGCACCTGACGGGAAAGGCGGCGCAGGCGCTCGGTGGAGGCGAGTTTCTTTTCCAGCGCTTCCTTGGCGCGCGAGCTGCGCTTGATCTTTGAAGTGTCCTTGGAGCCGCCTTCCTTCGGGCCGCCGGTGGCGTCGCGCGGGATGGTAAGCGTCTTGGTACCGGTCTGCCCGGCCTTGAACGGATAGTTGTCCACTTGGGTCAGCGAGGCGCCGCCGAGCACGCCTTGCCCGGACCCGGCGCTGCCCTGCTTGGTCTTGACCAGGGTGGGCGTGAAGTAGTCGGCGATGCCACGCCGCTGCTTCTCGGTGGTGGCGCCCAGAATCCAGAGCAGCAGGAAGAAGGCCATCATGGCCGTCACGAAATCGGCATAGGCGACTTTCCAGGCGCCGCCGTGATGCCCGGCGGCGACCATGGTGATCTTCTTCACGATGATCGGCCGGGGCGGCTCGGGCTTCTTTCCAGCGGCCATTTCAGCGACCCCTCAAGGCGTCGAGCAGTTCGGAAAGTCCGGGGCGGAAGGCATGGCCAAGCCCGGAGCGGGCCGATTCCACCACCAGGGGCTGCGGCCAGCCATGCAGGCTGGCGATGATGACCTGCTTCACCGCCTGGAAGATCTGTTCGTCCTGCTCCAGCACCTGCTTCAGGCGCCCGGCCAGCGGCGAGACGATCCCGTAGGCCAGGAGCACGCCCATGAAGGTGCCGACCAGCGCCGAACCGATCATCGCGCCCAGGATCGAGGGCGGCTTGTCGATCGAGCCCATGGTCTTCACCACGCCCAGCACGGCGGCGACGATACCCAGTGCGGGGAGGGCATCTGCCAGCCCCTGGAGTGCGTGCTGTGGTTCGTGGCTTTCGTGGAAATGGGTCTTCATCGCATTGTCCATCACGTCCTCCACCGCATGAACCTCCAGCGTGCCGGAGGAGACGACGATCAGGGTCAGCGTGTCGCAGATCAGGTGGACCAGCGGCTTGTTGGCGAGCAGACGCGGGAATTCGGCAAAAAGCGCGGACGTTTCAGGTTCGTTGACATGGCTTTCCAGCGCCACCGGGCCTTCGGAGCGCAGGATCTTCATCAGCCGGGTGGTGAGGATGATGGCGTCTATATGATCCTGCTTGTTGTGGCGCGGCCCCTTGAACACTTTGCCCAGCCCGCCGCCCAGAGCCTTGATCTCGTGCATGGAATTGCCGGTGACGATGGCCCCGATCGCGGCGCCGCCGATGATCAGCATCTCGTGCGGGATCGCTTCCATGACCGGGCCGAGCGCCCCGCCGGTCATCGCAAAGCCCCCGAAAACCATCACCAGCAGGATGACGACGCCGATGATCACGAACATGCAGGCAGTCCCCCGGATTCACGCTTTTTGACAGGCCGGACGCGAAAGGCGGATCAGTTCAGCCGGTCGAACAGGCTGAGCGAGGCCAGCCGAGTGAAGCTGGCCTGGCTGGCTTCCAGCACCGTCATCGTTTCCTGAAGCTGCGCCAGCGCCGTGGCGAGATCGACGCCGCCGAGGTCCGCTTCCTCCGAAGAGCGCAGTTCCGACAGATTGACGCGGCGGTCGTCGGTCACCTCGATCCATGCAAGCCGGGTGCCGATTACGGTCTGGCCGGTGGAAAGCGTGTCGAGCCCGGCCTTGAGATCGGCCAGCGCACTGCCCGCCGCGCCGGCCGGATCGGCCGAACCGCCCGACAGTGCGCTCGCGAGAGTCCGGACCACGGACATGAGGTCCGTCGCTGTGCCGTCGGCGCCGGCGAACGAGAGGAAAGCGGGGCCGGTCATCGAGCGCGTCACGCTCTGTCCGTCACCCAGCGGCAGTTCGCCGGAGCTGTTGGTGCCGACGTAGACCGGCTTGCCCGCAGCATCCAGGGTGTAGGCATCCCCCGCGCTCTCGCCGCCAAACAGTGCATGGCCGCTGGAATCCCGCGCATTGGCAAGCGAGAGGAGATTGTTGAAGAGCTGGTCCAGCTCCTGGCCGATCGAGGCGCGCTGGGTGTCGGTGAGCGTGGAATTGGAGGCCTCCATCGCCAGTTCCTGCGCGCGGATCAGCGCTTCCGCCATGTCCGACATGGCGGCATCCGCCAGGGAAAGGTCGGCGCTGGCGCGTCCGGCGCTGGTGCGGTCGATCCCCGCCAGCTTCTCCTGCCGGGCCAGCGCGCGCAGGCGCGATGCGGCGACCGGATTGTCCGAGGACCGCTCCAGCTTGCTGCCGCTGGACATCTGCGCCTGGTAGCCCTCGGCTCGCGTTCGCAAGTCCTTCATGTCGCGGCGGGCGCGCTCGAAGAAGGCGCTGGTGCTGGTGGATACGATCGACATGGCGCGGACTACCTGATGGAAAGGATGGAATCGAAGATGTCGGAAGCGACCTGCATGACCCGGCCGGAAGCCTGGTAGGCCTG
This sequence comes from Novosphingobium sp., assembly GCF_032093395.1. Lineage (GTDB taxonomy): Bacteria > Pseudomonadota > Alphaproteobacteria > Sphingomonadales > Sphingomonadaceae > Novosphingobium. Next base: position 4,072 of record NZ_DAMDBA010000144.1, read on the forward strand.
CTGGAAGCGCGTGAGGTTGATCGCCTCCTCGTCAAGATCGACGCCGGCCTGGGCCTGAAGGGCCACTTTCGCGGTACCAGCAATGGATTCCAGCGCATCGCGGGTCACGGTGCGCCCGGCGACGGCGCTGGAGATGCCGAACAGCAGAGTGTCCATCGCGCCTGCAGGATCGGCGCTTTCGAGAGCCTCACGCATGGCGACGAGGTTGGATGTATCGCGGCTGTTGGCGCCCGATCCGGCGGGGGCGGTAGCGATCTGGCTGCCGCTGGTCAGGGCCAGCGAGATGTCGGCGGCCCCACTGCCGGAGAACATCGCCTGTCCGGCCGCGCCGGTGAGGTCGGCTCCGGCCGTCTGCGTGCTGTTGAGCGCCGCAATCACACCCGCAGCCGTCGCGTCGAGCTGATCGCGGACGGCGGCGAGTTCCGTGAGGGCCTGCCCTTTCCCCGCCAATGCGCCGGAAGAGAGCGTGGCTGCGGTGCCGCCCAGCGTGAACGAGATCGTGCCGTCGCCGCCGCTTGCCACGGCCAGAGTGGCGGCACTGCCGCCGTCGACCAGGCCCGGCCCGCCGGAACCGCCTACCCGGACTTGCACAGAGCCATCGGTGGCGAAAGCGGTAGAGATATCGACCTGTCCGCTCAGCTTTTCCAGCAGCATGTCGCGCTGGTCCAGCAGGCTTGTGCGGTCGCTGGAGGCATCGGCGGCGCGGGAGAGGCGCAAGTTCACGCGGGCCAGTTCGGCGGCCGTGGTATTGACCGAATCGACCCCGTCCTGC
>NZ_DAMDBA010000145.1:0-4598 GCF_032093395.1 Novosphingobium sp.
GCCGATCTTGGAAATGCCCTCGCCATACATGATGTCGAATTCGACCTGCTTGAACGGCGGCGCGACCTTGTTCTTTACCACCTTCACGCGGGTGGCGTTGCCGACGATATCGTCGCGGTCCTTGATCTGGCCGGTGCGGCGGATGTCGAGGCGGACCGAGGCATAGAACTTGAGCGCGTTGCCGCCCGTGGTCGTTTCCGGGTTACCGTACATCACGCCGATCTTCATGCGCAGCTGGTTGATGAAGATCACCATGCAGCGCGAGCGGCTGATCGAGCCGGTCAGCTTGCGGAGCGACTGGCTCATCAGACGGGCCTGGAGGCCGACGTGGCTATCGCCCATCTCGCCTTCGATTTCCGCGCGGGGGACCAGCGCGGCGACCGAGTCCACCACCAGCACGTCGATCGCGTTCGAACGGACCAGGGTATCGGTGATTTCGAGCGCCTGTTCGCCGGTATCGGGCTGCGAGACGATCAGTTCGTCGATATTGACGCCCAGCTTCTTGGCATAGACGGGATCGAGCGCGTGTTCGGCATCGATGAAGGCGGCGGTGCCGCCGGACTTCTGTGCCTCTGCGATGACATGGAGCGCAAGCGTGGTCTTGCCTGAGCTTTCCGGCCCGTAGACTTCGATCACGCGGCCGCGCGGAAGACCACCGACCCCCAGCGCGATGTCGAGTCCGAGCGAACCGGTGGAGATCGCCTCCACCTGCATCGCTTCCTTGGAACCCAGCTTCATCGCGGAGCCCTTGCCGAACGCCTTGTCGATCTGCGCAAGCGCGGCTTCGAGCGCCTTCTGACGGTCCATGTTGTCCTTTTCCTTGCCTTCCTGGATCAGCTTGAGCTGAGCAGCCATGTCTCTTCCCCTTGCTACCGGCCTGACCGGAAAGGTCAACGTCGCGGGGATCTATGTATCGCCTTTGTTCTCATGGAACAAGAGGGGAACTTCGGCTTATTTCCTATTTTTAACGCCGCCTGCGGTGCGGGCCAGAACATCCCCGACTTTTTCCGAGAGCTGCTGCACCGAAAAGGGCTTGGGCATGAACCAGGCATTGGCGATGCCGATTTCCTTGCGCAGTTGCTCTTCGGCATAGCCGGACATGAACAGCACCGGCAGGTCCGGCGCGATACGGCGGATCTCCCGCGCCATGGCAGGCCCATCCAGCGACGGCATCACCACGTCCGAGACGACCAGATCGAACCGCCCCCCCTCTTCCACGAGTTCGAGGCCTTCCTCGCCGTCGCGCGCGCATGTGACGACATAGCCTTGCCGCGTCAGCGCGCGCTCGGCGACGATGCGCACGGGATCCTCGTCCTCCACGAGCAGGATCGCGCCGCCGCCCGCCCACTGGCTTGGTTCGGCCTCGGGCTCCTCGACGGGAGCGGGTTCGGGCGCGCTGCCGGGGGCGACATGATGGACCGGCAGGTAGACGACGAACCGCGTACCCCTGCCCGCTTCGCTTTCCGCGAAGATGAAACCGCCGGACTGCTTGACGATGCCATAGACGGTGGAAAGCCCCAGTCCGGTGCCCTTGCCCTGTTCCTTGGTGGTGAAGAACGGCTCGAATATCTTGCCGAGGTGTTCGGAGGGAATGCCGCCGCCGGTGTCCTCCACGATCAGCGCGGTATAGTCTCCCGCCGGGATGATCTCGCTGCGCATGGCCCGCACATCGATATTGCTGATGCGGCGGGTGGCGAGCGTGAGGATGCCCGCGCCATCGCCCTTCATCTGCATGGCGTCGCGCGCGTTCACGGCGAGGTTGACGATCACCTGCTCGAGCTGCGTCGGGTCGGCACGGACCGGGCCGAGATCGCGGTCGTGGCTGACCACAAGCTGGATCTTCTCGCCGATCAGGCGGCGCAGCATCTGCGAAACGTCGGCCACCACGTCGGGAAGCTGGAGCACTTCGGGGCGCAAGGTCTGCTGGCGAGAAAAGGCCAGAAGCTGGCGGGTCAGCGAGGCCGCGCGGTTGGAATTGGCGCGGATCTGCTGGATGTCGTCATAGTCCGAATCGCCCGGCGTGTGGCGCATCAGCATGAGGTCGCAGGTGCCCAGGATCGCCGTCAGCACATTGTTGAAATCGTGCGCCACGCCGCCTGCAAGCTGGCCCACGGCCTGCATCTTGGTGGCCTGCGCGACCTGGCGCTTGAGGCGGGTTTCCTCGGAATTGTCGGTCAGGCCAAGCAGTACCGCCGCCTCGCCCAGGCCGCGCACACCCGCGAGGCTTAGCGAAACCGGGTCGTCCGGCTGCGAAGTCAGGCGCACCGCGATATCGCCGGCAGCGGCAGGCCCCTGCGCGAAACGCCGGATCGCCTCGGACAGGGCGCGCTTGTCATCACGAACCACGAGGTCGGTCGGATAGCTTGGCGGGTGCTGCCCTTCCTGTCCCGCGGCGCGCATGAAGGCGGGATTGGCGAACAGCAGCCGCCCGTCGCGATCGGCCATGGCCAGGCCGAGCGGCAACTGGCTGAGCAGCGCCTCCAGATGCGGCGCGGCGGTTCCGCCGCCGCCGCCGGCACCGATGCCCTGCCCCGCTTCCACCACCAGCATCAGCGAGGGGGTGAGGTTGGGATCTGGCTCAGCCGGCGAATCGGGGTCGGCGATGGGAACGTGATAGAGCACGAGCGGCCCGCCGCGACCGGCATCACGCGCCCAGCCGATGCGCTCGCCTTCTTCCTGGCTGATCAGCGCCACGAAATCGAGGCCGGTCATATCGGCCAGGGCATCGCCGGTGGCGCGTTGGGCGAAGCCGGCGCTGGCCGCGCGGATCATGCCGTCAGGATCGACCACGGCCGCCGATATCCCCGCGCGAGCCAGCCCCTTCCCCAGCTTTCCGTCGACCTGCCGTACCAGCTCCCCGACGATATCGACCGAGTTGACCGGCCGGATGCGCCAGACCAGAAAATCGTCCCCGCGCCCCGAACGCTGGATCTCGACCCGCCAATCCAGCGCCATCTCGCCTTCGGTTCGCACTTCCGCCCGGGCATGACCGTCGCGCCAGGCAGAGCGGACGGCATCGGTGAGCCGCTCCAGCGCGGCATCATCCACCGGCAGGCGCGGCGGGGGGCTGGCGGTGCCGAACCACTGTTCGAAACTGCCGTTGGCGCAGGCGAGACGCCCCGCCCGGTCGGTTACGGCAATGGCGATATCGGTGCGATCTATCGCCGCCACCGTTACGGACCAGTCGGGCTGGGCGAATTCCACGTCGGCGGCTGCGGGGCGGCGGTTGGCGAGCATCCATGCAAGGCCGCCGAAAACCATCAGCGTGCCCGTGAGTATCGCTACGAGCAGGCCGTCGCCGCTCACCAGCCAGACAAGCGCGGCGCTGGCCGCGAGGGCAAGCGCGACGATCGTCGTGTCCGAAAGCCCCGCGATGCGAATCTGGCTCTGCGGCCTGCCGGCCCCCTGCCCATCAGCCCCCTGCCGGCCTGCCTTCATGCAATTCCTTCCGTGTCGCCGGTCTTCACTGGAGGCTGCCCGTCCTCGCTTTCGACATGGCGGAACAAGCTGCGATGGCGGCGGGCACGATGCTTGCGGCCGATCCAGTAGCGCCAGAACCACATGGTAAGGAAATAGCTGACGAAGGCCGCGACCACCGACTGGATGAACAGGCCTATCAGCACTGCCGGCGCCGTGTCGGACAGCAGCCAGCCCCGCCACTGGGCGAGGCCCGCGCCTTCGCGCACCATCGCTTCCACCGTGGCGATATCGGCGTGATAGCCGAAGCTGTTTCCGATCGCGACCGCGACGGGAAGGATGATGAGCAGCGTCGTCACCGGATTGCTGATGAAGGTGACGGCGGCGGCCAGCGGAATGTTTCCGCGAAACGGCACGCACATCAGCGCTGCGCCGACGATCTGAACGCCGGGGATCAGCGCGAAGATGCCGATGAACATGCCCACGGCCACGCCCCGCGGCACCGATCGCCGCGTGAAGCGGAACAGTTCCGGCCGCCGCGTGAAAGGCGCGGTGAAGCGATTCGCCTCAAGCTGCGCATGCGTGGGCATCTGGCCGTGCAGCCAGGCGCCCAGGCGGTGCAGCAGGTCGCTCACTTGTGCTCGCGCAGGATGCGGCCCTGCTCCCGCTTCCAGTCGCGTTCCTTGATCGTGTGGCGTTTGTCTGCCGCGTTCTTGCCCTTGGCCAGCGCGAGTTCGACTTTGGCGCGGCCCCGACCGTTGAAGTAGATCGAGAGCGGCACCAGGGTCATGCCCTTGCGCTCTACCGAGCCTTGCAGGCGAGAGAGTTCGCGCTCGTGCAGCAGCAGTTTGCGCGGGCGCTTGGGCACATGATTGTAGCGATTGCCGTGGCTGAATTCGGGCACGTTGGAGTTCACCAGCCAGCATTCGCCGTTCTTGATCTCGGCGTAGGACTCCGCGATCGACCCTTCGCCGAACCGCAACGATTTAACCTCGGTGCCGGTCAGCGCGATGCCGGCCTCGAAGGTTTCCTCGATGTAGTACTCGAAGCGGGCCTTGCGGTTTTCCGCGACGCTTTTGTGCTTGTCGAATGTCGGGTGCTGCGGACGTGCCATGATGACCCGGCATGTAGGGATTCGCGCGCGAAAAGGAAACGTCTCCTTTGCGTGATTTCGTCATCCC
>NZ_DAMDBA010000146.1:0-359 GCF_032093395.1 Novosphingobium sp.
CAAGGCATTCCTGAGCTATGCCGAACTGAACGAGGTCAACGCCAATGCCAGCGTGAACGTGCCGGTTTCGCAGAATTCGGCGCTGGCGGTGTTCGGCTTCTATCGCCGTAACGACGGTTTCCTCAAGAACGTCTACCGCGACGAGACCTGGGGCGGCGAGGAAAGCTTCGGCGGCCGTGCCAAGTTCCTCTTCGAGCCCAGCGACGACCTGTCGATCTATGTGATCGGCGACTATTCGAAGATCAGCCGCAAGGGCCCCGGCCAGCTCTGGACGCTCAATCGCCTGCCCAGCTTCGCCAACCCGCTCATGGCCGCGCGGTTCGGCAACCTGACCGCGCTCGGCGTTACGGCGGGCTTCG
>NZ_DAMDBA010000146.1:369-4439 GCF_032093395.1 Novosphingobium sp.
CCAAATCGGTGGAGGACTATGCCGGCTACAGTTCCGAGCAGAACTACGGCGCCTCGCTGGAGATCAACTACGCGCTGGGCGACTATAACCTGACCTCGATCACGGCATACCGCCGCCTCGACGAAGGCCCGCAGCGCTTTGCCATCGATGGCTCCAGTGTCCCGGTATTCACCGCCCAGCAGACCGGCACGGACCAGTCGTTCCTCTCGCAGGAACTGCGCGTCAGTTCGCCCAGCGGCAGCCAGCTCGAATTCACCTCGGGCGTCTATGCCTCACGCCGCAAGGTGGGTGATGACAACGACTTCAACCGCGCCCAGCTCCGCCCGGCCAATCCGTTCCAGAGCTTCATCGTCAACATCTCGGGCGGGCAGGGCAACACGCAAACCCGTTCGGACTCGCTGGCCGGCTTCTTCGACGGCAAGTTCCACGTCTCCGACCAGTTCAGCCTGATCGGCGGCCTGCGCTATCAGTACGACTGGGTGAAGGCATCGTATTTCTCGATCATCGATCCCAACTTCGCGCCGGCCACGCCTGCCGCCGATGGCTCCGGCTTCGTCACGCCTTACACCCCCACGGCGCTCCAGACCGGCAGCACCAAGAAGGGTTCATGGTCGGGCCGTGGCGGCGCCGAGTTCAAGATCACGCCCGACGTCATGCTGTTCGGCACCATCGCGCGCGGTTACCTGGGCCCGACGGTGACCTTCACCGGCCTCACCGGCACCCGCACCAACGTGAAGCCGCAGACCGTCCGCGACATTACCGTGGGCATCAAGTCGCAGCTCTTCGACAAGGCCGTGACCTTCAACGCCAACCTCTTCTACGACAAGTACAAGAACCTCCAGACTTCAGTGTTCAACGGCGTGGAATTCGTCACCGAGAACGCCGGCGGCTTCACGGCGAAGGGCTTCGAGATCGACGCCTCCTGGCGGGTGAGCCCCGTGCTCTCGTTCAGTGGCGGGTTTACCTATTCGGACACCAAGTTCACCGACTACGTCACCGCCTGCCCCGAGGACGTGAAGACCGGATATTCCTGCTTCCTGGCGGCCGACGGCGTCACCAGCCTGGTTCAGGCCAAGGGCGAGCCGCTGTCGGGCGCGCCCAAGTATAGCGCCACGCTGGGCGCGGACGTGAAGCTGCCGATCAACGACAATCTCCAGTTCGATACCTCGGCCAATATCTACTACCGCAGCCGGGTGCAGTATGCCGTCGCCAATGCCTATGCCTATCAGGACGGCTACGGCACGATCGGTCTCAGCATGGGTATCGGCCATCCCGACGGCAACTGGCGGATCGGCGGCTTCGTGCGCAACCTGCTCGATCAGCGCTTCCACGCCTCGGTCATCCACCTGCCCTTCGCGGACTCCGGAGCCTATGTGAACTGGCTGACGCGCGAAGGCCGCCGCACCTTCGGCATCCAGGCCGAAACGAAGTTCTGATCGGATCCGGCCGGAGCCGTAAACAAGGTTCCGGCCGCATTCTTCAACCGCCCGTCAGAGGCATTGAAGCAGGGGTGACGATGCAGGTTACACGCGCAATCGCGGCGCTGGCACTTTCGGCCATGGCGATATCCTCCCATTCCGCCATCGCCGCCCCAAACTGCCCGGCGCTGCGCTGGACGACGCTGGGCACGGCAGGCGGCCCGGTGCCCACGGCAGAGCGATCGGAACCGGCCAACCTCCTGACGATCGGGGAGCGCCGGATACTCGTCGATACGGGCGACGGTACTGTCGTCCAACTCGCTCGGATCGGCCTGGACCTGGGTGCGATCGACACGGTGTTCGTCAGCCACAACCATCTCGACCATACCGGCGGGCTCGCCGCCGTGATCGGATTGCGCTGGATGAACCAGTTTCCCGGCGTCCTGACCGTCTACGGCCCGGTGGGCACGCGGGCGGTGGTGGAAGGAGTCGTCGCTTCGCTGGCGACGCCGGGAAGCATCGGCTTCGGCCTGGGTACCCCGCCGCCGCGCCCTGCGGATTCGGTACGCGTCATCGAACTTGCGGGCGGGCAATCGCTGGATCTCGGGCAGGGGGCGAGCGTCAAGGTCGCCGCCAACAGCCACTTCGACCACGACGGCAAATCCGATCCGAACAACACGTCCCTCAGCTACCGCTTCGCACTGGGTAGCCGAAGCGTGACTTATACCGGCGATACCGGCCCCAGCACCGCCGTGACCGCGCTGGCCAGGGGCAGCGACATGTTCGTCACCGAGATCATCGCCCTCGACGCGCTGCTGGCGGAGATCCGCCTGCGTCGCAAGGACGCTTCGCCCGAGATGCTCTCCGGCATGGAGCGGCACCTCTCGACCCATCACCTGAAGCCCGAAGCCATCGGCGAGATCGCGGCACAGGCCGGTGTGGCGCGCGTGGTGTTGACGCACTTCGCCGTCCCGCCCGGCCCCTTGCCGCATTATGAGCCGTCCATTCGTGCGGGGATCGCCACGCGCTATGGCGGGCCGGTCGATCTTGCGCGCGATCTCCAGAGCTTCGACGTGTGGTGCAAGCCATGAATATTGCTGCCCGGCTGCGACGTGAACAGATCACCAGCGGCGTCATCAACCTGGTCCTGAGCGCAGGGTTCTTCTTCGGCGTCTTCGGTCTGGCCAACCGCCCGTTGCACTTCGCCGCGCCCGACAACTTCGCGCTGGATTTCCTACCGCAGGCCGCGGCGATCGCGCTGATGTCCTCGCTTGTTCCGCTGCTGGTCGTCTCGGCAAGCCTGCGCAAGGCAGGGGGGCGGACAGGCCGTATCTTCGTCGCGCGCACGGTTCTTGCCGTGGTGCTGGCAGGGCTGGCAAGCGCCGCCGCATTGGCCGCATTCTGCCTGCTTGGGCCGTGGCGTGAGATCGACTGGTTCGTCGCGCTGATCGTGAAGCTGGTTTATGGAACGGGATTGGGCGTGGGCGGCACCACGTTCGCGCTTACGCGCCTGTTCGCGCATCAAAGGAGGGAAATGGCATGACCGCACCTGAAACGGTACGCGCCATCGCCGCGATGGGCACAAGGCTCGGCCCCGATATCGTCGCCGCCTGCCGATCCCTGTTCGATGCCGAGCAGCAGGCATTTGCCGACCGGGTCGCGCCGATCGCGGTCGATTGCAGTTATGGCCCCGATCCGCGCAACCGCCTCGATCTCTATGGGGAGGGGGAAGGGCGTCCGGTCGTCCTCTTCGTCCACGGCGGGGGATTTCTCGTCGGCGACAAAGGCGGCGAGAGTGGCTGGGCCAATGCCCATGTCGGGCGCTGGGCGGCCGCGAACGGCATGGTCGGCGCCGTGATGAACTACCGCCTTGCCCCCGCGCATATGTGGCCTTCGGGTGCGGAGGACGTGGGCCTTGCCGTCGAATGGCTGCGTGCGAACGTGGCGCAGCATGGCGGCGATCCGGAGCGGATCTTCCTGCTGGGCACTTCGGCGGGCGCGGTCCACGTCTCGGCCTTCCTCAAGGCTCGCGAGGATCATGCCGGGCTGGTTCGCGGGGCCGCGCTGCTCTCCGGGCTCTATGGCTTCACGCCGCTGGATGAGCGGGACATGCTCTATTACGGCCCGCAGGACTGCTACGACCTGCGCATGCCGCTGGGCGCCGTCATGGCGACGGGGCTGCCGCTGCTGGTCGCCTGTGCGGAGTTCGACCCGCCGCGCTTCCAGGCGGAGTGGGCAAGCCTGCTGCAAGCCCGGCTCGGCCGCCATGGCCACCTTCCGCGCGCGCACTACGCCTCGGGGCACGACCACTATTCCATGGCCCTGCACCTGGGCACTTCGGACCGGCGCCTGTCCGCAGAACTTCTTTCCTTCTTCGCCGATCATTCCTGAGGGGCTTTACCGATGACCAGAATTGCCAATCTCGACCGCCGCAGCCTGCTTGCCGCCGGTGTTCTGGCCGCCGCGGCCCCCGTCATGGCACGCGCCGCGACGAAGCGGCCTGCGCCGAGCTTTCCGAAAGGCTTCCTTTGGGGCGCGGCCACCGCGCCGCACCAGATCGAGGGCAACAACGTCGCCTCCGACCTCTGGTTCGTGGAAAACCAGCAGCCGACGATCTTCGCGGAGCCTTCGGGCGATGCGGTCAACAGCCTG
>NZ_DAMDBA010000147.1:0-4371 GCF_032093395.1 Novosphingobium sp.
GAGCGTCCGCATTTCTGAGATCATCACCCAGAACCTGACTGTCGCAATTGTCCCACCTTTGGCCATCCAGTTCGGTAGGACCACCCTGCCAAAAATGAAGACGCCGGCCGAATCTGCTCCGGCAGACGTTTACGATGGGACGATACAAAAGCGGCACTGCGAAGTGGACGCAGTGCCGCTTCTCGCTGGCGCTTGGCTCAGCCGTTCAGCTTGTCCTTGATCGCCTTTGCGGGCGCAAAAGTCAGCTTCTTCGAAGCGGCGATCTGGATGGTTTCGCCGGTGGACGGATTGCGGCCTTCGCGCGCCGGCGAATCCTTGACCTTGAACTTGCCAAAACCGTTCAGCGAAATCTCGTCGCCTGCGGCAGCGGCATCGGCAACCGCCGCGAAAACCAGATCGACGGCCTTCTTCGCATCGGCCTTGGTGACGCCGGTCTCGGCGGCCAGCTTGTCGGCGATTTCGGCATTGTTCATGGGGTAATCTCCTGCGGTTTTTAGGAATTGTGGTGGCGTAAAGTAGAGTTGGTCGAAACGGTCAGCAACGCCGCCCGCGTAAACCCTGTGCACAGCTGCGCGCAGTTCAGTGGCGGGGCGTCCGCGATCAAACTGGGTTTGCCCGGCCTTCCCCTCCCACGTTCATGCCAGAAGTTTCATAAGCCGCCCGGCCGCACCGGCCTCGGCCACCAGGTTGCGGTTGTATGCCAGCGGCATGCGCGGGCTTTTCCAGCGCAGCGCATCCATGATGCCGGCGAGATCCTCGCCGCTGGCGAACAGATCCTGGTTGAGCCCCACCCGCGTCGAATGCGCGCTCACGCCCTTGAGCAACCGTGCCAGATCATCCTGCGTCAGATCGGGCAGGGCGCCGGCAGCGAAGGCCCGCTGGATGATCGCCCGCCAGATCGGCCCGATCGAGCCAGGGTGGAGTGCGTCCTTCCCCACATCATATTGCAAACGTGCAGGAACCGCCTTTTTTGGCAGCGTCTTGCGCAGATCCCAGGCTTCGCGGCCCGAGATGGTCTCGATCCGCCGCGCCGGCACGGCCTTCCGCGCCTTGTAGCGCCGCACCTGCACCCGGCGAAACAGCGGCCCGGCCTCGATCTCCGCCGCCGTCCGCCAGGCCGCGATCGCCCGCACTGAGCGCGGGGACAGAAAGGCCGTGGCGCCCTCCCCGTCCGGATCGCCCTTGCTGCGCGGAATCGTCAGCAACCGGGCTTCGGGGTCGAGCGCATCGACGACATGCTCCACCGCCACTGCCACCAGCTCCGAGGCACGTAGTCCCGCGTCATAGGCGGTCGACAGCAGGGCCCGGTCCCGGAGCCCCGCCAGATCGTCGCCGCAGGCCTCCAGCAGCGCCCTGATGTTGAGGCCGCGCGGCCCATCGCCCGCGACGTCCCGCACCGGCCCCTTGAACCGCAGCGGGCGCGCCTGGGTCTGCACCACCCCCTTGTCGCGGCGGATCGCGCGGAGGCGCAGCTTCACCAGTTCGGCTGTTGTCGGATCCTTGAGACCCAGCAGCTGGTGGATCTTGGCGATCGACGCCTTGTAGCGCGCCAGCGAGGCGGGCTTGGCCCCCTCCCCGGCCCGGGCGTCAAGATAGTCCGCGACCACTTCGGGAGTTGCCGGCAGCGCGATGCGGTGGGTCCGGCGGCACCACCGATCGAAGGCTTCGAGATCGCTCTTCAGCGCGCGGATCGAATGCGGTGACGAAGCCGCCTGATAAGCGCCGATCAGCGCCGCGTTGACGACGATCCTCGTGCCGGCCCGCATGTTGACCACCGCCCAGGAAAGATCGTCGCCTGCCGCCGGCGCGAGCGGGCCGGGACCAGCGGAAATCGCGGGCTTCTCGTCAAGCGGATCGGCAGCTTCCATGGCGCCGAACGGTACCTGCCTTATCGAACGGGGTCAAATATGCTTATGTGATAACTGCAATTATTACATGTACATATCGGTACTTTTTTATTAGCTTTACTAAGAAATTGAATTCTCCTGGCCAGATCGTGCGTTGGACAGCCCATAAAAGGCCGAAATAGGCCAGCGGACACCGCGTTCTTCTTCAAGGCCTATTCGAAAGCACCTTTGTTGGTTGGCAAAAAATATTTCCGAAGCCATCGAAACGCCTGTGCACGCCTTGGAACGACGGTGGAAGATTCATGGAAAAGAGCTCGTCTTGATGCCTCTTGACGTTCAAGCGCAGCCCCCCATTCCTGTAAGATCGCCCCTTCGACAGCAGGCTTCCCATGTACGTGCTCCGCCTATGTTTGGACACTTTCGCGCATTTCGGAGAGGTACTCGACACCTGCCGTGCCTTTGGGAAGCCTGCGCCTCGAGACGCTGAAGTCAGCCGCCGTTTGAACGGCGTGACCATAGACCAGCGCACGGAAGCGTGCACTAACCAGAAGCCTTATGCCGGGCTGCAAACCTATAAGGGCGCGCGGTGATCCCCCCGGAAACTGACGCGGACATTGATGGTGTCCACGAAACGGCCGACGAACGGCAAGCACGAACTCGTGAAGCGTTGGTTTGTCTCGCTCGCCTGCTCGGACGTCAGATCGCCCGCGAGTTAAACGCGGCGAATGCTCCATCTCAAAACCGAGATAACTCCGCGATCGATGAAACGTAGGGGGACAGACCGTCACTGGCGTCATGTGAGCATGACGGCCTTTCGCTGTCGGGAGTTTTTTCATGATCCGCACCGCCCTTTATGCCCGCTACTCCACTGATCGGCAAAACCCCTCGTCGATTGAAGACCAACTGCGCATTTGCCGGGAACAGGCGACCCGCGAGGGCTGGCGAGTGATCGCAAGCTACAAGGATGCGGCCATCTCGGGCTCAAGCGTGACCTTACGCCCAGGCATTCAGCAGTTGCTAGAAGATGCAAGGACAGGGAAGTTCGATCTTCTGCTGGCAGAGGCGCTGGACCGTATCTCCCGCGATCAGGCCGACATCGCCACGCTTTACAAGCATCTACAGTTTGCCGGCATAACCATAGTCACTCTCGCCGAAGGAGAAATCTCCGAACTCCATGTCGGCCTCAAGGGCACGATGAACGCACTGTTCCTGAAGGATCTTGCGAAGAAAACCCATCGCGGGTTGCGTGGCCGCGTCGAGAAGGGAAAGTCTGGGGGCGGACTGTCCTACGGCTACGATCTGGTGAGGTGCCTCGACGCCGGTGGTGAACCGATCCGCGGCGATCGCACGATCAACCTGGTTGAAGCCGAGGTCATCCGCCGCATCTTCCGTGACTACGCGAATGGCGTCAGCCCTTTGACAATAGCCAAGCGGCTCAATGCGGAAGGGATACCCGGCCCGTATGGCAAGCTCTGGGGCAACACGACGTTGCGGGGACACATCAAGCGCGGCACCGGCATCCTCAACAACGAACTCTATGTCGGTCGGCTGATCTGGAATCGGCAACGTTACCTCAAGGATCCTCGGACGGGTCGACGTGTCTCCCGCATCAATCCCGAATCCGAGTGGATTACAACGAAAGTACCCGAGCTGCGAATTCTCGATGACGATTTGTGGCAAGCCGTGAAGGCCCGCCAAACTTCCCTGCGCATTGACTACGCTGGCTCCATGGATAGCGCGAACGTGGGAGAGGAACTTCGTATGAAGCGCCGTCCAAAATCATTGTTATCCGGCCTGCTCGTCTGCGGCACCTGTAATGGTCCGATCTCGCTGCGAGGACAGGATCGCTTCGGGTGTTCGGCGCACTTGAACCGACGTTCGTGCACGAACGCTCGCACCATCAAGCGCGAAGCGCTTGAAGCGCGGGTTCTCGAGGGCCTTCGCCACCGGTTGATGGCTCCTGAGATTGTGGCTGAAGCCATCCACGCCTATGTCGAGGAGACCAACCGCCTGAACCAACAACAGCGCGCGGCAGCGGCTGCTGACGAAGCGGAGCTCAAAAGGGTGGTGAAGGCCATCGAGCATCTTGTGAACATGGCAGCCGATGGTGATGGCACGCGGGGTCTGGTCGACAAGCTGTTGGCACTGGAGGCGCAGGAAGACGCCATACGGGCGCGGATGAGCGAGGCACCTTACATTGCCCCGGATATCCATCCGAACATTGCCAAGTTCTACCACAAGAAAGTTGAGCGCCTATCCGAGGCGCTTCACCATCCCTCTGAACGAGATGAGGCGGCATGCGCCATTCGCGGTCTGATCGAGCGCGTCACTCTGTTTCCCGGAGCCAAACCTGGCGAGATGAGCGCCACGCTGCACGGTGAGTTCGGGGCTATCATGGAATGGGCGTCGCAGCACGAAACCGCCGGAAACAACGGCGGATCCGGATCTGTTGCTACGCCAATGTCGGTATCGGTGGTTGCGGGGGTAGGATTTGAACCTACGACCTTCAGGTTATGAGCCTGAC
>NZ_DAMDBA010000148.1:0-4349 GCF_032093395.1 Novosphingobium sp.
CCCGACGCAGCCATGAGCGAACAACGGATAGGTAGGGCGCGTCCTCCACATTCCCGGGGGTGCAGGGGGGCTATGCTCCCCTGCTTTTCCTTTTCTTCACCCTTTCTGGCGCAAAGCCCCGAGATCGATCCCGTGCTTGTTCACCTTGTAGTAGAACGTCTTGCGCGGCAGATCGAGCGCCCGGATGGCGGCTCCGATCTCCCCGTTCGCCGCGAGCACGGCAGCGATAATTTCCTCGCGTTCGAAGGCATCCACGCGCTCGGTCAGGCCCTTGGCTATGGAGGGTGAGGGCGAGGGTGAGGATTCGCCAAGGCCGAGCGCGAACTGTTCCGCGAAATTGGCGAGTTCGCGCACGTTGCCAGGCCAGTCGTGGCGTTCGAGCATCGTGCGTACGGTTGCGGTCACCGGCGGCAGGTCGCGGCCGCTGCGGCTGGCGGCATCTCCGGCAAATCGGGCGAAGAGCGGCGCGATATCCTCGCGGCGTTCGCGCAGCGGCGGCACCGAGAGGCGCATCGCGGCGAGGCGGTAGAACAGCGGCGGCAGGAGTGTAGGCGGTGGACCTTCGGCGGCGGTCTGGCTGGTGGAGATCACCCGCACGTCGATCGGCATGGCCTCGTCCCGGCGGCGCAGCGCGCGCTGTTCGACGAAGGGCAGCAGGCGTTCCTGCAAGGGCGCGGGCGCGCGATCGATGTCGTCGAGGTAGAGCGTGCCGCGATGCGAGGCGGCAAGTCCGGGTTCGGCATGGCCGCTACCCGTGAACAGCGGCTCTGCGAGGGTTTCGGGCATTCCGGCGCAGGCGATGGGCAGAAAGCGCTGGCGTGCGCGCTTGCCCGAGCGGTGGATCAGGCGGGCGAGGAGATCCTTGCCGGTGCCGGTCTCGCCTTCGATGAACAGGTCTATATCGGCATTGGCGAGGACCGGGATCATCTCGCGCAGGCGCCGGATCGCGGGGCTTTCTCCGAGGAACACCGGGGCGTCCTCGGCCTGGGCCAGGCTGCGCAGGCGGCGGTTTTCCAGCGTCAGTGCGCGGGCGGTGGCGGCGCGGTTGACGGCGGCGATCAGGGCGTCGGGCGCGAAGGGCTTGGTCAGGAAGTCCCAGGCCCCGGCCTTGAGCATCTGCACCGCCATTTCGATGTCGCCATGTCCCGTCACCAGGATCACCGGCAGTTCCGGATCGCGTTCGTGAAGCTGGCGGAACAGGTCGATCCCGGAGACATGCGGCATGCGCACGTCGGTTACGACCACGCCGGGCCAGTCGGCGGAGATGGCGGCGAGCGCCGGGGCGGCGGCGGGGAAATGCTCCACCTCGAAGTCTGCAAGGCGCAGCAATTGCGCGGTCGAGCGGGCGAGATGCTCGTCATCCTCGACGAGGGCGATGCGGGTTGGAGTCGAGCTGGTCGTGGTCATCGGGCAAGTCTCAGGCAGAGTTCGAAGGCGGCGCCGGTTTCGCTCGGCACGAGGCGCAGGGAGCCGCCGAACTCCTGTGCAATGTCCTGTGCGATCACGAGGCCGAGACCGAGACCCTCGGCACGGCTGGTCGCGAACGGGGTGAACAGGCGCTCAGAGATTTCCGGAGCGATGCCGGGGCCGTTGTCGGAAACGGTCAGGCGCAACCTTTCATCCTCGACGGCGACCGCCAGGGTAATGCGCGCATCGGGCCGGGCGCCCAGCGCTTCGGTGGCGTTCTGGAGCAGGTTCACGAGGATCTGTTCGAGCCGGACTTTGTCGCCGCGTACTTTCAGTTCTCCGGGAATCGCGGGTATGTCGAAAGTCAGCGCGGCGAGGCGTTCTTTGAGCAGCAACTGCGCGCCGTCCACGACTTCCGCCAGCGGTACCGCGCTTTCACCGGCGCTGGCCTTGCGGGCAAAGCCGCGAAGCTGCGCGGTGATCACGCCGATGCGCTCGGCAAGCTGGTCGATGGCGGAGAGGTTCCCGCGCACCTCCCCCTCGGCGCCGAGGTCGAGCAATTGCTCCGCCGAGCGCGCGTAGTTGCGGATTGCGGCGACGGGCTGCGCAGTCTCATGCGCGACGCTGGCGGTAACTTGCCCCAGCGTGGCGAGCCGGTTGGCCAGGCGCAATTCTTCGCGCAGCAGCGCTGCGCGCTGTTCGAGCGCGGCGCGTTCTTCCATCTCGCGGCGCAGTTCGGCGGTGCGTTCGGCCACGGCGGTTTCCAGCAGTGCGGTCCGATCGCGGCGGCGGCGATTGCGCTGGGCGAGCCACCACAAAACACCGACCGTGAAGAACGCGAGGATCGCCGCAACCGCCTGCGCGCTGCGCATCGGCGTGGTGACGGCGACGCGGATGGGCAGGGCGAGATTGACTCGCCACCGGTCGCGGTTTGGCGGACTCGTGGCGAGCAGGAACCGCGCCGTCTCGCCGGGCCTGCGCAGAAGGCCGTCGCGGTCGATCCTGTAGGGCGCCGGGATCAGGTTGGCGATGCCGACATCGCCGGCGATCGCCTGCTGCCGCGCGGAATCGATCGGGTGGGTCATGGCGAAGCGCCAGTCCGGGCGACTGGCGACCAGGATTACGCCGTCGCGGTTGGTCACGAAAGTCTCGCCGCCCGCCGTGCGCCACTGCGCTTCGATACGGTCGAAATCGAGCTTGATGACGATCACGCAGTCCCCGGCCGCCTTGCGCGCAAGGTAGAGGCCGGGGCGATGGCTGACGGTGCCGAGTGCGAACTGGGCACCGTCGCCGTGCCGCAGGGCGTCGCGATAGTAGCGGCGAAAACGGTAATCGCGCCCGACGAAGCTCTGATCGTCGCGCCAGTTGCTGGCCGAAATCGCAAAGCCGTCTTCGCCCACCAGGTAGATGGCGGAGGCACCGATTCGATGCGCGAAAGCCTCCAGCTTCGCATTCAGGCGCCGGTCTGCGCCTGGCGCTCCATCGGCAGCGGCGATGACGTCGCGGTCGTCGGCCAGAGCTTGAGGGAGCAGGCGGAAACGGGCGATCTCGCTGTCGAGCAAGGCTTGCCTGAGACGGGCATCCGCCTCCACGGATTGCGCGAAAGCCGAGGCGGCGCGCCGGCGCACGAGTTCTCCGGCCACGCTTCCCGCGACCAGGGCCGCGCAAAAAGCGGCGACAAGCCAGTAGATGACGTGCGGGCGTTTCACACCCTTGTTTAGGCCGACGGCGCAGGATGTGCAAATTTTGGCACATTGCGGCAGTGCAATGTGCCGATTTCTGCTCTCGCACGGCCTATGCAAACCTTATCAGGGCTTGAAAATCAGCCATTTTCATCAAGTGCAAAAATGTCTTTGGCCGCAGCAAAAAAGCGAACAGCTTCTGCGTGGCACGTGGTCGAGCATAAGTCTCGAGCGTGCCAGAGAGAGGAAGAAAGGCCTTACCATGCATGTTCCCGCCCACCCCGCAGATGCGTCTGACGCGCTCGAATCCTCCGCGCCCAAGCGTTGGTACGGCCACCTTTATGTGCAGGTGCTGATCGCCATTGCGGCAGGCGTGATGCTGGGGCACTTCTTCCCGGCCACGGGCGAAGCGCTCAAGCCCTTGGGCGATGCCTTCATCAAGCTGGTCAAGATGGTGATCGCGCCGGTCATCTTCCTGACCATCGTCACGGGCATCGCTTCGATGCGCGACTTGCGCTCGGTCGGCCGCGTTGCAGGCAAGGCTTTCGGCTATTTCTTCTTCTTCTCGACCCTGGCGCTGATCGTCGGGCTGATCGTGGCGAACGTGGTTCGCCCCGGACAAGGCCTGAACATCGATCCTGCCACGCTCGATGCCTCGAAGGTCGCAACCTACTCAGAGAAGGCACACGAAACGTCGATCACCGGGTTCCTGATGGAAATGATCCCGGACACATTCCTCTCCTCCATGACCGAGGGTAATATCCTTCAGGTCCTGGTGATCGCCATTCTTTTCGGCATTGCGCTGGCCATGCTGGGCGATCGCGGCGCGCGCCCGCTTTCGCTGCTCGAAGACGTGTCGCTGGTATTCTTCAAGCTCGTTTCGATCGTCATGAAGGCCGCGCCCGTCGGTGCTTTCGGCGCCATGGCCTTCACCATCGGCAAGTACGGCGTGGGCAGCCTTGCCAATCTGGTGGGACTGGTGGCGACGTTCTATGTCACCTCGGCGCTGTTCGTGGTGGTGGTGCTGGGCCTGGTCGCGCGGCTTGCGGGCTTCTCGATCTTCTCGCTGATTTCCTATCTCAAGGCCGAGCTTCTGCTGGTGCTGGGCACGTCCTCTTCGGAAAGCGCGTTACCCTCGCTGATGGAGAAGATGGAGCGCGCGGGCTGCCCCAAGAGCATCGTCGGCCTCGTCGTGCCCACCGGCTACAGCTTCAACCTCGACGGCACCAATATCTACATGACCCTGGCCGCGCTGTTCAT
>NZ_DAMDBA010000149.1:0-4197 GCF_032093395.1 Novosphingobium sp.
GCCTTCGCCCTTGCCGCGCAGGAACGGCGGAACCTTTTCCTCGACCGAAGCCGTGACGAGAACGCGGGTATCACCGAAGGAAATCAGCACCGAACCTTCGGCATGCTTGGTGAAGCCGGTCTGGATGTCGATAGCGCGCATCTCGTCGGGGGTACGGCCTGAAGGTCGCATGTGTGATCCTTTGCTCAAGTTCTGATCGTCGATTACCCGCGCGCCCCTAGAGCATTTTCACGGCGAGTGGAAACACCTCCGGCGCAGAAAATGCGCGCAATCGAATGGCTCCCGCGCATTTGGCTTGAGACGCACGCCGCAGTCCCTAGATTGTGCGGGAGATGCCGACACCTCCGATCACCGAACTCTCCGATCGCGCCCGCGAGATTTTCCGCCTCGTGGTGGAGGGATATCTGGCGACCGGCACCCCGGTAGGCTCGAAGACTCTGGCCGGGCCGGGCGGAGTCAGGCTGTCCTCGGCCTCTATCCGGTCGGTGCTGGCCGACCTCGAATCGTTCGGACTCCTTGCGGCGCCGCATACGAGCGCGGGACGCTTGCCCACCGAGGCCGGCCTGCGCCTGTTCGTGGACGGGATCATGCAAGTGGCGGAGCCCACCGTGGAGGAGCGCCTTGCGATCGAGAGCCGGATATCCTCGCCCGGTCCGATCGAGGCCGCGCTGGAGGCGACCAGTGCGCTTCTCTCCAATCTCACTTCCGGGGCGGGCGTCGTCATGGTGCCGCGCCGCGAACCACGGCTGATGCATCTCCAACTCGTGCCGCTAGGGCCGGGCCGGGCGCTTGCCGTGCTGGTGGGAGAGGACGGCGCCGTGGAGAATCGCATCGTCGAGTTCCCTGCCGCATTACCGCCCGGCGCCCTGGAGGAAGCCTCCAACTATATCACCGCACATCTCGCCGGTCGCACGCTTGGCGAAGCGGCGCGGGCCATGCAGATGGATATCGCCACGGGCAAGTCGGCGCTCGATGCCGCAAGCCGCGACCTGGTAGAGCGCGGCCTTGCGGTGTGGAGCGAGGATGCCATGGCCCGCCCCGTGCTGATCGTGCGGGGGCAGGCCAACCTGCTGGACGAAACGGCGCTGTCCGACTTTGAACGCGTGCGCTCCCTGCTGGACGACCTGGAAAACAAGCAGTCGGTGGCCGAGCTGCTCGATCTGGCGCGAGAGGCCCAGTCAACGCGCATCTTCATCGGCTCGGAGAACCGGCTTTTCGCACTTTCCGGCTCCTCGGTAATCGCCTCGCCCTATCGTGACCGCGATGGTCGGGTGGTCGGCGTGGTGGGGGTAATCGGGCCGACCCGGTTGAATT
This sequence comes from Novosphingobium sp., assembly GCF_032093395.1. Taxonomy (GTDB): domain Bacteria; phylum Pseudomonadota; class Alphaproteobacteria; order Sphingomonadales; family Sphingomonadaceae; genus Novosphingobium. The sequence goes on from NZ_DAMDBA010000149.1 coordinate 1,315, forward strand.
ATGCGCGCGTCGTCCCCATGGTGGACTTTACTGCCCAGAGCCTGGGCAAGCTCATCGGATAGTTGGAACTTTACACGAATGACTGACGACAAGACCCAGCCGCCAGAGGGTCGGACTGTAGATCCCGCAATCTCGGAAGAACTGAAGGGCGTGCCTGAAGACATGATCGACAGCGAAAACGATGGCGGCGAACTCGCCAAGCTCCGCGAGGAACTGGAAGTCGCAAAGCAGGACATGCTTTACGCGCGCGCGGAAACGCAGAACGTGCGTCGCCGGCTTGAAAAGGACATCGCCGACACCCGCGCCTATGCGGCGACCGGCTTTGCCCGCGACATCCTTTCCGTGGCCGACAACCTGAGCCGCGCGCTTTCCGCCATTCCGGAAGACTTGCGCGAGGACGAGAAGCTCAAGGGCATCGTCGCGGGCATCGAGGCGACCGGTCGCGAAATCGACAAGGTCTTCACCAACCACGGCATCACCCGCGTGGCGGCCGTAGGGCTTCCGCTCGATCCCAACCAGCACCAGGCGATGATCGAAGTGCCCTCGGCCGATGCCGAGCCGGGTACGATCGTGCAGGAGCTTCAGGCCGGCTACATGATCAAGGACCGCCTCCTGCGTCCGGCCATGGTGGCCGTGGCCAAGAAGCCGGACTGATCCGGGGTGCGCTGAGCGTTTTGGGAGGGTTTTGAGAGCACTTTGGAACCCTCCCGCGTCGGGGCCGTTGAGCAGGTAGGAACCTGATTTCAGCGGAGAGATCCCATGCGAATGCTCATTCTTCCCATCCTCGCCGCCGGTGCGCTTGGCATGGCCGGTTGCGCCAGCAACTATGGCGGCGAAGGCGCTCTGGCCGGTGGCGCACTTGGCGCGGGCGTAGGTGCGCTGGCCGGCGATGCGGTGGCCGGCGCCGCCGTTGGCGCCGCTGCCGGTGCAGCGGTAGGGTCGACCCAGAAGAAGAACGATCGGGGCTGTTATCGCTACGATCGTCGTGGCGATCGCTATTGGGATCGCGACTGCTGAGCCGCAAACCATGACCGGCATTGCCGATACATGATAAAGGGCGCGAGGAAACTCGCGCCCTTTATCATGAACGGCGCTCGTATCGGGTGCCGTTCAGGCTTGTAATCGACCGAACGGCAGAATGCCGTCGTAACTGGCGAACGGCGGTGCACCGGGCACTTGGAAACCGCGTTCCAGCAGGAAGGCATGGCGCACGATTTCGGCCTGCTGCTCGATCCCGTACCGACCGAGGGCCCAACCCGGTCTCAGGGCGTAGTCGTACCTGCAGAATGGGTGGCGCATGAGCGGCAGATACCAGCGCCCTTTCAGCTGGGATTGCCACACATGGGTCATTTCATGGATGAATAGACCCTGGAGCCCGATCGGAGCCGTGGCGAAATCGTCGCTGTAGAGGCGCGACTGCCGATGAAAGTGAAGGTGCCCGCAAGGCGCCATCACCACATTTGCGGTCTGGAAGGGAAACCACTTACGCCTCCGGATGCGCACCGGTGTACAATCGATGGCGTTCCCGAATACCGTGCGCACCAATTCGATCTCGCCCCGTGTCAGGGGACGCTCTGCACCGGCGGGGCAAGCTGCCGGGTGCGTCGATGCGTCGTCCTTGCGGATCGCGCGCGCCGTCAGTGCTCCATTCCCGGCATGTCGCCCATGCCGTCTCCGCCCATGCTTTCCACGCGCAGCGGCATCGAGAGCTTGTCGCCATCCGAGAAGGTGAGGGTGAGTTCCGCGGTTCCGCTGGCTTTGACGCTATCCTCGATGTCGAAGACCATGACGTGCATGCCGCCTTGCTTGAATTCGACCTGCGCCCCGGGCGCGATGTCCAGCGAATCGATGGCAGCCATGGTGCCGCCGTCCGTCTTGTGCATCTGTGCGCTTCCCGATCCGCTGACATGGACGCCCACCAGTTTCGCCGCAGCAGGACCATCGTTCCGTACCGTGAAGTAAACGGCACCCGGTCGGCCAGGTACGACGGGGAGGAACAGATGGCCGTCGCTGGCACTGATTCCCGGCTTGGCGGCAGGCCCGGCTTCGGCTGTTGCGCTCTCCTGGGCAACCGGGCTTTCGGCCTGCTTGCAACCTGCGGTGGCGGCAAGAATGCCCGCGACACCGACGAGAGCAAGCACGCGGAAGGAGGCAGGCAAACGCACGGGCTTCTGGGCAGACTTCACGGCCGATCGATCCTCTCGGAAGAGCCCCTGACGCCAAGCAGCTTTGAGGGGCTGAAAATTTCCACCGCGTAATGCCATTGCGACAGACTTGTTCCAAGCGAAACCGCACCTATATGCCGCTCCGACGACTTTGAACGTCATCGAGCTGTGCAAGCCGCCTTGCCTTGTGGAGGGAGGCGATCCGCATGGTGTCATCCACTGACGTGAGGAATGGGGATAATGGCAAAAGTAATTGGTATCGACCTTGGCACCACCAACAGCTGCGTCGCCGTAATGGACGGCGGCAAGCCCAAGGTTATTGAGAATTCCGAAGGCGCGCGCACCACGCCCTCGATCGTCGCCTTCACCAAGGATGGTGAGCGTCTGATCGGGCAGCCCGCAAAGCGCCAGGCCGTGACCAACGGCGACAATACGATTTTCGCGGTGAAGCGCCTCATCGGCCGCCGCTTCGACGATCCGGTGACCAAGAAGGACACCGAGCTGGTTCCGTACCACATCGTCAAGGGCAAGAACGGCGACGCCTGGGTCCAGGCCGGCGGCGAAGACTACAGCCCGTCGCAGATCTCGGCCTTCACTCTGCAGAAGATGAAGGAAACCGCCGAATCGTACCTCGGCGAGACCGTAACGCAGGCCGTCATCACCGTGCCCGCCTACTTCAACGACGCACAGCGCCAGGCGACCAAGGACGCCGGCCAGA
>NZ_DAMDBA010000150.1:0-1119 GCF_032093395.1 Novosphingobium sp.
GCGCAGGCGCCGTTCGATCGCCTCACCTCGCCGCATCTCGGCATTTTCCTCGCGTGTCCCCACCCGGCTTTCGATCCGCTCGCGGTAACCGTCCATGATCCGCGCGGCAGCGGACACATAAAGATCGGCATCCGCGCGGCCCTCGGCCAGTTCGTGCTGGACCTCCTCGATCCGGGCAATGGCCGCTTCGGCCGCCTTGACGCGCGCGGCATCTTCGGCGCTCTGCTGGTCATGCTCGGGCGGCATGCGCAGGCCCCGCAGCACGACGGGAAGGCCAAGGCTCGCGACGAGCAGCGAGACTATGATGACGCCCATCGCCAGGAAAATGGCGAGGTCGCGTCCCGGGAAGGGTGACCCATCGCTGAGCACGAGCGGGAGCGTGAGCACGCCCGCAAGCGTGATAGCGCCGCGCACGCCGGCAAAGGACATCGCCGCGACAATACGCCAGTTCGGGGTCGATTGCCCTTCGCCCTGCCGGAAGAAACTCAAGCGGAACGACAGCCAGACCCAAAGGAAGCGCAAGGCGGCCAGTCCAAGATTGATCGCAAGCACATAGACGCCGAGCCACCAGGGTTCATGGTGACCGGTAAGGCGCACCGTCTCCGCCGCGCCCGCGAGAATAGCCGGGAGCTGTTCACCGAGCAGCACGAAGATGACACCATTGGCGGTGAACTGGATGACGTCCCACACCGTGTTGCGGCGGATGCGCGTTGAGGCGGCAAGTTCGCCGCTTCCCTCTACGAAACCCATCGTTAGGCCTGCGGCCACCGCGGCCAGGATCCCCGAACAGTGCAGATGTTCGGCAACAAGATAGGAGCCGAAAGGCAGAAGCAGGCTGATGAGGATCTGCGCCCCGCCCTCTTCGCCATAGCGCCGCGACACCCAGTTCTTGGCGTGCGAGACGAGCCAGGTCAGACCCGAACCGACCGCCAGCCCGCCCAGCGCGACCCACACGAAGTTGATGGCGGCCTGGTGGAGGGAAAAGGCGCCGGTCAGCGTCGCTGCGATGGCAAAGCGCAAGCAGACGAGGCCCGAGGCGTCGTTGAGCAGCGACTCCCCTTCCAAGATATGCATCATCCGCTTGGGAATGGGCACGCGCTGCGCGATCGCCGAAACGGC
>NZ_DAMDBA010000150.1:1129-4011 GCF_032093395.1 Novosphingobium sp.
CAGCGCGAAGGCGACGGCAAGCGGCATGGCCGGGATCATCCAGTGGATGAAAAAACCCATCCCCACGACCGTCGCCACCACGAGGCCCAAGGCCAGTTCGACGATCGTCTTGCCGTCCTTGAACAGTTCCTCGCGCGGGATGCGCCAGCCATCCAGGAAGAGCAGCGGCGGCAGGAACAGGAGGAAGAATATCTCCGGGTCGAGCGTGACCCGCCAGTCCGCGGCCAGCCCAATGAGCGCGCCAAGTCCAATCTGAAACAACGGCCGGGGCAAGGGCAAGGGCAGCATTCGGGACAGAATGCCGCTCAGGATCACCGCGAGCAGCAAAAGCAAGACGATCGAGATGACTTCCAACAGGGTTCCTCTATCTTAGCGCCAGGCAGGCTCAGCGCTTACGGACGAATTCGGCGCGCAAAACGAGGCCCTTGATGCCCTCGTAGCGGCAATCGATTTCCTGGGCGTCGCCGGTCAGGCGAATGGACTTGATGAGAGTGCCGCGCTTGAGCGTCTGGTTGGCGCCCTTGACGGTAAGGTCCTTGATCAAGGTGACGCTGTCGCCATCGGCAAGGACATTGCCTACGGCATCGCGCACTTCGACCGCATCGCCCGGGTCTACCGCGCGCGCCTTCGCATCCTGTGGGCTGATCCATTCGCCGGATGCTTCGTCATACACATAGTCGTCCGAACTGCTCATCATCATCCCTTAGTTCACTGCGGCAGCGTCGCGCCGGCCTCTTCCTGGTCATACAGCAACGACGGCACGGTCCCGGCCGAGCGACCCGACTTCGTCTCACGCAGGCGCACTCCGCGTCCAACCCCGCTGCTCGGCGCGTTCTCGCCGAGCAGTTCAATGCCGGCACTTTCAAGCGCGCCGATCACTTTTACCAAGGTGTCGACCACGCCGCGTACCTGCCCCTCCGAGGCTTCCATGCGCTGGATGGTCGGCAGCGAAAGCTGCGCGAGCTGGGCGAGTTGGCGCTGGTCAATCCCGAGAAGGGCGCGAGCCGCACGCATCTGTTGCGAAGTGATCATACGCCCTCATGACGTATGAAACATCAAATTGCAATCTTATCAATCACGGATCATGTGTAATAAGGCTTACGAAACCAGACTCTCAAGGATCGACCATTGGCCTCCCAGGACTTCCCATCGCTTTCGCGCCTCAAGCTTCCAGCTCGCTGCATCGCAATCTGGGCACCGCGCCCCTGATCGAGCATGCGCTGCGCCGGGGAGAGGGCGTGCTTTCGCGCGACGGGGCCTTCGTCGTCGCCACGGGCAAGCATACGGGCCGTTCGGCGCAGGACAAGTTCATCGTCAAGGATGCCGAGACCGAGGCGGCGATCTGGTGGGGCAAGACCAATGTTCCCATGTCGCCCGAGCATTTCGCGGCGCTCAAGCAAGACTTCCTGAGCGCCCTGGGCGCGAAGGACACCGTCTTTCTTCAGGATCTCTTCGGGGGCTCGCAGAGCGAGCATCGCATTGCAGTACGGGTCTACACCGAGCTTGCCTGGCACAGTCTCTTTGTTCGGACCCTGCTGGTTCGTCCCAGCAGAGATGAGTTCGCGACATTCGTGCCTGAATATACGATCATCGACCTGCCGAGCTTCCGGGCCGATCCTGAACGCCATGGCTGCCGCAGCGAAACCGTGATCGCGGTCAATTTCGCGCAGAAGCTCATTCTGATCGGCGGCACGGCCTATGCCGGCGAGATGAAGAAGTCCGTCTTCAGTCTCCTTAATTACTTGCTGCCCAAAAAGGGGGTGATGCCGATGCATTGCTCGGCCAACATTGGCCCGAGGGTGACACAGCCGTATTCTTCGGCCTTTCCGGTACCGGCAAGACGACCTTGTCGGCCGATGCGAGCCGCACGCTGATCGGCGACGACGAGCATGGCTGGTCGCACAGCGCCATCTTCAACTTCGAGGGCGGCTGCTATGCCAAGGTGATCCGTCTGTCGCCCGAGGCGGAGCCCGAGATCTACGCCACTACCCGCCGCTTCGGCACGATCCTCGAAAATGCGGTGATCGATCCTGAAACGCGGGTCATCGACCTGGATGATGACAGTCTCGCCGAAAACAGCCGGGCCTCCTATCCGATCGAATTCATACCCAACGCGTCGGCCGACAATCTAGGGCCTGTTCCCCGCAACATCATCTTCCTGACAGCCGATGCCTACGGCGTCCTGCCCCCAATCGCGCGACTAACGCCCGAGCAGGCCATGTATCATTTCCTCTCGGGCTACACGGCGCGCGTGGCAGGCACCGAAATCGGCGTGACCGAGCCAACCGCAACCTTCTCCACCTGCTTCGGCGCGCCTTTCATGCCGCGCCATCCGTCCGTCTACGGCAATCTGCTCAAGGATCGCATCGCGCGAGGTGACGTCAAATGCTGGCTCGTCAATACGGGCTGGACCGGCGGGAGCTACGGCACCGGAAGACGCATGCCGATCAAGGTGACGCCCGCACTTCTCAATGCCGCGCTCGATGGCAATCTCGACGGCGTCACCTGCCGGATCGATCCGATCTTTCGGTTTCAGGTTCCCGTCGCCGCGCCCGAGGTCGACGACACCATCCTCGACCCGCGCGAAACGTGGGCGGACAAGGCTGCCTATGACGCAACCGCGGCCAAGCTTGCCCGCCTGTTCGCCGAGAATTTCGTGCAGTTCGAGGATGCCGTCGATCTCACCGTCCGCAATGCCGGGCCGCGCGTCGAACTTCACGCCGCCGAGGCGTGATCGCCAACGTCTCGATAAGGGAACGGGCGTTCCAGCCTGCTTGTGCTATGATAAGGACTATGACCACCGCGATTCCACACGCTTTCGAGATCGGCATCGATCCTTCCGACATCGACTTCATGGGTCATGTCAACAATGCCAGCTACCT
>NZ_DAMDBA010000151.1:0-3951 GCF_032093395.1 Novosphingobium sp.
GCTCGTCAGGCTCATAACCTGAAGGTCGTAGGTTCAAATCCTACCCCCGCAACCACTTCCAGTCCCGATCCGACCGTCGCGTTCCGTCCGGCGACATTCACCGGCGGACACCTCCCCAACATATCAAATATTCTTACCCGGCCCCGCACGCGGACGACCGTCCCGATGGAGCTCGTCAGATAGCGCCTCGGTCATTTAGAGCGAATTTCGATCGATATGAATCGGCAGCGATTTCCTGCAATTTGGTTGTGATCCATAATCCTTGCTGATGAACGAGGCTGGCATGGATGGCGGACCCGCTTTTGATTGATTGCGCTCCCGGCTTTTTGCAGCGATCGATAAAGAATTGAGCTGCCGGGCGGCGGCGCGATTTGGCGTTGCCGCCTCGACGGCGATCCGGCGCGACACGGCACCTTTGCGACGAAGCCGCAAGGCGGCAATGTGCGTTGGCCCCGGATCGAGGGCGAGCGGCGGAAGTCCTCTCCATCTGGGAGGCGCAGAAGGACATTTTGCTGGAAGAACTGCGGGTGGCGCTGGCTGAAGCCGGCCTGATCGTCTCGGTAGCGGGACTTCATCGCTTCTTCGCCCGCCGGGGTATAACGCGCAAGCTTGGCGAGCGTCTCGGCCAGCCAGGTATGCGGGTTGATGCCGGAGATCTTGCAGTTTTCGATCAGCGTGGCGATGATCGCCCAGTTGTCGTGCCCTCGTCAGAGCCTGCGAAGAGCGCGTTCTTGCGATTGAGGGCCAGCGGACGGATCGATCGCTCGACGGTATTGGAATCCATCTCGACGCGGCCGTCATCGAGGAACAGTGACAGCCCGGGACAGCGGGCGAGTGCGTAGCGGATGGCGTCGGCGAGCTTGCTTTTGGCGCTGATCTGACGAAGTCATGCCTTGAGGTAGATGTGCAGATCATCCACGATGCCGCGTGCCTGTTCGGCGCGCACTGCGCGGCGGTGCTCTGCCAGGGTGCTGCGAACCTCGTCCTCGATCGCGTAGAGCATGGCGATCCGGCGCAGCGCCTCGGTCGCGACCGGTGAGTTGTCGGCCGACTCGTAGAATTTACGCCTCACGTGTGCCCAGCAGAAAGCCAAACTCACCTGCTGCCGGCGCTTGGTGAGGGCGGCATAGCCGCAAAAGCTATCGCCTGCAGGTTGCCGGCGAAGTCGCCTAGATGCGCCTCCGCCCTTGCGGTCGGCTGCGTAGACGTAGGCCACCATCGCCGGCCCATGGTCGATAGTCGCGGACATAGGCCCAGAGCTGGCCGGTCTTGGTCCGGCCCCGCCTGGGATCAAGCACCGGTGCGGTCGTCTCGTCAGCAAACAGCCGCTCGGATCGTCGCAATCGCTCCAGGATGTGATCGCGCTAGGGGCGCAAGTATCAAGCCGCACGGCCCACCCAATCGGCCAAGGTCGAACGGTCGAGATCGATGCCCTGACTGGGGTAGATCTGCGCCTGACGGGGCGGGGCAGGTGATCGGCGTACTTGGCAACCAGTACCTGCGCGATCGGCGCTTCGGTAGGGATGCCACCCTCGACGATGCGCCCCGGAGCCGGTGCCTCGATGATCGCGTCCTCGCATGAGCGGCAGCCATAGCGCGGTCGGCGTGTAACCAATACGCGGAAGGTGGTCGGCACGATCGTGCGAGCTCGGCTGCGACGTCCCACCCACGACCGGCACAAACATGGGCTCTTCGCGTGGAGGAAGCTTGGCGGCCTCGATGGCGTAACGCAGTTCCCTGCGCCATGTGTACAGTGGCGCCATGCTGACCTCCCGCTCACGAGCAAAGGCCGCGACGTTATCGCAGCGCTCCATCTCCGAGACCAACGCGAGCTTCTGTTCCAGTGTCCAGACGCGGCGGCGGCCTGCCATCCCAGCGAGAACCTCAATCCGCCGGACAGGCTTCAGAGGCACACCAATGTCGGTATCCAATGCGGTCGTAAGGCGGGTCTTGTCCATCCCCGCAGTTCAACCACAGCGCCCAGGCCTGGCAAGGTGATGCCGGAACACCGCTTACGGTTGATCTCGAACCGGAACGCCTGGCCTTCATTGATGAAGCCTGGACCGCCACCAACATGACCCGAAGCCATAGCCGCTGCGGCAAGGCGAGCGACTGCAGATGGTTCCCCCACGAGCACCGCAAGATCACCACGTGGTCGCCGCTCTGCGCATGACCGGCATGGTCGCGCCGATGGTACTGGATGGCCCTATCAACGGCGATTGGTTCGAGGCTTACGTGGCCCAGGTTCTCGTGCCCGAACTGAGGCCCGGTGACGTCATCATAATGGACAATCTGTCGAGCCATAAGCGTTCGGCAGTGTGGCTGAGCGGCCCATGCGGTCGAGCCGCAAGAGGCGTCCGGAGATATGCCGATCGAGAATTTGAAACTCGGCCTGAGGTTCTGACAGGCCATAAAGCTTCTCTACGATCAGCGCCTTGAACATCATAACCGTATTCGGCGGCAAGCAACGCCCAGCGCTGGGCGGACAAGCTCAAAGCGATCGGCGTCCAGCTTCTCCTACGGATTGCGCCCCCAGACGGCCTTGCATACCGCTAGCACCGATGGAATCCACGCCCCCACCTTCGACACCACAGGTAAATCATCAAGGCGTGCATTCCGCGGAGGGAAGGTGATGGTCGAAGTCTATTCTGATCTGCAATAAGGCTTATCAGCGGGCACTCCGGCCGCAGACATAAGAAAAGGCGGCCTTTCGGCCGCCTCTTCCCTCCTCTCCAAATCATTTCTGGCCGGGCTGTCTTTGCGCAGTCACCTGACCGATCTGGAACTCTATCAACCGCCGGTGGCGCCGTTCTCTGCCGCGGCCATGCGATCGCCCTGCATGTAGGGGATCGGGTTGACGGCCTGGCCGTCCACGCGGACTTCGTAATGGAGGTGCGGGCCGGTCGAGTTGCCGGTGGTGCCGACGAAGCCGATCACGTCGCCCTTGCGGACCATCTGGCCTTCGGCAACGTTGAGGCGCGACATGTGGCCATAGCGGGTTTCGAGGTCCCCGCCGTGCTCGAGCGAGACGTAGAGGCCGTAGCCGCCGAACCAGGCAGCTTTGCCGACGACGCCGTCCGCGGTGGCATAGATCGGGGTGCCGATCGGGGCGCCGAGATCGATGCCCTTGTGGGCGCGGCGGCCACCGAGAATGGGGTGGTTACGCATGCCGAAGCTGCTGGTCAGCTTGAGACCTTCAAGCGGGGTACGCGAAGGGATCGAGACCGCGCTAAGCTTGGCAGCACCGGGGATGGCGGGCTTGGCCTTGGCGGAAGCGAGGCCGGTTTCCTCGAAGTTCTGCCAGGAGCTGAAGAGATTGCGGAACTGCTCGTCTTCTCCGCCGGCCGCCTGGTTGCCGGACTGGGCCGAGCGAAGCGGAGCGGAAATGTCGGCAGCGGCAGCGCTGCTGTTGGCCATCGCCGGGTGAGCGGCGACAAGAGATCCTGCTACGGCGACGGCACCGGTCACTGCGCGGAACTTGGCGAAGAATTTCGTTACGACCACTCGCAATACCTTGTTATCCGCCGCGAACCCTGAGGCCACGACGCTTGTATCTATGACGAACACGCATGAAAGCGCGTCGCGCAAACCCTTTTCTGGAGATGGTCGGAACCCCCCGCCGTCTCTGCTTGCGAGTTATCCCGAAGGATCAGGAACAGGCAATACTGGCGTAGAGATCCCGCGATAAACCGGCTGCGAGACGCGCCGAGTCGTTGAACGGCGGCTTAACGGCCCCGCCAAAGTGGCGGGAAACCAGGGATTTCCAGAGGGCGTCGTGGTCCTCGTTCAACCGTTTGGCGACGTCGGCGAAATGATTTGCGCCGAAACGAACATGCCGGATTTCATCGTCAAGGATTCGCTGGAGGATGGTTGCTCCGCGTTCGTCGCCGTTGGCCTTTACGCGTTGGAGCGTAGCGGGAGTGACATCCAGGCCGCGTGCTTCGAGCACCA
>NZ_DAMDBA010000152.1:0-3562 GCF_032093395.1 Novosphingobium sp.
GCTCCACCTCCGTCCGAATATGGCGGCGATGGGCTTAATCCACTAACAAACCAAACGGTCCACTCGGTGGGGGCAGAACACCTCGATCAGGCCCTGCGCCGGCGGGGCAGCCGCGATTTCGTCAGCATCGAGGCCTGGCGCGAGTTCGTTGACGCCCAGGTCGCCAGGCAGAACCGACGGCATGCCGCGCGCATCGATGCAGAGCGCAAGCTACTCAAGGGGCTGCCCACAAAGCGAACCACCGATTTCGCCATGGTCACCGTCGATGTCACCCGCAACGGCACCGTCGGCATCGATCGGGTTACCTATTCGGTGCCTTCCCGCCTCGTCGGACGGCGCCTCAACGCGCATCTCTTTGACGATCGCATCGAGCTCTTCCTCGGTCCGGACAGGGTAATGTCCACGCCGCGTGTGCGGATCAGTCATCCCCACCGGGGACACAGCATCGATTTCCGGCACATGATCGGTAACTTGCGCCGCAAGCCCGGTGCACTGCGCAACCTCGTCTACCGCGAAGCCCTGTTCCCCGATCACGCCTACCGGCGGGCCTGGCAAGCCTTCGATGCCCAGCTCGACGGACGGCAGGCCTGCCGCGATGCCGTCGCGCTGCTCGATATCGCCGCCAGGGGCGACTGTGTCGACGTGCTGGCCCGGCGGATCGATGAGGCACTCGACAGCGGGCGCCTGCCCGATGTCGATGCGCTCAGGGAGGAGTTCCTGCCTACCGCAAGATCACAGCGCGATGTCACTATCCCGCCACCCGATCTGCACAGCTACAACAGCCTGATCGCCAGCGGGGAGGTGCACTAATGACCCGCACCAAAGACCAGGCCGCCGCCGTGCTGCCTACCCTGCTCAAGGCCTTGCGCCTGCCGAGCATCAACCGCAACTGGAAGCGCCTTACCGACACCGCCGATCGGGATGGCTGGCCGGCCGCCAACCTGCTCGCCTCACTCCTCGAGATCGAGATGGCCGACCGTTCCTCCCGGCGCATCCAGCGCCATCGCGACCAGTCCGGCCTCCCGGCAGGCAAGACCTTCGCCACCTTCGATTTCGACGCCGCCCCCGGTATCCGCAAGCCGCACCTCTTGTCCCTGGCTGCCGGCGACGACTGGATCGAGAGCGGTGGCAATCTGCTGTTGTTCGGCCAGAGCGGCACCGGCAAGACGCACGCGGTTGCCGCCATCGGCCATGCCCTCATCGACGCCGGGCGACGTGTCCTGTTCTGCTCCACAACCGACATGGTCCAGAAGCTCCAGGCCGCACGACGCGACCTCAGCTTGCCCGCGATGCTCGACAAGCTCGACAAGTTCGATCTCATCGTCCTCGACGACCTGTCCTACGTCCGCAAGGACCAGGTCGAGACCAGCGCCTTGTTCGAGCTCATCGCCCATCGCTACGAGCGCCATTCGATCGCCATCACCGCCAACCAGCAATTTTCGGCCTGGGACAACGTCTTTCCAGATCCAGCCATGACTGTCGCCGCGATCGACCGCCTCGTGCACCACTCGACCATCATCGAGATGAACGGCGAGAGCTACCGCAAGCGATCCGCCGTCGCTCGCATCAACGCCGGCGATTATGACCCATCGAATGGCGCTCCAGGCCGGCCATCATAATTGTCGCTGACTTCGCGCTCGCGAGCACCCTGACTGAGACAACGGGTAATTGTCGCCAGCGGCAATTACCCCAAAGCCTTCGAATTGTCGCTTTCGTCCAGTGCCAGCGACAATTACCCAGCGCTGTAATTGACGATGCCCGATTGCCCCTCGCAACCGCTCATGATAGCCCAAAGCCACCAACCGGCGCGGCCGCCTACCGGCCATCATAATTGACGCCGACCGGACTCCGTAATCGACGCGCTACAGTCGAGGGTGACATTCGGGCGACTTTAGACGCCGATGGGGCATTTGGCTTGAATCGGCTGCCGTGCGCGAACGCAATCAACCGACAAGCCTGAAGTTTGTGAGCGCGGATCTTCTCGGCTGCGCGTACTGCCCATCTCACCATCGCTTCGCGCAACACCTCACGATCGCGGACCGGATCTCCGAACGTCCGCGTGACCGCAGTGGACTTCAGTGCTTCAGGCTCTGGCTGGAAGTTACTGCATTCCACGCCGTTCAACTCGCGTACCAACCGCTCGAGCACAACCGTCCCTACGTCCCGCGCAAGATCGGGGTCCATTGCGGCAAGATCCGCGGTGGTGTGGATGCCCAACGGGTGCAGGCGCTTCGCCATCGCCTTGCCAATGCCCCATACCTCTTCGATTGGCCATTTGGCGAACATTCGCCGGCGTAGCCCCTCATCGTGCAGGTCGATGACACCGTTCCACACCTTCTCCGAAGCCTTCGCCAAAGCATTGGCGACCTTGCTCAGGGTTCGTGTCGGACCGAGCCCTATCCGTGTCGGCAGGCCGACATGCTGTTTGATGGTCGCCCGGAGGTGCTGGGCCTGCTCGACATCGCCAAGTCCCGATGGTAGAATTGGAAGCCGAAAAAAAGATTCGTCAATTGAATAAATCTCTACCGTATCGCTGAACTCAGAAAGCACCATGTTGAACCGTCGGTTCATGTCCGCGTAAAGCTCATACGAACTTGATCGATATTGCACGCCATGGCGTTTGACGATTTCACGTATTTTGAACATTGGCGCGCCCATTGAGATATGCAATGCTTTAGCTTCAGCCGAGCGTGCTATTGCGCAACCATCTCCATTGGATAACACTATCAGCGGTACGTTGCGCAGCGTGGGGTCGAAGACCCGCTCAGCCGAGCAGTAGAAGTTTTCTATATCGACGATGGCCCAACTCATGACGGATCAGGCCTGAAGGTTGCGGACACTGGCCCGGACCACACCCCACACCTCGACGCTCTCATCGGCGACGACGGGATCGTAATGCATGCGGCTGTTGCGAGCTTCGAGCGTCGGCACGCCATTACGAACGCAAAGCTGGCGGACTACGAAACCGCCATCGACAACGGCGATGACGATTCGGCCGTTCATCGGCTTGGCGTCGCGATCGACGACAAGCACGTCGGAATCGAACAAGCCCGCATCGAGCATGGATTGTCCGCTGACACGGAATACGAAGCTGGCGGCTCGATCGAGGCGCAGCAAGTCGACTAGGTTGATCGCGGATTCTTCCCAGTCCTGAGCGGGGCTGGCAAAGCCAGCTCCAGCGGCACCGACGACCTTAAGTTGGACGGGGTGCGTGAGATTGCGGAGTGGAATCGGCGTAGACGCAGGTATGGCGTGAGCGGTAGACATTTACCCTTCATACCGCAAATCAGAACGAGAAGGGAACATAGGAAAAACACAACACGTACATTGTGCCTCTAGCACGCTGGGAGCGATCTATCTGGGCTTCATGTCAACACGCTTGAAGCCACGCTGGATCGCGGCCGCCAAGTCTCTGCAATGGGCCTCATCTCGCTCCAGCAGGCGGTATGTCCGATACCGCTCCGCACAATCCGCCTTGTCCGGCGTCAGCACCCATGGCACAGATTAGGGGTTGAGATTTAAGGAGGGTTTGGGCTTCGTCGTAGTGACGAAGGAACGCAGA
>NZ_DAMDBA010000153.1:0-1332 GCF_032093395.1 Novosphingobium sp.
GAAGAGTTCTCGGCGGGGCCAGGCCGTCCACCGAAACGCACTCCGGCGGTTCGTGGGCAAACGGTTCGCGCAAGCTCCGCGCGGCGAAACCGACCGCAATGTGTCATGAAACGCGCCTAGCGGCCTTGCAGGATACCGCACATAAATTCACGGGACACCAGAACATGCCTACCAGTGGAACCACGCTTTCCCGGCGCGGCCTGATCCAAGCTGGCACCGGCCTCACGGTGGCAGGCGCGGCATTGGGCGCCCGCCCCGTGCTTGCGGGCGGGAAAGACGCCGAGCCTCGCCGCAAGCCGCTGGTCATCGCCCACCGTGGCTGCTCGGCGCTGCGGCCGGAACACACGCTGGCGTCCTGTGCCAAGGCGATCGAACAAGGCGCCGACTTCATAGAGCCCGACCTCGTCTCGACGCGCGACGGCGCCCTCATCGCCCGTCACGAGAACAACATAGCCGAAACCACCGATGTCGCCGCCCGTCCAGAATTTGCAGACCGGAGGGCCACCAAGGTCATCGACGGCGAGACGATCACCGGCTGGTTTACCGAAGATTTCACCCTGGCGGAAATCAAGACCCTGCGCGCGGTCGAGCGGCTTGGCGCCATGCGCCCGGAAAGCAGCAGCTACAACGGGCAGTTCCAGCTGCTCACACTGGAGGAGATCGCCGATTTCGTGGCGGCTGAATCCGCAGCGCGCGGCCGCATCATCGGGCTGATCCCGGAGATCAAGCATTCCACCTACTTCAAGAAAATCGGCCTGCCGCCGGAGCAACCGTTTCTCGATCGAGTCGCGGCCAGCCACTATCTCTCCAGCGCGCCGGTGATCGTCCAAAGCTTCGAAGTCGCCAATCTCAAGTGGCTGCGCCCCCGCATCGCCGCCTATCCCAAGCTGCAACTCCTGCAACTCACCGTGCCGCTGGATGTGCGGCCGCCCGACGTCGCCGCAACCGGCGGCACCCTGACTTACGCACAGATGCACAAGCCCGAGGGGCTGGCTGACGTGAAGGCTTATGCCGACTGGATATCGCCAGCCCTCCAGGGCGTGATCCCCTACGGCGACGCCTCCGGCAAATCCGGTCCACTCGGCCGGCCCTCATCGCTGGTCCGGGACGCCCACACGGCGGGCCTGCTCGTCTCGACCTGGACGGTGCGACCCGAAAACGCCTTCCTCCCAACCGATTTCAGGGGCGCGGGGAACGAAGCGGCGCGCCAGGACAAAGCCTGCGTCGAACTGATTCGGCGCTACATCGCCGCAGGGGTCGATTCCTTCTTCACCGACGATCCCGGGCTCGGCCGGATCGCCGTCGATAGCTCAACCTGAGGGATTCGGCCGG
>NZ_DAMDBA010000153.1:1342-3419 GCF_032093395.1 Novosphingobium sp.
ATCGTCCGGAAATCGGGCGCATGGTATCATGTCGACTTTCCGGGAGCGTCGCCATGACCATCACCATCACCGCCTTCGAAGATTCGCCCGACCGCGGCCAGGGCCTTGCCCGCGACATGCGCGTGCGCTGGGCGCTGGAAGAACTGGAATTGCCGTATGATGTCAGACTGCTCTCGTTCGCGGCGCTGAAGCGACCGAACCACCTTGCCCTCAACCCCTTCGGGCAGATTCCAAGCTTCGAGGACGAAGGTCTGGTCCTGTTCGAATCCGGAGCCATCGTTCTTCATCTTGCCCGCAACCATCCCGGAATCCTGCCCGAATCGACGGATGCGCGGGCACGGGCCGAAGCCTGGGTATTTGCCGCGCTCAACACGGTGGAGCCACCCATCGTCGAGTGCACGATGGCCCTCCTGTTCGAACGCGACCAACCGTGGCAGAAGGCACGGCAGCCGATGCTCGACCGCAGAGTGCACGACCGACTGGGCCAGCTATCCGCACGGCTCGGCGACGCCGAATGGTTGGACGGCGAGTTCAGCGCCGGAGACCTGATGATGGTGACCGTCTTGCGCCGCCTGGCCGCAACCTCGTTGCTAAACGATTTTCCGGCGCTTTCGGCCTACATCGCGCGTGGCGAAGCGCGCCCAGCCTACCGGCGCGCTTTCGCCGATCAGCGCGCGGTGTTCGAGACGGCCAGTGCGGAACGCCCCACCGATCGTTCTGCCACCGCCTCTGCGCAGCCTGAGGTTGGATAAACGCGACTTCCAACCGCTTATAGCCGCATGGTCACGACCAGACTGGTTCGCACTCCGTCGAGCACAGCAAAGGATTACACGGATTCCGTCGATTGCCTGACATTATGCTGCTGTTTCCGCCTATAATGTGTGTTGGAATAGTATCGACTGGCCGAACTGCGCCACTTCGGCGTGTTTCCGAGGGCGGTCGTGTTGGTTGCGATTTGTTGACGAAAGCCGGTTAATGCATGTGCTTCGATGGGTATGACCCCAGGAAGCGAGTAGGGATCGCGAATGCTTAACGGCCACAAACTGGCAGGTCACCGAGGCGTGGTGGCGATTGTAGGTCTGCTCGGGCTGACGCTCGGGGGATCGGCCGCGCTGTTCGTGACCTCGCAATCCATGGATCGGATTGCCGCCGACCGGCAGCAAGAGCAGGTCGAGAAGACGATCTCCCGCACGCTCCAAAGCGCCGCCGAACAAGCGGCAGCCACCAGCGCGCGACTGGAGCCCGCCCGCAGGATCGCTGCGCTGGGACCGGACGAAGCGGCCAATTGGCTGGACAGCGAACTGGGCCGCCCTGCCGTAGCCAGCGAACCGACCAGAGCCGTGGCCATCGTTACTCGCTCGGGCGCGATCTACGGCTATACGCGCGGCGGCCGGGCCGACGCCAACGATCTGGAGGAAATTCGCGATGCTGCCGGCGAACTGGTTAATGCCCTGCCCCCCGCCGATAGCAAGAGCGTGCCTAGCGCCAAAGCGGATCTGACATCGGTCCACCGCGTCCCCGTCGTTGCTGCCGCATCGCGCATCCCGGCCTCCGGAGAACCGCTGACGCTGGTCACCATCACATATCT
Organism: Novosphingobium sp.; assembly: GCF_032093395.1. Taxonomy (GTDB): domain Bacteria; phylum Pseudomonadota; class Alphaproteobacteria; order Sphingomonadales; family Sphingomonadaceae; genus Novosphingobium. The sequence goes on from NZ_DAMDBA010000153.1 coordinate 2,931, forward strand.
CGACGACCCCATGCTCAACCGCTGGGCCGGTACGCTGATGCTCGACGGTTTTACCGCGCTGAATCCACGCGAAGCCACACCCCCGGGCGTGCGCAGCGTCGAACTTTCGGCGGGGGACGGCGCGCTTCTGGGCAGGCTCGCCTGGCATCCTGCCAGGCCCGGCGAGGCGATCCGCAAGTATGTGATACCGGCCACCCTGGCGATCGGCGCCGCCGTCCTCGGTCTTTTTCTGATGCTGGCCCACCGCGCCAGCAATCTTGAAGACCAAGCGGACTCCAATTCCCGGCGGGCGCGATATCTCGAACTTTTCGATCCCGTCACTGAACTGGTGAACCGTGCAACCTTCATCAAGCAACTGGAACAGATCGCCGGTTCCCAGGCCTGCCGACTGATCCTGCTCGACATCGACGATTTCAGCGCCATCAACGAAGAACTGGGCCATCGTGCCGGAGACCAGGTAATTCGCGACTTCGGCAAGCAGTTGCTCAA
>NZ_DAMDBA010000154.1:0-586 GCF_032093395.1 Novosphingobium sp.
CGTGCTCTTTCCCGCAACGCCCGCCCAGCGCAACGGGCTCGAGGATCTTCGCCTGGTCCGTTTCACCGATGACGATGCCTCGACCTGCTATTACGGTACCTACACCGCCTACAGCGGCGCCGCGATCGCCTCGGAGCTTTTCGTGACCCGGGATTTCGAGACGTTCGAATTGCAGACGCTGACGGGTCCGGCGTCGCGAAACAAGGGCATGGCCCTGTTCCCGCGCCGGTTTGGCGGCGATTATCTGATGATCGGCCGGCAGGACAATGAGAGCCTGTTCCTGCTGCGCTCGCCCGACCTGCGTCACTGGGAGGAAGGCAAGCGCATTTTAGGACCGCATTATCCCTGGGAACTGGTCCAGATGGGCAATTGCGGCGCGCCGATCGAGCTTGAGGAAGGCTGGCTTGTGCTCACCCACGGCGTGGGCGCGATGCGCAAATATGCCATTGGCGCGGTGCTGCTGGACAAGGATGATCCCTCGCGGGTCATCGGCCGCTCGGCCGTCCCGCTCCTGTCGCCTTCCGATGAGGATCGGGAAGGCTATGTTCCCAATGTCGTCTATACCTGCGGGGCGATCGCGCATGGC
>NZ_DAMDBA010000154.1:596-2716 GCF_032093395.1 Novosphingobium sp.
CGATACGTCGGTGAGCTTTGCCAGGATCGAGATAGCCGATCTGCTCGCCGCGCTGCGCGCGCCCGACGGCATGGATTTGCTCAATGACAACGAATGGGAGTGGCGGGGCCATGAACGCATTGCCGAATGACATGGAGGCGGACGATTCCCCGCCGAGCGAGGGTTCCGCTCTCAAAAGCGTGCGCACTCTCATGACGCAAAGCGGTGTTCCCTTCGGCACGAGCGGCGTCAGGGGACCGGTCTCGGCCATGACCGACGCGCTCTGTTTTGCCTATACCAGCGCGTTCCTCCAGTATTTGCGATCGATCGATGAGTTCGCCCCTGGCCAGACCGTGGCGCTGGCCGGCGATCTGCGTCCCAGCACACCGCGGATCGTGCAGGCCTGTGCGGCGGCGGTCCGCGCCGCCGGCGGCGTGGTGGTGAACTGCGGGCTCGTACCGACACCGGCGCTGGCCTTTTACGCGCTGGGCCGCAAGATGCCCTCGATCATGGTGACGGGAAGCCATATCCCGGCTGATCGGAACGGGATCAAATTCTACCGACCGACGGGCGAGGTCCTCAAGTCGGACGAGGCCGGCATACTCGAGCAGCGGATCTCACCCCACGACAGCCTTTTCGATGCATCGGGCGCACTCCTGAGCGCTGAACCGCTACCCCCGACCGTCGAGATCATAAGCGCCTATCGCGATCGGTACCTCGGCTTCTTCGGCGCGGAGGCCCTCAAGGGCATGACAGTCGGGGTCTACCAACATTCCGCGGTGGGGCGGGACGTCCTGGTGAGCGTGCTCGAGGCGCTCGGCGCCACCGTTCTGCCATTCGGCCGATCCGAAACCTTCGTGCCGGTCGACACCGAAGCCATTCGCGATGAGGACATCATTCTGGCGCAGGCGTGGGCGAGCGAGCACACGGTCGATGCGATCGTGTCCACCGACGGGGATTCGGACCGGCCGCTCGTCGCCGACGCGCAGGGGACCTGGCTTCGCGGCGATATCACCGCCCTTCTGTGCGCTCGCGCGCTTGGCGCGGACCGCGTCGTGACCCCGGTGAGCAGCAATAGCGCGGCCGAGCTTTCAGGCGCGTTTGTCGCGGTTCGGCGGACGCGGATCGGTTCACCCTATGTGATCGCCGCCATGCAGGAGGAGATCGCGGCCGACCCGGGCGCGATCGTCTGCGGTTATGAGGCCAATGGCGGCGTCCTGCTCGGCTCGACGGTGCTCGACGGTGATCATCCGCTGGATGCCCTTCCCACGCGCGACGCTGTCTTGCCGATCGTTTCGGTACTCGCCGCCGCCAAGCGAAGCAGCGTCGCGGAACTGGTCGCGAGCCTGCCGCAGCGCGCCACCCATAGCGACCGCCTCCCGGATGTGGCGCCGGCGCAAAGCGCGGCGCTTCTGGTCTGGCTCAGGGAGGGATCGGCCGAGGAGCAACGGGCGCGCATCGAAACCTATTTCGGTACGATTGGCGGCCAGGTCGTAGAGATCGACACCACCGATGGTCTGCGCGTGACATTCGACCGCGGCGTCGTGATCCATCTGCGCGCGTCGGGCAATGCGCCGGAACTGCGCTGCTACACCGAGGCGACGACCGCTGCTGCCGCGGAGGACCTAAGCCGGTGCGCGCTGATCATCCTTCGCGACGAATTGTTGCCTCTTTCTCATCCGGATTGAAACCAAAGCCGGCGGCATCAGTTTGCCTTTCATCGCGATGATCATAAGGCGCGAGGTGGGCGTGTGCCTGTAAGATAGCGACCGTGAGAGCAGGGAGCGAAGATGCTGCTGGCTACCAGGACCTTCCGGGCGTAACTCCGTATAAACCGTCTGGAGCCACGCTTGACCGAACACACCAAAATACCAGAACCCTATGAAGACATATTTGTGGGGGACAGCGAAATGGCCCGGCTGCTGCGTGTCCATGATTGGACAGCAACGCCACTTGGTCCTCCGGAAGACTGGCCCGACGGGCTCAAAGTCGCGCTACGGCTGCTGCTGACGTCGAAATTCGAGATGTGGCTCGGTTGGGGGCCGGACATCCATTTCTTCTACAACGACGCGTATCGGCCGACATTAGGCAACAAGCACCCGCGCTCCATTGCCATGCCGACGCGCGAGCTGTGGGCCGAG
>NZ_DAMDBA010000154.1:2726-3315 GCF_032093395.1 Novosphingobium sp.
GGTTATCAGCGAACGGCGGCTGGAATCGCTGCGCCAGCTCGCATTGGCCCTTGCAGGCGCCCAAGGACATGAGGCCGTGCTCGACGCTGTCGAGGCGGAGCTCGCGCGCAACGATCGCGACATGCCGTTCGCGCTTGTCTACCTGTTCGACGAAGCCGGCGCCCCCGTCCTGGCGCGCAACTGCGCGGGGATGGACCCCGATCACCCCTGCGCGCATGCGGCAGGCTCGGCGCAAGATCCCTGGGGGGTAAAGCGGGTTCAACTCGATTGGACCGCTCCCCGGATCGACGAATGCATGCACGCCGATCTCCCGACCGGATCCTGGGATCGTCCGCCCACCAAGATCGCCGTCGTTCCCCTGGTCGATCGCGGGAACGACCGGCCGCTGGGCGCCCTCGTGGTCGGCCTCAACCCCTATCGTCCCGCCGGTGAGCAATATCTGAGTTTCCTCGAATTGCTTGCCGGCCAGATCACCGCAGGCCTGACGAGCAGCTATGCCTTCGAAGCGGAACGTGAGCGCGCCGCGGCGCTGGCGGAAGTCGCCACGATGCGCGAGGAAGCCTCACGCGTCCTCGAACAGGCGAACCGC
>NZ_DAMDBA010000155.1:0-3154 GCF_032093395.1 Novosphingobium sp.
CAGCGAGAGGCTTATAGCGAACCGCAACACCGAGCACGCCCGGTGCGCCGGCCTCTCGTTCCGTGCGACAAGCCCGGCCCACGAAACGAAAAATGTGTTTCGGTTTCCGTGGTTTCAAGACCTGAGCCCTGCCTCTACCCGGCTGTGTAAAGGACGCCCGCGAGCGTCACGCAGAACACGGACAGCCACATGAAAATCTGGCTGATGACGTGCATGGCGAGGCCAACCCAGCTGAAGTGCCGCCTGAGCACGGCGGCCGATCCAACGGCAACGAAAAAGACGAGCAGCGCCGACGCGGAAGGTGTGGGATCACGTGGGAGCGTTTCGTCGAACAACGGCAGCAGCCCCAACGCTGAAACGAGAAGCCACGAAAACATAAATGCGAGGTTGCTCGACAGGTCTAGGTCCGCATGCCTAGGATTTTCGGCGGGCTCTCTCTTCTGGAACATTAGATTGCCCGCCCGCAGGCTTGTGAAGAAATCCAAATTCCAGTAAGGAATTGGCTCATATTTGCAGCGGAGGTTGCGGATTTTGTATGTTCGACCTGGACACGTATAATCAGACGAAGGACCTCTCCGGCGGACCGATCGTCACTGTGAAGTACGACGATCCCGTGCGGTACATCGAGGCGGCGACTGATGAGCGCGGCAACGTATCCAAGGCGGGAATGGTTGCATATTTGATCGCTTACGCAGTCGCGGCTGGTGCGCTCGCATATTGGTTTTGGATGTAAGCTCATTTCCTTAGATCGGGGTCAAGAAAGAACCCTTTGTCCTGGCCTTCGCCAACCTCCGATTGAATGCGCACATTGCCTTGCACATTAGCATGTCGCCCGGCCTGAGCTGCGCGGCGGTCTCCATCGATCGCGGCTTTACCTGACGAAATTATGGCTTCGGCTGCGCCCGGATCGCCTAGATTAGGCCCGGCCGGAATCCCGCCAGCACCATGCGGATGATAGGTCGCCCTGACATCGGCTGCGGAGGACACGCCGGTGCGGTGCACATCAACGAGATCAGGCTCGTTCAGGCTTCCACGGATTTCCTCGTAGATCGCTTCACGCTTCTCCGACATCCACCGCTGGACCATCTCATCCCGGACACTGCGCTGATGCTCGGAAAGGTCTGTCGCCCAGATTTCGGGTGCATCCAGACCAGGATTTGCCGCTTGTTGCGCACGGTACCAGTTCGCGAGGTCCTGACTGAGGTTTGTGCTGAGTTGCATGCCATGACTCTCGGCCCAACTGGCGTCGCGAGACAGCTGCTGCGACAATTCCTCCAGCTTGCGCGCGGACTCCTGATATGAGCGCGCGCGGGAGAGAGCGTCCTCAGTGCTCACCGAAGCCGACGACGTCTGCGAGGCGCGACTGAACACGCCGCTCCGGCTGTAGGTGCCATCCGAAGAACTTGCGCCGGTTCCGTTCGAATGTTCGTCGCGTACCCCACTGGAAGCAGTGTTGGAGCTATCGCTGGAATTGGTTTGTCCCGTGGAATGCTGCAGCTGATCTTGTTGTGATCCGCTCTTACCTACGCTTCCTTCAATTCCTGGCAGCAAGCCGGACGCCCGGCGCCCACCTCCGCCTGGACCTGCGGCTGCCGGACCTCCCATACCGGTGGTTATCCTACCGCCCACTTGGTCAGACGTTATTGCACTTCGATCGTGAGTGTCACTGACCCGCTGCGATTGCCCGATCGAAGATCTGTCTTCCAGCCCCTGAGAACTGCTTCCTGTTCTCCGGTCGAACTGTTCGATCGAAGTGTTGGCTTGGCGGCCGCTGCTCGAATCCCATCCCGACGACTGTTCGGTCGAGGTTCCGAATGCGCTGCGATTGGTATGGGTTGAGGTCAGGATGTCGTTTGCGGCGTTTTCATAGGCCTGCGACTGACGGTGCGCCTCGTTCGCCATTTCGCGCCATTCGGCGACGGCGCCCGACGACATTGTCGGCGTGAATGCCAGGCGCGAAATGGCGCCGCCCGTATCGAAGACCTCCTGTCCGTTGCCGAAGCCATTGATCAGCGCGCCATTGTCCTGGCGCCAACTTGTCATCGGCGCGCCGCCCATATAGCTCGGCGCCTTGGTCCACTGGTCGCTCTGCTGCATGTTGGACGTCGAATTTGCCCAGCTGACATTCCCATAGGAATAGTTGCCCGTCGTCTGTTCGAGGGCAGCGGCTTCGGCGGCGTTCTGTGCGGGCGCGAGCATGGACATGGACTGGCCGGCGATAGACATCGCGCCGCGTGCCAGTCCCGCCGCGAGGAACGGGACCGACATCAGCATGAACCCTGCGATCGTCGCAGTCTCACCGTTCACGGCGCCGATGCCTGCGAAAGTGCCGAGCGTAACACCGCCCGATGCGATGCCGGTCGCCGCGGTCTCGGCGCGCGTCATGCATATCATATGCAGGATAACGTAAAGCGGGCCCCAGGCAGCCAGGTAGAAGAAGCCAACAGCGTAGCCCTTGAGCGCGCTCAGCCCGGTTTGCGGCATTAGGAAGAGCGGGAAGATGACCGGGAACATCGCAAAGAACACGACTGTCAGAACGATGTTGAGGATCGGCACCCAGGCCATCGCCTGTTGCGCAATCGAATTGTAGGTGTTGCGGGCCTGTACGTCGGCACGGGTCTGCGCGAACGTGTCGATCGCCGCCGCCCCCGTGCCACCCGCCATGGAGCTGCGCGCCTGCATGAATGCGTTGATCGCAGTGTTTAGCCGCATATAGTCGGCGTAGCTGCTTCCCGACCCCGTGAAAGCCTGGTTCACAATAGGAACATCATGCTTCAGCTTGTCGGCAGCAAGCGCGTTGCTGAGCTTGGGGTAGACCTCTTTCGCCCAGATCGGGGTGTTAGCCTCGATCATGTTGGCCCACTGACCCGAAAGACCTTCATAGGCCTGGCGGCACGTCACGATATAGCTCGTGACCGCGCCGCTGCCGTCCTTTTCCAGCCATTCCTGGGAGCGTGCTTCCGAGCCCGGGCCAATCGCGGCCCAAAGATCCTGCGCCTTCGACAGCTCGGTCAGCGATTTCTGGTTTAGCATGACGTCGCCGAACACACAATTCTTGAAATGCTTCTCGAGATTGGTCGCAAACTCGGCGTCGCGGATTACGAAGTTGCGCGTCGCATCGAACAGCCGCGCACCGTAGACCATGCCGTTGGTG
>NZ_DAMDBA010000156.1:0-3109 GCF_032093395.1 Novosphingobium sp.
GGCCCACTTCCGACAGATAGGTGATATGCGCGGCCATGCGGGCGACCGAAAGGCCTTTCTCGGGGCCCTTCCCGTGATCGTAATAGTCCCCCTCGCGCCATTCCGGGTCGGCCATGATCGCCTGTCGGCCCACCTCGTGGAAGGCGATGTTCTGCGCCGAATGGCGTGCGGTGGAGGCGATCACCAGCGCCGCGCGGGTTCGGTCCGGGAAATTGGCGGCCAGGCTGAGCGCCTGCATCCCGCCCATCGATCCGCCGACCACGGCATGGAGGCTCTCGATGCCCAATTCGTCGAGCAGCGCGACATGGCCGCGCACCATGTCGCGAATGGTGATGACGGGGAAACGCATGCCCCAGGGGTTGCCGTCCGCGGCCAGGCTGGCGGGACCGGTCGATCCCATGCAAGAGCCGACCACATTGGCGCAGATCACGAAGAAGCGATCGGTGTCGATCGGCTTGCCGGACCCGACCATGCGCACCCACCAGCCGGGCTTGCCGGTTTTGGGATGATCGGAAACGACGTGGTGATCGCCGGTCAGCGCGTGGCAGATCAGGATCGCGTTGTCTTTCGCGGCATTGAGCACGCCATGCGTTTCGTAGGCGATGCGCGCATCGGGAAGGCTCTGCCCGCCGTCGAGCGGCAGCGGTTCGGCAAGGCTCAGGATCTTGGTGGCGTTGGTGATCGTCATCGCCCGTCGATCAGTGGGCGTGGGGGCGTGCCTCTGTCAATCGTTCCCGCTGCCCTTGCCAGACGATTCCATCCGGATCGAAAATGCTCTAAGAGCCCGTTTGGAAATTCGCTGAAGGCGAATTTCGCGGCACCGGCCCGCGCCCCCACCCTACCACCCAACGGTACTATCCTGCGGGAGGTCGGGTGGGGGCGCGGGCCGGTGCCGCTAAAATGCCCTCTTGGGCATTTTCCAAACACTCTCTAAGGCCGCCCGGACATGACCGATAGCCAGACCCTCAGCCCGACGACTGCGCCCCTTGGCGCCCCGCAGCCCAAGCCGTGGATCGACGCGATCCATGCCTATGTGCCGGGCAAGTCGAAAGGCAAGGACGGCAAGCCGCTGATCAAGCTGTCGGCCAATGAAAACCCGCTCGGCACCAGCCAGGCCGCGCGCGACGCCCGCGCACAGGTACCCGCGCTCTATCCCGACCCCGACAGCACCGCGCTGCGCCAGGCGATCGCCGCGAAGCACGGGCTGGACGCCGCCCGCGTGGTGATGGGCACCGGCTCGGACGAACTGCTCAATCTCGCCGCACAGGGTTATGCCGGGCTCGGCGACGAAGTGATCTATGTGCGCTACGGCTTCTCGGTGTACGATATCGCCGCGCGACGCTGCGGCGCGACGCCGGTGGTGGCGCCCGATCTCGACTACGGCACCGATGTCGACGCGCTGCTGGCGCTGGTGACGGACAAGACCCGCGTGGTCTTCGTCGCCAATCCCAACAACCCCACCGGCTCCTACCTGCCCAAGGGCGAGATCGCGCGGCTTCACGCCGGTCTTCCCGCCGATGTGCTGCTGGTGCTGGACCAGGCTTATGGCGAGTATGTCGCCCCCGAGGACGACGACGGCTCGCTGGCGCTGGCCGCCGCGCATGACAACGTGCTGGTCACGCGCACTTTCTCCAAGATCTTCGGCCTTGCGGGAGAGCGCATCGGCTGGGCCACCGGCGCGCCGGGGATCGTCGCCACGCTCAACCGCATTCGCGGGCCGTTCAACGTCTCCAGCACCGGACAGGCCATGGCCCTGGCGGCGCTGGGCGACGCGGCTTTCGTCGAGGCCAGTCGCGTCCACAATCGGGACGAGCGCGCCCGCTTCGTCGAGAAGCTGGATGCGCTCGGCAACCACGGCCTGCGCGCCTTGCCGAGCCAGGCGAATTTCGTGCTGGTGCTGTTCGAAGGCACTCTCACCGCCGAAACCGCCTTCGACGGACTGGCCGACCGGGGCTACATCGTCCGCTGGCTGCCGGGTCAGGGCCTGCCGCAGGCGCTGCGCATCACCATCGGCAAGCCCGAGGACATGGACGTGATCGCCTCGGCCCTGCGCGAAATGGCGGAAGCCGCCCGATGAGTTTCGGCAACGTTGCCATCATCGGCCTCGGCCTGCAGGGCGGCTCGATCGGCCTGGCGGTGCAGGAGCACCTGCCCGGCACGCAAACCACCGGCTACGATCTAAGCCCCGCGCACCGGACGCGCGCCGCCGAGCGCGGTCTGGTCCACAAGGTCTGCGAAACGCCCGCAGAGGCGGTCGAGCACGCCGATCTCGTGATCTTCTGCGTGCCGCCGGGTGTGATGGGCCTCGCCGCCGAACAGGTGCGTGCGGCCCTGCCCGCCCACGCCCTCGTCAGCGATGTGGGTTCCAGCAAGCAGGCGATCTCCAAGGCGCTGGGCGAGGCACTGCCGGACCACATGGTGATCCCCGCCCACCCGGTGGCCGGCACCGAGAATTCGGGCCCCGACGCGGGCTTCGCGCACCTGTTCCGCAACCGCTGGTGCATCGTCACCCCGGCGGCGCGGACCGACCTCGTCAAGCTCAGCGAGCTCGTCGGCTTCTGGGAGGCGCTCGGCGCCAATGTCGAGATCATGACGCCCGAGCACCACGATCTCGTGCTCGCCGTTACCAGTCACGTACCGCACCTCATCGCCTATACGATCGTGGGCACGGCTTCGGATCTGGAAGACGTGACGCAAGGCGAAGTCATCAAGTATTCGGCGGGTGGCTTCCGCGACTTCACCCGCATCGCCGCTTCCGACCCGACGATGTGGCGCGACGTGTTCCTGTCCAACAAAGAAGCCGTGCTCACGATGCTCCAGCGCTTCACCGAGGATCTCACCGCCCTGCAACGCGCGATCCGCGTGGGCGACGGGCAGGCGCTGTTCGACCAGTTCACCCGCACCCGCGCGATCCGCCGCTCGATCATCGAGGAAGGCCAGGACGATTCGCGCCCGGACTTCGGACGCGGCGATCACGAACAGGAAGCAGGCTAGGGCGTGTGGGAATTCAGCGCATGCGGGCCTGCGAACGGCAGTCTTTCGCGCTTCCGGTGCTCACGTACATAAAGTACGCTGCGCTCCGGGTCACGAAAGCCCACCATTCTCGGCT
>NZ_DAMDBA010000157.1:0-3010 GCF_032093395.1 Novosphingobium sp.
GCACGACCCGTTTCTACCGCGCACAGGCGGGCTAAACCCGCGACCGTTTTTTAGGTAGCGATAGGCCTGATGACGCTGCAAGACGGACATCGAACGATAGTTCTGCCTTTTGCCTGAACCGGGTCTACTGCTGCATGGCGATCAGCGCTCCGGCTGCAGTCAAGACCGTTCCTGCTCCGGGCGTGATCAGCGTGAAATTCGCCCCCACTTCCTGACCCTGAGGGCCGTAGAACCGGCCCGTCACACGGCCGCTGGCACCCGGCACGCCGGCGATGTCGGCGGCAAAGGCGTTGGACATGCCCGGAGCCCCAGGCATCCAACTGTTGACGAAAGTGAAAGTGCCGAGGTCGGTCGCGACCTGCGTGCGCGTGTTGGTGGCTGTGGGTTGCATCGACCCGGTGAACGCGCTCCGGCCAAAGTCGAACTCGAACGCGGCAGAGCCATGCAGGGCGAACAGATCGGCATTTCCACCGCTGCCGAGCGCGCTGCCATGGACCACGCCCTGATAGCTAGCCTGACCGCTGCGAGGCAGTTGCAGGAAGCCCGTTTCGAGGCCGAACACAAAAGCCTCGTTCATTGGCCGGCTGCCCGCGATGCGGACATCCCTGAGACCGAAGCCGGTATACGTGAGCGCGAGTTCGTCGTTGCCCTGTCCGGGATTGTAAATTCGATAGGTCTGCCCTGGCGTCGGCACGTAAGTCGTGAAGCGCGCACCCGACTGCGCTGCCACGCGGTTGCCATCGTTCAAGTCATAAAAGTACTTGTACGAACGAGGATCGGTAGCCGCCAACAATTCGGTCTGGCCGCTGCTGCCGAACGCGACATCGCCATAGTCGCCGGTGCCGACATTGGACGTAAAGACAATGCTCGTCGAATGGAGCTGTAGCGACACGGGAGTGACAAGATCAACGAGCGTTTCATACTCGGAGGCAACATTACCAGATCGGCCGAGCAGCACGCCGGAGATCATCTGGTTGCGCGAATTGGCACCATGGAACGTGGCGCCTACCTCTTGGGCTGCGGGACCGTAGAAGCGCCCCTCAAGGACAGCCGGGGCATCGCTGAAGCTGATCGAACCGGTCAGCACGTTTTCGCCGACGCCTAAACGACCATCCAGGGTGAAGGCCGACTGGCTTGGCACGTAGTACCCGTTCAGGCTCGGGATGCGCGATGTCTTGAGGCCGCTCCCTCTTAGCGTGGCCGATGTGAAGTCGATGTTCATGATGCCACTGCCATCGAACCTGATGAGGGTTTGGTCTCCCGCCTCGATGCCGGTGACGTCGAATGCGAAGCTGCCGGTTCCTGTCCCAGGAACTGCGCCGTTTGCCGTTCGCACACCATAAGTGAACACGTTCGGGCGATTGTTCTGGATGCCTTCTGCCGTGTTAGTGCGACGCTGAATGCCGCCCCCGACGTAGCGATAGGTGAGGATTCCGCTCTCGCCCGCTTTGGTGAGGGCCAGGCTGTCGGTGATGGTCCCTTGGGTCTTCACGTAGCGAGCCATCCGGGCATCATCGCTGGCGGCTGCCCGGTCCGCCATCCCGAAGGTCTGCGATGCATGCGGCGCTGTGATCGTATAGCTGCCGTTGGCGGCATCATAGGCGATCGTCAACGTGGTGCGTCCCTTGGCCTCCGGGCTTGTGCCCGCACCGGGATACAGAGCCGAGACGGTGCCGGCATCCGTGCTGAAGACTTCGCTGATGCTGGGATTGATAAGCGATGAATTTCCGGCGGTGGGCGTTGGCTCCGGCGCGGGAGTAGGCGTGGGGGTCGGGGTCGGGGTTGGCGTGGGAGTCGGAGTTGGCACCGGAGTAGGCGTTGGAGACGGCGCCGGGGTCGGCGCGGGCGCGGGGCTTGGCGTGGGTGGGGGTGGGGGCGTGCTGTTGGTACTGCCGCCTCCGCCCCCGCAGGCCGCCAGTGCGAGGCTCAGCGCGGTCAGCGAAACGATCGCCGAATTGCGTGCGGTTGGAATTGAAGTCATGAGCCCTCCCCCTTTAGAATGCCGAAGTGACGCCAAACTCGGCGACGACGCGGCGATAGTCGTAGATCTCGATGGAGGAGCGGTTGCGCTCCCATTTGAGGCGCACCAGCGGCGCGAAGCTGCCAAGGTGCAGCGCCCGCAAGGTAGCAGCGATGCTGGCGCTGTAGCGGTCCTCGACCCGGCGGTTAGGGTAAAGGAACAGGCGCGCGTCCGCTTCCAGGTGGCTGTAGCTTACGGTGCCCACCAGTGTCGTGCGGCCCATTTCGCGAAACAAATAGGCTGAGGTTCCGCCCATCGCCAGCGAGTAGCCCGGATCGCGCGCCGCCTCGCGGAAGCCGAAAGCCTGGACGCCGCCGCCGAAGCGCGCGCTGAAGGCGCGGTCGAAGTTGGCCGAGAGCGTGAAGTCGTCCGCCGTTTGCAGGGCATTGCGCCGATTGGCGACGTGGGCGATGTTGCCGTCGAGCCGCACTTGCCCGCGCTTGCCCACCGGCCGCTGCCAGCTGAGGCCACCGCCGATCGTGGTGCTGAACAGATGCCCCCCGAACCATCGCCGCGCTGGGCCCGCCGAGACGGTCAGCTGGTTGCTACCCCAGGTGTATTGCGGCCCGGCCTGGATCGCCACGGTGACGTCGTTGAAGTCCCTCTCGCGGTAGAGCGTCGCGCCCGTGGAGGCGCGCACCAGCAGATCGGCGCCGGGCTCGATGCCGAGGCGAAAGTAGCCTTGGCCCTGAAGGGCAAGTCCCACGCCCGACTTCGCGCGGGCATCCTCGTCGAGCGAGAAGTCGCCGATCACGGTGCCCAAGGTGTCGGACCGCGTGGCCCGGTTGATGTTGCTGTCCGGCGCCAGCGCGACCTCGACCGAGCCGCCCAGCGGCTTTCGGGCGTTGAGCGCGCGCGAGTAGAAGCGCACCAGCTGCTCCACCGCGGAAGGCAGTCCGGCGGCCTGAGCCGCGCGCAGTTCCTTGCGCGCCGCCCCCATGTTGCCGAGCATCGCCTGCATTCGCGCCAGTTCGAGGCGCACACGCGCGG
>NZ_DAMDBA010000158.1:0-2909 GCF_032093395.1 Novosphingobium sp.
CATGGCAAACGGCGCGTGCAAATTATCGGTTTGGGAGGCGCTTTCCGGCTACAGGTGGAAAGGGCAGGAAAAGCGCGCGCCTTCACCGGGTGGCGAGGGAGTCAGGTTCCGTGACACGGATGCAACTTGCGCTATCGCACGCAGGAACCGCAAAGATTGCGGAGCGGGGGGATGTCATGGATCAGGTCTCCGTATAAGCGGAGCCGAATCTGAGGATCATTGGTGTCTTGCTTTGTGCAGAAATGTTACGAAATGTTTCTGAAAGGAAATCAAAGCATGGCGGGATCAGCATAACCCGATGGGTGGGGCTGACTAAGACCCTCGCAGGAGGCATTGCTCGGACATGCTTCGTCCGAATTGCTCGCAGTTCCAGAGTGCCCGATCCGGAGTTCCGGGACGTCGCACGAATGTGAAGGATATCGCATCCACCGAGGCCCCAGGCAACGGCAAGGCACCGGCTTTTCGCAAGGGATCGGTCCAACCTATGAAGCGGCATTCCTCCAGTCCGGCACAGCGTCTTTCGGCCAGATCGCGAAACGCTTCCGGGCTGGTGGCAGGGAGCGTGGCCAGGATCACGCCGACTTCGGTTGACGGTACGCGGTGCGGGGGCGCCGGGTATTCCCTTTCCAACATCGGCAATGCACCTTCCAGCTTAGGTGGGTCAGCACTGTGGGCGGCGGAAAGCCGGGACATGACGGGTATGCGCGGTTCCTCGCCCTTGTAGCGCTGTACAAAGGCTGTCGTGCCCCCGACGGCTCCGCGCCGGCGAAAGAACAGATGGCTGTTCACCATGGTGAGTTTGTCCATCGCGCGGTCCCAGGAGGGGGTGACCCAGTCGGCGTGGTAGTGCGTTGCCAGGCCGACGCCGGCCTCCACCCGGCCGAGCAGCATTTCCATCGCCGTTTCGCGGGCCCGGCGTCAATCCTGTGGCGAGGGGGCACGGCGAGCCAAGGAGCCGTCGCATGTGAAGGTGAATTGGCAACCCGTCGCTCGTTCAGAGCCCGCGAAGACCACGCCGCAGACGGTCGCGGGAAAAGCGGCATGACGCACGCGATTGAGCACGACCTGCGCCGCGGCGCGTTGGTCGGCCGCCTGGGAGCCTGCTTCATAGTAGCTGGCGGCAGCAAGACAGTCGCTTGCGCGGGCGCGATCGTCGGGGTCGCATCGAAGCGAAAGGGCTGGGCCGCAACAACGAGTCCTTGGGTGTCTCCGCAAACTTCGCAAGGTTCGCACGACAGCATGTCCTGGAGCATCCGGCCGTTAGGGTTCCGAGCCCGCACAGGTCAAATCCCATTGGGAAAAGTCGCAATGCCGCGCGGTCCCGCTCGCATTTATAGTCGGCAGCATGACCGAAATTGCGCAACAGGACGGACCGGCGCCCCTTGCCCTGCGGGCGTGGGGAGCGCCGGTGTTGGAATCCGGGCCGGGATCCGCATCGACTTCCGCTGCTCATGAGCATCGGCATCCGGAGGGCCGCGTTTGCGGCGGGATCGCTTATTTCACGAACGTTTATCCCAAGATCAGCCACAGCTTCATCAGGACCGAGATCGAGGCGCTGGAGCGCCGGGGCCTGAAAATCCACCGCTATACCATCCGCCGCTCCGGCGAGCATTTCGAAGATCCGGAAGACCGGGACGCGGCCGAACGGACCGACGTGCAAGCCCTTCTATTGCTGGAGTTCAAGCAGTCCTTCGCGAATGACGTGGGCGATCATGTGGGCTCGGTTGCGCGTCCGGGTCTTGAGGCGGACGTTTTCGACGTGGCGTTCCACCGTGCATGGCGCGATGTTGAGTTCAATCGCCGTTTCCTTTGCCGACCGGCCCATAGCCACGAAACGCAAAACATCCAATTCCCGAGCTGTAAGTTGCACAGACTCATTATCAAATCGGTACATGAAATTCCCCCTACATTTCGATGATGATATTCGCCACCCCTGCCTTCGGTTGAGACTTTTACCGAGCCTCAACCGCAAATGTTACATTGAGGAGGCATTGAGTCACGCTATATTTTGGCGCCATGGGAGAGCCGTTTGGATTTCGAGCCGCTTCATGGGCAGTCGCATGGGCGGCGTGACTATCCCGATTCGACCGGCCGTTCTTTGGGGTAACTCGAGAGAGTTATGTTCAGGGGTGAACACAGCAGCCCGCTGCGGGAATAATGGCCGTGGTGAGCGCTGCGTCGGGTTCAGGGTCGGGCGTGTTCGGCGTCATGCGTCGGTTTGCCGGCCGTCAGGGCAGTGATGCGACGGCCGCAGAGCACGCCTGCCGGGCCTTCGCTGGCCAATTCGCGGGCAAGCACCGCCGCCTGGGTCCGGTTGGTGACCGAAAGCTTCTTCAGCAACGATTTCACCGTGGCCTTTACTGCCGATTCACTTATGCCGATGTCTCGCGAGATGGTCTTGTTGGGAAGCCCCCGTTCGAGAGCACCCAGAACGTCCCATTCCCTATCGCTGAGGTCGAAGCCGTTTCTTGCGCGATGCTGGGCGGGAATTTCGGTGATCAAAAGCAGGTTGTCGAGCAGTCCGATGATCTCGGGCGGCGCAACCTTCTGGCCCACGGCCACCATCTGCATCATTGCGACGAGCGACTGATACGGCACCTGGTCGAGAAAGTAGGCATAGGCCCCAGCCGCATAGATCGAAGCCATTTCCGTAAATTCGAAAGAGGACACAAGCGCAACGACGCGCGCGGCCGGAAAGCGATCGAGGATTCCGGCGACCACGGCGGCACCTTCGCTTCCAAGCAGCGAGCCGTCCACCACGATGACATGTCCGGGGTCGGTCTGGCTGCGCTCGTCCATCGGCCGGTCGCTCCGCGCCCGATCGCCTGGTTCGCGGGGCGCCAGATTGGCCAGGTCATCGACCGATTCCATGAGGTCGAAGCCGGAATCGGACAGGATGCGGCGTACGC
>NZ_DAMDBA010000159.1:0-2814 GCF_032093395.1 Novosphingobium sp.
GTGCGCACCCAGGCCCCCCCAAGAACACCGGCTCACGACGGCCGTAAAGACCCCAGGAGTGCCGCATGAACCTCACTCGCGATCGCGTCCATTCGATTGGGTGGTTTTCCGTGCTGCTGGTCTGCGGGGCGCTGACGATCGGCCTGACCCTGCGCGTCAATGCGGTGAAGAGCCAGGTCCACGATACCGAGAAGCGGATCGTCTGGGTGCAGCAGGACATCAACTTCCTGGAGACGGAGTTCCAGACCCGCTCGAACCAGCAGGCCCTCAAGGAACTCAACGACGTGGAGTTCGGCTACAAGGCCCCCACGGCTGCGCAGTACATCGAGGGCGAGCGCCAGCTCGCCGCACTGGGCATGCCGGTGGGGCCGGGCGCTCCGGCGCCGATCCGCTATGCCAATGCCGAAAAGACGGGCGACGAAGCCGGGGCCGATAACGGCGGCCTTCTGGCGATGGTCTCTCCGGTGAACGGCAGTGGTGCGGTGCAACCCGAGCCCAAGGGCGCCGGTGGCCGGAACCGCGATCCGGAGCGGGAACAGATCGCGCGTGACGCCGCTGCCCTCGGCAGCCGCCTGGCGCGGATCGAAGTGGCGGAGGCCGCCCAGCAGTGAACGCTCCGGCCTTCCCGATCGGAGCGGTTCCCACCACGGTTTCGACCGGCCGGCGCAAGCTGTTCAACGTCCGCCAGCAGTCGCTGCTGGTGGCGAAGATGCGTACGCTGTGGATTCTTGGCGTTTTCACGCTGATCGGCCTGCTAGCCTTCTTCCGCATCATCTTCCTGGGCGTAACCGGTCCTTCGGTGCGCGGCGGCGACCTGTCGGACCTGCTGGTGCCCCAGCGCGGCGAGATCGTCGACCGCAACGGCGTGCCGCTCGCCCGTGAGTTCCGCACCTATTCGCTGTGGTTCAATCCCAAGGCGATGAGCGAAGGCTCCTCGCTGATCCATACCCCGGCCGAAGTCGCCGATGGCCTGATCCGCATCTTTCCCGATCTCGACCGGGCCGAACTGATCGCCAAGCTCTCGTCCGGCAAGCCCGGCTATCTGCGCAAGTCGATCCTGCCTGAGGACGCCAACAAGGTTCATGCCTTGGGCGAACCGGCGCTGGAATACCCGCAGGAAGCCACGCGCTTCTATCCGCAGGGTTCGATGGCGGCATCGGTGCTCGGCTACGTCGATACCTTCGGCAAGGGTCAGGTCGGCATGGAGCAGGCCTTCGACAAGCAGCTCACCAGCCCCGAAGGCCGCGCGCAGCCCGCCACGCTCTCGATCGACTTCCGCGTGCAGAGCGCGCTGGAGGACGAACTGGGCAAGGGCATGGCGCTCAGCAAGGCCAAGGGCGCGGCCGGCGTCATTCTCGACGTCGATACCGGCGAGATCCTGGCGCTGGCCTCGCTGCCCTCGTTCGATCCCAACCACGTCCAGCCCAGCGACCTCGTGATCACCGAGGAGCAGGCCAAGGCCGGAGACGTGCCCCGCGGCTTCAACCGCGTGACCAACCAGGTCTACGAACTCGGCTCCACCTTCAAGCCGATCACCGTTGCCGCCGCGCTCGACGCGGGCAATATCACCGATCTGCGCCGCCGCTGGCCGGCCACGCCGCTCCATGTCGGCAAGTTCACGATCCATGACCTGCACAACTACGGCTCCTCGCTGAACGTGCTGGAAACGCTGATCCACTCGTCGAACACCGTCACCGCCCATATCGCGGACGAACTTGGTGGCGCCCGGCTGAAGAAGACGATGGAATCGCTGGCGATGAACCAGCGTCCCTTCGTCGAGTTGCCGGCGCGCGGCTTTCCGCTCTGGCCGCGCGGCGAATGGCCGCGCCTTCGCACGATGACGGTCGCCTATGGCCACGGCATTGCCGTCACTCCGCTGCACCTCGCGTCTGCTTATGCTTCGCTCGTCAATGGCGGCATCTGGCGTCCGGCGACTCTCAAGAAGCTGGAACCTTCGCAGGTTCCGGCCGGACGCCGCGTCTTCACCGCCGCGACCAGCGCCCGCATGCGTCAGTTGCTGCGCATGATCGTGTCCTACGGTACCGGCCGCAAGGCCGACGCGCCCGGCTTCCGCGTCGGCGGCAAGACCGGATCGGCCGAAAAGCCGGGCGTCGGCGGTTATCGCAAGCACTCGCTGGTGGCGACTTTCGCCGCGGCTTTCCCGATGGACCGCCCCCGCTACGTCGTCATCGCCATGATGGACGAGCCGCAGGGCACCGAGGCGACTTCGTTCCAGCGCACCGCCGCGTGGAACTCGGCGCCGGTGATCCAGCGCGTGGTCCCGCGCATCGGGCCGCTGCTGGGCGTGATGCCCGACGAAACGCGCGACATCGATATTTCCGACCTCAAGCCGCTGATCCCGGCCGGAACCGCTGAAGAGTGAGCCTGCAAGAATGAAATTGACTGCCCTCTGTGCTGCTGCCGATGTTCCCCTCGCGGGCAGTCCTCTGACGGGCAGCGTACAAGACGCCAATGTGACCGGTTTTGCCATCGACCATCGCAAAGTCGCGCCCGGCACGGTGTTCGGCGCCTTTCGCGGCGCCAAGTTCAACGGTGAGGATTATATCGCCGCCGCCATCGAGGCTGGTGCCGTCGCCGTAGTCGCCCATCCGGACGCCAAGGTCGAAGGCGCTGTTCACTTTGCCGATCCTGAGCCGCGCCGCCTGTTTGCGCGTCTCGCCGCGCCGTTCTTCCAGCCCGTGCCGGAGACGCTGGTGGCGGTAACCGGTACCAACGGCAAGACCTCCACCGTCGAGCTGACCCGCCAGATCTGGCGCATGGCCGGCCAGCGCGCCGCCTCGATCGGTACGCTGG
>NZ_DAMDBA010000160.1:0-2724 GCF_032093395.1 Novosphingobium sp.
ATCGTAAACCCTCACTCTCAGGAGTTAGGGCCTCCGGCAATCCCGGTGCGGTTCAACCGGCCAACACCAGTTCGTGCACGACGGCAGCATTGTCTGCCAGCACCATGACCTTGAGCCCGAGCTGACAACATTGCCCAGCACGCGCTCCACGAGGAATGCGGTCCGGTTCCAGAGCGCGAAGGGCACCGGCCTTCCTATGAGGGATGGCAGACCTGCTGCGCCGAATTCATCAGCGGACCATCCGACCGTGATGAATTTCGACCTAGACAGGAAGATTCCGTCAGCGGGAAGACGCCATACCTGCGGTTTTCGGCCGATTCCGCAAACTGGCATAGCTCTTGATTAGCAATCCTCGAATGGCGCGACATGCGCCCAGATGGGGTTGATCTATGCCAGTTGAATTCGTTGGAGCGCTAGCTGCCCGCAATCAGTTCCAGGGGCCGGCCGGTGGCGGGCAAAACCTGGACCTGGAGTTTCTTCGCGACTTGGCGCGGGCCCACGAAAATGCCGGTTTCGATCGTGTCCTGATGCTGGGCGGCGGAGAATCCATCGTCGCAACCGGCTTTGCGGCTTCGCACACCGAAAGGCTGGGCTTCATGATCCCCTTCAGGCCGGGTCCGCTCACCCCACTGCAAGGCGCCAAGTCGCTCGCCGCGCTCGATCATGTGACGGGCGGCCGTATCCGGGTCCATGCCATCACCGGCATCACCGCCGAGCCTGGCCTGGGAGACTTCGTCACGGACAAGGACGAGCGCTACGCGCGCACAAGTGAGTATCTCGACGTTCTTCGTCGGGCCTGGACATCTGACGAGCCGTTCGATCACGAGGGCCGCTTCTACAAGCTGAAGAATGTCTTCACGCCGGTGAAACCTTTGCAGCAGCCCCATATCCCTGTCTCCTTTGGCGGTTCATCCGACGCCGCTTATCATGTCGCGGCGCGGCACTGCGATCTCTACGCCCTATGGGCGGAACCGCTTACGGACGTGAAGGAGCAGATCGCCAAACTTCACGCTGCCGCCGCAGCGATCGACAAGCCTACGCCGCGCGTCAGCCTTTCGGTCCGCCTGATCATCGGCAAGACCGAAGCGCAAGCCTGGGAACGCGCTCACGACATCGCCGACCGCCTTGCCAGCAACCGTCGCAACGCCGCCCCCAACCCGCTGTTCCACGGCGTTCAGGGCACCGGCACCAAGCGCCTCCTGGCCGCCGCCGAGCGCGGCGAACGTCATGACAAATGCCTGTGGTTCGGCACGGCGACTGCGGTGGGTGCCACCCACGATTCCACCTCGCTCGTCGGCACGCCGGACCAGATCGTCGAGGCGCTGCTCGACTACTATGACATCGGCGTCACCACCTTCCTCAACCGCGGCTACGAGCCGCTCTATGACGCGGTCGATTACGGCCGCTGGATCATCCCCGCCGTGCGCGAGGAGGTCCGCCGCCGCGAGGAAGCCGCCGCCAGAGCCGCCTCCTCCACGCTTCAGCCCGCCTGATCGGAGCCTTTCGCGATGACCACCCTTCCCCGCCGCCTGGCGAGCGAAGCCGAAGCCATAGCTGCCGCGCGCGGAGCCGCCGCGAAGATCGCCCTGCTCGCCCGCGACGCTTCGCTGAACGACAAAATTCCGCACGAAGCCGCCGAAATCCTGTCCGCCTCGGGCGTAACCAGCATCTACGTTCCGCGCGAGTTCGGCGGGCTGGGTGCCTCGATCGAAACGGTAGTGGAAACCGTGCGGATCATTTCGGCGGCGGACGGCGGGGTCGGGCAGATCCTGCAGATCCACAATGTGATGATCCGCGGCGTCTTCTCGCGCCCGGACGACGCCTTTCGGGCGCGGCTGGTCGAAGATATCTTCGCCGGCAAGCGCTTCGGCAATGCGCTGGCCGAGGGCAAAGGCAAGGGCAAGGGCGGCGGCACCCGCCTGACGCAGGACGCGACCGGGGTGTGGCGGCTCAACGGCCGCAAGACTTTCGCCACCGGATGCTACCTCGCCGAGTGGATATCCATCTCAGCCACCAGCGACGAGGGCCCTGTCGGCGTGCTGCTGCACCGCGACGCGCCGGGGTTGAAGCTGGAGGACGACTGGCATGCCTATGGCCAGCAGCATTCGGTCAGCGGTAGCATCAGCTTCGATAATGTGGAGGTCGATCCGCGCTTCGCGCCCAAAAAAGCCACAGCGGGCGGCGCGCCGGACTTCATGCCTCGCACCGGGCTGACCTGGCCGCAGATCCTGCACGCCGCGATCGATACCGGCATTGCGCGCGGCGCGCTGGAGGCCGCAGCCGCCTATATCCGCGACAACATGCGCGCCTGGCCGGAATCCGGGCTGGAGCGCGCCGCCGACGAGCAGCACACGATCAAGCGCATCGGCGAATATGCCGTCGCCGTCCGCGCGGCGGAATCCGCGCTGCGTTACGCTGCACGCACGTTCGACCGGTTCAAGGCCGATCCCGGCAACCGTGCGCTGGAAGACGAGCTGATCCTTGCCACCGCCACGGCGCGCGCGCAGTCCGACGAAGCCTCCATCTTCATAGGCAGCGACTTGTTCTCGCTGACCGGGGCCAACTCGACGCTCGATCGCTGGAATCTGCAGCGCTACTGGGCCGATGCGCGCGTCCATACCACGCACGATCCGATCCGCTGGCGCATCTATCACATCGGCAACTACTATCTGAACGGCGTGCCGCCCGACGAATACGGCCGCGCGGCCCGGCTGCGCCAGCAGG
>NZ_DAMDBA010000161.1:0-2653 GCF_032093395.1 Novosphingobium sp.
GCCGCGGTGGATGCCATTATCCGCAGCGAGAACCAGACCGCATAGGGATCGCGCAAAGCTTGACGCGCTTGGAGACTATACAAGCGCGTCGGCTGCTTTCCCTGTTTCTCGCGTAAGCGTGGCCTGAGTACCGCAGCTAGGCGGCTTGGGCGACCTCTTGCTCGCTCGGATGCCAGTTCCACGGCATGAGCTCATGCCAGCGAGTAGCGGGCCAGTCGCCAGCGATCTTCTCGATGATATCGGCGATGTAGGCCTGCGGTTCGATACCGTTGAGCTTGGCTGTCTCGATGACGGAATAGATGGCCGCAGCCCGTTCGCCGCCAGCCTTCGATCCGGCAAAGATCCAGTTCTTGCGGCCGATCGCCACGGGACGGATCGCGCGCTCGGCGATGTTGTTGTCGATCTCGGCAACGCCCTCGTCGATGTAGCGGGTGAGCGCATCCCAGCGCTTGCGGCCATAGCTGAGCGCCTTGGCCATGTTGGACTTGGGCGACAGGCGGCGCAGCGCATCGTCGATGATCGAGCGCAGTTCGTTCACCTGAGGCCTGCTTTTGTCCTGGCGATGCCGGCGGCGCTGGTCAGGCGGCTGCCCGCGTATCTCTTCCTCGATCCGGTAGAGAGCGGCGATCCGATCCAGCAGGTTGCTCGTCAACGGCGTCGGGCTGGTGGCATGGTTCTCGAATATCTTGCGCCGGAAATGCGCCCAGCAGGCGACCTCCCGAATGCGGTTGTCCCTGTAGAGCTTGTCGAAGCCTGCATAGGCATCAGCCTGTAGCAGCCCGGTAAAGTCCTTGAGCTCGCTTTGCGGGTGGACGCCGCTGCGGTCAGGGGTGAAGCGATACCAGGCCAATGCCGGCGTGGATGCGCCAGCGGCACGATCATCGACGACATAGGCCCAGAGCCTCGCCTGGACCGTCTTGCCCTTGCCGGGCATCAGCATGGGCACGGGCGTGTCATCGACATGGATCTTGCCGGCCTTGATCCCTTCTTCCCGAATGCGACTGACGATCGGGTCGAGCAGATGTGCGGCCTGTGCTGCCCAGCCTGCCAGCGTTGATCGGTCGATATCGAGGCCCTGTGCCGCCATCATCTCGGCCTGGCGATAGAGGGGGAGATGATGATCGAACTTGGCGACGACGACATGGGTGAGCGTGGCGAAACTGGCTTTGCCCCGGGCAATCGCCTTTACGGGCACCGGGGCCTGGACGATCCGCTCGCAGGATCGGCAGCTATATTTAGGACGGACAGTGCGGATGACGCGCCATTGCACCGGCGCGACGTCGAGCATCTCGTCGCTGTCCTGCCCGAGCGGACGCAGGGCGCCTCCGCAGGAAGGACAGGTGCAGGTGCCTGCTTCCGGCTCAATCCGGCGTTCGGCCCGCGGCAGATGCGCCGGCAAGGCACGGATCGGCGCCGCTCGCTCCCTCTGATCCGTCTGGACTTTGCGGATATCGGCAAGCTCAGCTTCGCCTTCCAACTCCTCAAGGGTGAGTTCGAGCTGTTCGATCTGGAGGGACAGCTTCTCCGAAGACTGACCAAAGGTGAGCCGCCGGAGCTGGGCTAGTTGGAAACGCAAGGTATCGATCAGCGTGTCGCGGGCCGCCAGAGCTGCCTCCAACTCGGCGATACGGGCGTCCTTATCGACGGGGGAAGATCCTCGATCCGACACCCTGGAATACTATCAAAACGGCACCGCCGATGCCAGAAAAACCCTCAGAAATCCTCACTTTTTAGCCCGCCAGCAGCGGTGCTGCTGTCCGCTCCGGGCGTCGCCAGTCAATGCCTTCAAGGAGCATGGAAAGCTGCGCCGAGGTCAGGCCGACCTTGCCCGTCTTCGTCACCGGCCAGACGAACCGACCACGGTCCATCCTCTTGGAGAACAGGCATAGGCCTTGGCCATCATACCAGAGCAGTTTGACCAGATCGCCACGCTTGCCCCGGAAGGCAAACAGCGCCCCGGAATGCGGGCTCTGCTCCAGAACCTGCTGCGCCAGCACTGCCAAACCATCAAAGCCCTTGCGCATGTCGGTGGCACCACAGGCCAGATAGATCCGGGTGGAAGGTGGCAGCGGGATCATCGCGTGAGAACGGCAACGACACGTGCGAGTGCGTCGGCATCGACACCGGAGTCCACGGTCAGCTTCACGCCCGAGGGCAGTTCGATCTCGATATGACTACCCGCCGTCGGCAGTCCCGGAACCGGGGCGGAAAGCTCGACCTCTGCGAAACTCGGCAAGGGCGCTGGCCTGGCGCCGCCAAGTTCGCCCGACATCGCCTGTCGTCGCCAGGTGTAGATCGACCCGCTGCCAATCGCGTGCCGCTTGCAGGCATCGCCAACCGAACCCTCCGGGCCAAAGGCATCGCGCAGGATCGCCAGCTTCTGCTCCACTGTCCAACGGCGCCGACCCGCAACGACCTCAATCCGAGTGCTCATACGACCGCTCGTATGAGCACTCATATGACCGCTCACTGGTCCACCTTCGATCTCGTTATCCATTGCCGCTCCTATCCGAGCGGCAATCAGCCCTTCATCCCGCAACCGCGCAAGGCGGCCTCGGCGCCACGGTTACTTTCTCGCGGCAACGGCCATTGTACGTTGAGACGCTCGGTTCACTTATGGCAGATCACACAACTGCTCGAGCCCTCATCGACA
>NZ_DAMDBA010000162.1:0-2595 GCF_032093395.1 Novosphingobium sp.
GGTCGTCGAAAAACATGTGGCCCAGATCGTAAAGGTCGTGCGCGACGTGCTCGGACAGACCGCGCCAGACCTCAGTCAGGACATCCACGACAAGGGCATCCTGCTGACCGGCGGCAGCGCGCTGGTGCCCTTGATGCGCACCATGATCGCGGACGCAACGGGTCTTGAGGTCTTGACGGCTGATGAGCCCGCGCAATGCGTCGCCAAGGGCCTCGAGCGACTGCTCGACGTGTGATGGGACGAAGCCTGTGGCCGATCTAGTCGGTTGAGCAGTGCACCCAGCCCATCATAGCGGCCCGCGAGATCCGTCGGTGCAAGTGGCTCGAATTTTTCATGCGGGAAGGCCTCACTGCGAACGCCGAAAGTAGCGTCGGCCGGTAACCGATCGCGGCCCCCGGCACACGGTGTGGGCATCCTGCCTTGCCAAGATCTGCTGCGTGTCCCACACGGCTTGGAAAGGCAGCTGTGCCGGGCGGCCGCGCCGGGCGATCAGCCGGCGCCCATGGCCCCGACAGGGCGGCGGTGCACCGCGAGGCAGGATGTGACTCCCATGAACAGCAAGGTGAATGCCGCGATTTCCAGCGGCGTTGGCAACCTCTGCTCCCAGAGCAGGCCATAGAGCATAGCAAACAATGTCTCGAACAGGATCATCTGCCCGGAGAGCGTGAGAGGAAGGAGCCGGCTCATCCGGTTCCACAGGGCATTGCCCAGGATCGAGGCAAATAGCGCGATCGCCATCGAGATGCTCCCGAAAAGCAGCCAGGATGAGGAATCGTGGCGCAGCATCCCGAAAGCCATCGCCACGGGGACCAGCATAAGCGCCTGGGCACCGGTCATAAGACCGGTGAGCAGGCTCCAGTCATGGACCGACACGCGGTCGAGCCGCGCCAGGCAGCGATTGTTGCTCACGGCAAAGGCGGTCCAGGACAACAGCGCTCCGATGGCACAAAGGAGGCCCACCAGCGATGCACCGCCTGATCCGGTTATCGGCTTGGCAATGGCCTGCCAGCCGATGCAGACAGCGCCAGCAATGCACAAGGCCAGCGATGGCGCGAGCGTCCGCAGCGGCACCGCCTGCCGCTCGCGGCTGCCAATGATCGTGACTAGAACCGGGAGGAATCCGATGACGAGAGAGGTCATGGTCACCCCACCCAACTGCACAGCGCTCGAAAGCAAGACATAATAGAGAGTGTTGCCGGCAACCGCGAGCCAGACCAGCGAGAGCCAGTCGCTTGCCGAGAGCATCAACGCGACGGCACGCCAGCGCGGTGCGATCAAGGCTGCCGACAGGAGCCCATAAGCAAGATAGCGGCCGATCGCGAGTTCGAGCGGCGTGAAGGCGCGGGCCAGTTCAGGCGCAAGAAACACCAGCCCCCAGAGCGCTTCTGCTGCCATCCCGCAGGCCACGCCCTGCCACATTCTGTCGGTCCCCGCCGAACGGGGAATGGCGATGTCCATGACCTGCTCCTTGCTGAGACCGAGCGATTATCATCATGAAGACGGGTTTTGCGCTCTTGATCGGGGTGCGAAATGCAACAAAAACTCACCCATGCCTCAACCGTCCTCCCGTCTTCGCAAGCTTGATAGCTTCGACCGCGCCATCCTCCGTATTGTCCAGCGCGACACCAAGACGCCGCAACGCACGATTGCCGAAGCGGTGAACCTGTCCGCTGCCGCAGTTCAACGACGCATCGCGGCCATGGAAGCGGCCGGCGTCATCGAGCGCAATGTCGCGATCGTTGACACAAAGGCGCTCGGCATGACCATTACGTCGATCGTCGAGGTCACCCTGATCAATGAGCGGCCGCAGACCGTGGACGGTGCCAAAGCCCTTTTCCTGGCGGCGCCCGAAGTCCAGCAATGCTACTATGTGACGGGCGGGATCAGCTTCGTGCTGGTGATCGTGACAGACGATATGATCGAATATGAAGCCATCACCCGGCGTCTGTTCGCGGACAATGAGGCGGTGTCCAGCTTCCGCAGCCTGATCGCGCTCGACCGGGTCAAGGCTGGCGCAGAGATTGTCGTGCGCTGACGGGTTCGATCCGAACGTCTTCCTCGCGCAATGCCATACGGGCAGATCGCGCGCCGAATGATCCCTCGTCCTCGCGCGCCCGACCTTCGGGCGGCCTCCAGCCTGGGATTGAAACGTTCTTGGCGTTTCCTATCTGACGGGCGCGAGGCCACGTCCTCCCTCGGCATGCCGAGGCTCATGTCCGGGACGGCCCGGCGACCCTTGCGAAAGGAGGTCGCCTTGGCGTAGTTCTATCTATCCGTCGCCGGTCTGTTTGAAGTTCTTTGGGCCTTCTCCATGAAGCAGTCGGAAGGCTTCTCGCGTCTCGTCCCTTCGCTCATCACCATCGCCGCGATGATCGCGAGCTTCGCGCTGCTATCGCTCTCGATGAAGATGCTGCCGCTCGGTACCGCCTATACCATCTGGACGGGAATTGGCGCGGTCGGCGCCTTCCTCGTGGGGGTCGTCATTCTCGGCGAACCGGTGAACATGCTGCGCTCTGGAAAGATACAAGGCGTGTGGAACGCCCAAAGCTTTAGGCCGCTTGCTCAAAGGCCTCCTCGCCTGGCGCCCGGAGCATG
>NZ_DAMDBA010000163.1:0-2593 GCF_032093395.1 Novosphingobium sp.
CAGTTCGACGCCATGCCAACCCGTCGGGAAGATGTCGGAGAGCATGACATAGTCATCCTCCTTCCCCTCGGCGTCCTCGGGCAGCTTCAGACAATTGAAGTCCGCATAAGGTACGCGCATCATCTCGGCCTGGCCACCTTGCCACGGACCCATCTCGGCAAAGCCATACGCTGCGCCGGCGGTTCCAGGGTTGGTCGTGAGGCAGAAACCCGTCAAACCCCGTTCGCAATTTTCGCAGAAACCGCAACCGACGTTGAACGGCAAGCACACGCGATCGCCCTTCTTGATACGATCTACGGCAGCGCCGACTTCGACGACCTCGCCAAGGTTTTCGTGACCGAAGACCCTGCCCTTCTCGAAGCTGGTACGGCCCTCATACATGTGAAGGTCCGACCCGCAGATATTGGTCGTGGTCAGCCGGATGATAACATCGGTTGGCTTTTCGATCTTGGGATCATCGATGGTATTGACGGAAACGTCTTTGGGCCCGTTGTACACGACAGCTTTCACGGATCTTCTCCTTTTGTAGCTCTGCTCTGGGCTTCATCAGATCGAGAGCTTGCTGATGATCCGGACCAGCGCAAAGGCGCATTGCATCGCATCTTTCCAACCGATGTCTGTCTCCTAAACCGCCTGATGCCTGAGCGGTTCCTTCCCGTTCGGCAGTTCTAGGATCGATTTACGGCGGCTTTTCGATTGCCTGGGGCAGGACGATCTAAAACGTATGGCCCGCCCCGTCGGCAAGGGGTAAATTCGAGATGGCATGATGGTCTGCATCAACGTATCCGGTCTCAAGGCTGAAACCTTGGCCAAGATGGATATCCGCACAGTCTGGTCCTCATAAAAGCGCCGGTGCCGGGCACCACATTTAGAACCAGGTTTCCAGACTGCCGGTACGACCTGTTATGCCATCTTCAGTTCACCTCACGCAGACAATGTGAGCGTCCGGCGTTGTGCCGCCGGCTATCTCTGATAATCAGGCGGCGGCGGGGGCCTGCCGATCGAAGTCCTTTTCATGCCGCAACACCGCCCATGCAATGCGCGCCAGTTTCGCCGCCAGCGCCACCACCACGACATTGGGATGGGCACGCGCCAGCATAGCCTGCAACCATGTGCCGAGCTGGTTCGGTTTGGCGGCGAGATGCGGCATGGCAGCACGAGCACCGTGGATCAACTGCTTGCGCAGATAGCCGTTTCCGCGCTTGCTGATCCCGAGCAGCTTCGTCTTACCTCCGGTTGAATACTGTCGTGGTGTCAGACCAAGCCATGCCGCCAGATCGCGGCCTTTGGCGAAGGCGCTGCCGTCACCGATTGCGGCAAGCAGCGCAGTCGCGTTGATGACGCCGATGCCCGGGATGGTTGCCAGCCGCCGCGCCTGCTCATCCTCTCGTGTCAGCGCCGCTGAGTTCGTCGTCGTACTCCTTTATGTCAAACGGCGTGCAAACGGGACCCCATATCGGCGTTGAAGAGGGACCCCCTTTTCCGGGATTGAGCGGAGGGTTGTGGGGAGCGCCCTGCGCTGTGTGCGGCGGAGGTCGGGCGTAGCCCGGCCGGAGGCGCACACAGCGCAAGTCGGTTTTGAAGATGTGGTGAGAGTGGCGGCTAACTGCGGTTTTTGAAGCGCCAGCTGTCATTGCCGGTCTCGACGATATCGCAATGATGCGTAACGCGGTCGAGCAAGGCGGTGGTCATCTTGGGATCCCCGAACACGGTAGGCCATTCGCCGAAGGCGAGGTTGGTCGTGATGACGACGCTGGTGCGTTCATAGAGCTTGCTGATCAGGTGGAACAGCAACTGGCCACCAGAGCGCGCGAACGGCAGATATCCAAGCTCATCGAGCACCACCAAGTCGAGCCGCGACAGCTGTCCCGCCAGGGTCCCGCCCTTGCCGATCCGGGTCTCCTCTTCGAGGCGTGTCACCAGTCCTGTCCTTTTAACAGGCGTTCCACAGTCTTCCCCGCTCTTTCCGCCGACTTTCCCACTGCGCGCGAACCAGGCGCGTCTCTGGTGTGCCTTTGGCGATAATCCCCATCTTGCTCGCGCCTATGGGCGGGCGGCGACTGGCCAACTAGGGCCGGCGCTTGCCCAGGCGATAGTAGCGCCGGCGGAGGCGGCTCCCACGCCGGGTCACCCTGCCCTGCCCGGCAGGTCCTGCTCGCTGCATGGTCTCGAGCGCGCGGCGTAGGCCATGGATCTGGTCGAGCAGGTGGAGAACGATCTCGATGCCTTCGTCGTTAATCCCGAAATCGCCTTCCAGCTGATGAATGAGCCGTGCTCTGGCGGCATCCATTTCCGAGAGCTGCAACGTGCCGGAGTGCTCGGCGACCAGCCATTCGCGCTCGATCCAGGTCGTCAGAACCTTCCGTGCGATACCCGTGCGCTGCACGAAGTCGTCCAGGTCGATCATCGGCTTGTCTCCCGCGGATTGTGTGCCCTGCCCGCCTCCCAGCTTTTCACGAAGGCTTCGAGCTCCGGATCGGTCGGCTTGGGCAGTACGATCTTGAGCCTGACCAGTTCGTCGCCGCGACCGCCGCCTGCACGCGGGGCCCCCTGCCCCTTCAGGCGCAATGTGCTGCCGCTGTTCGAACCGGCC
>NZ_DAMDBA010000164.1:0-2566 GCF_032093395.1 Novosphingobium sp.
GCCCGGATAGGCTTCGCGGCCCGGAGGACGACGCAGCAGCAGCGACATCTGGCGGTAGGCGACGGCCTGCTTGGAAAGGTCGTCGTAGACGATCACGGCGTGCATGCCGTTGTCGCGGAAGAACTCGCCCATCGCGGCGCCGGTGTAGGGCGCGAGGTACTGCAGCGGCGCGGGCTCCGAAGCGGTCGCGGCGATGACGATGGAGTATTCCATCGCGCCGTTTTCTTCGAGCTGGCGAACGATCTGCGCGACGGTCGAGCGCTTCTGGCCGACGGCGACGTAGATGCAGTAGAGCTTCTTGCTCTCGTCGTCGCCCGCGTTGGCTTCCTTCTGGTTGATGAAGGTGTCGATGGCGACGGCGGTCTTGCCGGTCTGGCGGTCACCGATGATCAGTTCGCGCTGGCCGCGGCCCACGGGAACGAGCGCGTCGATCGCCTTGAGGCCGGTCTGAACGGGTTCGTGCACCGACTTGCGCGGGATGATGCCGGGCGCCTTGGCTTCGACGCGGGCGCGCTTCTCGGCGACGATCGGGCCCTTGCCGTCGATCGGGTTGCCGAGAGCGTCCACCACGCGGCCCAGCAGGCCCTTGCCGACGGGAACGTCGACGATGGTGTTGGTGCGCTTGACGCTGTCGCCTTCCTTGATCTCGGCGTCCGAGCCGAAGATCACGACGCCGACGTTGTCGGCTTCGAGGTTGAGCGCCATGCCCTGAACGCCGTTGGCGAACTCGACCATTTCGCCGGCCTGGACCTTGTCGAGGCCGTGGATGCGGGCGATGCCGTCACCGACCGACAGAACCGAGCCGACTTCGGAAACCTGGGCTTCGGTGCCGAAGCTGGCGATCTGGTCCTTGATGACCTTCGAGATTTCTGCTGCGCGGATATCCATTGTTCTGCCTTTCTTAGCCCTTCATGGCCTGGGCGAGCGAATTGAGACGAGTGCGGATCGAGCTGTCGATACGCTTGGACCCGATGGTGACGACGAGGCCGCCGAGCAGGTCGGGATCGACGCTGGTCTTGACCTTGACCTTGCGACCCTCGCGCAGTTCCAGCTTCTGGCGCAGTTCCTCGACCTGCTGGTCGGTCAGCGCGTGCGCCGAAGTGACCTCGGCGGTCGATTCACCGCGCTGCGCGGCGGCGATCGAGGCGAAGGCGCGAATGATATCGGGCAGGGCGAAGAGGCGGCGGTTGGCCGCGAGCACGCCCAGGAAATTCTTCGTCAGCGGCGCGAGGCCAAGCACGTCGGCAACGGCTTCGATGGCCTTGCCGGCAGCCTTGCGGCTGACTTCTGGGTTGCGAATCAGCTCTGCCAGATCGCCGCTTTCGCGGACAGCGAGGCCGATCTTCTCGAGGTCGGATTCGACCGTCGTTACGGTGCCGTTCTCGCTGGCAAGATCAAACAGCGCCGAAGCGTAGCGTCCTTGCAAGCTGGCCTTGATGCCGCCGGAATTCTCCACGCGTGTCCTATCCTTACATCGGGTGGGCTGGGACACTTTGGGGCGCACGACAATGACGTGCCCCCCGGCCCGCAGACGGGGCGCGCATAGCGACGATAGTGTCATGATGCAAGCTGTGGGAGGCTGGCTGGGGACAACGAGCGGGAAAGCGCTTTAAAAGCAAGGGGCGGGAAGTATCGCTTGGGCGGCGGTTGCTAAGGTCGTGACAAACGATGGAGCGGAGTTTGCCATGACGTATCGAATCGACGATGCCTTGGGATCGCCATATACCGCCGATGCGATATACGGCGGTGAGGCGATCGGGAGCATGCCGGAAGAAGGCGGGCCGGAAGAAGATTGGCGGAGGAGCCAGATGAGCAGGAGCGAGAGCGGTGTGAGCGACGACCGCGCCTGGCAGGCCGTCGAGGCGCGAGACCGCACCTTCGACGGGTGCTTCGTTACGGGCGTGCTGACGACGGGGATCTATTGCCGTCCGTCCTGCTCGGCGCGGCATCCCCGGCGCGAGAACGTGCGCTTCTTCGCCGATGCCGGCGCGGCGGAGCGGTTCGGCCTGAGGGCATGTCTGCGGTGCCGACCCAACGACGTATCGCGCGACGAGGAAGCGGTGGCGGCTGCGCTGCGGGTTCTGGATGGGGACGAGGAGAAAGCGCCGGGTCTGACCGAGCTGGCCGAGGCGGTCGGCTATAGCCCGACGCATTTCCAGCGCGTGTTCAAGCGCTCGGTGGGGCTCTCGCCGTCGGAATATCTCAGGGCAAGGCGTGTCGAGCGGGCGGCGAACGCGATGAGTGACGGCGCAAGCGTGACCGAGGCGATCTACGAGGCCGGGTTCGGCGCAAGTTCGCGGTTCTACGAGGCTAGCGAGGGCAGGCTGGGCATGGTGCCTTCGGCCTGGCGCAATGGGGGAAAAGGAGTCACGATCCATTGGGCCGTGGTGCCGACCAGTCTCGGACGGATGCTGGTTGCGGCGACGGAGAAGGGGGTCTGCCGCCTTTCCTTCGACGAAGGGCGCGATGACCTTGCAGGGCGGTTCCCCAAAGCGGAGCTGATCGAGGGCGGGGCGGCATTCGAGAGCCTGCTCGCCAGCGTGGTCGCGGCGGTCGAGCAGCCGGG
>NZ_DAMDBA010000165.1:0-2380 GCF_032093395.1 Novosphingobium sp.
AAATGACTCCCTTATATCCATTTAACCTAAACAGCCTTCCCCCCACTGCACTAGCTAGGGCTCGTAGTTCGGCGCAAGGCTGAAGTCGCTTGACTGCTTCGCTGTGCAGATCCATGACCCACTTTCCATCAAACTCCCGGTTGTAGTTCCACAAGCATCTCGCGAGTCTTGCCGGCCCGCTCCACTAACAAGACCACAACATCTCCAACGTTCTTGTCGTCTAGCCGGGCCTGTAATGTGGTGACGTCGTCGACGGCGATACCGTCGATGCTGATAACGCGATCGCCGGGCACGATGCCGCCTGCGGTGACCTCGACGCCGACGAGCCCGGCCCTGTGCGCCACCGAGCCCGGCGTCACGCGCAATACGAATACGCCCTTACTACCGGTCAGCGCCTGCAGACGCGCGTTGAGCTGCTCATCCACCTCGATGCCCAGCGCCGGACGGATGTACTTGCCGGTCTTTATGAGTTGCGGCACCACGCGCATGACGGTATCCACCGGCACAGCGAAACCGATGCCAGCGGAAGCGCCCGAAGGGCTGTAGATGGCGGTGTTGATGCCGATCAGCCGCCCGGCCGAATCGAGCAGCGGGCCGCCGGAGTTGCCGGGGTTGATAGCGGCGTCGGTCTGGATCAGGTGATCGATGGCAGGCCCGCCCCCTTCGCCGTCGAGGGTGCGGTCGAGCGCCGAGACGATGCCGGTGGTGAGCGTCCAGTCCAATCCGAAGGGATTGCCGATAGCGAACACTTTCTGCCCGACCTTGAGGTCGGCACTGGTGCCCACTGGCACAGCGGGCGGGCGCTTGAAGCCGACGCCGATCTTGAGCACGGCGATGTCGTGCTCGGGGCTGGCGCCCACCAGCGCAGCCTGATAATCGCGACCGTCGGCCAGTTTGACCGTGGCAGACGATGCCCCCTGGATGACGTGGAAGTTGGTCACCACGTGGCCGGCATCGTCCCAGATGAAGCCGGAGCCGGTGCCGCGCGGCACGGAAAAGACATTGCGCGACCAGACGTCACGCACCAGTTGCGCCGTGGTGATGTAAACCACCGACCCGCGCGATTTCTCGAACAGTTGGATGGTGGTCTGCTCGTCTGCCGCCAGATCACCACGCGGTGTCACCGTGCGCTCGGCCGCTTCGCGCGGACTGAACCAGGCTTCGATGGCAGGCAAGAACTGCCACAGCAGCATGAGTGCGGCGATGCAGCCAGTGATGACGAGCCAGCGCCGGATGAATCGGTCCGGCGCTGGGCGGCTGTTGAGGTCGGGGCAGGTCATGCATTCTCCTTGTTGAAATCAGCGCCAGACACCGCTGGCGCGCCAACGCGGTGGGCGTGGCGCCAAGGGGATGTCCGGCAGAAATGGGCTGGAATGAAGCGGTTGCGGTGCCATCGAATCAGCCAATTCCCGCAAGCGTTGGATGCGCTCTGTCGTCGCCGGATGCGTGCGCAACCAGGAGGGTTCCGGCTTGCCCCATCCGGGCAGCAGCCAGGCGCGACTCTCCCGCTCGATCTTGGCGAGCGCCAAAGCCAATCCCTGTGGGTCGCCGGTCAATTCGGCGGCGAGCCGGTCGGCGTCGAATTCGCGCACCCGCGACAAACCCAGTTGCGCCAGCAGCGCGAGCTGCGGCGAAACGGCCAGCAACAGCAGCGCCGGCCACTGGATAGCGACTGTGCCCCACAGCAAGGCCGGCAGGCTGAAAAGGAGCATGATTTGCCCCAACAAGGCCAGAAGATGGGTGAGCCGGCTGATGGAATCGGCCAGGCCCATGACACGCAAATCCTCGTTCGCAATATGCGCGATTTCGTGGCCGAGCACGCCGGTCAACTCGCGGGGCGTGAGGCTACGCAGCAGACCGTCGGTCAGCGCGATGGCCGCGTGATGCTTCGTACCGGTGGCGAAGGCGTTGACGACCCCGCTGGGCACGTAGTGCGGTACCGGCACGGCAGGCAACCCGGCCCGCGCCGCCAGTTCGCGCAACACAGCCCAAAGATCGGGCGCTTCATTCGGGTGCAGAGGGCGTGCGCCATACAGCCGCAGGGTCAGCCCGGAAGCCGCCGCCGGTTCGAGCAGCAGGGTGAACCCCGCGGCAGCCTGCGCGTGGCGCCGATCACGATGGCTCATTTGGGCTTTCCCCGGCGGCCCGGTCATCGCGCTCGCGCAGCAGCCAGTAAGTCGCCCCGAGGGCCAGCGTCGCGCCTGCGAGCGCCGCGATCTTGGCGGGGCTGGTCTCCGGGTCGAGGATCACGAACTTGCGCGCCAGGGCGATCAGCCCGATCAGGATCACCGTCTTGACCTGGATGATGCTATCGCGGCGCAAGGCCACCCGCACGATGGAATGCTTGAACTCCATGGCGATGAGCAGCGTCATGATCATG
>NZ_DAMDBA010000166.1:0-2284 GCF_032093395.1 Novosphingobium sp.
ATAGCTGCAAGGAACTGCTCTACTGGACGCGCCTGCCGCAGGAACTGGCGCGGCGGGGCATCTCCACCCTCTGCGTCGACCAGCCCGGATCCGGCGAGGCTTTGCGGCTCCAGGGCCTTCCCGTCGATCCGCACTCAGAAAGCTGGGCAAGCAAGGCGGTGGACTGGCTGGAGCAGCAGCCGGAGGTTGACCCCAAGCGCATCGGCATGACCGGCATCTCGCTCGGCGGCCACTTCGCGCCGCGCGCGGTGGCCTATGAGCCGCGCTTTGCGAGTGGCGCGGTCTGGGGGGCCAACCACAACTGGCGCGAGGTGCAGGACAAGCGCATGGCGCGCGAGGGCGAGAACCCGGTCCCGCATTACTGGGCGCACGTCCACTGGGCCTTCGGCGCGAAGGACCAGGACGATTTCCTCGCGCGGTCCGAGGCGATGAACCTCAACGGCCATATGGACCGCATCCAGGTGCCGTTCCTCGTCACCCACGGCGCCGAGGATCGCCAGATCAGCGTGGACTATGCCGCCGATCTCTACGACCAGCTCGTCAACTCGCCGCGCCGCGAGAAGGTGATCTTCACGCCCCGCGAAGGCGGCGTCGAACATGTCGGCGCCGATAACATGGCTTACGGCCGCGATCTCATCAGCGACTGGTTCGCCGAAACGCTGGGCGGAGAAACCGCATGACGCCCCATTCTTCCCGTCGCCGCTTCGTCGATCTTTCGATCACGCTGTGCAACGACGTGGTCAGCGATCCGCCGTTCCTCAAGCCCGAGATCACCTACCAGACCCATGCGGAGACGGTGGGCGAGCTGGACATGTTCTTTCCGGGGGTTACCGCCGAGGACACCCCGGACGGCGCCGGTTTCGCGGCTGCGGAATGGGTGCGGCTGACCACGCATAACGGCACGCACCTCGATGCGCCCTATCACTATCACCCGACGATGGACGCGAAGGACGGGGAGCCGAAGCGCGCGATCACCATCGACGAAGTGCCGCTGGAATGGTGCTTCCAGCCCGGCGTGAAGCTGGATTTCCGCCACTTTCCCGATGGCTACGTGGTGACGGCAAGGGACGTCGAGGACGAACTGGCACGCATCGGCCATGACCTGCAGCCGCTCGACATCGTGCTCGTCAACACGGCGGCGGGCAAGGCGCTGGGCGAGCCGAACTACGTCAATCGCGGCTGCGGCATGGGCTACGAGGCGACCATGTACCTTACCGAGCGCGGTGTGCGCGTGACCGGCACCGATGCCTGGTCGTGGGACGCGCCGTTCAGCTACACGGCCGAGAAGGTCAAGGAAACCGGCGACACCTCGCTGATCTGGGAAGGTCACAAGGCGGGCCGGGACATCGGCTATTGCCACCTCGAAAAGCTGCACAACCTGGAAGTGCTGCCCGGCCACGGTTTCACCGTCAGCTGCTTCCCGCACAAGATCAAGGGCGCTTCCGCGGGCTGGACCCGCGCCGTCGCGATCTTCGAGGACTGATCCGATGCGCCTTGCCACGTTGGAAAACGGTCGTCCGGATGGGGCGCTGGTCGTCGTTTCGGCAGACGGCACCCGCTACCTCGCAAGCGCGGGGCAGACGCTGCTCTCGGCCATGGAGGATTGGCAGGCCGTCGCGCCCGGTCTGCTGCGGCTTGCGGCGCGGCTCGAAGCCGGCGCGGGCGGGCGGCTCGATCCCGCGCGGTTGCGCGCACCCTTGCCGCGTACCTGGCAATGGCTCGACGGTTCGGCCTTCGGCACCCACGGCCAGCTCATGCAGATCGCCTTCGGCCTGCCGCCGGTCGATAGCGATCGACCGCTGATGTACCAGGGGCTGTCCGATCGCTTTTACGGTCCCGCCGATCCGGTGCCCTTTGCCGACCCGGCCCACGGCATCGACTTCGAGGGCGAGTTCGGCGTCGTCGTCGATCATGTGCCGATGGGCACCCCGGCCGCCGAAGCGCTGAAGCACGTCCGGCTGGTCGTGCAGATCAACGACTGGTCGCTGCGCACGATCGCGCCGATCGAGATGAAGACCGGGTTCGGCTGGATCCAGGCCAAGCCGCCCTGTTCGATGGCACCGTTCGCGGTCACGCCCGAAGCGCTGGGCGATGCCTGGCGCGATGGGCGGGTCTGCATGGATCTCGTGATAGACCTCAACGGCAAGCGGTTCGGCGCGGCGAGCGGGGCGGCGATGGACGTCGGCTTCCATGACCTGATCGCCCACGCCGCACTGACCCGCGACCTCGTGGCCGGAACGATCATAGGCTCGGGCACCGTCTCCAACGCGAACTATGCGCAAGT
>NZ_DAMDBA010000167.1:0-2206 GCF_032093395.1 Novosphingobium sp.
TGATGAAGATCGCCATCCATGCCCAGCTCGACTATCGGTTCGACCGGCCGACAGACGTCCTCTTGCAGCTCGAAGCCGCGGCGATCCCCGAGCAATCGATCGAGGAAGCGCACATCGACCTGTCCGAGACGGATCACTTCGCGCGTGTCGCCGCGCACGATATGATCGGGGAGCGGATCTGGGTGCGCGTCGGCAGCGAACTGCGTGTCGAATACAAGGCGACTGTCTCGATCAACCGGATCCTTGACGATTGCCTGGCGCTGCCAGCGATCCCGCCCCACCAGTTGCCGGGCGAAACCGTGCAATATCTGATGCCCTCGCGCTATTGTCCTTCTGACCAGTTCCAGTCCTTCGTCTGCGCTGAATTCGATAGTCTGGAGGGCGGCCAGAAAGTCATTGCCATGCGCGACTGGGTCCATGGCCACCTCAGCTATGTGCCGGGCGCCAGTACGTCGGATACGACCGCCGCCGACACTTTTATCCGCCGGCAGGGCATCTGCCGCGACTATGCCCATGTTCTGATCACCCTGGTGCGAGCCGCTGGTATCCCGGCGCGTATGGCCAGTGTCTATGCGCTCGGCGTCGAGCCCCAGGATTTTCACGCGGTGGCGGAGGTGTTTCTGGGCGGCGAATGGCATCTGGTCGATGCGACCGGCATGGCGCAGGAAGCGGCAATGGCCAAGATCGGCGTGGGATGCTGCCGACATCGCGTTCCTGACCGCTTACGGCCGCGCTGTCCTCAACAACCAGACTGTCAAGGTTACCGCCGCGCCCTGACAGCCGGGGAGTGCCGAGCCTGCGCGGAAAAGGCGCCGTTCACCGATCCTTTACACCGCTGGCGCACATAGGCCTTACGGGGGGTGACACGTGAACCAGGCGGCCGGCAAGAGCGATGAAAGACAGTTTCCGCGCGAGGCGATTGCGGCCACGGCCGTCTGCCGAACATCACGCAGCAAGATCGCCGGACACGTCTCCAACCTGTCGCGGGGCGGCTGCTGCTTGGTGACCAGGGGCCAGCGGGTCGCTCCCGCAAAGATGGTAACCCTTCGCCTGGAAGGCCTGGACGGTATTCCCGCAACAGTGCGCTGGGTCGCCGGCGAGAAGGCGGGATTATCCTTCGACTGGCCGCATTACGAGCCGCTACACGATCATATCGTAGCGCTGCGCGGCACGCTTTCGGCAGGAGAAAAGGCGGCATGGGGGCGTCACATAAAACGGACCCAGATATACGCTAACGAGCGCCGGTGACGGAAATCGCCTGTTTGTCACACACTACGATGAATGACGCGGCCTGGGACAAAACTGCCGTTCGCGGGCCGCGCCGGAAATGGCAGGTCCCTATCCAACACCTGCCATTCCTGGAGCACTGAAGATCGTTCCAGGAACCCCGCACGACGGGCCGAAAGACGAATGTCCGGTTCGCCGCCGAACCATAAGGATAGCTGACATTCGAGCGGGTTTCGGGCCCACTGCGTTTTAGGTCTGGTCCGGCACAGCCCGTACCTTGGCGGCCAACCGGTCAATGCCAAATGGCTTTGCGAGGAATTCGGTGCCGGGATCGAGCTGACTGTTATGAACCACAGCGTTGCGGGTGTATCCCGTGGTGTAGATCATCTTGACGTCGGGAAGAATGGCTTGCGCCCGATCGGCAGGTTCCGATACCCGGCATGATGCGGCGACCATGGCCAGCGCCGCCCTATCGCTTGCGTGGCGGATCAAAGAGACGACTCAACTCGATGTGCAATGTGTGAGCGGGCTTAATTCCGCGACACCCCACGTGCGTCTCGCATTCGGTATCATTCACAAGTTCTAACTGGCGACCCGGCGAAGGGCCGGGCCGCCAGGATATCTTAAGCGATGCCGGCGCCGCCGGTCACGCCATAGACTTCTCCCGTGATGTAACTGGCCTCCTGCGAAGCGAGGAGCACGTAAACGGGCGCAATTTCAACCGGCTGCCCGGGACGACCGAACTGGGTCTGCTCGCCAAACTTGGCGACCTTTTCCTGAGGCTGGCCACCACTAGGCTGCAGCACAGTCCAGAACGGACCAGGGGCCACGACGTTGGCCCGAATGCCTTTTTCGATCAATTGTTTTGCAAGTGCCTTTGTATAGGCGACGATGCCCGCCTTGGTCGTGGCATAGTCCAGCAGAATATCGGACGGCTCATAGGCCTGAACCGACGCCGTCGTTATGACTGATGCGCCCG
>NZ_DAMDBA010000168.1:0-2159 GCF_032093395.1 Novosphingobium sp.
GCATGTCCCTTATGAAGGGGTCGCCGGCTATCGCATGCCGATCGAAGCGGCCGGATACGATGTCGATCGGATCGACGTGACAGACCCGGCCTTTGCCTCGCTGGATCTTTGCGATCCGGATCTGCTGATCATGATGGGCGGGCCCATGGGCGTCTACGAACAGGAAAGCCATCCGTGGATCGCCTGCCAGATGCGCCGCCTGGCCCTGCGTCTCGAAATCGAGAGGCCGACGCTGGGCGTCTGTTTCGGAGCGCAGATGATCGCTGCCGCGCTTGGCGCCGAGGTCTATGCCGGCCCGCACAAGGAAGTGGGCTTCCACAGTGTTTCGGTCAAGGCCGATGCACTCGCGGGGCCGTTGCGGCATATCGCGGGCGTGCCCGTACTCCACTGGCACGGCGATACGTTCACCCTGCCCGAGAATGTCGAACTGCTTGCCTCCAGCCACCTGTACGAACACCAGGCGTTTCGGCGCGGCAGCAATATCCTGGCTTTGCAGTTCCATGCCGAAATGGGCCTCGACCCCCGGTTCGATGCCTGGATCGAGCAATGGCCGGGCGCGGTAGTGGAAGCGGGCGGCGACGAAGCGTCGCTGCGGGCAGCGCATGACAGCCTGGGACCGTTGGCGGTAGCGGCGGGCCAGGCGATGATCGCGGAATGGCTCACCGAACTGCGCTGAACCGATAGCACCCGGTGCGGTGCATCCCGGTTTTCCTCAAACTTTCGTGGCCTTTCTTTCAAGCAGCATCCGGCGCATCTCCTTGCCTCGCGCGGCGATCCCTCGCTGTTCGTAGAGACTGAACGGCGGGTCGATCAGCCAGGAAAACAGCGTGAGAGAGGTTTCGGAGGCGGGGTAGCGCAGTTGCCAATGCCTTCGCCTGTCCTGAAACGCCGCTCTCCACCCCCCCTCGCCCGGTGGCATGCCCATGCTCTGGCCGAGCCAGGTGGAAAGACTGTGCAGCTGAACGGCCAGCGCCCGTCGCGCGCGGCCTGGTGGGAACAGCGCTGCCAGCGCGTTGCCGTCCACCTGCCGGGCAATTGCCGCCATGTCGACGAGATGCCGCAAGTCGATCCGACCGCGCCAATAATCGCCCTCCTGCAACTGGTCGTGGAGCACGAACAGCGCGGCGAGCGCGGCGGGTGACGGCATGGACGCTACCCCGTCGCCGATCGGGAAAGGCCGGCACGATGCCATGAGCCATGCTGCATCACGGCCGTGCCCGACGCGCTTCAGGCGAAAATGCAGGTCCACCCCCCCCGCGTCGCGCTCCCGACCGAGATTGGCGCCCTGCTCGTCCTGATGCATCGACAGGAGCCGGTGATAGCCGATGCCTTCCAGCGCCTCCACCGCCGATCCGTTTTCGTCCTCCCGAACCATCAGGTCGAGATCGGTGAGCAGCCGGTTGGCGCAGTCCGGCCCGCGATGCGCGAGCAGCGCCGCGCCCTTGAGCAGGATCGGGGTGATGCCGCGTGCATTCAGGGCGGCGACGGCTTCGGCAAGCTGGGCATGCATCAAACGATTGCGGGCCCTGGTGCGCTCCGCGATCACCTGGAGCAGGCCAACCACGTCGGGCGGGATCGCGGGATCGGGGCTGCCGGCGATGTCGAGGGCTTCGGCAAGGGCAGGCGTAACCAGCGTGCGATTGGCGAGAGCAAGCACGCCCTCCCATTCGATCGCGGTTGGAACACGCCCCCCCAGGCATTGGCACAAGTCCGAAAGCGCGCGAAGTCTGTTAGGGTGTATCGCCCTAGGCAAGAAGCGCCTCGATCCAGGGGGCTGCCTGGTCCGCCTCCGCGTAGCGCAGGATGCATGTCTCGGCATTGTCCACCATTCGCGCCAGTCCACGCATCTGTGCGGAGGTGCAGCGACCGTCACGCACGAACCCCTCCTCCAGCAGGCGTCCCAGACAGTCGACCGGAGATTGCGGGACCAGCCCGGCGACGACACCGTCCTCGCGGCGCAGATCCACGATGCCCGCTACCCGCGCCCAGCTGGGTGCTGCCGACTCTCCAGGCGAACCGGGGAGCGGCGCATAGCGCAGCCATTGGCCATCGGCCCTCAGGACCGGTGCCAGAGCCGCGAGGCCGGGGACCACTTGCGAAAGACGGTCCCAACTGCCGCTCTTCACCGTCAGCGGAAGGGGCACGCCCATGACGAGGCA
>NZ_DAMDBA010000169.1:0-2140 GCF_032093395.1 Novosphingobium sp.
CGGAGACGGTTCTGCACTAACAATCAACACGGACCACTCAGTGGGGGCCGGTCAATCTGTCCCCCGGCGATCAGGTACGCATGGGACAGGGGAAACTTGCCCACCTCGGCCGTATCGATCCCGACGCGGCGGCGATCTGGACTGAGGGCTGGCTCGCGGCCGACGACCAGCCGGTGGCGCATGTGCTGCTCGAACTCAACCGCTATCGCAAGAAACCGCTGCGCTTCGATGAGGGCGAGCTGGCCGGCGTCAGGGTGTCCGGCAGCTTCCCCCTGGCCGACACCGATCGCGCGCTGCAGGGCATCCTGCAATCGACCGGGCTGCGCCTGACGCGCGTCAGTGACGGCGAGTTGTGGGTGCGCACAAAATAATTTTCTGCCTCCGGTTCCCGATTTTCAAACTCGCCCGTCCCCTTGGTGAAGCGGTATTCGCAAAGGGGTATTCCGGGTGGTGAAGTTCAAGCAAATGTGTGGCGCGGCAGCTGTCGCGATTTTGGTTGCGGGGATCGGCGCGGTCTCCATGTCGGCACAGGCGCAGACAGCGCAAGCTGCGAAGGATATTGACATCCCCGCCGGTTCGCTCGGCAACGCCATCGCCCAGCTCGGCCGCAAGGCCGGCGTAATGATCGTGTTCGACCCGGCGCTGGTGCGGGGCAAGCGCACTGCTGGCCTGCATGGTACCTACACGTCGGCCCAGGCGCTCGACCGTCTGATCGCGGGTAGCAACATCAAGGCGCGTCCTGATGGGCGAGGCGGCTATATTCTCGAACGCGAACCGCTATCGGCATCACGATCAACCGCGGCGATCGAGACGCCTCAGGCAGAAATCCTCGTCTACGGCCGTCTCACCAAGGACACCGCGCTGAGCATTCCGCAAAGCGTGGACGTGATCGATAGCCAGGCGATCCAGTCGAGCAACAGCGACACGGT
This sequence comes from Novosphingobium sp., assembly GCF_032093395.1. Lineage (GTDB taxonomy): Bacteria > Pseudomonadota > Alphaproteobacteria > Sphingomonadales > Sphingomonadaceae > Novosphingobium. The sequence continues at coordinate 930 of NZ_DAMDBA010000169.1, forward strand.
CGGGGAAGTCCTCCGCTTCATCCCAGGCGCCTCACGCGATGGCTCTTTGCTCGACGCCTTCGGCGACACCTACCTGATACGCGGATTCCTGGCTAACCAGACGATCAACGGTATTGCCGTTTCGACCATGCGCCAGGCACGTGACAGTATTGGTATCGAACGGGTCGAAGTACTGAAGGGACCGGCCTCTGTGCTCTACGGCCAGCTTCAGCCTGGCGCGGTGGTCAATATCGTGACCAAGCAGCCCCAGCGCGAATGGAAAGGCAGCGCGGGTTTTAGCTATGACCGTTATGACGAGTTTCGCGGCACGGTCGATCTGACGGGACCGCTGTCCGCAGGGGGTGACCTGCGCTTTCGTGTGACCGGCGCTTATGACGATGCCGACAGTTTTATCGAATATTGGCATCGCCGTCATCTCTTCGTCGCGCCGGTGGGCGGCATTGACATTCTCGCGCATGTCATCGGTGGTTCGTCCACGCCGGCCGGCGGCTTCGTTGTCTTGACCGATGAACACTGGCTGGCGGAATTGAGCCTCAACCTTCTGGCGACCGTCCGCCTCGATCGCCTGCTGGTGCCCAAGATGATCGAACAGGGCGCTGGCGCCGTGGTGCATGTCACGTCCATCCAGTCCGTGCTGCCATTGCCGGAATCGACGACAGCTTATGCCGCCGCCAAGGCCGCGCTCAGGACCTACAGCAAATCGCTCTCAAAGGAGCTTGGTCCCAAGGGCGTGCGGGTCAACGTCGTCTCCCCCGGCTGGATCATGACTGAGTCGACAGGCCGCTTCTTGGAGCGCCTGCAGGACACGAATGGCGGCACAATCGAGGATGCGAGGCAGTCAGTCCTTGAGGCTCTCGGCGGCATTCCAATCGGCCGCGGGGCGGAGCCTTCCGAAGTCGCCGACCTTATCGCCTATTTGGCTTCGGATCGCGCAGGGGCGATCCACGGCGCTGAATTTGTCATAGATGGCGGTACGGTCAGCACCGTGTGAGCCTGGGTCGGCATCCTCATAATGGCGGTCGTGGGGCGCCGATTTCTGCCGTCGCGACGATGCGAGCCGGAGGGGTGAGGCTGTGGCCTCTCGGATGGAATGGGCGCCTCATGCTAAGGGAGACCGTGAGCGTGCCGTCTCCCCGGTTATCCGGCGGCAGGCGACGGTGGGTTCAACGGGTGGAGGCAACACTTTAATCTTTTGAGGAAGATGGAGTGTC
>NZ_DAMDBA010000170.1:0-2077 GCF_032093395.1 Novosphingobium sp.
AAAAACGACATTTTCCAAAAAATGGCGGTTTCCAGCGAGTTCAACCTCTTCGCCAACCAAATATGGGGACGATCCCCCGGTTATCAACCGGACCACAAGTCAGCCCACCGAACGGGATCACCCGCGGAAACGCGCTTCCGAAAGGTCGAGTTCGCGGGTCAGCTTGCGAATGGTCTCGCTACCCACGCTTCGGGTGCGGATGAGTTCACCCAAGGCCACGCGTTCGGCCTTGAGGCCGACGAGCCGGAAATCGCGGAACAACCGCTCCTGCTCGCGGGCGGCATCGCGCTCATCCTCGCTCAGTCCCTCGATCCGCTCGCGGTAGAGATCCATCACACGACCACCGGCGGAAGCGTAACGATCGGCATCGCCACGCCTCTCGGCGAGGCGGTGCTGGTGACGTTCGATCGCCCGGATCGCCGCCTCGGCCGTGGCGACGCGCGCCGCATCTTCCTCGGCCTGCTTCGACGGCTCGCCTGGCATGGTCAGATCCTTCAGGAGCACAGGCAATGCGATGCTTGCGAGAACGAGCGATACGATGATCACGCCCGCCGCCAGGAAGATCGCCAAATCGCGCGCGGGAAACGGCGTACCGTCATTGAGCACGAGCGGGATCGTGAGCACGCCGGCCAGGGTGATGGCACCGCGAACGCCCGCGAAGGACATCGCCGCGACGAGCCTCCAGTTGGGACTGCGAATGGTAGCGGCATCTTCCTTGCCGGCCTGCCGCTTGCGCAGGATCGTGAACTTGAACGACAGCCACACCCAGGCGAAGCGGAGCGCGGCGAGGCCGAGAACGATGGCGACAACATAGAGCGCCAGCCAGCCGGGCTGCGTATGGCCAGTTACCGCCACGGTGGCCTTCGCTTCGGCAAGAATGGCGGGGAGCTGTTCGCCCAAGAGAACGAAGATGATGCCGTTCAGGGTGAACTGGATCGTGTCCCACACCGAGTTGCGGCGCATGCGGGTGACGGCCATGGCCTCTCGCGAGATTTCCGCGAAGGTCATCGTAACGCCCGCGCTGACGGCGGCAAGGATGCCCGAGGCATGGAAGTGCTCGGCCAGCATGTAGGAGCCAAAGGGAATCAGCAGGCTGACCAGGATCTGCGAGCCGGTGTCCTCACCCCAACGGCGCGTGACCCAGGCCTTTGCGCGCGAGACGACCAGCGTAACCGCCACACCGATGACAAGGCCCGCGCCCGCCACCCAGAGGAAGTTCAGCGCGGCCCCTCCGGCCGAGAAGGTGCCGGTCAGCGCCGCTGCCACGGCAAAGCGCAGGCAGACCAGGCCCGAAGCGTCGTTCAGCAGGGATTCCCCTTCGAGAATGTGCATCATGCGCTTCGGGATCGGCACGCGCGCGGCGATGGCCGAAACCGCGATCGGGTCCGTGGGCGAGACGACCGCGGCCAGCGCGAAAGCGACCGCCAGCGGCATGGCCGGGATCATCCAGTGGATGAACAGGCCCATGCCGATCACGGTCGTCAACACCAGCCCCAGCGCCAGTTCGACCACCGTCGAGACGTCCTTGAACAATTCGTCCTTGGGAATGCGCCATCCGTCAAGAAACAGAAGAGGCGGCAGGAACAGCAGCAGGAACAGTTCGGGATTGAGGGAAACGCTGTAGGACGTCGAAAGACCGATAACGCAGCCCAGCAGTATCTGTACGAGGGGTGTCGGTACCGACCACGGGAGCATGCGCGATACGGCACCGCTCACCACCACCGCCAGCAACAGGAAAAGTACGACCGAAACTGACTCCAAACCTTGGCTCCTTCTTTTTATGCCTACCTTCTTCGGGAGCGACCATGGCGAGCGATGGCAAGGATTGCAAATCCCGCACCCTGGTTTCCTGGCGGTGTCGCGCGAGCGAAACCCTTTGATACAAATTCTATCAGGCCTTCGTTGGGCTTGCGCGATAGGATCGCGCCATGGAAGATAGCCGCCCTCAAGCGGTCCAGCCTTCAGGCCGTACGAACGAAAGCGAGCAGTGACGAAGACCGCCTTGATCATCCGGCATGTCCCTTGAAGGGGTCGCCGGCTATCGCATGCCGATCGAAGCGGCCGGATACGATGTCGA
>NZ_DAMDBA010000171.1:0-2008 GCF_032093395.1 Novosphingobium sp.
CTACCGTTGGGTGGTAGGGTGGGGGCGCGGGCCGGTGCCGCATTCGAAAATGCCCTCTTGGGCGTTTTCCAAACAGTCTCTTGGACCGGGTAAGGAATTGCGCCGGTGGCATAAAGAATCCATAAAGAACATGGCGCCTCCGCGCGCGTGAGACTAGGCGCCTGTCCATGAGCGAGACTTCCGGGCATCATGCCCCCAATGAAAGCCTCACGGCGCTGTCTATCGGCGCCATCGGGGTCGTTTTCGGCGATATCGGCACGTCGCCGCTCTATGCGCTCAAGGAAAGCTTCGTCGGCCATCACCCGCTGGTGGTGGACCGGCTGCACATGTTCGGCGTGATTTCGCTGATGTTCTGGACGATGATGCTGATCGTCACGATCAAGTACGTCCTCATCATCCTGCGCGCAGACAACAACGGCGAGGGCGGAAGCCTGGCGCTGCTGGCGCTGATCGGCCGGACCATCGGCAAGAACCGCTGGAGCCCGCTGGTCGCCATGCTGGGCGTGATGGCCACGGCCCTGTTTTATGGCGACGCGATCATCACGCCTGCGATGTCGGTGCTGTCTGCGGTGGAAGGGCTGACGGTGGTGAACCCCGGTTTCGGCCGCTTCGTGCTGCCGATCGCGGTGGTTATCCTGCTCGGCCTGTTCTCGGTGCAGTCCCATGGCACGGCGACGATGGGCAAGTTCTTCGGGCCGATCATGATCGTCTATTTCGGAGTGCTGGCGTTGCTGGGCATCCATTCCATCGTGCAGGCGCCCGAGGTGCTATCGGCACTCAGCCCGCACCATGCCTTCGAGTTCTTCATGGCGAACCCCAGGCTGGCCTTCCTGGCGCTGGGCTCGGTCGTGCTGGCGGTTACGGGGGCGGAAGCACTCTACGCCGACATGGGGCACTTCGGCCGCAAGGCGATCTCTATATCGTGGCTCTACGTGGCCTTCCCCTGCCTTCTGCTCAACTACCTGGGGCAGGCCTCGCTGGTGCTGCGCAATCCGGATGCGATCAGCAACCCGTTCTTCTTCATGGCGCCGGACTGGGCCCGCCTGCCGCTGGTGGCGCTGGCGACGATGGCCACCGTCATCGCCAGCCAGGCCGTGATCTCGGGCGCCTTTTCGGTCTCTCACCAGGCCGTGCAGCTGGGCTTCCTGCCGCGCCTGAAGATCATGCACACGAGCGCCAAGGCAGCGGGGCAGATCTACGTGCCGCTGGTGAACTGGGGGCTGCTGGCCATGGTCATCCTGCTGGTGTTCGGCTTCCGCAGTTCGGGCAACTTGGCCGCCGCCTACGGCATCGCAGTGACCGGGACCATGGTGATCACCGCCTGCCTGCTGGGCGTGCTGACCTTCACCGTGTGGAAATGGCACCCGGCGCTGGCGGGCGCGGTGACGCTGGCTTTCCTGACCATAGACGGGGTCTATTTCGCCTCCACCGCAACCAAGATCCCTGACGGCGGCTGGTTTCCGCTCCTGGTGGCGGCCGTGGTCTTCACGCTGCTGACCACCTGGGCGACGGGCAGGCGGCTGGTTCGGGCCCGTCTGGCAGAGGATTCGATTCCCTTCGCCACCTTCCTCAAATCGGTGGGAGAGCGGGTGCGCCGGGTGCCGGGGACTTCGGTGTTCCTGGCTTCCACGGCGGAGGGCGTGCCGCCGGGGCTGCTGCACAACCTCAAGCACAACCACATCCTGCATGATCGCGTGGTGATCCTGACTGTGGCCAACCGGGGCGTGCCCCATGTCGCACAGGCAGACCGTTGCGAGGTGGAGGATCTGGGACAGGGCTTCTACCGCATGGTGCTGCGCTACGGCTTCATGGACGAGGCGGACATTCCCGAGGCCCTGGCGCAGGAGGATCGCGCCGGAGGCCCGTTCAAGGCGATGGAGACGAGCTACTTCCTCTCTCGCCAGACCCTGATCCCGTCGAGCCGGCCGGGAATGGCGCTGTGGCGGGAAAAGCTCTTCGCGATAATGGTCCGCAATGCGCAAAGCGCGATGGAATTCTTCAAGCTGCC
>NZ_DAMDBA010000172.1:0-2003 GCF_032093395.1 Novosphingobium sp.
CTGCTTGTGCTCGGGCGCATTCGAACCCTTTCTCTCGCGGTGTGGGAGGATCGGTAACGGCGGCAAGGCAGTCGCCGGAGCCGCCCGTTGGGAAGGGCAACTCCGGCGACCTTTTCCACCGAGATGGACCGGAGGGGGTATGAGAGCCTCACCCCGGTGGATTGACGATGACGTAAGTAACGCCGGAGGACTGGTATTGCGGGCGGTACCAGACGTTGTTGCAACTGAAGTAGGTCACATCTGCACGAACGATCTTGGGGCAGTTCGTCGGCAGGGTGTAGACGACCGATCCGACGTTGGTGCTTTGGACCACGACCGTGGTTGAAGGCTGAGACGCGCTGGCGACGACGGCAGCCGTAGTGCCTGCAACGACGCCCACGGCGGCTGCATCCCAGAACGGATCGTCGTACCAGCCCCAACCCCAGCCCCAGCCGGGAGGTGGCGGCGGAGGTGGCGGGGGTGGGGGCCCCGGATGGGGGCCTGGCCCCGGTCCGGGATGAGGCCCCGGGCCAGGCCCAGGCCCAGGATGAGGTCCAGGCCCAGGATGAGGTCCGGGTTCAGGATTAGGTCCAGGCCCAGGTCCAGGTCCGGGGTGAGGACCGGGCCGGTCGCCACCGCCGCCGCCGGGATGGGGTGCCGGACCTTCGCGGGGAATGGCCGGATTGCGGATGCCGCCGCCGCCGCTGCCGGGCGCATGGAAATTGGTGCGGCCCTGCAGGCCTCCGCCGCGCAGTCCGCCACTCATGTGCATGCCGCCGCCTCCGAAGCGGCGCTGGGCTTCGGCAGGAGCCACCATGGCGCCGGTTACGGCGAGCGCGACAGCCAGACGCGCGATGCTTCCGATGCGGGCGCTCATCTCAGTTTCCTTCCGAAAGCGCAGCGACCTGGATCGGGCTGGAGTTTGCCGGGGGAACGAAGGCGAAATCCTTGGCCGTCAGGCTGGGCGCGGTGTTCCAGTCGAGATCGGCGCTGTAGGATGGCCGCACCGGATCGGTGCGGTCGGTGATGACGATGCGCAGCGGCAGCGGGGTCTTGCCGCGCGCGATCCAAATCTGCCAGTCCAGCGTGTCGCCGCGATAGGCGAATTGGTCCGTTTCCTTGCCGTTCACGCGTGCGAAGCCGACCCGCACGGCCGATGTGATTCCATCGGTCACGGGGTTTTCGGACCAGTAGAACACGTCGGCAAGCGGCAGGTCGATGCCGTAGTCGAGGTAGATCTTGTCCACCGTCTGACGGATCGTCGGCGGCGCCGTCACTTTCGCATAGTAGTTCTGCCGTGGGACATTCACCGTGAGTGTCTTGCCGTCGTAGAAATACTCGCGGATCGCGCGGTCGGACTGCAACTTCACGTAGAAGGCAGTGGGCCTCATGACCTTGTACGTGGCCTCGTAACTGAGGTGGACCAGAAAGTCGGTGTCCTGAAACGCGGCTTCCGCCGTGGCCTTGGTGTGGAACTCGAAGCTCTTCAGCGTCTTCAGGTAATTACCCATGCCGACCAGTGCCTGGATGGCGATCGGGTCGATAGTGTCGGCGGCGGTTTTTACAGCCTGGGCAGGCGCAGCAGCGGGGGCCGGATTGGATTGCGCCAGCGTAGGCAGTGGCAGGCCAGCCAGAAGGAGCGCGGTAGCGGCGGTCCTAACGACGGGGGAAAAGGACGGGACGGGCATCGATCACTCCTGCCATGGATGAAGGGTGCCACGATCCCAGCTTCCCGGCGTGGCTCCCATCGGGGGAAACCCGTTGATCGCGCCGGAATTGCCTGGGCACCCCAGGGCTGGCCGGATGCATCTGCTCGAGGCGCGGCGATAGGGATGTGCCACGGCGGGCATCAGGGAGATTCCCGATAGCTGCGCGCGCCTTGCGACCGGATAGTTCCGGGGCTTCACATCCGTCCAATGCCGCATTTTTCCGAGCCGTTGACCACGAATGGTCAACTTGAAAAATGCATCAAGGAGAAGGTCATGAAATCGCAAGCGGTGGCTCTGGCATGTTTCGCGCTGCTG
>NZ_DAMDBA010000173.1:0-1917 GCF_032093395.1 Novosphingobium sp.
AATGGCGGCCTTCGCCCAGTTCGGTTCGGACCTCGACGCCTCGACCCAGAAGCTCCTCAACCGCGGTGCGCGCCTGACCGAGCTGCTCAAGCAGAAGCAGTTCTCGCCGCTGAAGTTCGAAGAGCAGACCGTGTCGATCTTCGCCGGCACCAACGGCTACCTCGACAACCTGCCGGTCGCGAAGGTCACCGAGTACGAAGCCGAAATGCTCAGCTTCATGCACGAAAAGCACGCCGACGTCCTCGCGCTGATCCGCACGACCAAGGACTTCGGCGACGAAGCCAAGAGCAAGACCAAGGCCGCGCTCGACGCTTTCGCCAAGCAGTTCGCTTAAGAGAAACCGTCATCCCGGCAAAAGCCGGGATCGCAGGCGGTCTTGAAGCAGCCTTGCCAAAAGGCCTCGCCTAAAGACCGCCACCGATCCCGGATCAGGTCCGGGAAGACGAAACGAGGAACAACGAGTGGCTTCGCTCAAGGAACTCAAGGGCCGCATCAACTCGGTCAAGTCGACCCAGAAGATCACCAAGGCCAAGCAGATGGTCGCCGCGGCCAAGCTGCGCAAGGCGCAGGCCGCCGCGGAGTCCGCGCGTCCCTACGCCGCCCGCCTCGCCGAAGTGATGGGCTCGCTCGCGGGCAAGATCACGGTCAGCGAAAACAGCCCCAAGCTGCTGGCCGGCACGGGTAGCGACAAGGTGCACCTGCTCGTCGTCGCGAACTCGGACAAGGGTCTGTGCGGCGCATTCAACTCCAACATCGTCAAGGCTGCGCGCCTCAAGGCGAAGGAACTGGAAGCGCAGGGCAAGACCGTCCTGTTCTACCTGGTCGGTCGCAAGGGCCGCGCGCCGCTGCGCCGCGAGTTCCCGAAGCAGATCGCACACATGTTCGACACCACGGACGTGCGTGATCCCGGCTTCAACGAAGCGGAACGCGTCGCCAACGAACTGGTCGCCCTTTACGAGGCCGGCAAGTTCGACGTGGCGCACCTGTTCTACTCGAAGTTCCGTTCGGCCCTGGTGCAGGAACCGACCGACCAGCAGATCATCCCCGTTCCCGCGCCGAAGGCCGTTGCCGCTACGGCCGGTGCCGATGCGGTGACCGAATACGAGCCGGAAGAGGAAGAGATCCTCGCCGCGCTGCTGCCGCGCTACCTGCGCACGCAGCTCTTCGGCGCCCTCCTGGAAAACGCCGCCTCCGAACAGGGTGCGTCGATGACCGCGATGGACAACGCGACGCGCAACGCGGGCGACTTGATCAAGAAGCTGACCATCCAGTACAACCGCAGCCGCCAGGCCGCGATTACGACTGAACTCGTTGAAATCATTGCTGGCGCGGAAGCGCTGTAAGTAACCGCAGGCAAGGAAACCAAAATGGCCACCGCACCCGTGCTAAACCTGACCGCCACTGGCAAGATCAGCCAGATCATCGGCGCCGTCGTCGACGTCACCTTCGAAGGTGAACTGCCGGCGATCCTCACCGCCCTCGAGACCGAGAACAACGGCCAGAAGCTGGTTCTCGAAGTCGCGCAGCACCTTGGCGAGAACACCGTCCGCACCATTGCCATGGACGGCACCGATGGCCTGACCCGTGGTCAGCCCGTCGCCAACACCGGCAAGCAGATTTCGGTCCCCGTCGGCCCGAAGACCCTCGGCCGCATCATGAACGTCGTCGGCGACCCGATCGACGAGCGTGGTCCCGTCGGTTCGGATATGTTCGCCCCGATCCACGCCGAAGCTCCGGCTTTCATCGACCAGTCGACCGAAGCCTCGATCCTGGTCACCGGCATCAAGGTCATCGACCTTCTCGCCCCTTACGCCAAGGGCGGCAAGATCGGCCTGTTCGGCGGCGCCGGCGTGGGCAAGACGGTTCTCATCCAGGAACTGATCAACAACATCGCCAAGGGCCATGGCGGCACCTCGG
>NZ_DAMDBA010000174.1:0-1877 GCF_032093395.1 Novosphingobium sp.
CCGCTCATCCTGGCGGCCTATCATGGGCATGACGAGGCCGTGGCGCTGCTGCTCAATCACGGCGCCGATCCCGAGGCGGGTGATGCCGCGCGCGGCAATACCGCGCTGATGGGCGCGGCGTTCAAGGGCTTCACATCGGTCGCCCGGCTGCTTCTCGAGCGCGGGGCAGACGCCGAGACGACCAACAAGGCCGGCCAGACTGCCCTCATGCTCGCCGCGCTGTTCGACCGGCGAGAGATTGCCGATCTCCTGGTCGCGCAGGGCGCGGACCCCGAGCGGTGCGACGCCGCGGGCAACTCGGCGCTGTCGGTTGCGCGAGACCAGAACAACGCCGCCATGGGCGAGCATTTGCGCGGCGCTTGTCCTGCATCTCGGCCTGGGAGTTGGCCGGCAGAAAGCGCCATTCTCACATCGTAGGAGGGCGTGGGAGCGTGCAGGGGCGACCATGTCCGATGGTATTGGGCGCTGCATCGCCGTCATTGGCCGCCCTTATCGCGGTCTGCCCAACGCGGTCTGCTCAAGGGAGCGCTGGCTGATCTGGGGATGCGATGCGCGGTCGGCGACACGGGGCAGTAGGACGCGGAGAAAAGGGCGGCTGCTCTTGTCGGGCGGTGCCCGGGAGACGCCGCAGGCGATAGGCGCGTTCGATGGCTGCGACGGCGTGGCCGGCCAGCAGACACTGGGCTTCGAGCGAAAGGGGCGCAGCGCCCACGAACGCGAGGGTGACACCGGCGTCGCCGCGGCGCTCGAAACGAAGAGTACCCTGGGCGCAGACCGCAAGTCCTGCTTCAAAGTCGCGCGACCAGAGCCCGGGCGTTGTGTGCGAATCCATGCACACTTGTACCGCAAAATGACGAAAGGCTGGTTATGGCGACGACGTTCAAAACCCTAGACATTGGTCGCATGGCGCTTGACCCCGCCAAGGCGTCGCGCGAGAGCGCGGGCGTCACGTACTCGTCCGCCGGATCCGGTGCGCGACATGCCGGGCCGCGCCTTCGGCGCTGCTGATCGCTTTGCCGGCGGCGGCCGCCGCCTGGTGCGCGCCGGCCTGGCGCAAGAGGGTGCGCGCTTCGCGCAGGCGCTCGACAGCGTTGGCGATGGCCTGGCCCTGCTCGGGCGAGGCAGGCGTGATGGGACGCATGGTTGACCTCCTTGGTGGATAAGCTTGTGGTCAGAGCCGGCATAACCGGTGGGTATGCTGTGGGCGCGCGGTGCACATGTCGCGGGATGGCGCAGCGCAGCGCGGCTGCCTAGAGACGGCTGGTGGCCTGCCCCGCGGTGAAGTCGGCGAGCCATTGCTCCATGGTCGGTCTTTCGCTCACCGGCACGAGCGCGGCCGCGTCCTGGAAGCGCAGCAGCTCGGTGGGAGCGGTCCGCAGGATCTCGCCGATCTCGGCCTCGGGCAGCAGCTGCTCGGCACGGATAAAGTCGGTGATCCGCCCCGGACGGGTTCGGGTAGAGCGCCGCCAGAGCCCCTCGACCGTATGGAGACGGGGGCCGCGCGCGCCTCGATGAGCACGATGAGGCGCAGGCACCAGGCCGGCAGGGCGCGGACCTCATCGGGCTTGATGGCGCCGCAGAAGAAGCAGGACGATTTGGGCGGGACCGGGAGGCCGGCTTGCGCAATCCGGGCCTCGCAGCGTGCGCGCGTCCAGCCCCAGTCGCGCAGCGGATAGCGGCACTCGAACAGCGGGTCGTCGATCCCGGCGGCATGGCGATAACGGCGTGCGTCGGCGGGCGAGGCGTCGTAGCCGATCAGGCGCACGACCTTCCGGCCTGCCGCCCAGGCGGCCTTGGCCGGCGGCCATTGCTTGAGGAAGGCCTCCTGGGGCGCGACCTTCCATTTGAGCGAGCAGCTGTGACGGCCCAGGCTAATG
>NZ_DAMDBA010000175.1:0-1850 GCF_032093395.1 Novosphingobium sp.
GGCGCCCGACAGCTTCGGCATCAGACCTTCACTGAAGGTGAGCGTGATACGCGAAGGCGCCGAGACGCTGGCGTTCGCGGCGGGCGTCGAGGACACAAGCTTGGGATGCGCGTAGGCCGGAGCAGAAACACTCAGGCCGACGGCGGCGATAACTGCGAGAGGCGAAAAGAAACGCATTGGAACATTCTCCTGTAGATCCCATGAGACAATACGCAGCCCGAGCCCCCACCCCTCGCAATTATTCTTTTCAATCTACAGCAAGGGTTCCTGGACCATCGTGCGTATTGAAGGATGAAGACGGAGAAGCACCATGGATGAACTTGACCACCTGCTCTCGCGGTTGCGCGATGCGCCTCTCGATCCCAGGCTCGGCGGCCTGGAAAGCCGGGTCATGGCGGAAATAGCGCGCATCCGGGCCATACCAAGCCTTGGCGCTATGACGTTCGGCATCGCGGCCGCAACCGCGCTGTTCATCGGAATTGCCGGCTCGGCAGTTCCGACACGGTCTGCTGATGCCAAACCGCTATCGCCCTTCGATGCTCGGCTCGCGCTTGCGCCCTCGACGCTGCTGAGCTCGCAGTGATGCGCGACCGCCGCCGGCTCCTGCTCCTCGTCCTGGTGACCTTCGCCGCGGCGATCGCTGGCGTTGTCATTGGCCGCGTCTATGTGGTTCCAGTGCGCCCGGTCGAAAATGAGCTGCACGAGCTGCTCCATCGCGATCTGAAGCTGAATTCAGCGCAACACAGCCGACTCGAGACAATCGAGAAGAACTACGCGATCCGGCGTCAAGCGCTGGAGGCCGAATTGCGCGCCGACAATGCGCGTCTCGCGGAAGCGATCGAAGCGGAGCATGGCTATGGCCCGCAAGTCGCAACTGCGGTGGATCGCTCGCACCAGGCCATGGGCGCGCTGCAGAAAGAAACACTTGAGCATATCTTCGCGATGCGGGCCGTGCTGCGCCCGGATCAGACGGACAAATTCGACGACGCCGTGGTGAAAGCGCTGACGGCCAAATCCGAATGACCGCGTGCCTCCCCGACTGCTCGGACGGGGAGCTCGCGGCTCTGGCGCTTGGAGGCCGGCAAGCGGCCTATGGCGAGCTGGTCCGCCGGCATCAAGGTTGGGTTCACCGGCTCGTGCGCAGCCATGTCGGATCTATGGATGAGGCATTGGATGTCACCCAGGCGAGCTTCGTCGCGGCCTTTGCCGCACTCAACCGCTATGACGTAACCCGACCCTTCCAGGTCTGGATGTCCCGGATTGTCATCAACAAATGCCATGACTGGCGGCGTCGGCGAGCGGTTCGAAATTTCTTTGCCCTAGCCCTACCGCTCGGCGAGGCGGACGGCGTCGCCGACGACGCACCGCTGCCCGATCAGGCGATCGGGGCCGAACAGCAGCTCGCGCAAGCAATGAAAGCGATTGCTGCCCTGCCGTCTTCCCTCAAGGACACGCTTATTTTGCGTACGATCGACGAGAAATCGGAAGCTGAAACCGCCGAAATTCTCGGGATCAGCCAGAAGGCGGTCGAAACGCGCCTCTATCGAGCTAGGGCACGCCTTTCGGAAATATTAAAGAAAGTTTGAGGGGGATGAGGCCATGCTGCGTATTCCCAATAGGTACGCCCTCTTTCTTAAAGCTGAGACAACCGAATGATTTCTGCTCTCGACCGCCGCCAGTTCCTCCGCGGCGCGGCCCTCGCCGGCGGCGGCGCAGCATTGTCAGCCTGGCTGCCGGCCTGGGCGCAGACGATCTCGCCGGGGATGCGACCGACGCTGCCGACCGTGTCGGGCGAAGACATTACGCTCACCATCGCCCGGCAGTCGATGACCATCGACGGGCGCAAGTTC
>NZ_DAMDBA010000176.1:0-612 GCF_032093395.1 Novosphingobium sp.
GCACGATCGTCGTTCCGGCCGAAAATGGCGGGAACCGTGTCGTCTTCGCGAGCACAGACCCCGGGTTTCCACCCGCGCGCCAGACCGTTCGCGGCCGTCTGCCCGATACGGATGTCGTCGACTACGATGCCAAGGCTCGCAGGGTCGTCCGAGCCCTTGCGCGCGCTTCGCTCAAGACGCCCCGGACCGAGCACTGAATTTGAACGGGCTCTGCAGCCCACGTCCACCCCAAGGAGGAGGAAAGGGGGGAACAGGACGGTAAGCAAGGAGGATATCATGCCGCTTACAGCCCTTAGACCGTCCCAGGAACTCATCGATCTCGTCGGCGCCCTCGGGGGCACATGGAGCGGTAATGTCGCCATGTGCCGATGCCCCGCCCATGCCGACAGCGACCCCAGCCTTTCGATCCGCCAGGGCGACCGCGGTTTCCTCGTGACCTGCTTTGCCGGCTGCGCGCGCGAAGACGTGCTGCGTGAGCTTCGGCGCGTGCAACCGGGCCGACATTTCCCTGCGCCCAGCAGCACTGAAGGGCGGGGAAGGGGCAATCCACAGCCCGTGTGGGACCAGGGCACCGAGATCATCGGTACGCTTGGGGAAACCTACCTGCGCGGG
>NZ_DAMDBA010000176.1:622-1768 GCF_032093395.1 Novosphingobium sp.
AAGCCGCGAACGCAGTTTCTTCCCGCCTTGCTGGTCCCCGTCCAGGAAGGTCAGAGCCTGACCGCCATCCAGCGCATCTTCCTGGACCCTGAAGGCCGCTATACGCGCAAGGTCATGCTGGGCACGCCGGGGCGGGGCGCATGGCAGGGCGGACAGCCAGGAGAGACCCTGGCGATTGCCGAGGGCTTCGAGACGGCTTGGGCCTTTACTTTGCTGACCGGCATTCCCTGCTGGGCAAGCTTGGGCGCACGCAGGCTTCATCAGATGACCATACCGCCTCGCGTGAAGCGGCTATTCCTTGCAAGTGACAATGACTTGGAAGGACGGCGCGCGGCGGCCCAGGCGAAGGATTACTACGCCCGCGATGACCTCGACATTGTCCACATGCCTCCCCCCGGTTGCGCGAAGGATTGGGCCCGCGTGCTCGAAGCCAGGGTCGAGAGCCATCAAGAGCTTTGCCCAATATAGCTCAGCGATGATTTTCCCGGCGGCCACTTGAGCAAATGCCCGAGACGAACGGCCGTGATGAGAGACGGGTCGACGTCCTGACACCCGGATGCGGGACGACTAAACAAAAGGACGCCGCACCTTTCGGCGCGGCGCCCTGAAGCTCGCAACGAGCCTTATTCCTTGGCGCCGGTTCCTGGTTCGGTCGTCTTGGGAGCCTTGCCATCTTCGACACGACCTTCGTTACGCAGATCGCGGCCTTCCTGCGCCTTCTTCTTTGCTTCGGGTGTGTCACCGTGTTCGTTCAGCTCTTCCTTCACGAAACCAGCGGCTTCTTTGGCTTTACCTACGATGCTCATCACACTCTCCTTCTCAAGATACATCTGTAAAACACAAATTGGAAAAACCTGTTCCCAAGCTGGTTTCTGGATACGCAAACAGGCCTTCAGCGGCCGGCTTTCATCTCCCTGGACAGATGACGAAGCAAAGTGCGCAAGAGGTAACCTCAATAAATGGGTATACATGATCGCAAATGCAGGGATCTCGCTCATAAAAGCGCAATGGTATCGTTAATTAGGGCAGTTAAAGTTAAGAACAGAAGTGGACACTTCGAAAAACCGGTAGCGCCTGACGGCATGAGATGATTCACTGCGCGAGCGCGACAGCGGAGGCGGTGATGGTTTGACAGCCGGGTTTCTT
>NZ_DAMDBA010000177.1:0-1538 GCF_032093395.1 Novosphingobium sp.
AATCGATGCAGCTTGCCGAGGCCGGCGTCTATCGCAAGATCGACCTGCCCTCGCGCTTCGGCGGCGCGCAATTGCCGGACATACAGATCCTGGACTTGCGGCAGGAACCGCCGGAACGCGGCAAGTGGCTCGCTCCCCGCCTGGTCGAGGAAATGAAGGCCAGGCTGGCGCGCGGCGAACAGTCGCTGCTGTTCCTCAACCGCCGGGGCTATGCGCCGCTGACGCTCTGCCGCCACTGCGGCTACCGGTTCCAGTGCCCGAACTGCACAGCCTGGCTGGTGGAGCACCGCTTCTCGCAGCGCCTTGCCTGCCATCACTGCGGTCATGAAGTGCCCGTGCCCGATGCCTGCCCGGAATGCGGCACCGGCGATTGCCTCGTCGCCTGCGGCCCCGGCGTCGAGCGCATCGCCGACGAAGTGGCCGAAATCCTGCCTGAGGCCCGGGTCGCCCTCGTCACGTCGGACACCATGAACACGGCCGAGGCGGTCGGCGAATTTGTCGCCAAAGCCGAAGGCAAGGCGATCGACGTGATCGTCGGCACCCAGCTCGTCACCAAGGGATACCACTTCCCGGACCTCACGCTGGTGGGTGTCGTCGATGCCGATCTCGGCCTCGAAGGCGGTGATTTGCGGGCTGCGGAGCGCACGTACCAGCAGGTCGCGCAAGTCGCCGGACGGGCGGGACGCGGCGAGAAACCAGGCGAAGTGCTGATCCAGACCCGGCACCCGGAGGCTTCGGTGATCTCGGCACTGGCCGCCGGAGACCGAGACGCCTTCTACGCCGCCGAGACCGAGGCTCGCCGCGACGCGGGCGCACCGCCCTTCGGCCGCTGGGCGGCGATCATCGTCTCCTCGGAAGACCAGTCCGAAGCGAAAGCCGCCGCCCGCGCCATCGGCGGTACCGCGCCAAACCATCCGGACATGCTGGTGCTCGGTCCTGCCCCCGCCCCACTCTCACTGCTGCGCGGTCGCCACCGGTTTCGCCTGCTGATCAACGCCCGCCGATCCGCGGAATTGCAGAAAACGCTGCGGGAATGGCTGGAGCCCCTCCAGTTCCCTCGCAGCGTTCGGGTGAACATCGATATCGACCCCTATTCCTTCGTATAAATCGCGCAGGAATACTCGTCGTCCCGGACTTGATCCGGGACCGCTGGCCATGAACAGCCCACCTCGCAGTAGAGCGCCCCGGCGCAAGCTACTGCCTGGAGAACTGCCAGCGGTCCCGGATCAAGTCCGGGACGACGAACAGCTTCACCCCCGTTCGCGCTTCAGCAGTTCGCGCTTGATCGCCTCGCTATAGGCATAGCCCCCGATCGTCCCATCCGTGCGGATCACCCGGTGGCAGGGGATCAGCACCGCCACGTTGTTCGCGCCGTTGGCCGAGCCTGCCGCACGAACCGCGCCCGGCTTGCCGACTGCCGCCGCGATCTGGGCATAGCTGCGCGTCTCGCCCGGAGGAATGCGCTGCAACTCCCGCCAGACCGCCTCCTGAAAAGCCGTTCCCTGCACATCGAGCGGGATCGCCCGGGACTGTCCCGG